>NZ_RAUX01000029.1 GCF_013464485.1 Stenotrophomonas maltophilia
TGCCGSCCAGCGGCCGGCACTACCATGCCTCCGTCTTGACCTCTTGATCTATTGACCTCAACCAATGTTGAGGTGCGATAACAGTCTCCCCACGGCCAGCCCGTCTGGCCTTCCCCACGGAGATTGCTTCGATGTCGTACTCGCTTCCCCCGCTCCCCTATGCCTATGACGCCCTCGAGCCGCATTTCGATGCGCGCACGATGGAGATCCACCACAGCAAGCACCACCAGACCTACGTCAACAACCTCAATGCCGCCATCGAGCAGGCCGGCATCGCCGAGCAGCCGGTCGAGGCGCTGATCGCCAACCTCGATGCAGTGCCCGAGGCGCAGCGTGGCGCAGTCCGCAACAACGGCGGTGGCCACGCCAACCACAGCCTGTTCTGGACCGTGCTCAGCGCCAACGGCGGCACGCCCGATGATGAGCTGGCCGCCGCCATCGACCGCGATCTGGGTGGCTTCGATGCCTTCAAGGAGGCCTTCACCAAGGCCGCGCAGACCCGCTTCGGCAGTGGCTGGGCCTGGCTGACCAGCGATCGCGACGGCCGCCTGAAGGTTGAAAGCAGCGCCAACCAGGACAGCCCGCTGATGGGTGCAACGGCCGGCCTGTCCGGCAATACCCCGATCCTCGCACTGGACGTCTGGGAACACGCCTACTACCTGCACTACCAGAACCGCCGCCCGGACTACATCGGTGCGTTCTTCAACATCATCAACTGGGCCGAGGTCGGCCGGCGCTACCGCCAGGCCCGGGCCTCATGAGCGGCGAGACACTGCCGTACGCCGGGCCGTGGGTGGGGGTCTTCCCCGCCCCGGCCCCGGTGCCGTCGGTCGAGATGCCGCCGCGTGCCCTGCGGCGGCTGCTCGGCCACTTTCCTACCGGCGTGGCCATCGTCTGCGCGCGCGATGCGCAGGGCAAGCCCATCGGCCTGACCATCAATTCGTTCGTGCCGGTGTCATTGCAGCCGCCACTGGTGCTGTGGAACCTGGCGTTGCACGCGCAGAGTCTCTCCACCTTCCAGCGCGCCACCCGCTTTGCGATCAGCGTGCTGGCGGCCGACCAGGAAGCACTGGCCCGGCGCTTTGCCGATCCGCAGGTACGCAACCGCTTCGACGGTCTGGCATTGCTGGATGACGACGAGGACGCCCCGCCACGCATCGCCGGTGCGGTAGCGCATCTCACCTGTACTCGTCACGCGCAGTGGCCGGTCGGCGATCACCTGTTGCTGGCCGGCCGCATCATCGAAGTGCACGAGAACGGCGGCGCGCCGCTGCTGTTCCATCGCGGCCGCTTCCAGCCGGGACCGGCCGAGCTGCTGGTGGAGGTGCGCTGATGAACATCGAGGCTCTGGAATGCATGCTCGCCAGCGGCAAGGACGGCGCGCTGCTGCGCTTCGGCCTGGGCAAGGGCTGGCTGGATGCCGGCAACCCGGTGCGCGCGGCAACCCATCTGGGCCGTTGCGTGGTCCTTGATCCGCAGTATTCGGCGGCGTGGAAGCTGCTGGGCAAGGCCTGGCTGGCCAGTGGCCAGCCGCAGGCGGCGCGCGAAGCGTGGCAACGCGGGCTGAGCGTGGCCGGCAGCAAGGGCGACCAGCAGGCACGCAAGGAAATGCAGGTGTTCCTGCGACGCCTGGACCGCGAGCAGGCGGATCTGGCGAAAGCGGGCTGAGTCGATCAGCCCGCGTTGGCCGATGCCGGTGCGGACATGATGTCCGACATCGGCAGGCGGCGCGGCTTGCTCGGGAACGCGTGGCGCAGGATGCGCCAGACCACCTGGCCGAACTGGCGCGGCAGCGAGCCGTTGTTGTAGTGCTGGCCGTAGCGGCGGCAGATGTCCTTCACTTCCTTGGCGATGGCCGCATAGCGGTTGGCCGGCAGGTCCGGATAGAAGTGGTGCTCGATCTGGTGGCTGAGGTTGCCCGACAGCACGTTGATCAGGAAACCGCCACTGATGTTCGACGAACCGCGCAGCTGGCGCAGGTACCAGTGACCGCGCGACTCATTGCGCAGGCACTCCTTCGGGAAGGTTTCCGATTCAGCGGTGAAGTGGCCGCAGAAGATGATCACATAGGTCCAGATGTTGCGCAGGCCGTTGGCGACCAGGTTGCCCAGCATCACCGTGAGGAAGAACGGACCGGCCAGCAGCGGGAAGAACACGTAGTCCTTCAGAACCTGGCGCAGCATCTTGCGCGCCACCGGGCGGGTCTGCATCCACATCGCACGGCCACTGATGCGGCCCTTCAGCCAACGGCCCAGGCGCAGGTCCTGCGCGGCCACGCCCCACTGGAACAGCAGCGCGAAGATCGGCGCGATGATCGGCTGCAGCAGGTAGAACGGCTTCCAGCGCTGTTCCGGGAAGATGCGCAGCAGGCCGTAGCCGATGTCATCGTCCATGCCACGCACGTTGGTGTAGGTGTGGTGGCGGAAATTGTGGGTCTTGCGCCAGTTGTCGGCGGTGGCAACGATGTCCCACTCGTAGGTGTTGCCGTTGAGCTTGGGGTCGCCGGTCCAGTCGAACTGGCCGTGCATGACGTTGTGGCCCAGCTCCATGTTCTCCAGGATCTTCGACAGCGCCAGCAGCAGCGTGCCGGTGATCGCGGCCGGCCACAGCAGCGGCATCCAGAACAACGGCGAGAACGCCGCCAGGAACAGCAGGCCACGGCCACCCACGCCGAACCAGCGCACGGCGGCGGCCACGCGGCGGATGTAGCGGGTATCGGAGGCGCCGAGGCTGCCGATCACACGGTCGCGGATCGCGTCGAGTTCCTCACCGAAGGCATGCATCTCGGCGGTGCTCAGGGCACGGTCGGTAGCGCGGGTCATGGCAGGCGTCCTCAGAGATCCAGGGTCAGGTCGGTGGTCGGTGCGCTCACGCAGATCCGCACCGGCTGTGCCGATTCGGACTGCAGGTCGCCGGTGCGCAGGTGGCGGGTGGCGCCACTGACGCGGTCACAGCTGCAGCTGTTGCAGATACCCATGCGGCAGCCGTGTTTGGGCTTGATGCCGTGGGCTTCGAGGCTTTCCAGCAGCGAGCGGCCCCGCGGCACGCTCAGCTGGCGGCCACTGCGCGCAAGCGTCAGCGACACCTCACCTTCGCTGCTGGCATCGCACAGCGGCGCCGGCGGTGTGAACGCTTCGGCCTGGAAGCCGGCGACCTGGTGCGCCAGACGCTCGCGCGCAGCGGCTACGAAGCCGTCCGGGCCGCAGGCCAGCACATGGCACTGCGCCAACGGCGTGTCATCGCCGGCCACCTGCAGATCGTGGGTATCGATGCGCGCGGCCGGCGCCGCGCCCTCGCGGGTGGTCAGCAGGTGCACGCGCAGGTTCGGGTGCGCTGCGGCCAGCGCCTGCAGCTCATCACGGAACTGCAGATGGGCGGCGGTGCGCTCCCAGTAGAACAGGTCCACCGGTGCTGCCAGCGGGCGCTGGCAGGCGTCGCGCAACAGGCTGCGCATCGGCGTGATGCCACTGCCGGCCGCCAGCAGCAGCACCGGCGCTGCGGCCGGCATGTGGAACTCGCCGAAGGCGGCATCAAGGCGGAACAGTTCGCCCGGCTGTGCATGGTTCACCAAGTGCTGGCTGACCCGGCCGCCATCGATCGCCTTGACGGTGATCGCCAGCTCGCGCCGCCCCAGTGCGGTGGGGCTGTAGCTGCGCTGCCACAGGCGTCCTTCAATCTCGACGCCGAGGGTGACGTGCTGGCCAGCGCGCATGCCAGCCCAGTGCCGGTTGGTGCGCAGGACCAGGGTCGCCGCGCCCTCGCCGGCCGGCTCGCGCCGGACCAGGCGGGCCACCGGCTCGCGCAGGGTCCACAGGGGATTGAGCTGGCCCGCCCAGAAATCGAACAGCGACGGCGAGACCCAGCGGTACGGAGAGAACAGGGACGGACGGACGACAGCGCTCATGGGCGCACTATACGGGCGCACATACATCTGTGTATACATGTGTATATTGAACCGGATTGGGTATGATTCAGCCTCGCCCCACCGGAACCCCCATGGCCGCCGCCACCGCCTTGTCGACGCCCGAAGATGCCAACAGCCCGGCCCGCCGTACGGTGAGCCGCGAGGATCTGCTGGCTGCTGCCCTGAAACTGATCGGGCCGCACCGCAGCCTGTCCACGCTCAGCCTGCGCGAAGTGGCACGTGAGGCCGGCATCGCGCCGAACAGCTTCTACCGGCAGTTCCGCGACATGGATGAACTGGCCGTGGCGCTGATCGATGCGGCCGGCCGCTCGCTGCGCACCATCATCGGTGAGGCCCGGCAGCGCGCCACCTCCACCGCCAGCAGCGTGGTGCGGGTCTCGGTGGAGACCTTCATGGAGCAGCTGCGCGCCGACGACAAGCTGCTGCACGTGCTGCTGCGCGAGGGCGCGGTCGGCTCGGACGACTTCAAGCACGCGGTCGAACGCGAGCTGCACTACTTCGAGGAAGAGCTGCAGCACGACCTGGTGCGCCTGGCTGCATTGGACGGCGCGGTCCTGCATGCGCCGGAACTGGCGGCCAAGGCCATCACCCGGCTGGTGTTCGCGATGGGCGCCACCGCCATGGACCTGCCGCCTGAGAAGGATCCGGAGCTGGTCGAGCAGATCTCCACGATGATCCGCATGATCATCGTCGGCGCGCGTACCCCCGCCGCGTTCCGCCGCGGCTGATCGAGCGTCCCCCGGGCCGGATCCCTTTCCACAGGAAAGGGCTGTGACCCCGTTCCCGTCTACTCCGCAACGCCATCCTCCGCACATGACCACCGGCAGGGTTGCGGTCGTTTTATGTAATGTTATAACACGTCCATGATCTGACTCGGCCGGCGCCTCAATCGTAATTGCTGCGGCTTCGTTATATAGCCCTTGCTATATTCATGAGCCGCTGCTTTCATATGCGTCAGCCAGGTCGCCCTCGCCGCCTTTCTTCTCCCAAGGACGACGCCCTCATGCGCTTCATTCCCCACCACCTCCTCATTCCCCACCACCTCCGCCGGTTGCCACTGGCCGCCGCCATTGCCATCGCCCTGCCGCTGCCTGCACTGGCCGCCACCTCGAAGCCGACCGAGCTGGACCGCGTACAGGTCAAGGTCAGCACCGCCACCCGCAGCGAACGCCTGCTATCCGATGTCCCGATCCGCACCGAAGTGCTGCGCAAGGAAGACATTGCGCTGCGCGCGGCCACCGACTTCTCGCGTGCCGCCGAGCTGATCAACGGCCTGCGCGTGGAAAGCAACTGCCAGAACTGCAACACCAGCGAAGTACAGCTGCTGGGCCTGCCCGGCGCCTACAACCAGCTGCTGTTCGACGGCATCCCGCTGCTGTCCACGCTGGGCAGCGTCTATGGCCTGGAGCAGATTCCGGCCGGCTTCGTCGACCGCATCGAAGTGGTCAAGGGCGGTGGCTCGGCGCTGTACGGCCCGGGTGCGGTGGCCGGTGTGATCAACCTGATCCCACCGCTGCCGGCGCGCAGTGGTGGCCATGTGCAGGCCGGCGTGGACGTGCTGAAGGGCACGCCGCAGAAGAACGCCGACGTGCGCCTGGACCTGGTAGCGAAGGACGCCGACGCCGGGCTTTCAGTGATTGCCCAGCGCAACTGGAACAGTGGCATTGACTACAACGGCGACGGCTACACCGAGATCACCCGCAAGAACCTCAAGGTCGGCGGCCTGCAGGCCTGGTATGCACCCAATCCCGGCACGCGGCTGCGCCTGGACCTGCAGGTGACCGATGAAACCCGCCGCGGCGGCAATCGACTGGATCAACCGGAATACCTGGCCAACATCGCCGAGTCGTTGGATACGAAGTACCGGCGTGGCAGCGTGTCGTGGGACCAGGAGATCAATGCCGACGTCGAATTCCGCCTGGCCTACGCCTTCGCCGACATCGACCGCGACAGCTTCTACGGCGGTCTGGGCGACGTCGTCACCGATCCCTCAGCACCCGACTATGACCCGTCGCAGCTGGACCACAACGTGGCCGGCAGCGCGGCCTCGCGTTCGTGGCGCCAGTACGGCCGCACCCACAACCCTCTGCACTACATCGACAGCCAGTTGAACTGGCGATTGGGTGCGCACGCGCTGGCCTTCGGCGTGCAGTACAAGCACGAGGCGCTGCGCGACGACAACCGCACCGGTGACGGGCAGCGTATTGCCGTGCTGGAGGATGCGACCTTCCACAACTTGGGCGCCTTCATCCAGGACGAGTGGAGCCTGCGCGACAACGTCGACCTGGTGCTGGGTGCACGCGTGGACAAGAGCTCGGAGCTGGACAACGCGGTGTTCTCGCCGCGCATCGCGCTCGCCTGGCAGGCCACGCCGAACCTGAAGTGGCGGGCCGGTATCGCCACCGGCTTCCGCGCACCGGAGATCTTCGTCGAGGATGTGCATGTCGATACGCTGGGTGGCGAACAGGTGCGCGTGCGCAACACCGACGGTCTCAAGGAAGAGCGCGCGTTGACCACCCTGTTCGGCTTCGACTGGCGATCGGACCCGGCCAATCCGGTGTGGAGCTGGGATGCGACCGCCTCCTATGCACGCATCCGCGACACCTTCGCACTGGGCGAGATCCAGCGCGGCGATGACGGACAGCTGAGCCAGCTGCGCTACAACGCTTCCGGCTCCAACGTGCTGGGCGCGGAAACCAACCTCGGTTGGCAACCGTCGCCGCAATGGCGCCTGACTGCCGGTGCCTCGTGGTACCGCTCCCGATTCCGCGAACCGCAGCGCATCTTCGACGACACCGGCGACGGTGGCGACACCGTCATCGAAAGCCGCGACTACCTGAAGACCCCGCGCTGGACCGGCCTGGCCCAGCTTAGCTGGATGCCGGCCGAGCCGTGGGAGACCTTCGTGGCGCTGCGCCATACCGGCCCGATGTCGGTACTGAACAACCGGTTGGGCGAGCTGCACCGTACGCGTTCGTTCCTGCTCACCGACCTCGGTGCGCGCTGGCACCGTCATCTGGGCGCGCAGGCACAGCAGGAAGTGTCGGTGGCCGCAGGCGTCAAGAACGTGTTCGATCAGCGCCAGAAGGATCTGGAGGTGGGCGCGCTGCGTGACAGCGACTATGTCTACGGGCCGCGTTTTGCGCGCTCGTGGTACGTCAACCTGCGTTATGCGTTCTGAGTTGCTGCGAACGTTGTCGCTGGTCAGCGCCCTGCTGCTGGGCGCACCGGGAATGGCCACGGACCTGCATGCGCAGGTCTCGGCCTCGTTGATGCGTCCGGAGCAACGCTCGCTGGGGCCGATGCAATGGTCACCGCCACCGCGACTGGTGGCGCTGTACTTCGGTGCCGACTGGTGTGCGCCGTGCCATGCCTTCGTACCCACCCTGCGCAGCGTGCGCGACGCGTTGCGGGAGGCCGGCGCCGATACCGAAGTGGTGTACGTCAGTCTGGATGAGAGCGAGAGCGCGCTGCGCCGCTACATGCAGGCGCAGGGCATGCCGTGGCCGGTGCTGGACCCGCGCCGCGCCGCTCGCATGCCGGCACTGCAGTCCCTGGCTGGGCTGGCACCGCCGAACCTGGTGCTGATCGATGCCGACGGCAAGGTGCTGGCCAATGGCTGGCAGGGGCGGCGTTACGAAGGGCTGCAGCCGGTGTTGAAGGAATGGACGAAACGGGCGTGTGCGCAGGCACAGGCGCACTGCCCGCCCGGATTGTAGAGTCGAGCCATGCTCGACTCATTCCATCACCGTGCGAACGGCAGCCGAGCATGGCTCGGCTCTACAGAACACCTGATTCCGCCACCACACGGACACCCGCCGGGCATGGCCCGGCGCTACCACTAAGGCGCCCCGCCCTCGGCCTTGCGCACGAACGCCTCGAACAACGCCAGCGTCTGCTCGCTCACATGGTGCTCGATGCCCTCGGCATCACGCCGTGCCGTATCCGGGTCCACGCCCAGTGCCAGCAGGAAACGCTCCACGGTCTGGTGCCGCTGGCGGCTGGCATGCGCCAGCGCCTCGCCTTCCGGGGTCAGGAACACGCCACGATACGGCCGCTGCACCACCCAGCCATCGCGGGCCAGGCGCCGCAGCATCTTCGCCACGGTTGGCTGGGCCACGCCCAGGCGGGTGGCGATGTCGACCTGGCGGGCCTCGCCGCCGTCGGCCAGCAGATCCGAGATCAGCTCGACATAGTCCTCCACCAGCTCCATCCGGTGCGCCTCGCGCACTTGCCGGAAGCTCTCGACCTGGCGCTCGGCCTCGATCAAGGGGGTGCTTTTCAGCGATGTCGAATCGTCGGTCTTGCCCACGCCTGCGCCTGTCCTTCCGGGGTGATCCGGTGTTGAACCTGAATTCTGGACCAGTAACGCGATAAAGACGATTGTTTCACATTGCTAATGACTATAGCAGGAGCTATATTCGCACCCATGAACACCCTGGCACCCCGCGACCCTTCGGCCTCCACTGCGGCCAGCCTGGGCGCGCTCAACGCCTCGGTGGCGGTGCCTGACAAGGGTCACTGGTGGTTCCGCCTGCTGGCCTTCCTCGGCCCGGGCTACATGATCTCGGTCGGTTACATGGACCCGGGCAACTGGGCCACCGACCTCGCCGGCGGTTCGCGCTTCGGCTACCTGCTGCTGTCGGTCATCCTCATTTCCAACCTGATGGCGGTGATCCTGCAGGCGCTGTCGGCGCGGCTGGGCATCGCCACTGGCATGGACCTGGCCCAGGCCTGCCGCGCGCGCTACCCGAAGCCGGTGAACCTGGCGCTGTGGGCGCTGTGCGAGGCGGCGATCATCGCCTGCGACCTGGCCGAGGTGATCGGCACCGCGATCGCGTTGAAGCTGTTGTTCGACCTGCCGTTGCTCTGGGGTGCGGTGATCACCGCGCTGGACACGCTGCTGGTGCTGATGCTGATGAACCGCGGCTTCCGTGCGCTGGAAGCGTTCGTCATCGCGCTGTTGATGGTGATCTTCGGCTGCTTCATGGTGCAGATCGCACTGGCCGCACCACCAGTGATGGAGGTGCTGGGCGGGTTCATTCCCCGTGCCCAGGTGGTGACCGATCCGCACGCGCTGTACATCGCCATCGGCATCATTGGTGCCACGGTGATGCCACATAACCTGTACCTGCATTCGTCCATCGTGCAGACCCGTGCGTATCCGCGCACCGATGAGGGCCGTCGCAGCGCCCTGCGCTGGGCAGTGACCGACAGCACTCTCGCGCTGACCCTGGCACTGTTCATCAACGCCAGCATTCTGATCCTGGCTGCAGCGGTGTTCCATGCGAACGGCCGTTTCGATGTGGAAGACATCGAGCAGGCGCACCAGCTGCTGGCGCCGATGCTGGGCGTGGGCGCGGCGGCGACGTTGTTCGCGATAGCACTGCTCGCCTCGGGCCTGAATTCGACGGTGACCGCGACATTGGCCGGCCAGATCGTGATGGAAGGCTTCCTGCATCTGCGCCTGCCGCCATGGCTGCGGCGGCTGATCACGCGGGCGCTGGCGATCATTCCGGTGGTGGTGGTGATCATGCTGTTCGGCGACCAGGGCGCGGTAAAGCTGCTGGTGCTGAGCCAGGTGGTGCTGTCGATGCAGCTGCCGTTCGCGATCATTCCCCTGGTGCGGATCGTGACCGACAAGGTGACAATGGGCGCGCTGGTGGCGCCGCGTTGGCTGGGTGCGATTGCCTGGGTGATCGCGCTGCTGATCGTGGCATTGAACGTGAAGCTGCTGGTGGATACGTTCAGCGGCACGTGAAGTAGGTCCACGCCGTGCGTGGATGCATTTGTAGAGTCGAGCCATGCTCGACTCATCGCACACCGTACGAACAACAGCCGAGCATGGCTCGGCTCTACAAATGCAACGCGATCGCGGCTTCGATCTGCTGCGGTGACTGGAATCCGGCCAGACGCGTGCGTTCGTCACCGTCACGGAACAGGGACAGCGTCGGCGTCTGCCGCAGCCCCAGCTCGCGGAAGAATGCCTCGCCCAGCACCTCCAGCTGCACGCGCAGCAGCGTGGTGCCCTGCCCCGCACTGCTGGTGGCTACCCGATGCAGCGACATCTCCAACATCCGGCAACCGGGGCACTGGTCCTTGTGGAAATCCACCAGCACCCGCGGGTGTTCGGCCAGCAGCTGCTGGAACTGCTCAGGCGTGGTGGCGTCGATGATCTGCATCGGTGTTGCTCCAGTAATGGGCCAGGACCGCGTCAGTCCAGGCATTGATGGCCTCGGCGTGCCGAACGCCATGCGGCATCTGTTCGATCTCCAGCGGCGGGTAGTCGCTGCGGAAATAGCGGATCAGTCGGTGCACGGCACCGCAGTAGTACTCCTGCCCCCATTGCGTCTCACCGGTGCCGAACACCGCCAGCTGCCGCGGCCGTTCACCCCGCTCGGCGATGCCGGCCACCCAGGCCTTCATCTCCGACGGCGTGCGGCCGGCGTTGTCAGTCCAGCAGCCCAGCAGCACCAGCTCTGCCTCATCGGCTGCCAGCGGCGGTGCCTGGCGCAGGTCATCGGCCTCGTGCCAGTGCACCGCATGGCCGGCGGAACGGAGGCGCTCGGCAATCTGCCGCCCCAGCTCGCGGGTATTGCCACTCAGCGACGCGACCACCAGCAGGATGCGCAGTACCGCGCCCGGCTCAGAGGTCGTCGAAGCCGTTGTCGACATTGGTCTTCTTGTAGCTTGCATTGCGCATCTCGAAGAAGTCGGTCTTGGTCTCGGTGAAGTTGTCGGCGTAGGCCTTGATCCACGGCATCACGTTATCGGTGGTGTCGCTGTACAGGCGCTCGATGCCGAGCATGCCGGCCATCTTGTTGGCCCGGTACTTCACGTAGCGCGTCATCTCCTCGACATCGATGCCGTCGATACCGTCCAGCACTTCCGAGGACCACTGCGTCTCCAGTTCGATCGCATGCTCGAACGCCTGATGCACGTACGCGGTCAGTTCATTGGTCTGCAGCTCCGGGTTCTCGCCGATGATGGCGCGGATCAGCTCGCTGATGAACTTGGTATGGGCCAGCTCGTCACGATTGATGAAACTGATGATCTTGCCGGTGCCGGTCATGCGGTTCTGCCGCACCATGTTGTAGAAGTAGGCAAAGCCGGAATAGAAGTTGATCCCTTCCAGGATCGACGACTGGATCAGCGACTTCAGCAGGGTCTCGGCGGTCTTCTCGCGCATGAAATCGTCATACGCCCCCATGATCGGCGCGTTGCGCTTGATGATGGTCGGGTGGGTACGGGCGATCTCGAAGATGCGGTTCTGGTTCGGCAGGTCGGTGATCGAGGCCAGCACGTAGCTGTAGCTCTCGTTGTGGATGACTTCCTGCTGGCCGATGATCGCTGCATTGGCATGTGCCGCCGGGTCGGTGATGTACTCGGCCACGTTGTAGATGAAACGCGTCTGTGGCGAATCCAGCGTGGCCAGCAGGCCGATGATCGAGTCATAGGCATTCTTCTCGCGCCCGGACAGCTCGCCGTACTGGCGCGCATCCAGCTTCATGTCCACCTCGTCGGGGATCCAGAAGTTGGTCGACAGCTCCTTGTACGCCCGATAGAACGACGGGTATGGAATATCGTTCCAGTTAAGGATGCCACTGGTGCGGCCGTTGATGATGCCGGTGCTGCGGTTGGGGTGGCGCGGTTCGAGGATCTTGATGCGGTCGAGGGGAGTTGCCATGGTGTTCTGCCTTCGTATTGCGTGCGTTGCGGATGTAGAGCCGAGCCCATGCTCGGCTGCTCTTCGCGCCTGAGCCGAGCGTGGGCTCGGCTCTACAGGGGGGCGCAGTGGTCAGCTTGCGCACCATTCGCATTCGCTGATGTCGATGTCGTTGGAGCGCACGTAGTAGGTGGTTTTAAGTCCCTCGCGCCAGGCCGTCAGATGCAGCTCCAGCAATGTGCTGGCGCGAATGGTGCTGGGCACGTACAGGTTGAAGCTGATCGACTGGTCGACATGGCGCTGGCGGCGTGCGTTCTGGCGCACGCTGGCGAACTGGTCGACCTTGTAGGCACCCTTCTCGTAGTACGGCCAGGTTTCCAGCGACAGACCCGGCGCGGCCACCGGCCGCCGGAAGTCCTTCTTTTCTTCGTAGTAGAACGCGCTGTAGATCGGATCGATCGATGCGGTGGAACCGGCAATCTGCGCGGTGCTCATGTTCGGTGCGACGGCCAGCAGCCAGCCGTTGCGCAGGCCGTGTGTGGCCACCTCGCGCGCAAGGCTGTCCCAGGCGGCACCGCTGTAGTCGCGGTCGCGGAAGTAGCGGCCGTTGTGCCAGTCGCTGCCGGCGAACATCGGGTAGCTGCCCTTTTCTTTGGCCAGTTGTGCGCTGGCCTGGATGGTCAGGAAGTTGATGCGCTCGTACAGGCGGTCGGCCAGCGCCTCGGCGTCCGGCGATTCCCACTGGATCGCCTGCTGCGCCAGCAGGTGGTGCCAGCCGAAGGTGCCCAGGCCGATGGCCCGGTACTTGCGGTTGGTGATCGTCGCCTGCGGCACCGGCAGTGCGTTGAGGTCGATCACGTTGTCGAGCATGCGCACCTGGATCGGAATGAGCCGCTCCAGCACGTCGGTGGCCAGCAGGTCATCCGGCGCACTGATCGCACGTCCGAGGTTGATCGAGGACAGGTTGCAGACCACGAAGTCACCGGCGCGACGTGTGGTAACGATCTGGTCGCCGCTGACGATCTCCTGGATCATCCGCGTCGGGCTCATGTTCTGCAGGATCTCGGTGCACAGGTTGCTGGAATAGATCATGCCCGCGTGCTTGTTCGGGTTCCGGCGGTTGACCTCGTCGCGGTAGAAGAGGAACGGGTTGCCGGTCTCCAGCTGGCTGAGCATGATCCGCTTGAACAGATCGATGGCCTTCACCGTGCGACGGCTGATGCGCTCATCGGCCACCAGCTCGGCGTAGCGGTCACGGAAGCTGCCAGAACCACGCTTCTCGTCGTAGAAGTCCTGCAGGTACCAGCCCTTGGCCTGCTTCACCTCGTGCGGATCGAACAGGTACCAGTCGGCGCGACGTTCGACCGCTTCCATGAACAGGTCCGGCACGCAGACCGAAGTGAACACATCGTGCGCGCGCAGGCGCTGGTCGCCGTTGTTGAGGCGCAGGTCCATGAAGGCTTCGATATCGCGGTGCCAGATGTCCAGGTACACCGCCACCGCGCCCTTGCGCTGGCCGAGCTGGTCCACCGACACCGCAGTGTTGTTGAGCTGCTTGATCCACGGCACCACGCCACCGGAGGAATTGGCAACGCCACGGATCGGCGCGCCGCTGCTGCGCACATAGCCCAGATAGGCACCGACACCGCCGCCGTGCTTGGACACGCGCGCGATATCGGTGTTGGAGTCATAGATGCCCTGAAGGCTGTCATCCACCGTGTCGATGAAGCAGCTGGAAAGCTGCCCGCCCACCTTGCCGGCGTTGGCCAACGTCGGCGTGGCCACCGTCATGTACAGGTTGGACAGCGCCCAGTACGCCTCGCCCACCAACTGCATGCGCCGCTCGCGCGGCTTTTCCTCCTGCATCAGGTACAGCGCAATGGTCAGCCAGCGCTCCTGCGGCAGTTCATAGACCTCACGGCTGCGGTCGCTGGCCAGGTAGCGCGTGGCCAGCAGGTACAGGCCGTTGTAGGCGAACAGGCGATCGCGTTCCGGGTCGATCATTTCGCCGGCCTGCTGCAGCTCTTCCTTGGAATAGCAGCGCAGGATGTCGTTGCTGTAGATGCCGCGGTCGGCCAGGCTTTCCTGCAGGCCCACGTAGGAACCGTACTTCAGTCCAACGTCGTAGAAGCGGTTGCGGCTGGCGCGCTTGTACAGGCGGCGCAGGTAGATGCGTGCGGCAAACTGTTCCCACTCCGGCGCGACCAGGTCCACGCGCGATTCGGCCTCGCGGATCAGCAGATCGACCAGATCATCGGCGCTGATGCTCGGTTTGCGTTCGACCATCGACTGCACTACACGGCGGTAGTCGCTCACGTCCAGCTGCGGGAACTCGGCATGCACGGCGTCGATGCTGCGCTGCAGGCGCTCGGCCTCGAACGGCAGGCGACGGTTGCCGGCCTCCTTGGTGATCCAGGTCGGCACGCGCTCGCCACCGGCGCGCAAGGCGTCGCCAGCGCCGGCCAGATCGGCCACGCGGAAGGTACTGTCGGTCATGGTGGTGAAACTCCAGGCTCGCACGCGCGTTGGCGGTCGATGCCATGGCGGCCCTGCACGCGATACCGGCGCACGGGGCGGTCGGGGTGGGATGCCAAAGCGCGGGAACACCAGATCGTCGGCAACAGCCTGCGCCTGCGGCCGGTATCCGGGCCGTGGGGGCGATCTGGGTCCGCTCGATGGCGGCCGCGTCGACACGGCAAGCCTTCAGGGGCGGGCCGCGGGACGTTTGCTGCATGTCCGGCGGCGGCGGCTGACCGGGAGTGACGGACACAACATAGTGGGGATATTCCAACCCGTCAACACAAGATGCGGTAATCAGCACATGTCGCGACGATCAGTCGCAGGATGCCGTGTTGCACCTGCGGCGCCTTGTCGACAACGCCTGCGTCCCCAGTTCGGTACAACATCAACTTTCCCCGGAACACCGCCCATGCGCGCTGCCCAGTACCCCTCCTTCGGCGACCCGGCCGACGTCCTTGCCATTGCCGATGCCGCCCTGCCCGAGCCCGGCCCCGGCGAGGTGCGCATCCGCACCGTGCTGGCCTCGATCCACAACCACGACCTGCTGACCGTGCGCGGCCTGTATGGCTACAAGCCAACGCTGCCAGCCATCGGTGGCAGCGAGGCGCTCGGTGTGGTCGATGCACTCGGTGACGGCGTCGACGGCGTGAAGATCGGCCAGCGCGTCGCCGCCGCCTCGGTACACGGCACCTGGGCCGAGGCGTTCATCGCACCGGCGCGGATGGTGATACCGATGCCGGAGTCCATCGCCGACGAAATGGCCGCACAGCTGATCGCGATGCCGCTGAGCGCACTGATGCTGCTGGAGTTCCTGCACGTTGAACCGGGACAGTGGGTCGTGCAGAACACCGCCAACGGCGCGGTCGGCAAGTCGCTGGCGATGCTGGCAAAGGCGCGTGGCGTGCACGTGGCCAACCTGGTGCGCAATGCCGCGGCCGTGGCGCAGTTGCAGGCGCTGGGCATCGATCATGTATTCGACACCTCGGTGGACGGCTGGAAGGATCGCGTGCGTGAGGCGACCGGCGAAGCACAGGCCGCCGCCGCAGTGGATTCCATCGGCGGCGAAGCCAGCGCCGACCTGGTCGACCTGCTTGGCCACCACGGCACCCTGGTGTCGTTCGGCGTGATGAGCGGCGAACCCATGCGCATTCCCGCCGGCGGCCTGATCTACAAGGAAGCCACGGTGAAGGGCTTCTGGGGCAGCAAGGTCAGCCAGGCGATGGCGGTGGAGGACAAGCGCCGGCTGGTTGGCGAGCTGCTGAAGCGCGCGGCCAGTGGTGAGCTGACGCTGCCGGTGGAGCAGGTCTTCGCACTGGACGACATCGCCCGGGCGGCGAAGGCCGGTGCGGGTTCGGGCCGCAACGGCAAGGTGCTGCTGCGGCCGTGATGGGCTGGCATTGCCTTCTGTAGAGCCGAGCCATGCTCGGCTGCTTTCCGGTCAGTGTGCGGAGCCGAGCGTAGGCTCGGCTCTACAGGAGCGTGCGGACCAACGGTCCGCACCCACCACAGACCAGTCGGCACCCACCACAGATCGGTCCGCCCCCACCGCACCGGTCGATAACAGGGCCGGTCATTTCGTTAAGAACCTGTGATGTATAACTGAATGCGCTTTCGTCATTGGAAGGCGCATGTACCTGCGTGCGGTACTGACGGCTCCTCCCCCGTTCGGCGTTGTCGCTTCCATGTACCGCACCACCCTGAACCTGCTTGCCGGCGCGATCGCGCTGGGCCTCACCGCCGGCGCTGCCGGCGCCGCTGAAACCGCCGATTCCGGCAAGGACAGCACCACCCTCGGCACTGTGCTGGTGACCGGCTCCAACATCAAACGCAGCGATACCGCCGGGCCCAACCCGGTGCAGATCGTCAGCCGCGAACAGATCGAGCAGACCGGCCGCTCCACCCTCACCGACGTGCTGCGCAACCTGTCGGCCAATGCCGGCAACAGTTTCGACGAACAGTACACCGGCAGCTTCGCCGCCGGCTCGGCCTCGATCGGCCTGCGCGGTCTGTCGCCGAAGAACACGCTGGTGCTGGTCAACGGCTATCGGGTGTCCAACTTCGGCTTCGCGCTCAACACCCAGGACACCTTCGTCGACCTCAACGCACTGCCGATCAGTGCGGTCGAGCGCATCGAAGTGCTGAAGGATGGCGCCTCGGCGGTGTACGGCTCTGACGCCATCGCTGGCGTCATCAACATCATCCTGCGAAAGAACTTCCAGGGCGTGGAAGTCGGCGGTGGTTTCGGTACCGCCACCCAGGGTGGCCTGGACGAGCGCAAGGCCAACCTGCTGGCCGGCTTCGGTGATCTGGAACAGCAGGGCTGGAACGTGCTGTTCGGGCTGGACCTGCTCAAGCGCGACCGCCTGGATGCCGACCAGCGCGCCTACACGCGCAGCGGCGATTTCCGCGACAAGCCCGGTGGCCGCCTGGCCGGCTGGTCCACCGCCGGAGGCAACTGGCTGTCCAACCCCCGCGCGCCACAACCGTTCGCCAGCTGCCCGGATGGCAGCCAGCTGCGTCCGTACAGCGACTTCGGCAGCACCCTGCCCGGCCAGGCCTGCGCCTTCAACGCGCAGCCGTTCAAGACCCTGCAGCCCGGCGCCGAGCGCCTGCAGGCATCGTTGAGTGCGACCTACCGCTTCAATGACAGCGTCGAGGCCTTCGCCGATGTGCTGTACAGCCACAACAAGGCCGACCAGATCTTCAGCGCGCCACTGACCGTCGGGCCGGGCCTGCGTGCCTACAACCCGGCCACCGGCACCCTGATCGATGTGCCGGCGGTGCTGCCGGTCGGCCATCCGAACAATCCGGGCAGCACGCCGCTGCCGCTCGAGTACACCTTCTTCGATCTCGGCCCGCGCCTGAAGGACAACACCCAGGTGTTCTACCGTGCCCTGGCCGGCGTGCGTGGCAGTGGCGAGCGCTGGGACTGGGAAGTGGCAGCGCTGACCTCGCAGAGTGCACAGCGCGAGTACGTCGACAACTTCGTCAACCGCTACGCGTTCGAACAGATCCTGCGCGACGGCAGCTACAACTTCCTCAACCCCTCCAGTACGCCGGGCGCGCTGGATGCACTGCGCCTGCAGACCAAACGCCCCGGCTGGTACAAGCTGCACTCGTTGAACGTAAAGGCGTCGACCACGCTGTGGGAGCTGCCGGCCGGTGCGGTCGGCTTCGCCTGGGGCGCCGAGTTCCGCAAGGAATCATTGGATGCGCGCACCAGCGCACAGGTGCTGTCGGGTACCGAGCTGCGCCCGGCCATCAACGTGGTCAACGGCGAGCGCCAGGTCAGTGCCGCCTACGCCGAACTGAGCGTGCCGCTGCACCGCACGCTGGAACTGCAGCTGGCCGGTCGCGGCGACCGCTACGACGACTTCGGCAAGGCGTTCTCGCCGAAGGTGGCATTGCGCTGGCAGCCGCTGGACAGCCTGCTGCTGCGCGGCTCGTTCTCGCGTGGCTTCCGTGCGCCGTCGCTGCCGGAGATCGCGCCGGGCCAGACCGTCAGCTACGGCTCGGTGATCGATCCGTTCGACCAACTGCAACCGGGTGGCAGCCGCGGCGTGACCAACATCCGCACCGGCAACCCGGACCTGAAGGCCGAGCGCTCGCGTAACTTCAACGTGGGTGCGGTGTGGTCGCCGGATGGCGATACCAACATCGGCCTGGACTGGTACCGCATCGAACAAGACAACCTGGTCAAGCCTGACAGTGCGCAGTTCATCGTCGACAACCCGACCCTGTTCCCGGGCCGCGTACAACGCGAGAACGGACGCATCCAGTTCATCACCAACCAGTACGCCAACCAGGGCGAACTGACCACCTCGGGGCTGGACCTGGACGCCAGCCGTACCTTCCGCACCGATGGCTGGGGCAGCTTCACCGTGGCCGGCAGCTGGACCCACCTGCTCAGCTTCAAGCAGCCACTGGTGGCCGGGCAGGCACCGTATGACGGCGCCGGCAACAACCGCCACGGCGCGCTGCCTCGCACCCGCGGCACCACCTCGCTGAACTGGGCGGTGGGCGACTGGAGCAGCACGCTGAGCCTGCAGTACGTGAGTGGCTACGACCAGCGTGTGGCGACGGTCACCAGCAACCCGGGGCTGCGTGACCGCATCAAGCCGTATCACCAGCTGGATCTTTACGTCGCCTACGAAGGTATTCCCAACACCACGCTGTCGCTGTCGGTGCTGAACCTGACCGACAAGGACCCGCCGTTCGATCCGGCCGGTGGCTCCAACGGTTTCGACATCAGCCAATACAACCTGCGCGGGCAGTTCGTCTCGCTGGGCGCGCGCTACCGGTTCTGATGGTCGCTGTAGAGCCGAGCCATGCTCGGCTGCTCTTCCGGCATCACGCAGCCGAGCGTGGGCTCGGCTCTACAGGGGTGTGCGGACCAACGGTCCGCACCCACCGCATCACCGGCTAAGGTGCAGGAACTGCAGGTGCCGTTCGTACTGGCTGATGATGTCGTTGATGATCTGCTTGCGGCTGTAGCCCACCAGATCGTAATCCTGGCTGCCTTCGTACAGATGCACCTCGGCACGATAATAACGCTGGTTGCGCAGCTGCTGCGCGGCGAACGACGGGGTCAGGTAACCGCTGAGGATCACGCGATACAGGAAGTCCTGCTGCTCGCCATGGTTGACGGTCAGCTCCATGTCACCCGCCTCGAAGCGTGTGGCGACATCCCAGCCCTGCCCGCGAAGCTGCTCGGCCACCGCTTCCATCGCCGGCTTCACCGTGTCATCCATGAAGCGGTAGACCTGGTCACGCACGGGGAAATGCATGGCCTGGCTCAGGCGCTGGCGCCAGCCCTGGTGGTGGCGATCGTCACCGATCAGCGGCGATGGCCGGTACTGCAGCGCGCGCTTGCGATGCGACTCGTCACTGAAGGCGCGGGTCAGCCCCCACATCATCAGCAACAGGATTGCCGAGAACGGCAACGACGCCAGCACCACCGCGGATTTCAGTGCGTCGATACTGCCGGCCAGCAACAGGCCCGCGGTCAGCACCGCGATCACCGTGCCCCAGAACACCCGCAGCCAACGTGGGCCGTCGTCTTCGGGCGCGCCGCCATGCGAGGACAGCGTGGACAGCACCACCGCCCCCGAGTCGGCCGAGGTCACGAAGAAGATGAAGCTGACCAGCACTGTCACCGTGATCACCGCGCGGCTCCAAGGGTAGCCGTCCAGCAGCGCATACAGCACGGTCGGTGGATCATCAACCGCCAACTGCGCCAACTGCTGCTGGCCGTGGTGCAGCACTTGGTCCAGCGCGCTGTTGCCGAAGATCGACAGCCAGGCCAGGGTGAAGCCCAGCGGAATCAGCAGCACGCCGAACACGAATTCACGGATGGTGCGGCCGCGCGAGATGCGCGCGATGAACAGTCCGACAAAGGGCGCCCAGCCGATCCACCAGGCCCAGTAGAAAACGGTCCAGCCGCCCAGCCATTCGGGGCGGCCGCCGTAGGCATACACATCGAAACTCTTGCCCACGACGCTGCCCAGGTAGTCGCCCAGGTTCTGCATCAAGGTGCTGAACAGGTACTGCGTCGGCCCGGCAAACAGCATGAACAGCACCAGCGCGATCGCCAGCAACATGTTGATGTTGGCCATCCAGCGCACACCCTTCTCCACCCCGGAGACGGCCACGGCCACCGCCGCGCCCATCATCGCCACCACCAGGATGATCTGCACCAGATTGGAATGCGGGATGTTGAACAGGTGCGCCAGGCCGGCATTGAGGTGCAGCACGCCGAAGCCCATGTCGGCACCGATGCCGAACACGGTGGCGACGATGCCCAGCGCGTCCACGGTGTAACCGATCGGGCCGTTGATGCGCTTGCCGATCAGCGGGTACAGCGCCGAGCGCAGCGCCAGCGGCAGGTTGTGGCGGTAGGCGAAGTAAGCCATCGCCATCGCCGCCAGCGCGAACACGCCCCAGCCGTGCAGGCCCCAGTGCAGGAACAGCAGCTGCATGGCCTGGCGCGCGCCGGCCTCGCCCGCCGCCGGATCGCCCTGCGGCGGCTGCAGGTAGTGGGTCAGCGGTTCGGAAACGCAGAAGAAGAACAGCGTGATGCTGATGCCCGCCGCGAACAGCATGCCGGCCCAGGAGAGGTAACTGAACTCCGGTTCGTCATGGTCGGCGCCAAGCTTGATGCCACCGTACTTGGACAGCGCCACGCCGACCACGAACACCAGGTAGAGGGTCATCGCCAGCAGGTAGTACCAGCCGACATTCAGTGCGGCCCAGTCCTGTGCCTTCAGCAGAAGGCGGCCCGCACCGAGTGGGAACAGGCTGACGAACAGCGCGAACGCCACGACAACGATCGCCGCGAAGGCGAACACAGGCCGAAGGGTGCGCACCGGGGATTGTTGCGGCTCCAGTACATCCATGGGGCGGCGTTCTCCGGTAGATCAGGGAATTAGCCGACTGATTCTGGCTGAACCGCAGTGGACAGAGCATGAAGTTGTGGCCTACGGTCACAGGTATGCTCCACCGTTCCGTGTTATCACGCGCGCGGGTCGGGGCCAGAACACATCAGGCGCCCCCGCTCCACGCGTGGGACGGATGTGACGTGATCCCTTGCAGAGAAACCGGCAGCTTCAGCCCGACCGGCACAGCCGGCTCAGGCCAGCGCGCGGCGCAGGATGAGCACGCTGTCGCCCAGCCCCCTTGCGCGGCGGCCAGCGAAGCGGCACAGCACCGGCAGGAACCACAGCCGGCACACCGCACCACGTAACAGCTGCTGGACGTCAGGCCCGGTCTGCCGCAGGCACTGGCCGATCACGGTGACCAGTGCGTCGGCGGGCAACCCCGCATGGCGGACACTCCCACTGATGAACAGCAGCCAGTCGCGCGCCTGCGCTTCTGCCAGCACCATCACCTGCAGGGGATCTTCTTCCAGGTCGAGGAAGCGTACGCAGCCCGCCTCATCCACCGCGATGTTGCGCGCCACAGGCTGGCCGACACAGCAGCCAGCCCAGTGCACGCGCAGCAGTTCGTTGGCAGCAATCCGCATCAGGTGCTCGGCTTCGCCGGGCCCGCAACGGCGCAGGCGCTGCGCCAGACTCGGACCACCATCCTCCAGCAGCAGGACCGTCTCACCATGGCCCAGCACGCGGGGCACCGGCACCCCATGTGCGGCCAGCTCGCACAGCCGCCGGCGCTCCAGCTGGCAGGCCTGTTCGGCCTTCAATCGCGGCGGGGGCCGCAGGCAACGCAGACCGAGCAGGCGCACGCCCAGGTCCAGCGCGGCCAACGCCAACCAGCGCCGCTCGCCGTCATGCTGCTTCAGCCAAGTCCGTCGGCCGGCGATCTGCAAGGGTTCGACCATCTTCAGTCTCCCTGCCCTGCACGGGCCAGTCTTGCACCGGCCATCATCGTGCTTACGTACTGTCTGCATCGCATGCAGGGCCTGTGCCGCTTGTGTAACCACAGGTAATGCCCGTGCACGCTTCAGTACTCCACGCGCCAGCTGAGCTGCAGCAGGTCCAGCCCCGGGTTGGGCTTCTTGATGCTTGCGTTGGAGTAATGCGAGTAGCGCAGCGATACGCTGTGGCGTTCGGCTACTTGCAGCCCGATCCCCAGGTGGTCACCGAACTGGAAGGCGGTACTGATGCGACGACCGCCAACACGGGTGGTATCGAACACGGTCGGGCCGACCCCTGCTTCGATGAACAGATGTGCGTTCGGCCACCAGCGCAGCATCGGGATGGCACTGGCCTGCCAGGCGTGCTGACGCTGCGGATCGCTGGCCTGCCACCGCGCAACGCCCAGCTCCATCGCCAGGTCCAGGTGCCG
This sequence comes from Stenotrophomonas maltophilia, assembly GCF_013464485.1. GTDB lineage: Bacteria > Pseudomonadota > Gammaproteobacteria > Xanthomonadales > Xanthomonadaceae > Stenotrophomonas > Stenotrophomonas maltophilia_AW. Next base: position 21,915 of record NZ_RAUX01000029.1, read on the forward strand.
CCCCGATGCCAGCTCGCGTTGCCAAAGCGGGCCACTGTCCCAGATCACGCCTGCCCGCTGGTAGTCACCACGGCCATGGCCCAGCTGCAGGCCTATCGAAGGGCTGGTTTCTGCCGCCGCCGACAGGACCGGCAACAGGGCCAGCGTGGCAATCCAGGACAGGCCGCGCCGCCGCAGCAGGACGGCTCGGGGAACGGGGAAGACAGACAGAATCACGCGACAACTCCAGGCGGAAGCCGCACGCCACCCTCACGCCGGCAGGAACCGGCGCGTCACAGGACGTGGGCTGGGGATGACGTGAAGGCAGGCGCGTCCACGGAAGCGGCCGTCACCCGCAAACGCGCAGATGACCGCTTCGACATACAGCTTGGGTCACGCCCCCGCCTCGATCCTCGTCACGCGGTATCCGCTTTGTAAGGGATTGTCAGCCCAGCGCCGAGATCGGCCAGCGAACCACGAACGACGCGCCGCCCAAGGCGCTGACCTCCACCCGCACACTGCCGCGATGGCAGGCCACGATGCGGGCGACCATCGCAAGCCCAAGGCCCACACCACCGGTATTGCGCTGGCGGCTGAGATCAAGCCGGGTGAAGGGCTGGAACACCCGCTCGCGATCGGACGCGGCAATGCCGGGACCGTCGTCGCAGACACGTAGCTGCCAATGGTCGTCCTGCTGCTGCAGCTGCAGGCGGATCCGCGAATGCGCATGGCCCAGTGCGTTGCGCAGCAGGTTGAGCGTGGCCCGCCCCATGTAATGCGGGTGCAGCTGCACCTGTGCCGGCGCGCCATCTGCTACTTCGCACTGGATGCCACTGCCCTGCGCATCGCGACTGATCGTACGCAATTGGTCATGCAGCCAGTCGCGGGCATCGACCGGCTCCTGCTGCAGCCGGCTGCCTATGTGCTCCAGCCGCGCCTCGAACAGCAGCTCGCCGACCAGCTCATCGAGCCCTTGCAGGTCCTCGCGCATCTCCTGCTGCAGTTGCCTGCGCGCCTGCGCATCTTCCTCCACGGCCAGCAGGCCCAGCTCGAACTGCAGGCGCGCGATCGGTGTCCGCAGTTCATGCGAGACATCGTTGGTCAACTCGCGCTGACGTGCGACCAGACCGGCGATGCGTTCGCCCATCTCGTTGAACTGACGGGCCAGCGGCGCCACGCTGGAGCGAGGTGAGATCGGCGCACGGGCATCGAGATCGCCCTCGCCCATACGCTTGCTGGCCGCTGCCAGCCGCTGCAGGTCGCGCCAGGTTGGCCATGCCCACGCCATCAGGAACGCAGCCGACACCGAAATCATGAGCAGCACCGCCAGCGCGATGGTGGTCAGGTCCAGCGGCGGTGAATTCGGCAGCCTCAGATGCAGCCACTGCGCTGGCGCAGCGGCGTGCCCAGGCAGCAGCCGATAGAAATCCTGCTGGTCGTTGCGGGCGAGGAGGCCGTACTCGAGCAGCACCTGCTGCTCCTCCGCGCGCGGCTGCAGCGCATCGGACGCCAGCAGCTCCAGCGCCGGCCCATAGTGCGGCGCCAGACGTTGCAGTTCGGCCGCGCGATCGGCAGCGCTGCGGTCCTGCAGTAGTTCGCCCAGTGTAAACAGGGGACCACGCACCGCATCGCGGTAGTAGACGTCTGCATCGTCGCTGAAACGCTCCTGCAGCAGCAGCGGCACTGTCCAAAGCGCCACGCCAAATCCAATGCTGGCGAGCACCAGCAGCCGCAGGTAGAAGCGCAGCACGTCAGGCCCCGGCCGGCAGGAACAGATAACCCTGACCGCGCACGGTCTTGATCCTGACCGGATCGCGCGGATCGTCCTGCAGCTTGCGCCGCAGCTTGCTTACGCACATGTCTACGCTTCGATCCAGCCCGTTGAAATCGATGCCGCGCACGCTGTTGAGCAGATCGTCACGGCTGAGGACTTCGCCACTGCGGCTGGCCAGCGTCCACAGCATCTCGAACTCGCCTGTGGTCAGCTCCAGGCGACGGTCGCCCAGCTGCACCCTGCGGCTACGACGGTCGATGTCCAGCGTATCGAAGCGCAACCGCTGCTCGTTGGGCTGGCGTTGCGCCGGGCGGCGCAGCAGCGCGCGCAGGCGTGCCAGCAGCACCGGCGGCTCCACCGGTTTGATCACATAATCATCGGCGCCGGACTCCAGACCCAGAACATGGTCCAGCGCGTTGTCGCGCGCGGTCAGCATCAGCACCGGTACATTGCAGAAGTCGCGAAGATCGCGGCAGACCTGGAGGCCATCGCGGCCCGGCAACATCAGGTCCAGCACCACCACCTCCGGTTGAAACGCCTGCACGGCCGCGCAGGCCTGGCTGCCGTCGTGCACGCAGTGCACGATATAGCCGTGGGGTTGCAGGTAACGGCCGACCAGGCCGGCCAGCTTCAGATCGTCTTCCACAAGCAGCAATCGGGTCATCGAGTTCCGTCTCATCCGGCGCCCGCCGTTCGTTGGCAGGCGCGGCCGATTGTACTCATCGGCGGAAAGGCCGCATCGGTCGGAAGTCCCGGATCGTAGCCTGCGTTGTGTTCAGGTCATCACATGCACCGCGCACAGCTTGTTGCCATCGGGATCGCGCAGGTAGGCCAGGAACAGCTGGCGACCGGCCATGCTGCGGATGCCGGCCGGCTCTTCGATGGCGGTGCCGCCATGGGCGACGCCAGCATCCTGCCAGCCGCGCACGGCCTCGGCATTGTCGAGGGTGAAGCCGATGGTGCCGCCGTTGGCGTGGCATGCCGGTTGCCCATCGATCGGCGCGGTGACGATGAACATGCGGCCATCCTTGAAGTACACCAGCCTGCCCTTGTCATCGAAGATGCCCGGGCGTGCGCCCAAGGCGGTGAACAGCGCATCGTAGAAGCGATGCGCGACATCCATGTTGTTGGTCCCAACGGTGACGTGGCTGAACATGCGGGCACTCCGTGCGGAAAACCGCAGTGTCGGTGAGCGCGCCGGGCATCGCAAATCCGGCGATCTCCCTCTGCTGCGTGCGCGGGATTTGTCGTGCGCCGCTCGATCACCCTATAATGGGAATCATTCTCATTAATGATCCATACCCATGGCCGTGCCCGCCACCTCCAGCACTGCGCTGGCGGGGTTCTACCGCGAACACCATGGCTGGCTGCTGGGCTGGCTGCGCCGCCGCACCCACAATGCCGACTGCGCCGCCGACCTGACCCAGGACACCTTCCTGCGCCTGCTCAGCCGTCGCGTCGATCCGTCCGAACTGCGGCTGCCACGCGCCTACCTCAGCACCATCGCGCACGCCCTGCTGGTCAACCACTGGCAGCGCGCGGATCTGGAGCGCGCCTATCTGGCCGCACTGGCTGCGCAGCCGGAGCTGGTGCATCCCTCGGCCGAGGAGCGCGCGCAGGCGTTGCAGCTGCTGCACGCCATCGCCGACATGCTGGCCGGGCTGGCCGAACGGCCTCGACGTGCCTTCCTGCTGGCGCGACTGTCCGGCCTCGGCTATGCAGAGATCGGCCAGCAGCTGGGCGTGTCCGAGCGGATGGTCAAGAAGTACATGGCACAGGCGATGCTGCATTGCCTGCGCCTGTCCGGCGACGCCGCAGCATGAGCGCTGCGTTGGCCAGCCCGGCGCTGGAACAGGCCGCCGAGTGGTTCGCGTTGCGCCAGCAGGGCTGGAGTGACGACGAGCAGCAACACTGGCACGCATGGCTGCAGGCCGACGCCCGCCACGCCGATGCGTGGCAGCGAGTCGAATCGGTCTGGCAATCGTTCGCACCGCTGTCGGCCCCTGCGGCCGCGAAGGCACTGGGCGCGGCAGGCCTCCGCCGTCGCCAGGCGCTGCGCGGACTGGGCGGCGCCCTCGCCATCGGTGGCGTCTCGCTGCTGGGTCTGCGCGGGCTGCAGCTCCAGCGTGGATTGCAGACCCTGCGCACCGCCTCCGGCCAGACCGGGCACTGGACGCTGGCCGATGGCAGCCAGCTCTGGCTCAACGCTGACGGCGAAGCAGCCATCGACTTCGATAGCGGCCGCCGCGCGGTGCACCTGCTGCGCGGCGAACTGCTGCTGCAGACCGGCCACCACCCCGCCTATGCTGGCCTGCCGTTGACCGTGCACGTGCCCGGCGCGCGCCTGCAGCCGATCGGCACCCGTTTCGCGGTAGGCCGCGAGGCACAGGGAAGCCGCCTGGATGTGTTTGAAGGCGTGGTGCGCTGCCTGCCGCAGTTCGGCACCGCACGGGATGTACCCGCCGGCAGCGCCGCGCAGATCGGCCCGATGGGCGGGCTCGTTCCGCTTGAAGCGGATCCGCTGCGCGGGGATTGGCAGGACGGACGCCTGCAGGTGCAGAACATGCCGTTGATCCGGGTGATCAACGAGCTTGCCCGCCACCATCGCGGCTATCTCGGCTGTGATCCTCGCCTCGCCGCACTGAACGTCACCGCTGTCCTGCCGCGGCTGGACAGCGCCCAGTCCCTGCAGTTACTGGCACGCGCCTTGCCGATCCGCGTCGAACAGCGCTGGCCGTGGTGGACCGTCGTGCGTCCGCTCTGAAAACGCGGTTCCCCTTTTTCGCGCTCACCGGGCAGTACAGGGGAACCCATTGCGGATGTTGCCGCCTCCATGAAACTGCCTTGCCCTTCCCCTCGCCCTCTGGCCATTGCCCTGTGCCTGGCCCTGGCCACGCCCGCCCTGCTGCCGGCCGCTGCCCACGCACAGGTGTCCACCGCTACGGTCCGCTGGCAGATCGCCGCCGGCCCGCTCGATCAGGCCCTGACCGCGTTCGGCCAGCAATCGGGGCTGTCCATCGCCGCCGATGCACGCCTGACCCGTAGTCGCCACAGCAATGGCGTACAGGCCACACTCGATACCGATGCGGCATTGGCACAGCTGCTGGCCGGTACCGGCCTGACCTTCCAGCGCGATGCCAGCGGCGTGGTGTTGCAACCCGCGCCAGCAGCTGAAGCCGGTGTGCGCCAGATCGGCACGTTGCGGGTCGCCGGCCAGGCCAGCGAAGGTGCTTCGCCGTGGGGCCTGGCCGATGCCGATGCGGTCTACCGCGACAGCGGCTCGCGCGTGCACCTGGACCGCCAGCAACTTGAGCGGTTCCGCGGCCAGTCGATCGGTGATGTGCTGGCCGGTGCGGTCGGCGTGCATACCGCTGACGTGCGCAACGGCGGTGCGCTGGACGTGAACATCCGTGGCCTTCAGGGCCAGAACCGGGTGCCGGTGATCATCGACGGCGGCCAGCAGGCCATCGACGTGTACCGCGGCTATGCCGGCGTGCAGCAACGCAGCTACCTCGACCCGGACCTGATCAGCTCGGTCAGCATCGAAAAGGGACCGAGCCTGGCCGCCAACGCCGCCAGTGCGATCGGCGGCGTTGTCTACATGGAAACGCTGAACGTCGATGACATCCTCAACGACGGCCAGGCGTGGGGCCTGCGTGTGCGCGGCGGCGTGGCCGACAACAGCATCGACCGCACCCACACGTTCAAGCAGATCGCGCGCGGCAGCGACAACCGCAACAGCCTGCGTGATCCGCGGGACTGGAACGGCAGCGTGGCCTTCGCCCAGCGTGGCGAGGATTGGCAGCTGGTGGCCGCCTATGCGCGGCGCCGCCAGGGCAACTACTTCGCCGGCAGCAACGGCGCGCACCGCTACGACGACCAGCACCTGTCCAGCGGCGGTACCGGCATGTCCAGCCAGGCGGTCTCGGACATGTACCACCCGGGCGACGAGGTACTCAACACGCACACCGACAACGAATCGGCGCTGCTGAAATTCACCTGGACGCCCAACCCCGACCAGCGCCTGGAGCTGAGCCACCGTTACTTCAACTCCAGCTTCGGCGAGATCATGCCGTCGGCGATCGGCCGTGTCGGCGAGTCCAACGAATGGGTGACCTATGTGGACAAGGCCAACACCATGTTCCAGTTCGAGCCCGGGAAGATGCGGCTCAACGCCACCTCGCTGCGCCACCGCTACCGGCCCGAGGCACACCCGTGGCTGGACCTGAGCAGCACGCTGTGGTTCACCACCGCCACCAGCCGCATGTTCAACAGCAACATCGCCAACACGCCGCTGTTCAAGGACGTGCCCAACGACCAGATGCCGGACACGCTGGGTGAAACCTATGGTCCGGGCCTGCAGTCGGACGTGAAGACCCGGCGCTGGGGCGTGGACAGCAGCAACACCACCCGCTTCAACAACAGCCTGGGCGACTGGACGCTGCGCTATGGCGCTTCTTTCCAGCACGAGGACACCGCACCGAATTCGCCGGTGCTGCCGGTGGACTACAACAACAACCGTTACCTGCGCTCGGGCACGCGCCGCGAAGCCAGCGTTGTCGCCTCGCTGCAGTGGCAGCCGTGGGACTGGCTGTCGCTGACCGCAGGCGGCCGCTTCATCGACTACCGCACCCGCGACCGCAACCGCGTGGCCTTTGTCAGTGAATCGCGCGACCTGCGCTACACCTTCGCACGTCTGAGCAAGGGCGGACAGCTGCTGCCGGGCTGGTACAAGGAGTGGTACCCGGATGCGCAGGGCAACTACACCTATGACTCGCTGCGGGCCACGCCGTACGGCGACAGCACGCTGGGCCAGAGCTACGACTTCGACGGATTCATTCCCGACCCGCGCGGCGCCAACGGTTTCTACACCAAGCAGATTCCCACCGCGTGGGGCTACAAGCCGGCGATCCGCCGTTCCGGCCACGGCTTCGCACCCTATGCCGAGGCCCGCTTCAACCTCGACCAGGACATGTTCTTCTACGTGAAGTACGCGCAGGGCTGGAAGATGCCCAGCCTGTTCGAATCGACACTGGGCAACAGCACCTCGGCACCGGTGGCCGACCTGAAGCCGGAGAAGAACCGCTCCTGGGACATCGGCTTCAGCCTGCTCAAGCAGGATCTGTGGCGCGACGGCGACCGCCTGGCGTTCAAGGTGGCCTGGTTCAAGAACGATATCGACAACGCGATCACCCGCCGCTTTGACTCCAGCAACTGGGCCTTCTACGTCGACAACGTGGACAACTACACGGTGTCCGGCTACGAACTGCAGTCCGGCTATGACGCTGGCATCGCCTACCTGGACCTGTCGGCCAGCTACTACCAGCGCGCGCGCACCTGCGACGCCGCTACCGCCAAGCGCCTGCGCGAAGGCCCCTATGCGAAATGGAGCAAGCTGGACACCACGCCGGACTGCGTGGACGGCGGCTTCGGTACCTCGTTCGTCAACGCACAGAATCCGCCGAAGTACTCGATCCACAGTACGCTGGGCTTCCGCCTGTTCGACAAGCGGCTGGATACCGGCATCCGCCGCACCTACAACAGCGGCCCCACCCATGAACTGGACAAGCCCTGGAACACCACCGGCTCGACCGGCCTGCAGAACATCTACCTGCCCACCGCGATCTATGACTTCTACGCGCGCTGGCAGTTCACGCCGAAGACCGAAGTGGAACTGGTGGTCAGCAACCTGCGCAACACCTACTACATGGACACGCTGGCAATGAGCCTGATGCCCGGCCCAGGCCGGACCACGCGGTTGAATTTCACCGCACGTTTCTAAGCCCCGCGGATATGACAGCGCCCCGGAGAAATCTTCCCCCGGGGCGCTTGCTTGCGGCACCTTACGGTCTGGCGGATGCCACCCCTGTTTGGCACAGCGACTCAGCACTGGCAGATGCCAACCCTGGTTGGCTCAGCAACGCAGCACTGGCAGATGCCAACCCTGGTTGGCACAGCGACTCAGCACTGGTAGGTGCCAACCTTGGTTGGCACAGCGAATCGCTACTTCGCAGTACTCAGCAGGAGCACCGCCACGGTGACCAGCGCGATGCCGACCCAACCGATCGCCCGCAGGCGGTTGCCGAACAGCAGGCGACCGCAGGTGGCGGTACCGATCACGCCGATCGCACCCCACATCGCATAGGCGGTGGCCAGGTCCATGTAGCGCACCGCCTGGCCCAGCAGGGCGAAGGCGATCCAGACCATGACGATCGCGCCGACACCCCAGCGCCAGCGGCGGAAGCCCTCCGACTTGGCCACCATCATGTTGGCGGCAACGTCGATCAGCGCAGAACAGATCACGAAAAACAGGGCCAGGGTATTCATCAGTGCGCCTCCCCGAGGGTGACACAGACGATGCCGACCACCGCCAGCACGAGGCCGGCCAGCTGCTGCAGCGACAGGCTCTCGCCGAACACGGTGAGGCCGACCACGGTCAGCAGGGTCAGGCCCAGGCCTTCCCACACCGCATAGGCGACACCAACCGCGATGCGGCGGACCGACAGGGCCAGGAAGTAATAGGACAGCGCCAACGCGCCGGCCATGATCAGGTAGCCGGTCCAGCCGCCGTCGCGGGCGGCTTGGGCCATGAACGAGGTGCCGACCACTTCGGCAACGATCGCCACGGTCAGGCAGGCCCAGGCGACCAGCGCGCCACGGGCAGGAACAATACGGGACATGTGAAACTCCTTGCGGGACGGAGACCGCGCCCCGCCATCAATAGATCCACGCCCTGCGTGGATGATCTGGAACGCCCCGCAGACAGGGGCGACGGCGGCCAGTATCATCGTCTTTTACGGTGGCAACAAAATGGATTCCATCGACAGGAGCGATGGATCAATGCCCTACTCCCCTGAATCCCTGCAGGCCTTCGTGGAAGCCGCGGCGCTGGGCTCGTTCTCGGCGGCGGCGCGCCGCCTGCGCAAGACCCAATCGACGGTCAGCACCGCCATCGCCCACCTGGAGGCGGACCTCGGCGTCAGCCTGTTCGACCGCAGCGGCCGCTACCCGCAGCTGACCGAAGCCGGGCGCCAGGTGCTCGGCCATGCCCAGGAAATCCTCGCCGCCGACGCCCGTCTGCAGCAGCTGAGCGTGCGGCTGGCCGCACCGGTCGAAGCGCGGCTGACCGTGGTGTTCTCCGACGTCTATCAGCTCGATCCGGAGCAGCGCGTGTTGCAGCGCTTTGCAGAAGCGTTCCCCGAGATCGAACTGGAATGGTTGGATGCCGAAGGCGGAGACGTGCTGGAACTGGTCGGCAGTGGTCGGGCCGCGCTGGGCCTGCTGCCCTGCCAGGAACGCTATCCGGATGGATTGGTGGCGCGCCCCCTGGCCCACCACAGCGAACTGTCGGTGTATGTGGCGCGCGGACATCCGCTGGCCGACGCCGGCCGCCATGCGTCGGCCCAGCTGGCACGGTACCGGCAGGTGCGATTGAGCGCGGAGGTCGACCATGCGCGGGCGGCAACAGGGCTGGCGTGGACCGCCACCGACTACCTGATGGTGATGGAGATGGCCGAAGACGGCATCGGCTGGGCCGAGCTGCCACGGGCACTGGTACAGCGCTACGACCGCGGGCAGCTGGTCGAGCTGACCCTGCCCGGCTGGCCACGACGCATCCACAGCGACCTGCTGTGGCGCCGCGACACACCGCCGGGGCCAGCCGCCCTATGGTGGGCCGACACGCTTGGATGAGGTAGTGCCGGCCGCWGGCCGACAATCCCAGTGTCCCGTGGTTGCCGGCCHGCGGCCGGCACTACCGATCAACGATGGGCGAGCGCGTAATCCAGCGCCGAGCACACCGCCGCCACCTGGGCGTCGTTGCACTGCTGCGGGGTGGCGCGCGGGCTGTCCGGGTAGACCTCGGTGGTGGTGGTGTAGGTCGCACCGGTGATGCCCGCACACAGGCCCAGCTTCACCAGCGGGTACTCGATCACGCCGTGGGCCACCACCGGCGAACCGATGATCTCGCCCTTGTCGTCGGCCGGGGCGATATGGGTCACCTTTTCCACCTCGGCGATCACCGCCTGCTGGAAGGCCGGCTGCGGGTTCTCGCTGTCGTCCACCAGGTAGAAGCCATCGGGAATCAGGCCCGGTTCGAACGGCTTGCCATCACGTGCGGCCAGCGCCGGCCGGAACTCGCTTTCGTCGCTGTCGGTGGTTTCGTGCAGGTCGACATGCAGCACGAACTGACCCTTGTACGGCGCGATCAGGTCAATGACGGCGGTCGATTCACGCGCCGGGCCATCGGCGCGGAAGTTGCGGTTCGGATCGATCGCATCGAAGTTCCAGCGGTTGATGCGCTCGAAACCCCACGGGTTCACGCACGGCGCCACCAGCAGGTTGGCCTTGCCGGCATAGTCGACGGCGTGCTTCTCGAGGAACTCCAGCGCGCCCATCACGCCGCTGGTTTCGTAGCCGTGCACGCCGCCGGTAACCAGCGCGGCCGGCAACGCCGGGTTCCAGTCGCGGCTGCGCAGGGCGAACAGGGTGTAGGTCTCGCCAGCGTAGTCGAGCTGGCCATAGGCCACCTTGTCGAAGCGCGAAGCCAGCGCTTCGATGCGCGGCAGCACCTCCTCGTCATAGCGACGCAGGCGCTGCTGGCGGCCACGCCACGCCTCCCGTTCCGCCGCTCCCCACGGCTGGCCAGGGGTTCCGACGGGGTAGAAGGCGGCTTGGGACATGGCAGATCTCAGCGAGTCAGGAAGCAATCGCCCACTCTACCACCGGGGGAACAGCGTGAACCGGCGGCGCATTCCATTGGCGAATGGAATCAGCAATAATTCTCATTTACGACCTTCCACGACCTGCACCGATGCTCATCCTCGCCCCGCAACCGGCCCTCCTGCCGCTGGCCGCCGCTCTCGCCCTGTGCCTGCTCCCGGCCGCCACCACCTTCGCCCAAGACAGCACCACCACGCTGGACAGCATCCAGGTCTCCGGCAGCTGGCTGGGCACCGGCCTGCATGACAGCGTGAAGAGCTTCGCCGGCGCGCGTACCGTGGTCGACCGCCAGCGTATCGAGGCCAGCGGTGCGGCCAGCATCGGCGATGCCATGCGCCGTATTCCGGGTGTGCAGGTCACCGACAACTCCGGCACCGCAGGCAGTTCGGTGTCGCTGAACATCGGCGTGCGCGGCCTCACCGGGCGCTACTCGCCGCGCTCGACCGTACTGCTGGACGGCGTACCGCTTGCGGTAGCGCCGTATGGCCAACCGCAGCTGTCGTTCGCACCGACCAGCCTGTCCAACATCGAGTCGATCGACGTGGTGCGTGGCGGCGGCGCGGTGCGCTACGGGCCACAGAACGTGGGCGGCATCATCAACTTCAGCACCCGCGCCATTCCCACCGAGGCCGGCCTGCACGGCGAAGCCGGGGCGCGCTACACCGCCTATGACCATGGCGGCGGTGACAGCACCCAGTACAACGCCTTCCTCGGCGGCACCGGCAGCAACGGTCTGGGCGCCGCCCTGCTCTACTCGGGCCAGGATGGCCGCGGCTGGCGCCAGGGCAGCGATGACCGCTTCAACGATCTCGCGCTGAAGTTCGCCTACGCCATCGACGAACAGCAGGAGCTGCGCGCCAAGCTGTCGTACTACGACGTGCGCTCGCTGACCCCGGGCGGCCTGACCCGCGCGCAATACGAGACTGATCCGTTCCAGAACACCCGACCGACCGACTTCTGGAAGGGCCATCGCACCGGCATCGACCTGGGCTACACCAACACGCTGTCGGAAAGCAGCGAGCTCGAGGTGCTGGCGTACTACAACGAAAGCAACCGCGCCAGCTCGCTGATCAACGCCGCCAACACGCAGATCACGGTGCAGCCGCGCGATTACCGCGTGCTCGGCATCGAACCACGCTACACCCAGCGCCTGCACTGGGGCAGCAGCGTGCACGACATCACCGCCGGCTACCGCTTCCTGCGCGAGCGCGGCAATGACCGCAGCTACACCGTGACCCGCCGTACCGGTGCGGCCGGCGTGACCACCCGCTTCGACAACGCCACCGATGCGCACGCGTTCTACGTCGATGACCGCATCGCCATCGGCCAGTGGCGGATCACGCCCGGCGTGCGCATGGAGTGGATCGACATGGACCGCCAGCAGGCCGGTGGCGGCGCCAACTTCAGCAGCCGCAACGACAAGGCCCTGCCCTCGCTCAACGTCGCCTACCTGCTGACCCCGCAGCTGACCGTGTTCGGCAACTACACCACCTCGTTCGGGCCGGTGCAGAACATCCAGCTGAACTCGCAGACCGCAACCAACCCGCTGAACCCGGAAATCGCCAAGACCACCGAGCTGGGCGCGCGCTGGCAGGATGGCGCGCTACGCGCGGAAGTGACCGTGTTCAAGATGCGCTTCGACAACCAGATCCTGCAGGTCCCGGGCATCACCCCACCCACCTTCCAGAACATCGGCGCCACCGACCACAAGGGCGTGGAAAGCGCGATCGAATACCGCTTCGCCGAGAGCAGCGCGCTGGCCGGGCTGGAGCTGTACGCGAACTACACCTGGACCAAGGCCATCCAGCAGTCCGGCGACAACCGCGGCCTGGATGTACCGTTCTATTCGCGCGACACCGACAGCATCGGCGCCCGCTACGCGCTGGCCGGCTGGACCTTCAATGTCTCCAGCACCCACCAGAGCGGCCAGTTCTCCGACGCCGCCAACACCTGGGCCGAGAGCGCCGATGCGCGCGTGGGACGCGTGCCGGGCGTACGCCTGTGGAATGCCCAGGTGGCCTGGCAGGTGCCGGGGCTGGGTGACAGCGAGATCGCGCTGGGCGTGAACAACCTGGCCGACAAACGCTGGTACACCCGCAACGTCGATGGCAATGCCGGGCGCATGGTGGCCGCGCCGCGCACCTTCTACGTGCAGGGCCGCTACCGCTTCTGAGCCGGTAGCCGCCCGATGCGGTGACGGTGGCGCTCACGGTGGCGGCGTATCATGCCGCCACCATGTCTTCGCCCGCTTCGCCATCGCGCCTGCATCTGGCCTTCCAGGGCCTGCGCCTGCGTCTGCGCGGCAGCGATCTGTGGTTCATCGCACTGGCGCTGCTGGTCGGCCTGATTGCCGGCTACCTGACCCTGCTGCAGTCGGGCATCGCGCGCTGGCTGCAGGGCACGTTGTACGGGCTGGACGACGGCATGCGCCTGAGCTCCCTGCCCTCGCTGACCTGGACCGCGCTGCTGGTGCTGCCACTGGGTGGCCTGCTGGTCGGGCTGGTCAGCCTGGCCGCGACGCGGCTGAAACGGCCACTACTCGATGCGGTCGAAGCCAACGCCCTGCACGGCGGCCGTATGTCGATGCGCGACAACCTGATCGTGCTGACCCAGACCCTGCTGTCCAACGGCTGCGGCGCGTCGGTCGGTCTTGAGGCTTCGTATACGCAGATGGGCGCGGGCAGCGGCTCGCAGCTCGGCCGGGTGATGCGTCTGCGTCGCAACGACGTGCGCATCCTGGTCGGTGCCGGTGCCGCCGGTGCCATCGCCGCTGCGTTTGGTGCGCCGCTGGCCGGTGCGTTCTACGCCTTCGAAATCGTCATCGGCGCCTACATCCCCGCTGCGCTGGCACCGGTGGCCGTCGCAGCGCTGGCCGGCGCGTTCGTGGCCGACCAGGCCGGCATCGAGGCCTATCTGCTGCCTGCCGCCTCGACCATCGACGTACGCGCCGCCGACTACGCCATCTACGGCCTGCTCGGCTGCTGCTGCGCGATGGTCGGCATTGCCATCATGCGGCTGATCGCCTCCATCGAAGGCACGGTCAAGCGCAGCCCGCTGCCGGCGTGGGGCCGGCCGGTGGTGGGTGGCCTGCTGCTGATTCCACTGGCGCTGGCCAGCCCGCAGGTGCTTTCGTCCGGACACGGCGCGCTGCACCTGGACCTGACCACCCACCTGCCACTGATCTGGATCGGCGGCCTGCTGACCTTGAAGTGCCTGGCCTCGGGCATCTCGCTGGGCTTCGGCTTCCGTGGCGGCCTGTTCTTCGCCTCGCTGTTCATGGGCACGCTGGTCGGTGCGCTGTTCGCCGGGCTGCTGGGCATGGCCACCGGCGTTCCGGTGGTCGACGCCACGTCTGCTGCACTGGCCGGCATGGCTGCACTGGCCGCCGCCGTGGTCGGTGCACCGATGACCATGGCCATGCTGGTGCTGGAAGGCACCCACGACTTCCTGCTGACCAGCGTGGTAATGAGCGCGGTGCTGGTCTCCAGCACGCTGGTGCGGCAGTGGTTCGGCTACTCGTTCTCGACCTGGCGCATGCACCTGCGCGGGGAGACCATCAAGAGCGCCCGCGACGTCGGCTGGGTGCAGAGCCTCAGTGCCGGGCGCCTGATGCGCAAGGGCGTGGCCACCGCCCCTGCCGACCTCGACAGCGCCGCGTTCCGCCAACGCTTTCCGCTGGGCTCGGGCACCCGGGTGATCCTGATCGACAGCGAGGGACACTACGCCGGCATCGTACAGATCCCGCGGGTCTACGGCGATGGCGTGAAGCCGGAAACCCCGATCGGCGAGCTGGCTGAGAACCGCGACGTCTCGCTGTCACCGGCTGCGGATGTGGTCAGCGTGATGCAGCGGTTCGACCAGACCCAGGCCGACGAGCTGGCAGTGGTCAGCACCGACGGCCAGGTCCTGGGCGTGGTCTCCGAGGCCTTCGTCCGCAAGCGCTACGCCGAGGAACTGGACAAGCGCCAGCGCGAACTGATGGGTGAGCGCGTCGAGGACACCGACTGATCCCAAAAAGGGGACGGAGGGGATTAAGTCGTTTGTGGCCCATCCGGGCATCCACGCACGGCGTGGATCTACCGTCACATGGCCGGGGTAGACTCCGGCCATGCGCTTCATCGAAACCTTCCAGGCCGGCCCTTTCGCCGACACCGTGGTCAGCCTGCTGGCCGCTTTCGTGCTGGGCACGCTGATCGGCGCCGAGCGCCAGTACCGGCAGCGCACCGCCGGCCTGCGCACCAACGTGCTGGTAGCTGTCGGCGCCGCTGCCTTCGTCGACCTGGGCATGCGCATTGCCGGCAGCGCCGAAGCCGTGCGGGTGATCTCCTACGTGGTCTCCGGCGTCGGCTTCCTCGGCGCCGGCGTGATCATGAAGGAAGGCATGAACGTGCGCGGCCTGAACACCGCCGCCACTCTGTGGTGCTCGGCGGCGGTCGGCAGCTGTACCGGCGCGGACATGCTGGCCGAGGGCGTGCTGCTGACCGTGCTGATCATCGCCGGCAATACCCTGCTGCGGCCGCTGGTAAATGCGATCAACCGCATTCCGATCAATGAGGCGGCCACCGAAGCGACCTACGAAGTGCGCCTGAGCGTGGATGCCGAAGCCGTGCCGCGGGTGCGTGAGCGTCTGGTCGACGCGCTGGAAGCAGCGCAGTACCCGGTCGGCGATGTGCAGCTGGTCGAGCATGCCGACGCACCCACTGACGTGATCGCAGTACTGGTCAGTACCGCAGTAAGTGCCGACGAGCTGGACGTGGTGCTGGCGCGGATGGAGCACGTTCCCGGCGTGCTGCATGCCACTTGGGAAGTCAGTACCCGCGATTGATTCATCCACGCATTGCGTGGATGCCTTCGTCTCACCCGCCCATACGCTGCTGCGCGCGCAAGAGCTTCCGGAACGAACCGCACTTCCGGGCGTCCTCTGCCTGCGGGCAGGCTGCAGCACGCTGCAGATGCCTGCGTACCCGCTGCAGCTGCATGATCTGCCGCTGCAGCACATCGGCCTGTGCCAGCAGCGCCTCGCGGTCCAGCGTAATGCATCCGTGCTGAGGCGGCAGCGACAACCCGATCTGCTGCAGCGACAACCCGGCCGACTGGCCAAGGCCGATCAACGCCAGGCGCTCCAGCACCTGATCGTCGTACTGCCGGCGCAGGCCGCGACGGCCCAGCGACTGCAACAACCCGAGCTGCTCGTAGTAACGCAGGGTCGAGGCCGGCACGCCACTGCGCTTCACCACCTCGCCGATATCCAGTTCACGCATGGGCTTGACCTCAAGTCGCCTTCAAGCATCAACCTATGGGCAACTTCCCGGCAGGACAAGGTCATGGCCAGTACATCCCCCGTTGATCAGAATGCGCTCTGGAATGGCCCTGGCGGCCAGATCTGGGTCGCCCAGCAGGCCATCCTCGATGGTCTGTTCCAGCCGATGGCCGACCTGCTGGTGGCCGAGCTTCCGCAAACCGTCACGCAACTGCTCGATATCGGCTGTGGCACCGGCGCCAGCCTGCTGGCATCAGCCGCCGCTCGCCCGGCGACACACAGCACCGGCCTGGACATCTCCGCGCCAATGCTGGCACTGGCCCGTCAGCGCGCCGAGGCGGCAGGACTGGACGCGGACTTCATCCTGGCCGATGCGCAGCAGCATCCGCTGCCCTCCGCGCACTTCGACTGGATCCAGTCGCGGCTGGGTGTGATGTTCTTCGAGGATACCGGCGCGGCCTTCGCCAACCTGCACCACGCCGCGCGACCGGGTGCCGGCCTGCGTTTCATCGCCTGGCGCAGCGCAGAGGAGAACCCATTCATGACGACGGCCGAGCGTGCCATTGGCGATGAACTCGATCTACCCCCACGCGTGCCAGGAGCACCCGGCCAGTTCGCCTTTGCCGATGGCCAGCGCGTGCAGCGTCTGTTGCAGGCCGCCGGCTGGAAGAATGTGGAGTTGGTCGCGGTAGACCTGCCGTGCTCGATTGCCCGCGATGAGCTGCCGACCTATGTCGGCAAGCTGGGCCCGTTGGGCTTGGCGCTGCGCAATCTGCCCGAAGACCGCGCCGACGCACTTCGAAACAAGGCGCTGGCCGCGTTCGCGCCCTTCATCGAAGGCGACCGTGTGCGCGTCGATGCCGCCTGTTGGCTGGTCCGCGCCCGCGCCTGATACAAAAAAGGGGACGGAGGGGATTAAGTCGTTTCCGGCACAGCCGGGGCAAGAACGACTTAATCCCCTCCGTCCCCTTTTTCTACTACAGCGCCTCGCCGGCGTCCGCCAGGCGCGATTCAATCAGCGCATACCACTGCTGCAGCACGTCGATCAGCATGTCCAGCTCGGCGTCGGTGCGCTGTGCGCGCCCACTGCGCAGGCAGGCCTGCGCTTCCTGCAGCTGGGCGAGGAAGCCGGCCACGGTATCGGCCTGCAGGATCAACCCCGGCAGGCGCCGCCCGGGAATGCGCACCACCGCATGATTGCCGAGCTGGCCGTACACACTCAGTGTGGTTTCCGTCTTCATGGAAAGAGGCAGGAATTGGGCGTTCATCGCGTGCACCATGGAAAACCTGAGCCGCCGGCAGGCGTGGACAACGGGGGAGACGTGGCCACGTCCTGCCGGCGGTCAGGGGGGACTCGGGATGCCGGGGACTTGCCCCGGCGCAGGATTCTCAGCGTGGCTGCGCCACACCCGCGATCTGCACGCGCCGGTTCGGCGCCAGGCAGGCGATCAGCTCGCGACGGTTGCGCTGCTCGCACTGCACGATCGGCTCGGCCGCGCCGCGTCCTTCGGCACTGATGCTGGCTGCAGGCACGCCGCCCTGCACCAGCGCGCTGCGCACGGCCTCGGCACGTCGCTGCGACAGTGCCTGGTTGTAGCTGTCACTGCCGATACGGTCGGTATACCCGGTCACCCGGATTGACTGCACCTGACTGGCCTCGCGCACCTGCGCCAGTACGCCCTGCACGGCCTGCTGGCCTTCGGCACTGAGCACCGCGCTGTCGAAACCGAACAGCGCATCGGCGGACAGGCGCAACGGCTGCTCCGGCAACGGCGCCGGTGCAGGCGGGGCCGGCGGCCGCGGCGGGTCCAGCACCGCCGCACATGATTCAGGCTTCCAGTAGCCACCCTGGGCGATGCCCTTGCTGTCGAATCGCACCTGGAACTGGCAGGTGAAGTACTCCGCGCCCTGCGCAGTGCGGAAGTTGAACAGGTAGTTCCACTCGCGCACGCCCCACATGCCCTCGTTGAAATGCGGCGTGCCCAGCAGCGTGTACAGCTGGCGTTTGCTCATGCCCGGCGCGAAGCGGCGCAGGTCGGCGACGTCGGGATAGATGCCTTCCTTCAACGAGGCCTTCGAGGCCTCCGGGAACTGCACGGCGGTAGTGTCGGCAGGACCTTCGGCGGCTGGCGCATGGCTGCGGCAGGCGGCCAGCAGGCCCATGCCCAGGACCAGGCCCAGCACTGCGGCCATCTGGCCGGTGCGGGCGATGCGATGCTGTTTCATGTCATTCCCCCTTTGGACGTTTCCGCGATGCCGGGCCGCGCGTGCGGCCCGGCGGCGGGGATCACCACTGGATGCCTGCACCGACGGCCACACCGGCCTCGCCACGGCTGTTGGTGGAGCCGCTGAACTTGTAGATCCAGCGCCCTCCCTCGGAGACACCGGAGATACCGACCGCCACGCCCGATTCGCCGTTGTAGCTGCCGGCAGCGACCGAGGCCATGCTGCGGCCCGCCTCGCTGGGCTGAGGCAGGGCTGCGGTGGCCATCGCCGAAGCGATACCGGCCGAGGCGCGGTTGTCGGTCTTGCGCAGGTCGCGCTCGAAGCCGCCCATGCGCTCGTCGGTGTAGGCCTTCGACCAGTCCAGGGTCTGTGCCATGCCCGACTTCAGCTGGTCGACGTTGACCGCGTCAGTGCCCGCAGTGCCGGCCGCGACATTGCGCACCGTGGTCGGACCGCTGGTGGTACTGCCCAGGGTCACGCTGTTGTAGTTGGTCGCGCCATTGACCGTTGTGTCATAGCGGATGGTGCCCTGCTGCGACGCCTGCAGCTGGCGGACATTGACCGCATCGGTCGCCTGCGTGCCATCGGCGACGTTGACCACCTGGCGTTCCGCACCGCTGGCACCGACCGAGACCGTGTTGGCCCGGTCCGCCACCGAACCCGCACCCAGCGCCACCGAGTTGTCGGCCTGCGCCTGCGAGCCATTGCCCAGCGCGGTGGAGTTGGCACCGGCGGCGGTGGAGCCAGCACCACCTGCGGCCGAGTTGGCACCGCTGGCGGACGGATCGGCCAGGTTGTTGGTGTTGTTGGCGCGGAAGCTGCCGGCCACGTTGGTGATGTTCTGGATCTTCTGGTCGGTGTACTTCTTCGATTCGTCGATGGCGTAGTTCACGCCGTTCTTCAGCTGGCCGACATTGGTTGCGTCGTACGTATCTGAACCGTCGGCGACATGGGTGATCTTGCGCTCGCTGCCGGTGCTGCCGACCGAAACCTCACCGGCCGAGTTGCTGGCGCCGGTCTGGCCATAGGCGCCGGTGTAGCCGCTCTGCGCACCGACGCTGGCCACCGACCCGGCACCCAGGGCGACGCTGTTGCCGGCACTGGCGCTGGCGCCGTTGCCGACCGCCACGCTGTTGGCACCGGCCGCACTGGCCTGCGGGCCGACCGCCACCGCTTCCGCACCGGCAGCCGTTGCAGGCGCTGCGGTCGAGTTCACTGCCAGGTAGGCACTGCCACCGCTGTTGTTGGTGATGCGTTGGTTGAGGACCTTCAGCGAGCCGTCCACCGCAGTGAAGGCGGCGGTGACATTGTTGTAGTCGCCGCTGGTAAAGGTGCCGTCGGTGGCGATGCTGGAGATGCTGAACTTCGGCGCGGTCCACACGTTGGTGGTGCCGTTGTACGCGGTGGTGCCACCGAAGTAGTTGGCGACGGTGCTGTTGGTGCTGAACAGCTGGTCGCCGGTGATGGCATCACTGCTGCCGGCCAGGATGCTGCCGGCGGCGACGTTGGTGATCTTCACCGCGCCGGTGCCGGTACCCGTCAGCGTCACGCTGTTGAGCACGTTGCCACTGCCATCGACGTCGTACTTCACGGCCAGCTTGTCGATCTCATCGGTCTGGTCGGCGACGTTGGCCAGCGAGTTGCTGACCGCGTCGAAGGCGGTGCCGACATCGTTGTAGCTGCCCTTGGTCACGGTGCCGTTGGCGGCGACGTTGTTGATCGAGTAGGTCGGTGCGGTCAGCACGCCGCTGGCGTTGACCGCTGCACCACCACCGAGGTGGGTGGCCACGGCCTGGTTGGCGGCGAACAGCTGGGCGCCGTTGATGGCTTCGCTGCTGGTGGCGCTGACCTGGCCCGGGCCGAGATTGCGCAGCGTAGTGGCCGTGCCGGTCTGGCCCAGCGTTGCGCTGGCATAGTTGACGCTGCCATCGCCGTTGAGGTCATAGCGCAGGGCGCCCTGCTCCGAGGCCTGCAGCTGGCCCACGTTCACTGCATCGGTCAGCGCGGTACCGGCGGCCATGTTGGTCACCTGGCGTTCGGCGCCGGCGGCACCGATCGAGACCGAGTTGGCACGGTCGGCCAGGCTGCCGGCGCCCACCGCGATGCTGTTGGCGGCAGTGGCGCGGGCATTGGTACCGACCGCGATTGAATCGGTGCCGCTGGCCACGGCCTCGGTGCCGGTGGAGTTCACCCGCAGGTATTTGGTTCCGCCATTGCGGATGTCGGTGATCTGCGTGTTGAGGTTGACCAGCGAGCCATCGACGGCCGCGAACGCGTCGGTGGCGTTCTCATACAGGCCCTTGGCGATGGCGCCGCCGGTGGAGATCGTGCTGATCTCGAACAGTGGCGCTGTGAAGGCACCGCTGGCCGGATCGAAGGCCGCGCGGCCACCGAAGAAGCTGGCGATGGCTGCATTGGTACCGGCCAGCTGGCCGCCGTTGACCGCCTCCAGGCTGCCTGCGGTGATCGCGCCGCCGGCCAGGTTGCCGATGGTGGTGGTGCCGGTACCGGCGCCGAGGGTGACCCGGCGGTAATTCGGATTGCCTGCGGCATCCAGGTCATAGGTGACCGCTGCCGCCGCCACGTCATCGATCAGGCTGATCGCGCCCTTCAGCTGGAGCACGTTGACCGCATCGGTATTGGCGCTGCCGGCAGCAACATTGGTGATCTGACGCTCACCGCCACCTGCGGTACCTACCGAGACTTCACCTGCGGAAACCTGCGGTGCAGTCAGGCCATAGGCGCTGTAGCTGGCCTGTGCGCCGCGCAGCGCTGCCGAGCGGTAGCCCAGGGCGACCGAATTGGCCTGGTTGGACGTGGCCTCGGCGCCCAGCAGCGTCTGCCCATTGGCAGTACCCACGGCGCTGTCACCGACAATCACCGAATGGCCCATGCGCGCCGCATAGTCCGCGGTGGGCACGCCGGTCGGGTTGCTCGGGTCATTGATGCCGGCACCCGGGAACGCAACGTTGGCGTCGACCTTCGGCAGCTCATGGCGTGCGTTGGCGCCGATCACCACCTCCTTCGAACCATTGGCGAATGCGCCGTCACCCATCAGCACCTGATAGTCCTGCGCCGCGTTGACCGCCCAGCACGAGATGTCGGCCAGGGCGATGTCCAGGCACTTGGCTGCCCAGGCAGGTGAATCCTTCGGCAGCAGCAGGCCCAGCAGGCCACCCGGATTGCCGTTGTTGATGTTGTAGATGTAGCTGTCGGAGGTCACACCGCCGATCAGGGTCAAGTGCGAGCTGCCACCGGTAACGGCGCCGCCGAGGCCATTGAGCGTGCTGCCGACCGGTGACAGATTCACCAGCGGCAGGCCCAGCACATTGACCGTCGAATAGGTCTGCATCACGTTGGCATTGCTGAGCTTGAGGTTGCCGTTGCTCAGGTAGCCATTGCCGCCGAACAGGCTGGTGGTGGTCGGGCCGATCAACTGCCCGACATTACCGACCAGGCCACCGGTGCCGATGATCAGGCCCGCGTTCGGATCGGCCGGCGCCGGCGCTTTCGGGCTGGTCGGCGGGATCGCCGAAGGCTTGGTCAGGCCGAGGCCGCCGAGCGTGCCGCCGACCAGGCCGCCTACGGCACTGCCGAGATTGCCGATGGTGCCATTGAGGTTGCCGTTGAGCAGGTTGCCGACGGCGCTGCCGACGTTGCCGAGTGTATTGCCCAGCAGTCCACCCAGGCCAGCACCGGAACCCGAACCGCCATTGAGCAGTCCGCCAACGGTGGTACCGACAGTGCCGACGGCGCCGTTCACCGCACCGCCCACCGCACCCACGGTGTTGTTGAGCGTGCCACCCACCGCACCACCCACGCTGCCAACGGTGCCATTGAGCGTGCCGCCAACCGCACCACCCACCGCGCCGACRGTGCCGACGGHGCCGTTCAGCGCACCGCCGACAGCGTTGCCAGCAGCGCCTACCACGCCACCGACCAGACCACCGACACCCAGTGCGCTGTTCTGCGCAGCAACGGTTGCCTGCCCCGCCAGTTTGAGGTTCCTGTCGGCCACCACTTCCTGGCCGTCGGGTGCCTGCACGCGAACCTTGCCGGCAACACCGGCGTCAAAGGCTGCAGTGATCGCACGATCATGGGTCTCTCCCGGCAACTCCTCCTTGGCCGGCAGCGTGACCGCCGCCGTCGCACGGGCCTGGCCCTGACCGTCGATCTGATGCCCTGCCACCTTCAGTTTCGAATCCAGCGCACCATCCACCGAAGCTCTCAGGCCATGCAGCGCACCCGCCGGTGCAGCGCTGATGCTGGCTGCGGCCTTGGCACCGGTATCGAGCGATGCAACCTGCCTGCCCGCAAGACCCGCATCCGCTGCAGCACGCGCCTCTGCGGCAAGGCCCAGAGGTGACGCCGCTGGCGCTACATGGGCCGCCAGCGACGCATCAACCTGCGCGCTCCTGGCGCCCGCATTTCCCACACCGACATTGGCGCGTACGTCCGCGGCAAGACCCGGGACGGCGACCTGCTTCGGCGCGACGTTCGCTGCCAGCTTCACCTGCACAGTGGCCGGCAGGACGTCACGCACCACCGGCAACGAAGTGGTGCTCAACTGCAGCCCGACACGCGCATCGGCACTGATCGCAGGGCTGCTCTGCGCCTGGCGTGCCGCTGCGGCCAACGCCACCTCGGCATCCACCTTGACCGGCATCGGTTGGGCGTACTTCGCAGCGAGTGCCTGCAGGTCACGCAACGATTGATTGGATTCAGATGCTCCTGCGTGCCCGCTGGCCAGCACACACAGCAGGGCAAGCGCCAGGGCGGTGGGTATCAGCAGGGCGCTGCGTTGATCGCGGACAGCGCTGCCGCCGCTGTCGCCGGTGGCCAGTTCCGAGGCCACAACCAGAGCATTGAGCTGGCGGTTCCATACACGCCGGTAGATGCGGTTCATGAGCATTTCCCCCGTAGGCGAACAACTGGAATGTCAGTGGACTTGCCGCTAGGCAGGTGACTGACATTTCAGCGTCTGCAGCCGGGGCCGCGCACTTCATTCCGGCACAGCAATCACGCATTCCGGCAAATCCACGACCGGAATCGGCAGCTGGTTATGCAGAAGCGGCAACCCTATCGGCAAGCGGATATGCATTTCCGGCAGAAACCACGGGAAATGCCTTGCGGGACAGGGCTCAGGCAGGCTGGCCGATCTGCGCAGGCGCACGCATCAGCGTGTCGCGCGGGAGTTCCCCGAAAACCTTGCGGTAATTGTCGGCAAAGCGCGACAGGTCCCATAGGCCACAACTGAGGGCAATGGCCTTCACCGAGCGACGGCTGGAATCGGCCATCGACAGGCTGCGGCAGGCTGCACACAGCCGCAGCATCGACAGATAACGGTTGGGCGACGTACCGAACAGATCCTCGAACGCATAGCGCAACCCACGCTCGCTGACACCCGCGGCGTCGCAGATCTCATTCATGTAGATATTGCGGCGAAGGTTGAGCCGCATGAAGTTTTCCGCCCGCTGCGCGATCAGATAATGGGTACGCCGCGCGCGGCTGCACCCGGGGCGCTCGGCCGCCCCCGCACCCAGCAGCGCCTGCACATGTTCATGCAGCAGCTTCTCCGTCTCTTCCGCCTGCAGGGTGGCCCCCTGCCCCAGCTGCAGGTGCAGTTGCTGGTAGTGCTGCGCAAGCGGTGCGGCCTCGCTGGCAAGGTTGAACAGCGACAGCGCCTGGCCTGCAGGCGGTGTGCTGCGGAGGCTGAGTTCGGTCAGCTTGCGCTGCACCCGCGCCGCCGGCACCAGCATCAGCGTCATGTGCGTGCCCGGGCTCAGGGTGAACTCGCTGATACCCTCGGGCATCACGGTCAGCGCCATTCCGGGGGTAAGCGGTACGCCGTGGCACCAGCTCAATGTCTCATCGGTGGCGTGCAGATACCCCAGCATCGCCCAGTCCGGCGGCAGCATGAACCGTCCACGGCAATGGAAGCCGCAGCTGATGCTGCAGAACAACGCTTCTTCATGCACGCGCGAAGCGAATGCCGCCCGTGGCCCGTTGCCATCAAGCAGGAGCAGCTCGACATCACACACACGAAGCACGCCGCTCAGCGTCGCCAGGTCGATCGACCGCAGGCCGCTGTCGTCGCTGTCTTCCACCCCACCATCGACCATGACAGTGTCGTCCCCCGATTATCCGTCGTGCGATGCGGCCCCCACTGCCCGACAGGGCGCGCACCTCTCCTGGAATTGCTTCCATCTTCGGGGTGGACAGCGCTGCCTGCGTGCGCACCCCATAAAGCAACGCGAATACTTGAATGCGAGTATGCCCGATAATTCGCAAGGGTAAACACCCCCCTGCATTGAATAAGAGGAACACAGACGTGAAGGGGCGATTGTCGTTATTGGCACAGTTTTCGCATGCCGCAGAATTACGCGATCACATTATCTCCACGTCGATGAATCGTTTTGCGAACGAACGGATTTTCGTCACAGAACCAGACTTAATTCTTAAGGGCGCGGGGAATTCTGCCGAATTTGCATATAGGTTCCAGTTGCAGCTTGCCGCCATTCAGGCAAAGTCGATAACACGGTGATCCGGCCATCCAGCGATGGCCTCGCCCAGGGGGACGACATGACCATGCATGTATCGCACCACGCATTGACCACCGGCTCCGGGCCGCGCGGTCGTTGCTGTGCGAACAGCGTCCCGCCTGGAGACGATCACCCTGCTTGAGCATGGCGGGTCTGTCCCGCTGTGCCTCCTCTGCCAGGATGGGCGGAGGTCCACGGACGATCCCGGCGGAGCCGGGCCACCGCCCAACAGGTGTCCTGCAGCAGACAGGTAGAGGGAGACAAACGTCATGAACGCATCGATTCGCAAGTTCCTGAGGGAAGAAGATGGCGTCACCGCGCTCGAATACGGGCTGCTGGCCGCCGTGATTGCCGGCGTCCTGATCGCATTGGGCAGCACGCAGATCCAGACGTTCTTCAGCACCCTCTTTGAAAATCTCACCAAACTGGCGAACAAGGCATCGGGTACCACCTGAAGCGCGCATGCGGCTGCGGGCCTGTTCGGGGTTGGGAGCGTCTGCTTGCTGTCCAGTGACGGACAAGGGAGTGCACGATGACACTGCTGGGGTTGTTGGCCATTGGCCTATGCCTGCGGATCACCGTCAGTGACCTGTATGCACGCCGGGTGCCGAATACCTGGCTGCTGGCCGCAATCGTGCTTTCCGTCCTGCTGCTGGCCGCTGGCCAGTTCTACGCGCCGCGCCTGCCGTGGTTGCACCACGCTGCCGGCGCGGCGCTCGGCCTGGTGGCGCTGCTGCCGTTCTACGCGCTGCGATGGATGGGCGCCGGGGATGTCAAGTTCTTCTGCGTGCTGGGCCTGATGCTGGGCTGGCAGGCACTGCTGCCGATCTGGATCGCAGCCAGCCTGGCTGCAGGCGCGCACGCTGCGGTGGTGCTGGTGTCCCGCCGCCTGGGCATGATGCTGCCCGGACTGCAGGCGCAGGCGCACCGCGCCACCTCGCACTGGCAATCACATCCAGCGCTCCGCGACATGCACAACGCCCGGCAGGGCCGCCAGGGCATTCCCTACGCCGCCTATCTGGCAATGGCTGCCACGGGCTGGATCCTCATCAGCACCTACGGAGGCCAGGCATGAACGCCCGCAACCCGCGACGGCAACGCGGCGCCGTCAGCATCGAGTTCGCGCTGATGTTGATGCTCGGCCTGCTGCCCCTGCTGTTGTTCACTTTCTCCGGCGTGATGATCATGGCGGCCCAGCAGACCCTGGCAACGGCATCGGCCGAGGGCGCACGCGCATCATTGCGCTATGGCAGTGCCAGCGAGCGCCGCACCGCCGCCTGTGTTGCTGCCCGCAGTTCGATGCAGTGGCTGCTGAATTTCTCAGGGCAGCCCGTCGACTGCAGCAATGGGGGCACCAACGCCATCCTGGTGTCCGCACAAGCCCCATGCGCCGGCCTGGCCACCGCCCAATGCATGACCGTGACGGTCAGCTACGACTACGCCAGCCATCCCTTCCTGCCCGGCACCGCCACGCTCTACAAGTGGGTGATGCAGGCTCCCATCCGCAGCGTCGCGGTCGCCCAGCTCGACCTCGGCAGCGGCAACTGACGATCGGTACAGGAGACGGTTCCATGCTCAAGTTGACCCGCATCGCTGCCGTCGCCCTGATCGGGCTGGCCGTGCTGCTGGCGGTAATCGCCTTGATGATCGGGCGCAAGCCAGACGCGCCCGCCATGGCCGCCCCCGTTGCTCAGAGCGAGGCGCAGGCGATCACCGTGGTCGAGGCCGTGGCGCGCCTGCCAGCCGGCGAACCGATCACCGCCAACGGACTGCGCCTTGCTCAGCGCAGCGCCCCTGTCGCCGGCGCCGCAACCAGCCTTTCATCCGTGGTTGGCAAGGTGCCGGTGCAGGACATTGCCGAGGGCACCACCATCAGCAGCAGCGTACTTGCCCAGGGCTTCTCGCTGCAGCTGCGCCCTGGCGAACGTGCGCTGGCCGTCCCGGTCGACGAACTGGTCGGCGCCGGCAACCGCATCCTGCCAGGTGATTTCGTCGACGTCTTCCTCAACCTGCGCAACGCGCAGCCCAATGTCAGTGGGCCGGCCGAGGCAGCGCAGACCCGACTGCTGCTGTCTCGCCTGCGCGTGCTCAGCTACGGCCAACAGGACATCGCCCCGGCCGCCAGCGAGGTCGTCGCCAGCAATGAAGGCGACACCCGCAATGATTCCCGCGCCGCCGACATCACCGGAAGCAGCAGTCAGCACTCGGGCAGCGACACCGCCCAGCCGGCGCGCAGTGCAGTGCTGGCGGTGCCGGTGGCCGATGCCAATCGCCTGCTGCTGGGTGCGCAGCAGGGCAAGCTGTTCCTGGCCCTGCGCAACCCAGCGGATACCGGGCAGCCCGATCTTGCCTTGTTCCCTCAGGCCCGCGGCGTGATCGATCCGCTGCGGGGCCTCGACGCAGAACAGCAGTTGGCGTTGCAGCGGCCGGAGAACCATGCGTTTGCCGGCATCGATGGAGACGCACTGGCCGGCCGCGGCAACATCCCGGCCCGTGGCAACCCGGCGCCCACGGTCCGCGCGCCGGCATCACGGCGCAGCGCCCCCCGTGCGTCTGGCATCGAAATCATCCGCGGTGACAGTTCCGCCCCCCGTGGTTCCCTTTGACCTGCATCGAGCGCATCCATGACCGAACGTCGCCGCAGTCCACGCCCTTCCCCCCGCCAGCGCTGGCTGGCCCTGCTGCTGGTGCTGCTGGCACCGGCGACAAGCGTGGCCGCCGACGACCTGGTGCTGCAGACGCGCGAGCAGCGCCCATGGACACTGCCCGGCGATCTTGAGCGGGTCGCCATTGCCGACCCGGGTGTGGCCGACATCGTGATGTTGCGTGGCCAACGCCAGGCGCTGCTGGTCGGCAAGGCGCCCGGCACGACGACGCTTCTGTTGTGGCATCGCAAGCAGGCCGAACCTCAGCGTCTGCAGGTACGGGTGCAGAGCGCCGTGCAGGGTGCCGCCGGTACCGGCGCCGAGGGACTGGTGTTCACCCAGCAGGACAACCAGGGCCTGCTACAGGGAAGCACCGGCAGCGTGCTCTCGCATATGCAGGAACAGAAGACTGCCGCCATGGCACTGGGCAAGGACGGCCTGCTGGCCGATGCATCGACGGTCAGCAGCGGCGGCGTGGTCCAGGTCGAAGTCAAGGTGGTGGAGTTCAACAAGACAGCACTGAAGCAGATCGGCATCAGCTTCCAGAACCGCAACGGCAGCTTCGCCTACGGTTTCGCCCGCCCGGGCGGCCAGCTGCCGGGCAACACCGGCATCCTGCCCGGCATGAAGGAAGGCAACTCCAGCAACGAATCCGAATCCCCCATCTCTTCGGCCTTCCGCCTGGTCTTCGGCTCGACCAAGGGCCTGTGGAATGCAGACGTCGACCTGCTGCAGAGCAACGGCATGGCACGCGTGCTTGCCGAGCCCACTCTGGTCGCCCTGTCGGGCCAGAGCGCCAGCTTCCTCGCCGGTGGCGAACTGCCGATCCTGGAACCTCAGGGCCTGGGCACCACCACCATCACCTACAAGCCCTTCGGCATCGGCCTGACCGTTACGCCCACGGTCCTTGCACCCAACCGCATCGCATTGAAGGTGGCTCCGGAAGCCAGCGACCTGGATTACAGCAACGCCATTGCCCTCAATGGTGTCCAGATTCCCTCGATCACGACCCGTCGCGCCGATACCACGGTCGAGCTCGGCGACGGCGAGAGCTTCGTGATCGGCGGTCTGGTCAGCTCCAACGTGGTCTCCAACGTCGACAAGATTCCGTTGCTGGGCGACCTTCCGATCATCGGCTCGTTCTTCCGCAACTTCGACTACAAGCGCCAGGACAAGGAGCTGGTGATCATCGTCACGCCGCGGCTGGTGAAGCCGCTGGCCCGCAACACCGAGCTGCCACTTCCTGGCGACCGCGAGGCCAAGCCGCACATGCCCGAATGGGGTGCATGGCTGCTGGGCCCGATCAGCCAGGATCCGGTGCCCGGATTCTCACGCTGACCCCATGATGCCTGCGATACCACGCCCATGCCCTACGCCACCGCCCAGCCACTGCATCCGCAAGGACCGCCGATGAACCTGGTCCTGTACGGATTGGATCGCGAACTGCTGCCCCGGCTGGCGGCCAAGCTGCCGCCGACCACCACCCTGCACTGGCAGGACAGCAGTGCACCGACCTCCGCGCAGGATCTGCAACGTGGGCCACAGAGTCTGGTGCTGCTCGACTTCCGCCCCGAACATGCGGCTGCTTCAAGCGTGCTGGCGCAGCAGTTGCAGCAGACCGAGCCGGAGCTGCTTCTGGTCGCCGTCGGCGCCACCAGTGCCGGCCAGGTGGAGGGCGTGGTCATGGCCCTGCGCGTGGGCCTGCGCGACGTGCTGGACCTGGACAGCGACAACGCCGGCATCGAAGCTGCGTTGCGCCGGGCCTTGTCCCCGCGCCCCGCAGCCGCCGCGCAGCATGCGCACAAGGCACGACTGATCGTCCTGCTGGGTGTGCGTGCGGGCGTGGGTACCAGCACGCTGGCCGCACATCTTTCGGTGCTGGCCCAGCAGACCCGGGCCCTTGCCCAGGGCGAAGCGGTGCAGCAGGACGGCCTGCTGATGGAGCTGGCCCAGCCCTCGGGTGACCTGGCGCTGTACCTCAATCTTGACAGCCGCTTCCACTATGAAGACGCGCTGCGCAACGCCAGCCGCATCGATGCCACCCTCGCCCGCACTGCAATGGCCCGCCACGACACCGGGTTGGTGCTGCTGGACCGCGCCAGCGGCAGCGATGCGGTACCGCCCTCCGACCCGGGCGCCCTGCTGCAGCGCCTGCGTACGGTGTTTGCCAGTGTCCTGTGCGATGCCGGCGGCTGCCCGCTGCGGCAACTGCCGCCGCTGCTGCTGGACCAGGCCGACGAGATCTGGCTGGTGACCGATGCGTCGATCGCCACGCTGGTCTCGCTCGACCAGGCCCTGAAGCACCTCGCCGGCCAGCGCGAACGCGAGAAGCGACTGCAACTGGTGATCAATCGCCACGATGACAGCAGTGGCATGAGCCCCGAACAGATCGCGCGCCGCTTCGAAGTGCCACTTCTGGCCACTTTGCCGGAACGCCCGCGTGTGCGCCTGGCGGCCAGCCAGGGCCACCTGCTGCTGCAGGACGCACCGCGCGACCCCTATCTGCGTGCCCTCGCCCCGCTCGTGCCGCGGCTGGATCCMGCCGCCTGCCCGGTCCAGGCGCATGGCCTGCGGGAAAGACTCTCCCTTGCCCTGGGTGGATCGCAATGGAAGACAAGGTAACCCCGTTCCCGCATGCCGTTGCCCGGCCGCTGCTGTCCGACAGTGCCCCGGGCCACCTGCCGTTCGCCCAGACCGAGCAGTACCAGAAGGTGCTGTCGGCTGCACACGAGCACCTGCTCAACAGCATCGAGGACGAGCGCATCGACATCGATTCCTGGGCGCCTGACACCATCGCCCGCTGGGTGCAGGTGCAGACCGTGGGCTTCATCCAGGAATGGCGCATCCCGATCAACGAGGAGGAGATGCAGGTGGTCGCCGAAGGCCTGGTCAAGGAGCTGACCGGCTTCGGCCCGCTCGACGACCTGCTGCACGACCCGACGATCGAAGACATCCTGATCAACGGCTTCAAGGATGTACATGTCTCGCAGGGTGGCCAGCTCAAGCGCGCCACCCAGCGCTTCACCGACGACACCCACCTGCTGCGCATCCTGCGCCGCATCCTCGCTCCGCTGGGTCGTCGCCTGGATGATTCCAACCCGATGGTCGACGCGCGCCTGCCCAATGGTGGCCGCCTCAATGCGATCATCTCGCCGTTGGCGGTGGATGGGCCGATGGTGTCCATCCGCAAGTTCCGCAAGGATCCCTTCACACCCGACGAGCTGCTGGCCAAGGGCACCTTCGATGCGCCGATGCAGGCGCTGCTGAAGGCAATGGTGCTGGGCCGCTGCAACATCCTGGTCTCCGGCGGGACCAGCTCGGGCAAGACGTCGCTGCTGAACGCCCTGGCCAGCTACGTGCCGCCGAACGAGCGCGTGATCACGGTGGAAGACACCGCCGAACTGTCACTCAACCATCCGCACGTGGTGCGCCTGGAAAGCCGCATCGGCGGCGCCGAAGGCCACGGTGCGGTGAGCATCCGCGACCTGGTGCGCAACAGCCTGCGCATGCGCCCTGACCGTATCGTGGTCGGCGAAGTGCGTGGCGCCGAAGTACTGGAGATGCTGCAGGCGATGAACACCGGCCACGATGGATCGATGGCGACCATCCATGCCAACTCGCCCCGCGACTGTCTCTACCGCATCGAGATGCTGGCCGGCTTCGCTGGCTTCCAGGGCAGCGAGGACAGCCTGCGCCGGCAGATCGCCAGCGCGATCGACTTCATCGTGCAGATCTCGCGGCTCGGCAGCGGGCGCCGCGTGCTGCTCTCGATCACCGAAATCACCGGCGTGAGCGACAACCTGATCACGACCCAGGAGATGTTCCGCCACGAGCTGCAGATCGATGGCAATGGCAAGGAGACCGATCGCTGGATCGGACTGGGCTTCCATCCGCACTCGCACAAGCTGGAGCCGTTCCGCCAGCAATTGCGCGAATCGCTGTACGGAGATTTCTGAGCATGGGCACGGGCCTGCTGCTGGGTGTATTGAGCATCATCTCGGTGCTGCTGGCGCTGGCGGCCTGGCTTTGGGGCACAGCCAGCAGCCGGGAACAGCGCCAGGCCTCGCTGCAGCATGCCGAGCAGCGGCTGGCGCGCGGTGGTGCCAGTGGCGGAGCGCCCGCAGGACCGGCAGTCACCGCCGCCAATGATCCGGCACGACCGGCCGGCGGCGGGCGGCGGGTCCGGCCACTGGACGGCATGCTGCAGCGCGCCGGCCTGCAGACAGGCTGGAAGCTGCCGATCGTGCTGCTGATACCCGGGCTGGTGCTCGCGCTGCTGGCGGCCCTGCGGCTCGGCACGGCATGGATGTTCGCGCTGACGCTGCTGCTGTACCTGCTGGGCTGCTGGCTATGGGTGATGCGGCGCACGTCGAAGCTGCGCGCGCAGCTGCTGCACCAGCTGCCCGACTTTCTCGACAACCTGGTGCGCCTGACCGCGCTGGGCAACAGCCTGCAGGCCGCGTTCCAGGTGTCTTCAATGCAGACCAGCGCACCGCTGCGCGGCCTGCTGGATACCACGGTGCGTTACGCACGCAACGGCATGGATCTGGATCGCGCCCTGGGCCTGGCCGCACAGCCCTACCGGATGGACGTACTGCGGGTGCTCTCGGTGGTGATCGGCGTCAGCGTGCGTATCGGTGGCCGCTCCGACCAGATCCTGCAACGCATGGGCGACTTCATCCGCGACCTGGAACAGGCACAGCAGGAACTTGCCGCCACAACGTCGGAAACCCGCATGTCGGCCTGGGTCCTTGGCCTGCTGCCACCGGCATGCGCGGTACTGATGGCGATCGCCAGCCCGGACTTCTTCCAGCCGGTGCTGCGCGATCCGCTGGGCCACAAGATCCTGCTGATCGCGCTGGGACTCGAACTGGTGGGTGGCTTCCTGCTGTATCGCCTGGCCAAATCACTATGACAGCCCCCATCCGCCACGGAGGTGCCTGATGAGCGCCAGCACCTGGTTCGCCCTTTCACTTCTGGTGCTGGCGGCAGGCATTGCCCTGCTCGGCATCGGCAGCTGGGTCCGCAGTCATCGTGAGCACCGCACATCGGCGACCTTGAAGACCGCCCTGCAGCCGCGGGACGAAGCCCGTGACACCGACGCGGCATCGCAACGTGATTCTCTCGGCTGGCTGGAGCGATTCGGGCGTGCACTCAGTGGCGGACGCCTGGAATCGGCGCTGCTGGCCAATGAAGACCGGCTGCTGCTGGACCTGGCCGGGTGGAACACCCGGCGGGGCACGTCCATCTATCTTGGCCTGCGCTTGCTGCTGGCCATGGTGGTGCTGGCATTGGCGCTCAGCTTCAGCGATGCGACCGGTCTGGCCAGGATGATGGTGGTGATCGGCGCACTGGCCGCTGGCCTTTTGTTGCCCAAGTTCATCCTGTCGTCCTGGGTGAAGCGGCGCCGGCGTGCCGTCGACAACGAGCTGCCGCTGCTGATCGATCTGCTGCGCCTGCTGCAGGGCGTGGGCTTCAGCATGGACCAGAGCCTGCAGACCCTGGGCGACAAGCTGCGCGACGCATTGCCAGTGCTCGGCGGCGAGCTGCAGGAAGCCAATGTGGCCTATACCCATGGCCGGACGCGTGCGCAGTCGCTGCGCCGGCTGAGCGAAGTCTATGCGGACGACGATCTGTCCAGCCTGATGCAGCTGATCCTGCAGGTACACGCGCACGGCGGCGCCGTGCAGGAGCCCCTGCGGCAGTTCAGCATCCGGCTGCGCGAGCAGCGCCGCAACACACTGAAGGAAAAGGTGGGCAAGCTCTCGGTGAAGATGACCGTGGTGATGATGCTGACCCTGCTGCCAGCGTTGATGCTGGTCCTTGCCGGCCCGGCGCTGGTTGCGCTGGCGTCTACCATGTCCAAGATGGGGTCCCCCTGATGCCTGCCCTGCATACTTCCTGCCTGCTGCTTGTCCTCGCCGCCGTCTGCAGCGGCTGTGCATCGACCACGCCGAAGTACCTGCGCGCGCCCAGCCTGGCCGCGCCCGAGCCGGAGCCGCAGGACAGCCGAAATGCCTACCTGGAGCTGATCGAGCGCATGCAGCAGCAGGGTGCATGGTATGCGTCGCTCGCCCATGTCGACGCCTTCCGGCAGCGCTATGGCGATCCACCCGCGCTGCGCCTGCTGCAGGCCGACGCGCTGCGCGAAACAGGCCAGGCCGACGCGGCGATCGTGCTGTATCGCGAGCTCTCCAGCGGAGCGCAGGCCGCCGCTGCCGCGCATGGCCTGGGCCTGATCGCCGCACGCCGTGATGACGATGCCGGCAGTGAGCAGGCGCTGGCACGGGCAACCCAACTGCAACCGTTGAATACCAGCTACCTGGGTGACCTCGGCTACGCACGGCTGCGCGCGGGCCAGTTCGAGCAGGCGCGCGAACCCCTGGCCAAGGCATTGGAGTTGTCACCGGGCAATGCCAAGGCCACCGCCAACCTCGCCCTTTGGGCGGTGCTGCGGGGTGACACGGCCACTGCCGAGCGCCTCGCCAGGCAGGCCAACCTCAACGAGGAAACCCGGCTCAGCATCCAGCAGCAGGCGGCACAGATCCGCACCCGCCTGCAGCAGCGCCAGGCGGCAGCAGCAGCGGTCGCCCGGGCCACGCCCGGAGCCCCCGCCGGCAGCGCAGTCAATACGGAAGCAAGCCCTGCACGACTGGCCGTCGAACCACGGCGCGACACCCGCGATGAGCGCGATCCGCAGCGCCTGCCCCCCTCGATGCTGGAACGCTTCAGCACCTCCGACCACCCGAACGGGAACACACCATGACCGCCACGCCCTCGAACCGACGCCTGCTGACCCTGCTGAGCGGCCTGTTGATTGCGGGCAGCGCGCAGGCCCAGCAGCAGCCCCTGACCGGCCAGATGCTGGGCGGCAGCGCGCCGGTTGCCGCCGATCCGCAGCCACTGCAATCCGAAGCGCTGGCCACGGTGGATCTGGCCGCCCCGCACGCGCCGACGCCGGCCGCAGCGCCTGCAACCGCCGCCACCGACTACGGCCCGGCAGCCCTGCAACCCGGCCGCAGCCAGATCGGCGATGCAACGCGAAGCCTGTTGCGCCTGCAGGCGTCGGGGCAACGGTCCGGCCAGCACCTGCCGATCCTCGGTGACCAGGCCACCCTGAGCTATGCCCGTTACATGAGAAGTTTCGAACACGAAATCCCGGACTTCTTCGAAACCGATGTTGCCAAGTCCAAGGGATCATCCTCGTCCGGACGCTGAGGTAGGCCATGAAACGCCCACGCCAGTTCAGTTTCAGCCGCCCACGTGGCGGCATGTCGATCACCATGATGCTGGTCATGCTGTCACTGCTGGCCATGCTGGGCCTGATCGAAATCGGCTATCTGTTCTGGGCCAAGCGGGACGCGCAGAAGGTTGCCGACCTCGCCGCGCTGGCGGGCGCACAGCGGCTGGAACTGTGCGCATCGGACAACAGCGACAACAGCGCGGCGCGCCAGAACGCGCTGACCCAGAACACGTTCGCCGGGACTCTGGAGATCCGTTGCGGGAACTGGAACGTCACCCGGGCCACGGAGGGGCATTTCAGCCCGGTGGTCGATGCGGCAAACCAGCGCAATGCCGTGCGCGTCATCACCCGCCGCTCGGTGCTTCCCTTCTTCGGGCAGAACAGCAGCCTGCCCACCGTGACCGCCCAGGCGGTGGCACGCCGTGCGGCGCCCACGGCGGTTTTCAGCGTTGGTTCGCAACTGCTGCGCATCAACGGCAACACACCACTGGGAAATGTCCTGAAGCTGGTGGGTGCCGACCTCGACAAGACGACCCTGCTTGGCTACGACGGCCTTGCACAGGCGCATATCACGCCGAACGGATTGCTGCAGGCACTTGGCATTCCGATCGACGTGAACATGGGCGTGGCCGAGTTCAACAACCTGCTGGCCGGTCGCAAGGTCAAGCTGGGCCGGATTCTTGAGGCGACCGTTGAGCTGCTGGCCCAGCAGGGTGTTGCCCATGTGGACCTCAGTGCGCTCGAGAACGCCCTGGTCGTGAAGGGCATCGACATCAAGCAGCTGGACGTGAAGCTCGGCTCCGACGACAGTGGCGGCGGCCTGTTCGCACGTGTGGTTGCGCCCGATGGAACGATCTCCAGCGCACTGCAGGCCGACGTCAATGTGCTCGACCTGATCGGCACCAGCATCAGCATCGCCAATGGCGGCCGCGCAGTATCGGTCGATGAGCTCAACCTGCTCGGCCTGGTCAATGCAAAAGCCGCGGTGGTTGAACCGCCGTCGATCGCCATCGGTGGCGTCGGCGCCCGGGCCTACAACGCACAGATCCGGGTCTTCCTCGACATCGACACCAACAACATTCCCGTTGCCGGTGGCGTGCTGGCACTGCTGGGCATCCGCCTGAAGCTGCCGGTGCATGCAGACGTGACCAATGCGATGGCGACCCTGACCAGCCTCCAGTGCGGCAGCACGCCTCCCACCGCGACGATCCAGGTCGAGTCCTCCGTGTTGCGCGCCTGCGTAGGCAAGGTGCCCGACAGCGAGCGGTTCTCCAAGCAGAACGTCTGCGGCGAAACGCTGCAGAAGGAGCAGATGCTGACACTGCTCGGTGCACCGTTGATCAATGACAGCATCAAGGTCAATACGCTGACCGACACCCAGAGCCTCACCCTTGCCGCCGGCGCGACCGGTTCAACCCAGGTCAACGCCCTGGAAGTAGGTACGGCCGTGTCCGAACTGGTCGGAGAACTGCTGCGCGTGCTCTCCGGTGTACTCGATCCGCGCGACGATGGCATGAGCCAGGGCTCGACGGCCGCCCAACTGGCCGACCGCTACCTGAAAGCGGCAAATGCCGGTCGCAAGCGATACGATGTTGACGCAACCATCAAGCTGCTGGAATTCGGAGACAGCACGCAGGGCTTGAAGCCACTGGGAAACTGGAATGTCACGAAGGGGGTGCCTACCAGTTGCCTGCTGGTGACCTGTATGGTCGACGGCAAGGTCTGGCAAGGATTTCGCAACGCGGTGACCGGGGTTGGTTCGGGTCTCCTCGATGGTGTCCTGGGAGCGCTTGTGGGTGGCCTGCTGGTCAAGCAATGCAACAGCCTGATCGGCGCGTTGGATGACACCACCTACAACAACTGCATGAAGTACAACCTGACTTCTTACTTGCAGACTGCCGATGCCGGCTTCCTGGACCAGTTTGCCGGCGACGGCGTCACCGCACCCGGCAATGGCCCGGTCAGCTGTTCGGGCCTGCTGTGCTTCCTGCTGAAGCCCGCCCTGGATGTCCTGAAGCCGCTCCTCAACAGTGTCGGCTCGCTGCTGCGCTCGCTGCTGGCCCAGGTACTGGGCCTGGAACTGGGCCGTACGGATGTGCACGTGCAGTCCATCCAGTGCACGCCCGCACAACTGGTCTACTGACCCGTGACGGGCGCCCTTGGCGGCGCCCGCGCGCATGCTAGACTCCCGGCGGGGAACCACCTTCATCTCAACCCACACTCATCCGTGGATGGTCTAGACATGCGAGAAACTTCAGGGGGCGCGGTCTTCGCCCGGCACACGCGCGGCGCGGCACTGCTGGCCGTGGCCATGATGCTGGTGGCACCGGCGGCGATGGCTGCCCGTGGCGACCGCGAAGCAGCCGCAGAGCCGGCCGCACGTACCGCACCGGTAGTGCGCAACACCGTTGATGAGCTCAAGCAGCTGATGGATGCCCGCCAGCTGACCGAGCTGCGTACCACCTACAACGGCAATTACGGCGCGAGCCTGCTGTTCAATGCCAGCACCCTGACGTACTACGTCGCGCTGTTCCAGGAGAAGAACTTCTGGCGGGTGATCAAGACCGACGCGGTCGACAACGCCGAGCGTGTCTACCGCACCTTCGCCCAGCAATCCGAGCAGCTGGCACAGGTCTACATCGACACCACACGCCTGGAAGCCGGCAAGCGTTACACCGAGCGCCTGGTGGCCTACAACGAGGAACGCCTGCGAACGCTGCAGCAGGAAATGGAGCAGCAGCAGGCGCAGTCGGCCCAGGTCAGCGCGGCCCTCCAGCAGGCCCAGCAGCAGGCGGTCAGCCTGAGCAGCGACGTGCAGAGCACCAACAGCCAGCTGGACGCCCTGCAGCGCCGCATCCAGATTCTGCAGGCCGAACAGGGCAACCCGGAGCTGAGCCTGCCCAAGCCGGACAGCACGCCTTCGCCTGCACCGGCGGCAGCGAGCGACGGTCGCTGAGGGCCAGCCCGCCGCAACCCGCTCAACGGCGCCTACGGGCGCCGTTGTCGTTTCCGGCCCCTCGATTCAGCGACACGCGTCGTACACCGCGTCGTCCAGCTGCCGGCGCTGTACCAAGTCCAGGCGTTTGGCCCTGGCCAGCATCTTCGTGCGCTGCGTCCGCGCACGCTCACAGGCGGCGGGATCCGTACTGATGGGTATCAACGCTGCCCGCCCGCGGCCCGACTGCACTGCGCGCGGCCGCGTCGACGCTGCCCGGGTCGCGCTCTCCGTCCTGGGTTGCGGTCGCCGCGACAATGGCGGCTCCACCGGCACCTCCCAGCGCCACTCCGCATGCCCCTGGCAGGGCGTCTGCTGATACACCGGATGCGGTCCGTCCACGCATTTGTAGACGTTTGTCTGCGCGTGGGCCGCCAGGGACAGCAACAGGCACAGCAGCGGGCTGCATCGCAGGCACGACATCGGGGACACCTCGACAGGACTGTCGTCCATGGTCAGCCGAGCGGCTGCGCACTGCCAGAGCGATATGCGTCACAGTCCGCGCATTCCGGCACAGCCATGCAAGCCCGCACGCAGGCACTGCGCTGTACTGCCGAGGGCACCGGCACACCCGCCAGCGCCTCCCCTCCCTTCCGCCAAGGAAACCACAATGAGCAACTTCGTCACCGTCACCGACGGCGCGCGCATCTTCTACAAGGACTGGGGCACCGGCCAGCCGATCGTGTTCGCCCATGGCTGGCCGCTGTCCTCCGATGCCTGGGACCCGCAGATGCTGTTCATGGGCCAGAACGGCTACCGC
This sequence comes from Stenotrophomonas maltophilia, assembly GCF_013464485.1. Classification (GTDB taxonomy): domain Bacteria; phylum Pseudomonadota; class Gammaproteobacteria; order Xanthomonadales; family Xanthomonadaceae; genus Stenotrophomonas; species Stenotrophomonas maltophilia_AW. The sequence continues at coordinate 60,060 of NZ_RAUX01000029.1, forward strand.
GTGATCGCCCACGACCGTCGCAGCCACGGCCGCTCCAGCCAGACCTGGAACGGCAACAACATGGATACCTACGCCGACGACCTCGCTGCTGTGATCGAAGCACTGGACCTGAAGGACGCCATCCTGGTCGGCCATTCCACCGGTGGCGGCGAAGTGGCCCATTACATCGGCCGCCACGGCAGCACGCGCGTGGCCAAGGTGGTGCTGGTTGGCGCCGTGCCGCCGCTGATGCTGAAGACCGAAGCCAATCCGGCCGGTACCCCGTTGGAGGTCTTCGACGGCATCCGCAAGGGCACCGGCGGCGACCGCTCGCAGTTCTTCAAGGACCTGACCACGCCGTTCTTCGGCGCCAACCGTGATGGCAACAGCGTCACCCAGGGCATGCGTGATTCGTTCTGGTTGCAGGGCATGCTCGGTGGCGTAAAGGGCCAGTACGACTGCGTGCACGAGTTCTCGGAGGTGGACTACACCGAGGACCTGGAGAAGATCGATGTGCCGGCATTGGTGGTGCACGGCGACGATGACCAGATCGTGCCGTTCGATGCCTCGGCCAAACTGTCCTCGCAGATCATCAAGGACGCCGAGCTGAAGGTGTACGCAGGCGCCCCACACGGCCTGACCGTTACCCACGCCGACCAGTTCAACGCCGACCTGCTGGCCTTTGCACGCAGATGATGTTCCGCGGCGGTGCCGCAAAGGTGCCGCCGCCCCTTCGGTAGTGCCGGCCGCTGGCCGGCAACCCGATCAATCCATCGCAATCTGCGCAGCCGGCCAGAGGCCGGCTCTACCAGGGGCAGCTCAGATGTCGTTGTGGTGGTGCGGGACCCCGGTCCTGGGCAGCGGATCGTGACCGCCGACGAAATGACGCACCACCGGTCCTCGTTCACCGCGATGCAGCCCGCGCAGCACTTCCTGGATCGCCTTGTCATCGGCGGTGATTCGTTCGTGCTGGCGCAGGTGCTCCAGCCACGACGGAGTCACGAAATACTCCAGGTGGATGCCCGGACTGGCCACATCCTCGACCACGCCCCAGACCACGGCGCCATCACGACGACGGGTCGTCCCCAACGCGCGCATCTGTGCCTGGAACGCGGCACGATCAGCATCGTCGATGCGGTACTCGATCGTGACCAGCACCGGGCCGCGGTCATTCGATACCGGCACCGACAGCTCCGGTGCCGGCCAATGCCCGGCCGGCCGCAGGTTCAGGTCTTCGGTACCGGCGATGCGCACGCGCCACACCAGCAATCCGCCGATCACCGCACCGGCGGCGGCCACCAGCAATGCCAACTCCGGTGACGTGCGTTGCGCAAGCGCGCCCCAGCTCAGGCCACCGGCCGCCATGCCTGCGGAGAACACCATGATGTACAGCGCCAACGCGCGCGCACGTACCCATGCAGGAACCGCGGTCTGGGCAGCGATCTGCAGCGACGACAGCACGGTGATCCAGGCAAAGCCATTGACCAGCATCACCAGCGGCAACACGTACCAGCTTCGGGTCACTGCCAGCCCGACCAGGCTGAGTGCCAGCGACAGCGTGGCCAGCAGCACCAGCAGGTCACGGTCCAGCTGCGCGCGCAGCTTCGGCAGCAGCAGCGCACCGCCCACCGCGCCGATACCGATGCAGCCCAGCAGCATGCCGTACTGCCCTGCTCCACCGTGCATCTGCCCGCGCACGACCACCGGCAGCAACGCGTTCATCGCGGCGGCGAAGAAGAAGAAACCGACCGACTTGATCAGCACGGCCTGCAGCCGTCCAGCGCGGCTGGCGTAGCGCAGCCCCGCCTTGAGTCCGGCGCCGAAGCCTTCCGGTGGCAGGCTGGATTGCTTCGGGTCACGCTTCCAGCCCCACACCACGAACAGCATCGCGGCGAAGGTGATGGCATTGAAGCCGAATGCCCACACCGCACCCAGCTGCGCCACGATCACGCCACCAATGGCCGGGCCGATCGAACGCGCGATATTGATGCCGATCGAGTTCAGCGCCACCGCCGAGGCCAGCATCGGCGGTGGCACCAGTTCAGACACGATCGCCGCCTGCGCCGGCATCGCCATTGCCGCGCCGCAGCCCATGCAGAACGTCAGCAGCACCAGCAGCTGCGGGGTCAACAGGTCCAAGGCGGTCAGTGCCGCCATCACTGCCGCCACCAGCAGCATCCACCCCTGGGTCGCCAACAGGTACCTGCGGCGATCGACAATGTCGGCCAGCGTTCCGGCCGCCAGTGCCAGCAGCACGATCGGCACCGTGGTGGCCGATTGCACCAGGGCCACCATCAACGGCGAACCGGTACGCTCGGCCATCACCCAGGCGGCGGCCACGTCATTGACCCAGGTGCCGATGTTGCTGGCCAGGATCGCCAGCCAGATCGAGCGGAACATCCGGATTTTCAGCGGGGACCAGGCGCCTGCGGCCTGTGCGGAAGGTTGCGACGCCGTTGCGTTCACCATTGCCATGCTCCAACGATCGAGGCGAACAACGTGTCCTGGCCTCCGGCCTGCTTCAGCGCAGGACCGGCGTCGACCCAGGCCAGCTGCAGCTGCCATTGCCAGTGTTCGCTGGCCTGCCAGCGGGTTTCGGATTTGTACTGATTACCGATGCGGCGCGCGCCACCGGCGCTGCCCGGCAAGGCCACCAGCGGTGCCGGCGTGGTGTAGACCGCATCGGCGCGACGATGCTTCCAGGCCATCTGTACGCCCAGCTCCGTCGTCACCGCGTCGTGCAGGCGCAGGCCGAGGGTCGGCTGCAGATCCATCAGGTTGGCCGGTACCAGCAGGCTGGCTTCGCTGAAGTAGGCCGATTTGGGAAACAGCGCATTGAACGTTCCCAGCCGCCCATCGCGAAGATTGCCATCACCGCTGGCGATGTCGGCCTTCAGTCCCAATCGAGGTTGCAGTGGCAGTCCGCTCCAGCGCCAACCCGTATCGGTGGCCAGTGTCCACGCGCGGATGTCGAGGTCGCCGACAAGTGTGCGCAACTCACCGCCCTGCGCGACCAGCTCGCTGTTCCAGTCCAGTGCACCGCTCTGGCCGAACCAGCGCGCACCCACGGTCTGCCGGCGCTCGGTGCCGCTGCCTGCTGCGAAACGCGCATCTTCGCGGCGATAGTCCAGCAGGTACAGATCCCACTGCGCGGGCCTCTGGCCACGCGCCGTGGTGGCATAGGCACCCCACAGGTGCGCCCCGGACTCAGCGCGGTCATCGAAAGCACCCGGCCGGTTCTGCACCGGCCGCAGCGCCATCAGATCCAGCGTGCCCAGCCGCCCCTTCCAGCCCGCGCGCGCGCCGTCGAACGCCAGCCGGATGTTCGGCCCGTCGCGCACAGACAGCAGGCGCGAGCTCCCGTAGCCCGCCTCCTGCCGGCCCAGCTGCAGGTGGATGCCACCGCGCTGCCAGCGCCAATAGGCCTGCTGTACGTCCAGTGCACTGCGGTCGGTTCTGCCCGGTCCGCCTGCCTTGCCATTCTCAGCGTGCACACCCAGCTGCAGCTTCGCCTGCCAGTTCCCCTCTGCATAGGTGGCCGAGGCCAGTGCACGCAGCAGACCGTAGCCATCCTCGCTGCCACCGATGCCGAAGCGGGTCGGGTCGTAGTACATCCCACGCACGCGCAGCGACGCGTCCCACTGCAGCTGGCCGTCGCCAACCTCATTGCAGACGCCGCTGTCGCAGGCGAGCGCCACTGACGGCGCCGCCAGCAGTGCCAGATTCAGAACGCGAAGCACGAGCATCCCATTGCGCCCCAGAACGCGGTCAGGTCGTCGGTCGGTGCCGCATGCTGTGCGGCGTGCCCGTGCGCACCATGCGTGCTGCAGGCCACGCCATGGTGATGGCGATGGGCGGCGGCCAACCCGGTGGCGGCACCGCCGACGTGGTAGCCACCGAACCGGTTGACCGGCGACCAGTCCGGCATCGCCGGCGGCAGCTGCGGCGCGAGCCCTGCATAGTCGGCATCTGCATGCACGATGCGTCCACCGACCACGGTCAGCACGCTGGTGATGTCGGCGATCTGCGCGTCATCCACGCGGAAGAAGTCGGCCGAGAGCAGGATGAAGTCTGCCAGCTGACCGGCTTTCAGGGTGCCCTTCACCGCCTCGTCGCCGGAGAACCAGGCGCTGCCCTGGGTCCACAGGCGCAGCGCCTGCTCGCGTTCAAGCAGGTTCTCATCGCCATACAGGGCCAGGCCGCCCACGGTGCGTCCGGTCACCAGCCAGGACAACGCCACCCAGGGGTTGTAGCTGGCCACGCGGGTGGCGTCGGTACCGGCACCGACCGGCACGCCTTCGGCCAGCATGCGCTTGACCGGCGGCGTATGCCGCGCGGCCTGCACGCCGTAGCGCTCGACGAAGGCTTCGCCCTGATAGGCCATGCGATGCTGCACGGCGATGCCGCCACCCAGCGCACGGATGCGCTCGATGTTGCGCGGGGTAATGGTTTCGGCGTGATCGATGAACCAGTGCAGGCCATCGAACGGCACCTCGCGGTTGACCTGTTCGTACACATCGAGGATGCGGGTGATGCTCTCGTCGTACGTCGCATGGATGCGGAACGGCCAACGCTTCTCGACCAGCAGCTTCACCACATCGTGCAGTTCCGGCTCCAGCTCCGGCGGCAGTTCCGGGCGCGGCTCGTTGAACAACTCGAAGTCGGCCGCGGAGAACACCAGCATCTCGCCGGCACCGTTGTGGCGCAGCAGGTCATCACCCTGCCGCGGCTGCAGCATCTCGCTCCATCCGCGGAAGTCATCCACTTCCTTGCCCTTGTTCTGGGTGAACAGGTTGTAGGCGATGCGCACCGTCAGCTGGTCATCGCGATGCAGCTGCTCGATGACCTGGTAGTCCTCGGGATAGTTCTGGAAACCGCCGCCGGCGTCGATCACCGAGGTGATGCCGAGCCGGTTCAGTTCGCGCATGAAGTGGCGCGTCGAGTTCGCCTGGTACTCGATCGGCAGGCGCGGGCCCTTGGCCAGCGTGGCGTACAGGATCAGCGCATTGGGTTTGGCCAGCAGCAGCCCGGTCGGGTTGCCCAGCGAATCACGCACGATCTGCCCGCCCGGCGGATCCGGCGTGTCCTTGGTGTAGCCACAGGCCCGCAGTGCGGCGCGGTTGAGCAGCGCGCGGTCGTACAGGTGCAGCAGGAACACCGGCGTATCCGGTGCGATGTCGTTGAGCTCCTGCAGGGTCGGCAGGCGCTTTTCATTGAACTGCGCGGCAGTGAAGCCACCAACCACGCGCACCCACTGCGGCGCTGGCGTGCGATCGACCTGGGCCTTCAGCATCGCCATCGCATCGGCGAGCGAGCGCAGGCCATCCCAGCGCAGTTCCAGGTTGTAGTTCAGACCACCGCGGATCAGATGGGTATGGCTGTCGTTGAGACCCGGCAACAGGCGCCGGCCCTGCGCGTCGATCAGGGTCGCTTCGTTGCCCCAGCCACGCATGATCTCCTCGTCGCTGCCGACGGCAACGATGCGCCCTTCCTGCACGACCAGCGCCTGTGCATGCGGCTGCTGTGGGTCGAGGGTGGTGATGCGGGCATTGCGGATGACCAGCGTGCTCATGCGACGCTCCTTGGAAGTGGAATCGAGTGCGGCACCGGCACGGCCCGCCAGGCCCAGCGCCAGCGCGGCGCTACCGGCCAGCACGACGTTGCGGCGGCCGTGATCGAGTGGATCGTGACTCATGCGAGATCTCCCGGAAAACGTTGACCATCCAGCGCCCAGGCGCCTGGCCCGGCCAGCACGAGGGCCAGCAGTACTGCCGTCCACATCAACGGGTACTCCATGCCGCCGCGCATCCAGAACCAGCCCCTGGGCAGGGCCAACAGGACGGTGAAGCCGATGAAGGCCGCCGCCGCAAGCGCGGCAATGCGGGTCTGCCAGCCCAGCAGCACGCCCAGCCCGGACAGCACCTGCAGCAGTGCAAGCAACAGCGGCAGCGGCGTCATCGCGGGCAGACCGAAGCCGCGCAGCTCGACGGCGAATCCGGCCAGCCCGGGGCCACCGAACCAGCCGAACAGCTTGCCCAGCGCATGCGGCAGCAGGAAGCCTCCTGCCGCCACGCGCAGCATCAGCAGGGCCAGGTCGAGGCCATGGCCAGCCAGCATGCTCAGTGCCCGCCTTCCTGCGCGCCGAACATGCGCTTGGCGTACTGGATGCCGATGCCATAGCCACCGGCGTGGTCGCGGGCGATGCCGGTGGTCAGGTCGTAGGTCTCGCCACGCGCCCAGTCACGCTGCAGCTCAAGCAGGTACTGCACGCTGGTCATCGGTACCGCACCGGCCTGCACCATGCGGGTGATCGCACGCTCGTGCGCTTCTTCGCTGACATCGCCGCAGGCATCGGTGATCACATGTACCTCGAAGCCCTGCGCCAGTGCCGACAGCGCTGGGCCGACGATGCAGACGCTGGTCCACAGGCCGGCAAGGACCAGGCGACGCTTGCCGATGCGGTTGATCTCATCGATCACCGGCTGGTCTTCCCAGGTGTTCATCGAGGTGCGGTCGAACACCGTCTGGCCCGGGAAGATCTCCGGCAGTTCCGGGAACATCGGGCCGGAGAACGACGCTTCGGCGACGGTGGTCAGCAGCACCGGCACGTTGAAGCCCTTGGCGCCCTTGCTGATCAACGACACGTTGTTGCGCAGCGCGGAGATATCGATGGTGTGGGTGGCGAATGCCATCTGCGACTGGAAGTCGATCAGCACCAGGGCATGGTCGGTGGGCGACAACAGGGCCGGGGCGGGCGTGGCGGTGGCAAGGCTCATGGTTGGACTCCGTTGGAAACACGATCAGGGGGAAGCAACAGGGCCGCATCGCCGGCCAGGTACTGGCCGGGGCTGCAGCCGGTCTCGGCGCGGAAGCTGCGGACGAAATGGCTCTGGTCGAAGAAGCCCAGCTGCTGCGCCAGGCAGGACATCGGCAGCTGCGCGACCGGCAACAACTGGCGCGCACGTTCGATGCGGCGACGGCGCACGTAGCGCAGCGGGCTGGCGCCGGTACCGGTCCGGAACAGGCGCACCAGATGGAAGCGGCTCACACAGGCGGCGGCCGCCAGCTCGGTCACCCGCAGCGGCTGCGACAGGTGCTCATCGACATAGCGCAGAGCGCGCTGCAACGCGGCGGCCTGCTGCGGTGCCAGCGGCATGGCGGGCGGATCAGGCGGAAAAACAGTGGCCATGCGGGACGCCGCGAAGGGGTGGCCCATGGTGCGTGGCTCCTGCGCGATGCCCTACCCCCGTCGGTCGGGCCCGGCACCTACCCGAATGGGGGAGGCCGACGTCCGAGCAGGCGACGTCCGAACAGGCGCGCATCCACGGAATACGCCCCCGGCCCCACCATCAGCAGTGCCAGCGGCAGCACCGCCTGCGGCCACGGCGCCTGCTGCGCGAACAGGCCCACGGCCGCCGTCAGCGCCGCCAGCGGCGTCACTGCGCCCGCCACCAGCATTGGCACCGCCAGCAGGTACAGCGTCGACCACCCGCCCACGTGCGTGCCGGGCATGCACAGCGCGGCAGCCAGGCACAGCCGCAGCCACAGCAGGCCGATGCCCGGACCGCGATCAGGGAACATCACGAACAGCCGCTGCATTGGCCGGCTCCAGAGGACATGCCGGCGTCATAGCCGACGCCGTTGCCCACTGCCTACCCCGTTCGGGTCACCCCGGACTGCCCCGCACCTGCCAGAATGCGCGCCATGCGTGGCTGCCCCTTCCCGTTCCTGCGTCGCCTGCCGACGCTGCTGACGTGCCTGCTGTTGTTGACCGCCCTGCCCGCCTTCGCCGTGCAGCACCCGGTGGTGAGCAGCGGCCTGCCGGGCTATGAGCACACGGCGTGGCGTGTCGGCCAGGGCGCGCCCGGCGACATCTGGGACATCGCCCAGGATCGCGATGGCATGCTGTGGTTGGCCACGGGCTCCGGCCTGTACCGGTTCGATGGGCGCCGCTTCGAACGGCAGGCAGCACCTGCGGGCAGCAGCTTCCCCTCCACCAACATGGTCACTCTGGCGCTCGGGCGCGATGATGCCTTGTGGATCGGCTACTTCCAGGCCGGCATCAGCCAGCTCACGCGCGGCCAGCTGTCCAACTACGGCCGCGCTCAGGGGGTCCCCGTCGGCGTGGTGCCGCACTTCAGCCAGGACTCTGAGGGCCGGCTGTGGGCGGCGATCAACGGCGGGCTGCGCCGGTTCGATGGCCAACGCTGGCAACCGCTGCCAGCCGCGACCGGACTGCCCGGGCACCGCGTGCAATGGGTGCTGCATGACCGCCATGGCACCTTCTGGGTGCTGGCCGATCTGAAGATCTGGATGCGGGAACCGGGCCAGCCAACGTTCAAGAACACCGGCATCGCCGTTTCGCAGATGGCGACACTGGTGGAGAGTCCGCAGGGCGAGGTGTGGCTGGCCGACCGTGTGCGCGGCACATCGCCGCTGGCCAATGCCCATGGACTACTGGCCGAAAGCGAGCGTGAGGCACGACGCCTGCCGGACCTGGTCGCCGCGCGCCTGCAGTTCACCGCCGACGGCGCACTGTGGGCCACGATGAGTCCGCACGGCGGCGTTGCAAGGGTCACCTTCGAGGGGACCCGTGCCGTACGCATGGAGCGTTTCGACTCGCCGCACGGGCTGACGGCTACGTCGGCCGTGCCGATCATCGTCGATCGCGAAGGCAATCTGTGGGTCGGCACCAATCTCGGCCTAAACCGGTTCCGGGCGCGCAGCGTACACACTCTGGCAGTCGGCCCGAGCGATCCCTACCGCTCGCTGGTGCGCGCCAGCGACGGCCGTGCCTATGGCTACGGTGAAGACCTCAAGCCGTACGATCTGCGCCGCACTGTGCTGGAAGGCAGCGCCATGCAGCTCCAGGCCGCTGCAAGGCAGGCGCCCACGCCGATCTGGCAATTCGATTGGATCAACCTCGCGCGCACCCTCCAGGGCCGCACCACGCTGATTCCGCTGCCCGCACCGTTCACCGGGCAGCCCCTGCACGCACTGCTGTTTCCCGATGATGCGCAGGCTTGGGTGTGTTCCGGCGAACGCGGTGTTCTGCATTACAGGCAGAGCCGATGGCAGCGTGAATCCCGCCTGCCCGAGCAGGCCTGTTCCGCGCTGGCATTGGACCGCAGCGGCCAACTGCTGCTTGGTTATGCCGATGGCCGGGTGCGCCGCATGGGAACCACGGCCATCGACAGCTTTGGTACCGCACAGGGCCTGTCGGTCGGACCGGTGACCGCCATGCTGCACCACCAGGACCTGCTGCTGGTCGCCGGTGAAGCCGGGCTGGCCGCTCGCATCGACGAGGGACGTTTCACCGCGGTACGCACCGATATGGCTGGGGTGCTCGAAGGCATCACCGGCATGGTCGCCGATGCGCACGGGCACCTGTGGCTGAATGGAAGCCGTGGCCTGGTAAGGCTGGAAAGCAGCCTGCTGCGCCACGCGCTGCGCTCGGGATCGCAGGTAGCGCCGCGCCTGTTCGATGCCGTGGACGGCATGCCGGGCATCGCCCTGCAGAGCGGGCCGATCTCCACGGCTGTCCTGGCCGACGATGGCCTTTTGTGGCTGGCCACCAACCAGGGCCTGGCCTGGCTGGACACCCACCGTTCGCACGTCAATGCGATGGCTCCCAGCGTCCGTATCGGCGACGTTCTGTATGGCAGCGAGCAGGAGCCGCTGCGCGATGGCCTGCGCCTTCCGGCCGGCACCAGCCAGTTGCAGATCGATTATGTGGCATTGTCGCTGGCGCGGCCGGAGCGCAACCGCTACCGCTATCGCCTGTCCGGCGTGGACGAGGGCTGGCAGGAGGCTGGCAGCAGCACGCGTGCCTATTACACCAACCTGGCACCGGGCAACTACCGGTTCGAGGTGGAAGCGGCCAACGAGGACGGCATCTGGAGCACCGCGCCCGCCAGCCGCAGCTTCCGCATCGCCCCCACCTTCATGCAGACCGTGTGGTTCAAGTTGCTGTGTGCGGCCGCCGTGCTCGTGCTGCTGGTGATGGCCGTGCGCATCCGCAGTGGCCAGCTGGCGGCACTGTTCCGTGCCCGCCTGCAGGAGCGCCACGGCGAACGCGAGCGCATTGCCCGCGATCTGCACGACACGCTGCTGCAGGGCAGCCAGGGCCTGATCCTGCGCCTGCACGCGATCAGCCAGTCACCGCAGACCCCGGCGCCGATACGCAGCCAGCTGGAGTCGGCGATGCAGCTGGCAGAACGCAACCTGGCCGAAGGCCGCGAGCGCGTCAACGCATTGCGTGACGGTCCTTTCGCTGGCCGCGACCTCGCTTCGGCACTGGCCGACGTGCATGCCGAGTACGCCGGGCATGGCACCAACCCACTGCGCTTGACCGTGGAAGGTGCGACGCCTCCACTGCAGGCCGACGCCGCTGAAGAGGTATTCCTGATCGGTCGCGAGGCGATCCGCAACGCGTTGCGCCATGCCAGCGCGAGCGCTATCGAGGTGGAGCTTTCCTACGGCACGCGATGCTTCCTGCTGCACGTGCGCGACGACGGCGTCGGCATCGCAGACGAGAATGCCGGCCATGGTCACTGGGGCCTGCAGGGCATGCGTGAACGCGCGCAGCGCCTCGGTGCGGAACTGCAGCTGTGGACCCGCGCCGGGCTGGGGACCGAAGTCGCGCTGGCGGTTCCCGCCCGGCGCCTGTATCACCGCCGGCCATCGCGTTGGCACTGGCCCTGGAGCAAAGCAAACCATGACTGAGTCCCCTGCCCTGATCGGCGTGCTGGTGGTCGACGACCACCCCCTGCTGCGTGACGGCCTGGCGGCGCTTCTGGGCGCCCATTCCGACCTGCGCCTGCTCGGCGAGGCCGCCGATGGCGAGGACGCCATCGCGCGCTACCAGCAGCTGCAGCCGGACGTGGTGCTGATGGATCTGCAGATGCCGCGCCTGGATGGTGTGGAAGCCATCGTGCGGATCCGCACGATGGACCCGCGCGCGCGCATCATCGTGCTGACCACCTATCGCGGTGACGTGCGTGCGGTCAGGGCACTGCAGGCCGGCGCGAGCGCCTATCTGCTGAAGGACATGCTGCGCCACGAGCTGGTCGATACGATCCGCATGGTCGCAGGCGGGCGGCGCGCACCGATTCCCCCGGCCGTGGCGGCCAGCATCGCCGCGCACGTGGTGGAAGACCGCTTGTCGCCCCGCGAGACCGAGGTGCTGCGTCACGTGGCCGGTGGCCTGTCGAACAAGCGCATCGGCGAGCGCATGCAGATTTCCGAGCAGACGGTGAAGGCGCACATGAAGAGCCTGATGGACAAGCTCGGCGTGGGTGATCGCACGCATGCGGTGACCCAGGCGCTGAGGCGCGGCATCATCAGCCTGGACGACAGCGGGCACGATTAGGGGGGTGTTCGGCAGGGCCTGCAGCCCTGCACCCGCGGAGGCAACGGCAACAGCAACAGCGTGCATTCGGTGGGATGGCGGGATGGGTCCGGTGGCGGGGGACGCCGTGAATACGTCCTTGTAGGCTCGGTCGCCGCATCCATGCGGCTCACGCCCCCGCCACCGGACCCACCCCGCCTTCGACAGATTTCCGCGATCTGTCGGAACGACGTATTGCCCTTGTGGGTGTCGACCTTGGTCGACACAGTAGATCCACGCCATGCGTGGATGACTCATTCGATATCTGACAGATGTGTCGACCAAGGTCGACACCTACCAACAGCCACCGGAATCTGTCGGAGGCGGCTGCCAAGCCTACACGGACGTACTTGCGGCGTCCCCGCACTCGGACACCACACCACCAACCCACGGAATCCACGCTGTTGGGGTTGCTGTTGAGGTTGCCGGCCAGCGGCCGGCACTACCGCAGGTGCAGGGCTGCAAGCCCTGCCGAACACCATCCCCTACTTCAAACGCAGCAGCAGACTGCCGCCCGCGCACACCACCGCCAGCCAGGCCACGCCGTGCCAGCCCCACTGCGCCAGCGCCAGGCTGCCCAGCGCACCACCGGCGGCCATACCGATGAACATGCCCGTGAACAACAGCGCATTGAGGCGGCTGCGCGCCGGCGGCACCAGGCCGTAGACCAGCGTCTGGTGCGCCACCAGCGCCGACTGGAAACCGAAATCGAACAGCAGCGCGCTCACCACCAGCAGCGGCAGCAGCGCAGCGGGCGGCAGCCAGGACTCGGTCAGCAGCAGGCCAAACCCCAGCAACGCCACCCCGATCGCCAGCCGCGCCACTGCGTGGCACCCCAAGCGATCGGCGAATCGACCCGCAAACGGTGCAGCCAGTGCACCCGCCGCACCCGCAATACCGAACGCACCCGCCGCCGCACTGCCCAGGCCCAGACGTGCATGCAGCATCAGCGCCAGCGTCGACCAGAACGCACTGAAGCCGACCGCCAGCAACGACTGGCTGGCCACCGCACGGCGCAGCTGCGGCTGCTCACGCCACAACGCAAGCAATGAACCCAGCAGCGCCGGGTAGCGCAGCGTGCTGGTCGGCGCGAATCGTGGCAGCGCACGTGCCATCACCGCCCCCATCGCCGCTACCGATACCCCGGCCAGCACGAACTGGGTGCGCCAGCCCCACGCCTCGGCCACTACGCCGCTGACCACCCGTGACAGCAGGATGCCCAGCAACAGGCCCGTCATCACGCGGCCGACAATCTGGCCGCGCTGGGCATCCGGCGCGAGCACCGCAGCGGCCGGCACGATGTCCTGCGCCAGCGTGGCCATCAACCCGACCAGCAGGCTGGCCATGAGCAGGCCTGGCAGGTGCCCAGCCATCGCCGCAGCGCCCAATGCCAGTGCCAGCAACGCGGACTTCAACAGGATCAGGTGGCGGCGGTCGAACCGGTCACCCAACGGCGCCAGCAGCAGGATGCCCAGCGCATAGCCGAGCTGGGTCAGGGTCGGCACCAGACCGGCGGCGCGCTCGCCAGCGCCGAGGTCCTGGGCGATCAAGCCCAGCATCGGCTGGCTGTAGTAGAGCGAGGCCACCGAGAAGCCGGCGCCGGCCGCCATCGCCAGCACCAGCGGCGTGGACGGTGCGGTCGCGGGTGCAGCGACGACGGATAGCGAAGGGGTAGACATGGCGGAGTCCGGTAAAGGAAGTGGGCGTATCCTGCCGGTATTCGCCATACGTCTGTAGTAGGCTTCATTACATATCCTTCATACGCCATACGCATGAACGACCTTGCTTCCGGTGCGGATCGCCTGGATCTGCTGCGCACCTTCCTGCGCATCGTCGATGCCGGCAGCCTGTCTGCCGCGGCCGTGCAGTTGGGCACCACCCAGCCGACAGTCAGCCGCCGCCTTCAGGCACTGGAGCGGCAGCTCGGCCTGCGCCTGCTGCAACGCTCCACCCATGGCCTGCAACTGACCGAGGAAGGCCTGCGCTGCCAGCGTCATGCGCAACGCGTGGTCGACGAATGGGAGTCGCTGCAGGCCGAACTGCACGGCGAGCCAGAAACACTGCGCGGACGCCTGCGGGTGATGGTGCCGCATGCCTTTGGCCAGGCGCAGCTGCTGCCGACCATGCTCGCGTTCCTCGCCCAGCACCCGCAGCTGAGCCTGGAATGGATCCTGGAAGATCGGCGCCCGGATTTCATCGCAGAAGGCATCGACTGCGCGGTCCGGGTGGGGCCGGTGGACGAACCGCGCATGGTTGCATTGCCGCTGGCCGAGGTGCCGCGCATCGTCGTGGCAGCGCCCGCGCTGGTGCACGCCACCGCAGTCAGTACACCGGAACAGGCACAGTTGCTGCCTTGGATCTCACTGATTACCTACTACCGCGAACACCTGCTGCTGCATGACGCACAGGGGCGCGCGCATACGCTGTCTATCAGCCCACGCCTGCTCAGCGACAACCTGTTCGTGGTGCAGCAGGCCGCGCGTGCCGGGTTGGGCGCCGCCGTGGTCTCGGCCTGGCTGGTCGCCGAGGACCTCGCACAAGGGCGCCTGGTGCAGCTGCTGCCGGAGTGGCAGGCACCGGCCCTACCGGTTCATGTCGTATTTCCTGCCGCGCGCCAGCAGCCGCCACGACTGCGCGCCTTCATCGATGCGATGAAGGCCGCGCTGCCGCAATTGCATGGAATGCGGCCGGCGCCGCGTTAGGTCATCGGCCGCATCATCCACGCCATGCGTGGATTCTGCCCCGCCCCGCAATCAGTTGGCCTTGGCCGCCTCGGCATTCCACGCTGCGACCCTGGCCTTGGTGTCGGCCAGCATCTTGTCCAGCGCGGCGCGGTCATACACGTTGCCGCGCAGGATCACGCTGTCGATCTTTTCGGTGGCAGCAATGTCCTGCAGTGGGTTGGCGGTCAGCAGTACCAGATCGGCGGCCTCGCCCTGTGCGACACCACCGTAGCGGTCCATCTGGCCGAACCAGGCCGGGCCGGAACGGGTTGCGGCCGACAGCGCCTGCGGTGCGCTCAGGCCTTCCTTCACGAACAGCTGCAATTCCTGGTGCAGGGCGATGCCCGGGAAGTTGAACGAGTTGAGGAAGCCCGCATCGGTGCCCGCAATGATCGTCACACCGGCTTCCTGCAGCATCGGCAGCACCGCGGCCACCTGGTGGTACTGCGCGTGGCGCGCTTCGATCTGTGCCGGCGTGGCCTTCGCCGCGCGGTCCACGCGCCACTGGTAGGTCGCGCGCAGGCCCGGGCCGATGTAGGCCAGGTACGGATCGTTGGCGTGGTCATCCTGGTCAAGGAAATCGAGGATGCGGCCACCGTTGAGGGTCGGGGTCACGAACACGCCGCGCTTGGCGAAATCGCGGTAGGCGTGCATCGCCGTGTCACGGTCGAAGCTGGCGTCGAGGCGGCGGTTGGCTTCGGCGCGGTCGATGCGGCCGGCACCGAAGTCGGCGGCAATCTGCGCTTCATCCTTGCTGCCTGCCTTGAATGCGTAGTCCAGATGCTCGATCGAGGCCAGGCCTGCATCGACCGCCTGTTCCACGGTCAGCGCCATCGGAATGTGACCCGAGGCCTTGAACCCGGCCTTGCGCGCAGCACTGGCCGAGTACAGGAACAGCTCCGGCTTCAGCGTGCTGTCGGTAATCTTCACGAAATCAACCTTGTCGTGCTGCAGGCGGGCGATCGCCTTGTCGGCGTCGGCCTCGCTTCCCACTTCGATCGTACCCTTCCAGACCGGCTTGATGCCTTCGATCTTCGCGCCCGAACTGAGCAGGCGCGGACCAAACAGCGTGCCCTTGGCGATCTCGCCGCGCCACTGCAGCACCTGCTCGGGCAGGTCACCGGAACAGTCGCGCACGGTGGTGATGCCGTGCGCGATGTACAGCGGCAGCAGCGCCTTGTTCTCTTCGATCAGCGCCGGGCCACCACCGAAGTGCACGTGCATGTCCCACAGCCCCGGAATCAGGTACTTGCCCTTGGCATCGATCTGGCGGGCCGCGCTCCACTGGCTGCGCAGCTGCGCGTCCGGGCCGACGGCGACGATGTCCTCGCCACGGATCACCACGCTCTGCCCGGCCAAGGTGCTGGCGTGCTCGACATCGACCACGGTGGCATTGCGGATCAGCAGGTCGGCGCGCTCGGCAGCAGACGCCGACAGCGGCGCCACCGCAAGGAGGATGGCAAGGGACAACGGACGGGAACGGAACATGGACAGCATCCTGATGGGCACGCCCAGCGTGCGGGTGGAAGGGGTTTGCATTCAGCGCACCGCGCCGTGCTGGCGCAGCAGGGTTTCAATTCCGGTATAGCCGCGCTGGCGCGCGTGCGCCAGCGGCGTTACGCCGTCGCCGTCGGCCAGCTCAGGGTCGGCACCTGCCTCCAGCAGCAGCTGCACGATCTGTACATGGCGCGCACCACCGTCACCCAGCAGGATTGCTTCCAGCAGCGCGGTCCAGTGCAGGCGGTTGACATGGTCCACCTCAACACCGGCACGCAGCAGCGTGCGCACAGTGGCGACGTGGCCGCGCTCGGCGGCGGGAATCAATGCGGTGCCGCCATAGCGGTTGGTGCTGCGCAGGTCGGCGCCATGCGCCAGCGTCATCGCCAGGATCTCGTCCAGGCCACGCGCGCCGGCGTACAGGTAGGCGCTGTCCTGCATGGCGTCCTTGGCATTGACGTCGGCGCCGGCTTCGATCAGTTCACGCGCGGCGTCTACATTGTTGCCATGCGTGGCCAGCAGCAGCGCGGTACGGCCCTGGCCATCACGCGCCTCCAGATCGGCGCCGTCCTCCAGCGCCCCACGCACTGCCTCGGCATCGCCGCGGGCGGCGGCATCGCGCAGGCGGCCATCGACGTCGGCTTTGGACGTTGCGGTGCAGGCCGGGGAGATCATGGCCAGCAGGAATAGCAGCAGCACGCGCGCGAACGGCGCAGGCCAGCCAGGGGAACGATGGACGCGCATGACGGTGTCTCCTCATGGCCGTCGCCACGGAACGCCGTGCGACGGTAGCAACAGCCGGGCATTGCCGGCCCCTGCCCTGCATGGTAGAAGTCGGCCCGGGTATCCAGAAGTGAAATGTTCAAATGCAAGACAGTGCCAAATCGAATAGGACCATGTTCGAACTGGACCTGCTGCGGGCGCTGGTGATGGTGGCCGACTGCGGCAGCTTCACCACCGCGGCCACGCGCCTGCATTCGACCCAGTCCACGGTCAGCCAGAAGGTGCGCCGGCTGGAGGAGCTGGCCGGGCATCGCCTGCTCGAGCGCGGGCACCGCGATGTGCACCCCACCGACGCCGGCCACACCCTGCTCGGCTACGCGCGGCGCATGCTCGACCTGAACGAGGAAATGGCACAGGCGCTGGCGGGCGCCACCGTGGAAACCGCGGTGCGCATCGGTGTCCCCGAGGACTTCGTCAACGCGCAGACCACACGCATGCTGGCCGCTTTCAGCCGCCGCCACCCGCAGGTGAAGCTGGAGATCAGCAGCGGCCTCAGCCGCGACCTGGCGCACGGCTTCGACCACGGCGAGCTGGATCTGGTGCTGGTCAAGCAACGCCGCAACAGCCGCCAGGCGGTGCATTGCCGGCGCGAGCCGATGCACTGGATCGACAGCCTGCGCAGCAGCTGCCTGCAGCAGGACCCGCTGCCGCTGGTCACCTTCCCGCCACGCGGGCTGTACCGCGACGAGATGATCCACGCCGTGGAGGCGCTGGGCCTGCGCTGGCGCATCGCCTTCACCAGTTCGTCGCTGAGTGGCATCCAGGGTGCGGTGGCCGATGGCATCGGCATCAGCCTGCTGCCGCGCCGCGCGGTCACCCGCGATCACCGCATCATCGATGGCGAACGCGAGCTGCCGGTGATCGACAATTACGAGATCGGCCTGCTGCATCGTGCCGACGCAGATGATGCCGTGCGCGCGCTGGCCAGCGAACTGTGGCGCCAGGTGCAGCGCGAACCGGATTGACCGCGGTAGAACCACGTCATGCGTGGATGGAAACGACCGTCCGGCATCCGAAAGGGCCCTGAAGCGTCAGCGAGTACGCGCCTGTCGCAAAAGGCCCACTGATCGCGAGCCGGATTGACCACAGTAGATCCACGCCATGCGTAGATGGAAACGACCGCCCAGTATTCGAAATCGCGGTGAAGCGCCAGCAGGTACACGCTTGCCGTAAAAGGCCGACTGATGGCGTACCCAATGCCTGGGCGATAGGGTAGCGAACGCCCTTCTCCGAATTACCTCACCCATGACCAACACGTACCAGGTTACTTTGACCCCTGCTCCGAAGGACGAAGCCGACATCCGGTTCGATCCTCTGCCACCTGCGCTCATCGCCCACATGCAGCAGCAGCGTGCACAGGTTGCTGCCCTCGTCGCATCTGCGTTCCCTACCGTGCCTGTTCAATGGCCGCTGCTGCCGAGCACGCTGCAACGCGTAGTCGATGCAGAACTGATCGATCACGATGATTGTGACGGTTGGGAAGCACTGGGGGTCGCATTTGGTGATTGTTTGGCACAGCGTGTACCGGAACTTGCCTGGGCCCAGGTAACCGATGCCTGGGGCGTCGATGCGGTTCTCCGCTATGGCGACGCCAATATCATGGTCAGCGCCGGCACCCTGTTGATCAAACGCGTCGAAGAAGGCAAGACCATCGAGATCAACCATCTGCTTGAAGCTCTGGAGGAGTTCGTCATCCAGCAAGCGCGCAAGTCCGGCTGAGCCCATGAGAGAACGATTGAATCGCGTAGAATGACGTATTCGCACATTGATGCTGCGCATGCGGAAGCAATCACAGTTCGCGCACTGATCATCGATATCTGATCAGACCTGACGCACCAAGGCACTACATCGCAGGCTACAGTCGCCCTAGTTTCCGTGCCCCACGGCGCCTCGCCATGTCCGATGAAATCCCCACCCGCTTCGATCCCCTGCCCGCTGCACTGCAGACGCATCTGCAGCACCAGCGCTTGCTGATCGCTGCGCGCGTGGCCGCCGGCTTTCCGACGTTGCCGGTGCAGTGGCCGCTGGCGGCCACCACGCTGCAGCGCGTGGTCGATGCCGAGCTGATCGACCGCGACGACTGCGATGGCTGGGAAGCACTGGGCGTGGCGTTCGGTGACACCCTGGCCCAGCGCGTGCCGGGCCTGGCCTGGATGCAGGTCACCGATGCCTGGGGCATCGACGCGGTGCTGCGCTATGCCGACAGCAGCCTGCAGATCGGCGCCAGCACGCTGCTGCTCAAGCGCATCGAGCAGGGCGAGCTCATCGACATCGCCCATCTGCTGGCGTGGCTTGAGGAATTTGTCGCCACCCGCGCCGACGATTACGCCTGAAAAGCTGCCGAGCATGGCTCGGCGCAACCGGAACTGGCGTGGCGTCGTGGGTAGATCCACGCCATGCGTGGATGGAACCACCGCGCGGCCACATTCATCCACGCATGGCCTGGATCTACAGCCAACGGCCATCAACTGCCACGCGTCGCTCCACCGGCACTGCGGCCACAGCGGCCGGGCCGTGGTCGGCACGCACCGCCACGAATGTGGCCGGATGCCCTTCCACAAGACCGTACTGCGGCAGCCCGATCACCTGCGCGGCATGGGTGGTCACCATGTCCAGCGCCAGCATCAGGTCGGCATCGGTATGGAAGCCGGAGCGGTAGCCCAGCAGCATCGCGCGTTGCAACAGGTCGCCGTTGCCATACGGCCACCAGCAGTCGCGGATGTTGTCGTTCCCGGCGAACACGCGCACACCAGCGTCATGCAACGCGCGCAGCGGCGGGAACGGATGATCGCCCGGCGCGTTGCTCATGATCGCCACACCCGCCGTCGCCAGCGCCTCGCCCACCTGCAGCGCGCGTGCCAGCGGCACCTCGCCCAGCGAATAAGCATGACTGACCGCCACCCTTCCCTGCAGGCCGGCGGCCCGGGTCCGCGCGGCGATACGCAGCAGCTGGGCCAGGCCGGTTTCGCCAGGCTCATGCAGGTGGATGTCCAGCTGCACGCCATAGCGCTCGGCCAGGCCGAACAACAGTGCCAGCTGGCCCTCGGCATCGCCATCGAGCGTGGTCGGATCGATGCCGCCCAGCACGTCCACACCCGCTGCAAGGGCCTGCTCAAGCACCGCTGCGGTACCCGCGCAGGACATCACCCCGGCCTGCGGGAACGCCACCAGCTGGATGCGCATGATGCCGGCGCAGCGCAGCGCGGCCTCGCGCACCGCTTCCAGGTGGCCCAGGCCGGTGCTGCCATCGATATCAACATGACAGCGCATCGCCACTGTGCCGAAGCCGCTGCACTGGCGAATCAGCGCCTCGGCGCGATCGACCATCGGCGCCGCAGCCGCCACTGCCGCCTTTTCCACCGCCAGCCGCTCACGCAGGCTGTTCACTGGCTGATGCGGGTGCCAACGGTCACCGACGAAGCTCTTGTCCAGGTGAATGTGGCCGTCGACCAGCCCGGGCAGCACCGAGAAGCCCTTCAGATCGACGCATTCCGCCCCATCGTCGGGCGTGGCATGGCCGTTGAGCCCGCTGATGCGGCCATCACGGATGTGGAAATGCAGTTGCGCGCCGTCGCGGTCGACACCGCCGTGGATGAACTGGAGGGTCATCGGGAACTCCCGAAATGCCAAGAGTGGCGCCATCGTGCGCCTCGCCGCAGCCATCGGCCAACGAAATATCTGAATGGCACGCATTCACCAGAACGATGATTCCCCCTGCGACAACCGGTCGCAGCCACGCCGTGCACCCCCCTGAACGGGTAACATGGGCGCCTGTTTCCGCTGTGATGCCGCATGGGCCCGTCCGACCGCCACGATCGTCTCCGCCGCTGGCAGGCCGCGTCCCTGCTTGCCGCCGCTCCGATCGCCAGCCTGTCCGCCACTGATGCTGCGGCCGCCGCGCCGCTGCAGTCGCCGCCGGGCCAGCAGCGCATCGCCCCGGCTGCGCTGGTCGAGCGCCTGCACCAGCGCGTGCTGTCCGGGCAGAGCGCCACCGCCACGCTGGAACACTGGTGCGCCGAGCACGGCCTGGCCGAACAGGCGCGGGTGCGCGCCGTGCGCATACACGGCCAGGACAAGCCGGCCCCCGCCGACGTGCTGCAGGCGCTGGGCGTGAAGCCGGGTACCGACCTGCGCTATCGCCGCGTGCAGCTGGTCTGCGGCAGCCGCGTGCTGTCCGAGGCCGACAACTGGTACCTGCCTGGTCACCTCAGCCCGGCCATGAACCAGGTGCTGGACAGCACCGACGAACCGTTCGGTCGCGTGGTCGGCCCGCTCGGCTTCCAGCGCCAGACCCTGGCTGACCAGACGTTCTGGCCGCCGCGGGGCGAAGGCGATCACGGCGTGATCCTGGAAGTGCGTGCCCTGCTGCGCGACCGCCAGCAGCAGCCTTTCAGCTACGTCATCGAGTCGTACCTGCAGCAGGCGCTTCCGTAACGCGCCGCGGCGCCGGGCATCCGCCGGCTACGGGCCCGTGATGGCGTTGGCTGCAGGATCCACCGAGAACACGAAGCGCCCACCACGCTGGTCCCTGCCCCATGTCATCGGCGCCGTGGTCAGACTGTAGACCGGGGCCGCCTTGTCCGTGCCGATCGCCTCGGACCAGGCACTGAAATCCTCATCAGTACGGCTTCGGATCTCGCCAACACACAGGCTGTAGCCACAGGCGAAAGACACCAGCGTGCCGTCGCTGCCGATGAGCCGCGTCGCGGCCGTCCTGTAGAGCCGGGTCAGGTCCTGCACTTCCGGGTGGCCAGCCGCATCGCGCTCGAACTGGCTGATCGCCTGCGCGAAAGCCTTGTCGGAACCCAGCAGCGCCTCGCTCTTCTGCACGGACACCGCACCCTCGCTCAGCAGCATGCGCTCGCCCTCGAGGAAGTGCCCCTCCGGTTGCGCGAGCCCAGCGGCAGCCGTCGTGGCACTCGATGCCTTTGCCGCGCGCGATGGCCCAGCGTGCTCCGCTGGCTGCGCGTGAGACTGCGCAGGCGCGGCATTGGCCACCTCCGCGGCATCCTCCACGCTGGCCGCCTGCCTGCCACTGCAACCTGCAATGGCCACCACTGCAATCACACTCCACACCCTGACATCCATGCGCATCCTCCTCCGGGTAGCGCCACAGCATGCCACGCGCGCAGCGGCAACACGGGTGCACTGCACAAAGAAAAGCCCAGCAATGCTGGGCCTTTCGTTCGCCTGCGGAATCAGCGGAACCGGTAGTCCAGTTGCACCCAGTACTGGCGGCCATACGGGTCGTAGTTGCCGACCGGGTAGAACGGCCAGCCGCCACCGTTCTTATCCGCCGGCGGGCGGCTGTCACGCAGGTTGTTGACGATCACACCCACCGACAGGTTCTCGCCGAACTGGCGGAACACGCTGGCGTTGTAGGTCATGTACGGCGCGATGCGGCCACTGCCATCGGTCTTCGGCAGCGAGCCGAAGCGGTTGCCGTACAGCGTGGTGGTCCAGTCACCCTGGTTCCAGGTGATGCTGCCGTTGGCCTTGCTGCGCCACTGGTAGTCATCCAGCGAGTTTCGGATGTCGCGCTCGGGGTCGTCGGAGAACTGCCTGTATTTGTGCTCCAGCACCACGGTGTAGGCCAGGCGCGTGGTGAAGCGGCCATAGCGGCCGGCATCGAAACGCCAGTTGCCCTTCAGGTCCAGGCCGCGAACCGATTCGGAGGCCGCGTTGATCGGATTGATCAGCACGCGGGTCACCTGGTCCGGCTGCACGGTGGCATTGGACGGATTGCGGATCACCCGCGACAGCGCGTCCTGGCACAGCGGCGAACCGATATCGCGCGCTTCGCCGCCCAGCGTCCGGCCCAGGCGGCAATCGGCCTCATCACGCAGGATGCGGCTGGTATCGAGGCTGGTCACTTCGTTGTCGATGCGGATGTCGTAGTAGTCAGCGCTGAAATCCAGGCCGGACAGCGGCGACCAGACCACGCCGAAACCATACGACTTGGCCGATTCCGGCTGCAGCTGCGCATTGGCGCGGTTGCTGTAATCAATCGACAGGCCGTTGTAGTCGCAGTTGTCGTACGACTGGCCCGCCGTGCGGCAGCGCCAGTAATCGGTCATGCCCGGGTTGTAGCCGCGGGTTTCGGTGGCAAACACGTAGTTCATGTCCGGCGCACGGAAGCTGGTCGCCGCCGTACCACGGATCAGCAGGCTCTCGATCGGACGGAACTCGACGCCGAAACTCCAGGTGGCCTTGCCGATGTGCTCGCCACCGGCACGGTACTGGTCATAACGACCGGCCAGGGTGGTGGTCAGCGACTGCAGCAGCGGCAATTGCAGCTCCACACCTGCAGCGTAGCGGTCACGCTCGCCACCGGCGCCGACGCCTGCACTGGTGTTCCAGAACTCGCCGCTGCCCAGGCGCGGGTCCGGTCGGTTGCGATAGCCCTGGCTGCCGGCCTCGACCACCGCTGCCAACGCCGCATCGCCCCCAGGCAACGCGAACAGGCGGCCATTGACGCTGGCACTGAAGGTCTGCAGCCATGCCGCGTTACGGCTTTCCTGGTAGTCGGACAGCCCCTCGTATTCGTTCGGGGTCAACGGCTGGAACAGGCGCGCCGGATCCGGCGCATAGACCTCAACGCCGTTGCGCACACCCAGCTTGGGGCCGAGCAGGTATTCATTGATGCCAGCCAGCAGCACCGGGCGACGCGTGCGGTTCTCGTAGCGCGAACGGCTGTAGACCGCCTCGTAGTCCCAGCCACTGTCCCCGATCTGGCCACGCGCACCGACGTTGAACGACCACGAGTTTTCCAGGAAGCGATTGGCATTGCGCGGCAGGCCGCCGATCTCCTCCGGCGCAAAGCGACGGTACCAGCTTTCCAGGTTGCCGGTGGTCTGGTTGTAGAAGTAGTTGCGGGCCGAGGTCCAGGTCGGCGCACGCGTGTTGTTGTAGATCCGCGCGCTGCCCACGGCGACATCGGCGAACAGGTCAGTGGTCTCGTTGACGTGGAAGGTCAGCAGGCCATAGCCATTGAGGTTGCGCTTCTGGGTCTGCACGGTCCAGTAGCTGGCGGCGGCCTCGTTGCTGCCGCAGTACCAGCCCTGGCGAGGGTTGAAGGCGCGGAACACGCTGCCGCCATAGATGTCAGACGCTCCGTCGCAGCCAGTGACGCCCGGATCGATGTTGCGGCCGGTGGCGGCATTGCGGCGATAGGCGATCGCGGTCGCCTGCGGTGCCTTGCCGGCCGGATCATCGTCCAGCGAATCCATGAAATCGCGCTGGCGCGCGTGGATCGCCTTGCGCACATCGAACTCGAAGCCGAACAGCGCATCCCAACGCTCGCCGGAACTACCACCGACCACCTGCGCGCGCTGGTTGTCGCCGCCGCCCTGCTGGGTGCCACCGGCGCGCACGCTCACATCCACGCCCTCAAAGCGGTCCTTGAGGATGATGTTGACCACGCCGGCGATCGCATCGGAGCCGTATACCGCAGACGCACCTGCCGCCAGGACCTCGATGCGCTCGATCAGCGCACTGGGAATGTTGGCCAGGTTGACCACGTTCACCGACCCTTCGTAGGCCAGCGGGTAGTCGGCCTGGCGGCGGCCGTTGACCAGCACCAGCGTGCGGTTCGGGCCCAGCCCGCGCAGGTTGATGGTGTTGGCGGCCGGGGTGAAGGTGTTGCCGAAGTCCTCGCCCTGTACGTTGCCGGTGTTCTCGGTCAGCGCGCTCAGTGCGTCGAAGGCATTGCGGTAGCCCTGCGCATCGATCTGCTCGCGGCTGATCACCGTCACCGGCGACGGGCCCTCGACACTGGCGCGTGGAATGCGCGAGCCGGTGACCTTCACTTCCTGCAATGTGGTGGGTGCGCTTTCCTGCGCGAAGGCCGGCATCGAGACCAGCATCAGGGACGACAGTGCGAGCACCAGCGGACGCGGGCGCAGCGCCTTGGGAGAGGCGGACATGGGCTTCCTGGAGGAGTTGGGCGGGTGGTACGGGGCCAGCGGCCTGTGGGGCACATAACGATCCCGTAACGAAAGTGTCCTGAATGGGCGGTTTCAACGGAAATGACCAGCCCTGATGGGCTTATGCCTGAACCGAATCAGGCCCGCCGCGCGGTTCGCCGCACTTTTGCAACGAATTGAATGGCCTGCCGCGGCCGGCACGGCCATCGTTCCGGGAATGATGACCCCGTACCCCACATCCCATCTCCCCCCCATGCGCCCGGTGTCGCGCCGCCATCTGCTGCAGCTGCAGGCAGCATCGGTCACCCTGCGCCCCTTCCAGCGTACCGACCTGCCGGGCTGGCGCCTGTTCGACGACCGACGCCGACGCGGTCGGCCGCTTCACCCCGGCATCGACGAAGAAGCGCGCTTCCTTGCCCATATGCACCGCTCACGCCTTGAACAGGACAACGACCAGTTGATGCTGGGCGTCTTCGAAGACGAGCGTGGCACGGTATTGGACCAGCTGCACATCCGCCTGCATTCGCTGCACGCACGCTGCGCCGAACTGCTGTCACTGCAGCACTGGCATCCGCACACCGATGCAACGTTGCAGGCGTTGTGCCCATTCCTGTTCGATGACGTTGGCCTGCATCGCGTGTTCGTGATGCTGCCGCCGGACTGCGGCGCCCCCTTTGCCCATGCACTGCGGGCCCACGGCTTCGAACCGGAAGGCGTACTGCGCGATCAGTACCTCGACCTGGAGGGTTGGCAGGACCGCCAACTGATGGCACTTACCGCACCGATATGGCGCAGCCAGCGCTGCACCATGGACTAGCGCACCCGCTCCAGCGCGTGGCCGGCGCCGGTCAGGACCGTGCAGGCATGGTCCTGCAGCTCTTCGCCGCTGGCCTCGTTGCCGGTGCCTGCATCCACGCGGGTGGCCAGCAGGATGAAGCCAGGGCCGTCCTGCACGTTGTCCCGACCCGCGACAACCAGGCTCCATTGGCCGACGTCGTCCACGCCACTCAGGTCATGCGCAAGCAGGTTGAGGGGATTGGCGGTCAACGCCGCGCCCGGCAGCAGCCGGGCCTGGTACTGATGGCCGCGCAGCAGGACCGGCAGCGGCGTCCACCGGGTGCCCAGGGCGCCGGCATGTGCGTCCAGCGCCTGCAGCACATCGGCACGCAGGCAATCAACATGGATGTGCAGCTGATGCTGCGAGCGGCCGTATGGCGAGTTCAGCGCCAGGCTGGCGACAGTGCGTGGCAGAGGTTGGCCCAGGGCCTGTTCGGTATGGCTGCGGGCCTGCCATGCCGCCGCGAAGTAGTTCGGTGCGCCCTGCTGGTACAAGCCGCGGTTCTCGATGCCGCTGATCTTGTCCAGCGGCATCAGCAGGAACTGGTAGTCGCCGTGCGCATCCTTGACCACCACGTCGCGGCGGTCCGCCGCCGCCTCCACCTGCAGGCAGTCCCCGCGCGGCCCGTCGGTGCCGCGGCAATCACGCTCGATCAACCGCCACAAGGCGCCGGAATGCGCCGGCGGCGGGGGCGCACTGGCACAGCCCGCCAGCACCGGCAGGGACAAGGACAACAACAACGGCAGACGGGGCACGGCACTCACATCGATGGCTCGGCCCACGGCCGCGGCGCGTAGTGTAGCCCGCCCTCTCAGCCAGGTACTGCCTCGGTCGCTTCGGCCTTCTCCTCCACCTTGCCGGGGGTGTACTTGGTGGCACCGAAATACAGCACCCGCCACTGGCTCAGGTTGCCGATGAACCAGTGCGCCACCGAGTCGTGGCCGTAGCCGTCGAAGAAGGCCTCCACCTCCGGCGGCAGCAGGGTAGTGTTGTCCCACGACTCCAGGGTCACCCGCTCGGCCATGGTCAGCGTCGCGCCCCGCTCGCGGCGGCGACGCAGGCCGACGATCTTGCCCAGCATCGTGTCGTTCTCCTTCTCCAGGCCGCGGCGCTGCTTGCGCACCGCTGAAAGCTCATCGTCCCGCGCCTTCAGTTCATCGGACACCCGATTCCATTCGGCCGTCTTGTCCGCGTTGCCCTGGTCGGCCAGATGCAGGTTGTCGTTGCCCCACGGCGATGGCAGCTGCGACTGGCGACGGCGCAGGGTCCGCACCTGCTCGCGCAACGCGTCCTCGCGCGCCGCCAGCCGCTGCATCGACGGCAATTTGTCACCGCGCGCGACGCGCACCCGCAGCCAGCGGTACAGCAGCTCCATGTGCGAGGCCTGCACGTCCTCCATGCGCCCGCGCTTGACCCGCACCGCCTGCAGATAGGCGTTGAACACGGCCTGCAGCTCCGGATCCTGCTTGTCGAACTCGGCCTTGACGTGATCTTCCAGAAGACTGATCGGGTTGAGCAGCACGCCACCGGCCTGCGCCATGTCGTACATCTCGTTGAGGGAAAAGCGCGCGATGCTGTTCTGGCGCCCCTGGTGTTGCGGGTCATAGCCGCCGCCCACATCCGAGTGCACGCCCGGGAACCAGATTTCCACCGTATTGGCCGGGTACAGCGCGTGCTCCCGCGTTGAATCCAGCGGGAACTGGCCACGCAGCTCATGGGCGGCGGTCATGTGCACCGACTGCTCCACGATTTCCGGAACCACCATGCCTTCGGCCCAGCCGGTATGCCCATTGCGGTAGTTCACCGCGGCGGCGGCCAGGCTCGGCCACACCGAGCACACCGTATCGAACACACCCATGAAACCGATCCGCAGCGGAATGCGCTCGCGGTACAGCCAGGTGCCATCGGCCTGGCGCCGGCAGCGCGCGGCCAGGTCGCGGGCGAACGCGCGTGCCGATGCCGCGCCGCGCGAAAAGCCCAGCACCGACACGCTGACCACCAGGATACGCATCGGCTCGGGCTGGGTGTCGATCAGCTCGTCCAGCGCCTGCAGCGCGAAGTCGATGCGCTCGCGACCGCCCTTGCCGATCGACAGCCCGAGCAGGCCGCCGCTGTCACCCACTTCCGGGCAGGGCGTGCCGACGCCGGCCAGATACTGGCGTTTGCTGTTGCGACGATCCATTACATGCGCGTCGTAGAGCCGGGCGATGTTGGAAAGCGCCCGCTCCCCCACATCCTTGGCCAGCTCCTCTTCGCGATTGTTACCCGTGCCGTCGAAGAACACGCTCAGGTGCAGGCTCTGGGTGCACCCGGTGGTGGCCGCTTCCTTGTCGGGCACCGTGCCGCACATCGCTTCCTGGCGGCGGCGACGCTCGGCATCACTCAACGGACGCGTTCCGCGCGCCAGCCGCGCCGTGCGCGCCGTGCCTTCTGCCTGCGCGATCGGATCGGGGGTACCGGGTTCGAGATCCACCTGGCCCGGAATCGCGGTCGGATCAGTACTGGTCATGGTCCTTGTGCTCCTTCGGCACCGGCATGCGTCGCACATCCCATTTGTTCACGCTCTTGTCCAGCAGCTCCGCCTCGACATGGCCGTCGGCGTAGAAATGCAGCAGCAAGGTCGCCGGGTTGGGCGGATACGGCGTCTTCAGCGGCACCACCGCCTCGCGCGGCACGCGGTGCCCTTCGCTCAGGTAGCGGTTGGTGGCCAGATCGTAGCGGTTGGCCTCGATCCAGCGTACACGGACGCTGTCCGGCCCCTTGCCGCGCGGCGCACGCGGCCCCATCCCGGAGCCGCCATTGGTGTAGCCGTCCAAGCCGCCCAGAAACTGCCCATCGACGCGCACATCGGCCAGGTAATACGGGCTGTAGTTGAACGCGAACAACGACATGATCGGCGTCTTGCCGCGCGCCATCGCCCGGCTGCAGCCGACACCCACCACCAGCAGCGCGATCACCGCCAGCGCGCTCCACCACAGATACTTGTTGCTCATCATCGCGATCTCGCTCCGTTCAATCCCAGCTTTCTTCCAGTGGCCAGACTTCGTCGCCGATATCGGCCGCGCTGCGCCGCCCGGCGGCGAAGTCCTGCAGGCGCTGCTGCCAGGCCGGGTCATCGCCGAGATCCGTACCGGCCAGCAGCGCCCAGGTCGCCACCATGACCACACGACGGCTGTCTTCGATCCCGGCCGCGGCGGCCGTTGCCACCACGCGCCGCAGGAAGGAGTACCAGCGCGCGCGCGGCAGGCGCGTCAACAGCTCGGGGTCGGTCAGCTGGAAATGGTCGATCAGGGTGTAGGGGTAGCTGGCATCGATCAGCGCGCGCCGCTGCGGCGCCTCCAGCACCCACGGTGGGTCATGCGGATCCTGGCCAATGTCGTGCAGTTCCAGCTGCGCCCATTGCAGATCGTGGCGCAGGTACCACCAGCGCTCCCCCAGCGACAGGAAGGCCCGGCATTGTGCCTCGTCGAGCACCTGCACCCACCAGGGCAGCACGCGTGCGTCAAAGAAGCGGGCCAGGAATTCCTTGCCGTTCGGGTAGCGCGCGTCCAGGCGTCGTTGCAGGCGCTGCTGGAGCGCCTCGCCGGTCAATGACGTTTCGATCACGCTGAGCAGGCCCGGCGAACGTGCCTGGGCGGTGGCACGCTGCAGCAAGCGGTCGATGTCGATGCCCCGCGGCAGCCGCGCCAGGAACACGCTGGCGTCATCGCTGCCGTCGGCCAGCAGACCATCGAACAGGCGCAGCGGCGCCCATGGCAACGCACGCAGCAGCTGCAACGGCTGGTCGCACTGCGCGCCATCCAGCAACATGAAACGTTGCATGTCCGCATCCAGCGGCGGCAACGCGAGCGGAGGGAAATGCCAGGCCGGGCCCATCCTCAGCCTCCCTTCGGCGTCAGCGGTGCGGCGCGTTGCGCCGCAAGCAGCAGGCATTCCTTGCACACCGACTGCGGGAACACGGGCAGTGGATAGCGCCCCCCACCGCCAGGCAGGAACGACTTGCGGCCTGCATGCACGGTGATCCGCCCCGGCGCATTGAACACGATGTTGCCGTCGCTGATGGTAAGGCTGGCACCGGACGCAGTCGCCACCTGGATCGTGCGGCCAGCGCCGAGTTCAACGGCGGCCTGGGCGCTGGCGGCCCGCAGCGCTTGCCGCGCCTGTACGCCCACCCGATCCTGCTGCGCCTGGATGTCCAGCAGCTGGGTTGCACTGGCCAGTGTCAGTGTCGCGTTCGTGGTGTCGGCACCGGCCATGCTCGCGGCCAGCACGCCGATCGCCTGGCGGCCATGCCAGCGCGCCTGCCCCATCACCGTCGCATCGCTGTGCTGGCCACTGCCCAGTACCAGCGTTTCACCCTGGGCCCAGTGCAGTCCCTGCCCCGCCACCATCACTGTCCCTGCCGGTGCGGACAGGCCCAGCAAAGCATCGCCGGTATGGGGCACCCGACCATCGGCCGCGTCAGCGCTCCGTTGCGCGGCCGCGCCGCTGGCGTCCTGCAGCGTGGTTCCGGGCACGGTACTGGCCACGCTGGCCAGCAGCACCGGCAGCGGTGCCCGCGTACCGTCAAGCGAGGAGCGCTGCGGCGACTGTACGCCCAGGTGGGCCGCGGGCTGCACGGTCAGATGGCTGCGCGCCGCGCCAGCCTGTTGCTGCGCCAGCGTCGCCAGTTGGCGCATCAATGCGCTCGCCTGCGGTGCGGCACCTGCGGGCTCCTGGCCGCGATGCGCATGGGCATCCAGCCACAGTCCACGTTGCCCCCGGACGCTGCCCCACGCGTCGCTGCGCAGTTCAAAACCGGTTCCGCGCAGGCTTCCGCGATGGTTGTCGGCCTGGTGCCGCAGATGGCCTAGGCTCAGCGCCGAATCCTGCTGGCTGCTGGCCAGCTGCGCACGCAACTGCTGGTCGCTGTCATCGAACAGCAGGCGGTTCCACCCCTGCCCCTGCCACTCGCGCGACTGTACGCCCCACAGCGCACCCGCATGCCGATGCGCCTGCTCGCCTCCGGCCGCTGCATGCCACGCCGGTGCCTGGCCTCCCCCCAGGTTGGCCTGTGCACTGCCGGCACCATCGCGGGCCTGTGCAAGCGGCGTGGTATCGGCTTCGCCACTGGCGCCGGCGGGCGTCGGTGCAATACCTGCTTCACCGCGCCCGTTGTAAAGCGCCCCCAGCACCAGCGGACGATCGATGTCGCCTTCCAGGAAGCCGACCAGCACTTCCTGGCCGATCCGTGGCAGGAACTGGCTGCCCACTCCCGGGCCCGCGTAGCGCTGCACCACCCGCAACCAGGCGCTGTCCGCGCCGCCTGCCGCGTCCTGGAAATGGAAACGCACGCGTATCCGTCCCAGTGCATCGGCATGCAGTTCGTCGCTGGCGCTGCCCTGCCCGGCCACGACGATCGCGGTCTGGTAGCCGGGGGCCAGCGGCCGCGGGTTGCGCCGCACACCAGTGCCATCTTCCAGCACTGGCCGCCAGCGGCGGTCGCGGGCGAGCGCGCTGAACGCGTGGCTGTAGCCGTGTGCACGTACCTCGGCCTGAAGCGTGGGGTCGCCTCCGCTGGCCGCTTCGTCCGTGGACAGCGCCTGGCGCAGATCGACCGGCAGATTGTTGACACCGGCGTGCTCGACATCCACCAGCAGGAGTTCCGTCGGCACCTCGCCCGGCAGGCCGGTCAGCACCCAGGCCTGCCCGGCGTCGGCGCTGCGCACGCTGCCCAGGCCCTGCCACTGCAACGCCTGCGCTTCCATCGCTTCAGCCACCAGGTGCGCGTGATGCTGCAGCTCTGCGGCATCGGCGAAGACGTGCGCACCGCTGGCATCGTAGGCCTCACGCAGCCCATGGCCGCCGCCCTGCACCGGCACCTGCCCCATCAGCGACCGGACGCTGCGGTAATCGCCGCTGTGCAACTGCACGCGGGTGCTGTGCAGCCGGCGACGTTGTCCCAGCTGCTGCACACCGTCGTGGCGCTCGCTGGCATCGGCGCGGTGGAAACGGATTCCACCGTTGGCACGTGACTCCGCCGACTCGGGCAGCGTGGTTGAATCAGCGAACAGCAGCAGGCCATGCCCGGCCGTCGCTTCCTCGACATCCTGCACGCACCAGCCCAGCCCTTCCTCGGCCAGCAACCGCTGCACGAAGGCCAGGTCGGTCTCGCGATACTGCACGCAGTAGCTGCGCGGCCGCGAGCCGGCCAGCAGTTCTTCGACGTCATCGCTCCAGCGCCACTGTGCGTATTCCGGGTGCATCTGGAACACCGCGTCCACAATCTGGCGCACACCCTGTTCCTGGAACACGCGGCTGCATCTCGCCTGGTCGAGCCACCACGTCCAGTCGCGCAGCGAAATGCGGTAGCGCACCAGCCCTCCATCACTGCCCACGCACCGGGCAGCGGCGATGACGCCATGGCGCGGCCAGTCCTGGCCGTCGGCCAAACGCACATGCAGGCAGGCCGGCTGCCCCAGCCATTCGGCCAGCGGCAGCGAAGCGTCCAGCGCGAGTACATCGATCGTCAGATGCCGCCCCTGCGACAGGGCGTCATGTCCATGCCAGTGATCGACTACGACCGCGGGCATGCCGGGTAGATCCAACCGGTACAGGCGGCTGCCGGCATCAAGGCCAGCTGCCTGCACCATGAGGTTGCGCATCGCTTCCATGGCGTTCCTACCGTTGCTGCCCCACGAACGGCGGGCAGGTCCTTCCCCTGTAGGTCGACGGTAGCAGATGGAAAACGGCGGTGCACGCGCGCACCGTCACGCCCGATTAACGTTCTGGATCAATAGGTTCCGTAGGACACTTCCACCACGACCGGCTTGCCCTCGCCCTGAAGCGGCTGCAGGGTGAAACGGTCCAGTGCGCTGCTGTCATCGCCCAGCGGCGTGCTGCGGAACTGCAGGCGGTAGGTCGCGCCCGCCTGCACGCTGCCATCGGGCAGCAGCCGTGCATCGGCGGGCAACAGCAGCCCGCCCAGATCGCTGTAGGCTTCGGGCGCGTCGCTGAAGCCGTAGCCAACCAGTTCGTCCGTGCGACGCATCTGGTAGACCCGTGTCGGCCACGGGCGCGCCGTGCTGCGGCCATTGCGCAGGTCGCTCACCCACGGTTCCGGCAACTGGTAGGTCTTGCGCAGCGCGGTGTCGTCCAGTTCGGCGCTGGCCACCTGCAGGCAGCACACCAGCCGCTTGCTTTCACGGTCGTAGATCGAGAAGCGCGCGTCGCGGGCCACGGTGGTGGGCAGTACCGCGAACGGCACGTCCCGCAGTGCAGGCTCGGCACCATCACGGGAATCCAGGTTGCGCCAGCCACCGAAGGTCGGCTCGGCTGCATGCGCCAGTGGCGCAGCCAGGCACAGCGCCACCACGAGCCCAGGGGCCGCGCGTCCGATCCAGTTCTGCATGTCATTCATCCGTCGATGGCACCTGGCCAATCAGTTTCGTGAGGATGCCATGAAGGTGCAGCGGTTGCCATGTCGGGCCAATTGCCGGGACGGCGCCGCGCCAGCGAACAGGCCCCCTCCTGTGCTGGCCCGGCCAGGCAGGCCGCCGTCATCATTCCAGCCGTCGCCACACGCTGCTGGTCGCCATCAGTGCGCTTCGAACACCATGTACGCAGTCTGGTACCCGGTAAAGCGGACGCCATCGAATCCGAAGCAGAACCGCCCTTCGTTGATCGATCGGTAGGCCAGTATTGTTCCGAGCAGACAGAACTGCTGCGCATCCACCGACGTTTCCAGCGTCCCATGCCCCATCGGACGTCCCCTGCTGGACAAGGCGCCGGACAACGCATCGATCGGCACGGGATACACCACTCCGCTCCGGGCGTTGATCACCACCACCGAGCGCTGGAAGTACTCAGGCCATTCCTCCAGCTCCGCCACGATGTAGTGCCCGTTGAAGTTCGGTCGCTGTTCGGCGATCACCTTGTTGATCTCGGCACGATGCCGATCATCACAGAAGTTGATCGGACTGCTGAGGAAGGTGCAACCGGAATGGGGAGAGAGCATCCTGACGCCGGCATACCCTGCGTTGCGTGCCGTGGAGGCAGGATTCTCTCCGGTCGTTGCCGGGTCAGTTGTCGATGCACCCGCAGCCAGGCTTTCCGATGCACCCGGCTTTCCGGCGCACGCGGCGGTCGCAAGAAGAAGACTGAGCGGCAGGAACGAGCGCAGGCCGCGCCCGACACAGGCAGCGACCCACTTCTGCGCGCGGCCAACCGCGCGCATGCCTGCAGGCCCACTGCGGACGCCTGGCTCCATCCCTGGCAGGTCCCGATCTAGTAGGTTCCGAACGGAACCTCGACCTTCAGCGCCGCGCCTCCCTTGGCCGGCTTCAAGGTGTAGGTCTGAACGCCACCGTCACCATCGGCCAGCGAGGTTTCCCGGCGCTGCACCGTATACCGCTCTCCGGCGATCTCAAGCGTGTTCGCCCCGACCACCCGCGCGTCGGGCGGCAGCAGAAGGCCCCCTGCTGCTTCGCGTTCTTCCTTGAAGGTGTAGCTGCCCAGCGCCCCCTGCACCTTCAGCAGCTGGACGCGTGGACGATAAGGCGCTGCATCGAGATTCCAGCCATTGACCAGGTCGGTGACCCAGGGCCCCGGAATATCGAAGCGATCCTGGAGCTCGCTTTCGCTCACCTCAGTGCCTTCCACCGACAGGCAGCACACCACCTTGCCCGCCTTGGCGTCGTACACCGCCCAGCGGCTTCCTGCCGTTGCGGCATGGGGCAGCATGGAGAAGTGGAACTGGCGCTCCAGATCACTGTCGGAAACCCTGCGCCAACCACCCACTTCGGGAGGCTGTGCATGGCAACCCACCGCAAGCAGTACACCGGCTGCCGCAAGAGCAGCGCGAATCGCGAAACCAGCCATCTTCAGTTGCCTGTCTTGGACCAATGGGGATCATCGACCTTTTTCGGCTTGCCGTCATGGTTCCAATGCAGGACATCGTAACTGGCACCCACATCGATGATGTCACGCTTGCTGCCGATCGTCACACTGGTGCCGTCGGCCTTCTTGACCGTCTTGCCAATACCCCAGGCCGGACTCAAGCGCATGTCGATCGCTTCACCGCCATTGTGGTTGGACCGGTACGGTTTGCCGATGGCACCCGCAGCCCCGTAAGCGCTATCCATTGCCTTGGCCCCCTGCTTGGCGGCCTTCAGATCCGGCTTGCCATTGGCATCCAGATGCTGCCAATCGATGTTTACCGCTGCATCGCCATTGCGCGGCTCGAACGCCGGCACTTTGGCCGGGTCCATGCCATTGACGATTTCCCGTGCGTAGTACATCAGGTACGAGCGTTGCGGGGGGCGCAGCGTCGTATTGATGTTCACGCTCACGCCGGCTTCCTTCAGTGCCGCCAGGAAGCGGGTGATGTTCGATTGGAAGGGTTCCTTCAGGTCCGCGACCTTGTTGCTCTGCTTGAACCGTTTATGCCACTGGGCGCCGCTCTTCTCATGCTCGCCGTTATAGCTGTCGTCCTTGCTGGGCGCTGCGTTGGCGTTGGCCGTGGCCACCGCGGAATAGAAATTGTTCAGCAGCCCAATCGGGTGCAGGTGGAAGACCTCCGGTGCGCCCGGAAAGCCCTTGACCCTGGGTGCCACGTCCTTCCACCAGCGCAGATTCTGGATGCGCAGCTTTTCGGCGTTCCACTCCACTGCACCGTCGAGCATGAGCGGGTCCAGCTCGTTCCACTTGGCATCCTCCCCGCCCCACTCGCTCTCGTAGCGCACGATCATCCGGCTCAGTGCCTGCGCCAGCAGGGGCTGCTTGCTGGCCGCCTGCAGTTCGGCCTTGCTGATATGCCCGTTGCCATCGGTGTCCAGCAGTGCGTGCAGCTTCCGGACCAATGCGCTGCGCTCGACCTTGTCCGCACGCATGCGGTGGTCGGTCACTTCGTGGGGCTGCAGCACCCCCATCTTCACCAGCGTCGCGGCCATCATGTCGACCGGCTGGATGCTGCCCTCTTCCACCGTCTCAAAGCCCGGCCAGGCCCAGGGCGACTGCCAACCCACCTTGGCGTGCCCGGCCTCGCAGGCCCACCCCAGCACAAAGCTTCCTGGCTTCTCGCCACATGCCGCGATTTCCCACCAGGCCTTGCCATCACTGTCCAGCGCCCGTTTCGGCGCGGGCAGCCGCTCCAGTTCGGCGCGTGACATGACCCGGACCAGCCCCACGGCCTCGACATCGGGTCCGTCGGTGCGCAACGGGTGCTTCTTCCACCACTTCATTCCGCCCGCCGAACACTGCTGCAGATCCTTGCGCAGGATCCAGAACGGCTCGCCCAGCGGCATCCGCATCTCGCGCCGTTGATAGTTGTGCTTGCGCGCCTCCTTCTCCGACTGGGTGCGCTGCGTATCGGCAGGGCCCACGAACACGCCAGTGAACTGCCCATCCTTTGCGTTCGCGTAGCTCTTGCTGCTGGCCGAATAGGCGCCCAACGCCTTGCGATCGAGCACCTTCAACTCCGACTTCTGGACAAGCGTCCACGCACCCAGTCCCGCGTCCTTGAGCTGGATCAGGCCAGGGTCCGGATCCATGACTCCGTCTGGTTCGGCCGCCTTCTTCAGGCGCGCGCCCTTCTCGATCACGAACAGGCTTCCCGTTCCCGGTGGCAGCAGCGACGCGTAGCGGCGCGACTTGGCCAGGAACACAGGCAGTTCGTTGCCCGCAAAGACCTCCATGTGCAACATCGGGCGAATGCCGCGCTTGGGCAGCGGCTGAGCGTCGACGTACTGCTGATACTCCCCCACATGTCCCAGCAGCGCGCCGGCACTGATCGCAATCGGTGTTTCCGGAATGACCACCTTGTCCCGCTGGACCGGCTGCTTCGGGCCCGGATCCAGTTCGGGCATGAATACCCACCCCTGCTTCGCGGCCGGATCCACGGCCTCGCCCGGCCGGACCGGCGCGATCTCGCCCTCGATGACGCGGTCGATCTGCGCCCACTTGTCCTTGCGGTTCTTGATGGTGATCCGCGCACCGCGCGGCAACAGACCCAGCCGGGTAGACCGGCTGCTGGCCTCGCTGCGGATGTTCAGGCCGATGATCGGCGCGGGTGAAGCCTCACTCATCTGCGTGTGCCTCCTGCACGACGTTTTCCCATTCCTTCACCTGGCCGGGGCCCCATCCCAGCTGCTCCAGCGCTTCGGCAACATCGTCGGAATCTCCCGACGTTCCCCCGCAGTCGCAACCGATGTGGTCCTCCTCATCGATCGATGCCTGCGCTGGCGCAGGAGGCGGCGGTACGTCCTGTGCATCCTTCGCCTTCTCGCCGACCACGAACTCGTTGCCCTCGGTCCAGAAGCCGGGACGCGCGCGTTTGCGATCCTCCTGGTATCCGGTGAAGTCCATCAGGTGCATGTACAGGCTGTAGAACGAAAGCTCGCTTCCAGGCTCCGGCGCTGCGGCAGGTTTGGAATCCTTTGAATCCTTCGCTGTCTTCGTGGCTGGCGCCGGTGCCACCGCCTTGGACGGACCTGTCGCAGTGGAAGCGGTCGCTGCCTGCGGCGTCGTCGGCGTGCTGGCTCCCTCCTTCGATGCTTTCTTGTCCTGCTCTTCCTTCTCGGCCTTCGCGGCCGCCTCGAACTTCGCCTGCGCGTCGGCCGGCAGCTTCAGTGTATGCCGCACCAGTACGAATCCCTTCGAATACAGCGCTTTGCGCTGGACCTGCGGGAACGTGATTTCCGGATAGCGCTCATCGATCCGATACGCCACCACCTCGCCGTCCTTGATGCAACGCACGCCCTGGGTCTGGTCCAGAACGGTGCCACTGCCTGCGTCGAAATGAACGCCGCCGTGCCACAGGCCACTGGCTCCCACCGGGAAGAAGCCATCGTCGACACGCGCCAGCGCCCCGTCTTCCAGTGCCGGGAGGCCCAGGTACATTGCGCCATCAAACGCATCGCTCTTGCCCTGGCGCGGGAAGGGATACATCCAGGTCGTCTGCGCCTCCACCGGCGCGCAGCAGCCCAGTTCGTACCCTCCGAATTTCTTCATGTACTTCGAAACGCTCGACCCGTAGGCATCGGTACCGTCCTCGGCACCGCCCGTACGCAGGAACGCAAGGACTGCTGGCCGCACCCACTGCCCTGTCTTCTTGTCCGGTTTGCCAGGGCCGTATCCCTTCAGGTGGGCGGCTGCGATGATGCCGGACTCGGTCACCACGAACCCCTTCATGGTCTGGCCGATGAACTTGGTCGTGCCGAAGTAGCGCCCCTGCCTGCAGAGCTCGCGCATCCACTCTTCACCGGCCTTGTCCTGCATCGCCTCATTGGCCAGGAACACCTCACGGCTGGTGGCGCCATTCTTGCCGGTCCACTGGCCCTTCCATTCCTGCTTTCTCTTGATCTCGGCCGTGGTCTTGTAATAGCCGAGCTGCATCAGCGCCTGCTCACCGAACTGGTACTTGCCGATGTAGTTGAAGCTGTTGATGATGCCGATGTCGCCGCTCGACTCCTCGAAGCCGACAGCATCAAGGAATGCCTTCAGGTTCCGAGCGCTCATTGATTGTCTCCGCAGTCACCCAGCTGCCTCACCATCTCAAGGCGCGCCGGTTTGCGTGCGTCGATCACCGCACGTTGCGCATCCGTGGGATGCCCCAGCCAGCGCACCTCACAGTTCAACGTCAACCGGCCCACCATGCGCCGACCGCTGGGGTCGTACAGGGCCGCCAGCTGCGTTGAGCCGCAGGCGTGTGCCTGGCAGGCCGAATACAGCCACCAGGTCTGTCCCTCGATCGAAAGCGGCTTGCCGGCTGCACTGGGACCTGTCAGCAAGCGCTCCTTCAGTCCTGGTGCCGCATCGACGGAGACCTCGGCCAGAAGGGTATCGAAGGCCCGGGCCACCGTTGCATCGCTGCGCCCGCAGCCATCGGGCGCCGGCGTCTTCTTCCCCACGAGCGCGAACAGGTAGGTCGCCAACGGCTGCTCCGCGCAGGTCGGTTGCGGAAGTTCAACGGCGGCATCGTTTGAGCGCGCGCCGGTTGCCGCACCGTCCAGCGGCGCAGCAACAGCGCCCCCCCACGACAATGCCGCCACCAGTGGCAGCAGACGTATCGTCTTCTTCATGTTCTTCATCCCGAGAATCCGATGATCCGCTTCTGCTTCATGTCGCCCAGCACCCAGGACGGCAGTTCGCTCTTATGGTCGCTGGGACCAAGGAAGGATTTTCGCTGCGCATGAACAGCGATTGATCCGGGTGCGTTGACCACGATCTGGCCATCGGCAACGGTGATGCTGGCACCACCTGACGTGGCGATGTGCAGCGTCTTGCCTGCGGCAAGCTCGATATGCGCCTGGGCACTGGCACCACGCAGGCCTGATCGCGACTGCATCCGGATGGAATCGCTCTGGGCCTGGACGTCCAACGCGCCGATGCCACTTACAACGGACAACGCAGAAGCAGGCCCGGAACCCTGCTTGGCCGCGCTTGCCAGCAGGCCCAGGGATTGGCTTGCATGCAGGCGCGCCTGTCCCATGACCGTGGCATCGGAGTGCGACCCACTGGCCAGAAGCAAGGCCTCGCCACTGCCCCACATCATCCCCTGCCCTGCAACCTGCACCACGCCGTCCGGCGCTGACACGCCAAGCAGTGGGGCACCGCTGTGGGGAATGCGATCCTCGCCAGCCTCGGTAGCGTGCTGCGGCGCTTCAGCGACGCCGGCCTGGTACTGGGTTCCGGCAACCACCGTGCGCGCCGCCGCCGACATCGCCGCCAGAGGGGCCTGCTTCTGCACGATCCGCGAACGCATCACCCCTCGGGCCCCCTCCTGCATCGCCAGCGGACTGGTCACATGCGTGCGCGCAGCCTGGGTGAACCGCTCGCCCAACGTCTGCAGCTGGGCCAGCAGCGCGGAGGGCTGCACCGCCTCGCCCGCGGGTGCGGACGATCGATGGCCATAGGCGGTGAACCACACGCCCGCCGTCGCGCGCACCGCACCCCAGGCATCGCTGCGCAGCTCGAAGCCGGTGCCACGCACGCTGCCCACGTAGTTGTCGGCCTGGTGCCGCAGATGGCCCAGCGTCAGCTGCGATGCCTGCTGGCTGCTGGCCAGCTGTGCACGCAGCTGCTGGTTCGAATCGTCGAACAGAAGATGGTTGCTGCCTTCACCGCTGTCCCACTCGCGTGAGCGGATACCCCATAGCGCACCGCCCTGGCGATGCGCCTGGTCGCCGGCACCGGCCGCATGCCAGGCCGGTGCCTGGCCGCCACTCAGATTGGCTTGTGCGCTGTGCCGCGCATCGCCGGCCTGGCCATAGGCCGATCCATCGCCCTCACCACCGGCACCGGCAGGCGTCGGTGCGACACCAGCCTCGCCCCGGCCGTTGTACAAGGTTCCCAGCACCAGCGGCCGATCGATATCGCCATCCAGGAAGCCGACCAGCACTTCCTGGCCGATGCGTGGCAGGAACTGGCTGCCGACACCGGGTCCGGCATAGCGCTGTGCCACACGAAGCCAGGCGCTGTCGTTGGCACCGTCGCCCTGCCCCTGCTGGAAATGGAAACGCACGCGCACGCGGCCGTGGCTGTCGGCATGCAGATCCTTGCCGCTGCCGCCGTGGCCGGCCACCACCACGGCGGTCTGGTAGCCGGGCACGGTCGGGCGCGGATTCAACCGCGCGCCGGTGCCGTCCAGCAGCAACGGCCGCCACGGTGTGGCGCGCTCGACCGCTTCGAAGCGATTGCCGTAACCGACCGCTTCGGCCTGCTGCCACAGCGCGGCGTCTTCTCCATCGGCGGGCGCTACGCCCAGTGCATCATCAAGGCTGCGCCGCAGGTCGGTAGGCAGGTTGTTGATGCCGGCGTGGTCGATGGCGACCAGCAGCAGTTCCGGTGGCGTCGCGCCCGGGGCCTGCTGCAGGCGCAGCCAGTTACCCGAGTGCAGGCCGCGTACGGTACCGTGCCCCTGCCAGCATCGGCTGTGTGCTTCGCGCGCCTGCGCCAGCAACCGTGCCTGACGCGAAGCGGCGGCACCATCGCTGAAGGCATACGCGCCCACCGCATCGAAATCCTCGCGCGGCGACTCACCACCACCGCCGTCCATCGGCGACTGACCGGCCAGCGCACGGACCTGGCGGTAATCATCACTCTGCAGGCTGACCGAGGTACTGGCCAAGCGTCGGCTCAGGCCGATGGCCTGCACGCTATCGCTGGTTTCGCTGGCATCACTGCGATGGAAACGCACGCCAATTCCCGTGCTGGTCGCATCTTCCGGCAGCGCAACGCTGTCAGCGAAGATCTCCATGCCGTTGCCACAGGGCGCTTCCTCGTCGGCGTACAGCCGCCACCCCAGGCCTTCTTCGGCCAGCAGCCGCTGCAGAAAAACCAGATCGCTTTCGCGGTACTGCACGCAGTAGCTGCGTACACGCGGGCCAAGGAAATCGTCGACGCCTTCGGCCCAGCGCCAGCGTGCAATTTCGCCATGACCGGCAAGGACGGTGTCGATGATCGCGCGAACGCCCTGCTCCTGGAAAACGCGACTGTGGCGTGCATGCCGCAGCCACCAGGTCCACGACACCAGGCGCAGCCGGTAACGCACCAGGCCGCCATCACCCCCCATCCGGGCCGCGTCGGCAACCAGGCCGCTGCGCTGCCACGGATTGCCGTCGGCCAGTTGCGTGACCAACGTGGCGCGCGTGGCGGGCAGCGAATCCAATGCGATACCTGCATCGGTGGCAAGCACCTCAACCTCGGTCCACGCATCCTCGCCCAGCGCGTCACGCCCGCGCCATCGCTCCACGGTGCATGCCGTGAATGCCTCGGATTGCAAACGATACAAACGCTGCGCGTCGCCAAGACCGGCGGCTCGCGTCATCAGGTAATTCAGCTGATCCATGCCAATTCCAGAGTGAAGACGCCAGATCCTTGGATATCTGGCGTCGGTTTCCAGCCGCCAAATCTACCAGATCGTAGTGTTCGTCAAAATCACGGCGCAGAGCCCCGCATCGAACTGCGCTTTCCGTCACATAACCGACGGCGCAGCGCATTCAGGCATAGTGACGTTCGCGGATGCCTTAACGGGCTTCACATTCAACGGCTAGAATCATCCGCAGTCCCCAACGAGACCTGCCATGCTGGATCAGGAAGCCCTGCTGGCCCCGATTTCGGACCACGCCCCGACCGGTGAAGACCTGTCGTTTTCGGCGGAGTTCGATCGGATCATCGAAAACCGTCGCGCCGACGACCCGACCCTGGACCAGGGTGCGTGGCAGACAGACATCAAATACGCCGACTGGAGCAGCGTACTGCGCGAGTCCAACGACCTGCTGCAGACCCGTACCAAGGATCTGCGCCTGGCCGGCTGGCTCAGCGAGGCGGCCACCCAGCTGGATGGGTTCCAGGGCCTGGCCACCGGCTATCGGGTCACTGCTGGGCTGTGTGACCGGTTCTGGGACAACGTGCACCCGCAAGCGCCGGATGGCGACTTCGAGGAGCGCATCGGCAACCTGAGCTGGTTGCTGACCAATTCGCTGCAATGGCTGCGTTCGGTCCCGATCATCGCCGCGCCCCAGGGCCGCTTCAGCCTGGCGGACTTCGAGCACGCCCACGCCCGCGCCAACAGTGGCGAGGACGATGACGGCCGCCCCAGCCTGGACATCCTCAATGCCGCGCGGCGCGATACGCAGCATGGGTTCTATCGCCAGCTGGCCGATGACCTGCCCGACTGCAGCCAGGCACTGGCCGAGCTGCAGGCTGCGGTCGACAACCGCCTCGGTCTGGATGGCCCCAGCTTCAGCGCGGTGCGTGAACAGCTGGAACACCTGCAGCGCACGGTGCTGCGATTTGCACGGGATGCCGGCGTCCTGCTGGATGGCCAGACCGAGGACGTGGAGGCCGACTTCGACGAACCGGCATTCACTTCCGACCCTGCGGGCTTCGATGCTTCACCCGCCCCCGTGCCCACGCGCGGCCCGGCCGGTGCGCCCGGCTCGCGCAAGGAGGCGCTGCAGCAACTGCGCCAGGTCGCCGAGTTCTTCCGCCGTACCGAGCCGCACAGCCCGGTGGCCTATCTGGCCGAAAAGGCTGCGCGCTGGGGCGAGATGCCGCTGCATGTCTGGCTCAAGCGGGTCATCAAGGACCACGGCACGCTGGAGCAGATGGAAGAGATGCTGGACGTCAACCCGGAAGACTGAGCGCTTCCGGGCCATCGAGCGGAGAGCGGGCCTGGCCCGCTCTCCGCGCGGTTACTGGATCTTGAATTCGATGCGACGGTTGCGCGCGCGGCCATCGTTGCTGGTGTTGTCCGCCACCGGCTCATCAGGCCCCTTGCCCAGCACGTCCATATGGCTGCCCGGGATGCCCTTGGACATCATGTAGTTCTTCACCGCCAGCGCACGCGCGTGGCTCAGGGTCAGGTTGGATTCACGCTGGCCAACATTGTCGGTGTGGCCGATGATCAGGAATCGGCTGTCCGGCATCTGCGCCATCTTGGCCACCATCTCGTCGAGGATGCTCATGCCGAACGGCGTGAGGCGGGCGCTGCCACTCTGGAACTCGATGATGCGGTTGGCCAGGGTCTGGTCCAGCACGTTCTGCTGCGATCCCACCTTCAGCGCGTTGGTGACCGTGTAGCTGGTGTTGCTGGCCAGGCTCAGGTCACTGGCGACCTGCTGGCGCAGGGCCTCGTTGCCGACCTCACCGCTGATCTTCACGGCCTGGCCGTTCACTTCCAGCTTGCCGGGCGACACCCGCTTCAGGCCAGGGTTGATCATGCCGGATACGTAATCGCCCCAGTTCGGCGGCGTGGCGATGGTCTCGACCTGGACGCGGTCGACAACGCGATCGGCCCCATAGACCGCGCGCAGGTTGTTGAGCAGCTTGGCCTTGGTTGCCTGGTCAGGCACCACGCCTTCGATCACCACCGGGCGCTCCGTGGTCGCCTGGGCTGCAGCCGGCGCGTTCTGCGCCGACAGTGGCGCGACGGCCAGCAGCAGCGGCAGCACGAGAGAAAGAGAATTGCACAGGCGCATCGTCAGGTTCCCAGGAAAGTCTCGCCGAACAGCTTGCGTGCGGTGGCCAGGGCCAGGTCGTCACGGTCGAGGAAGCTGCCGAAGCGGTTGAGGTTGTAGTCGCCGCGCAGGTAGTCGTCCACCCATTCCGAGTGCTGGATGCGGATCAGGAAGTCGCCGGCCTCGGCCGGATCCAGCACCGCGCGCAGCACCTGGCGGTCGGCGCCGTTGAAGCCGACGATCATGCTCGGCGCGGCATCATTGCGGATCAGCACGGCCAGTTCGAAATCACCGCGGGCGACGAAACTCGACAGCAGGTCGAGCCAGAATGCCGCCACCAGCGGGCGATAGGCGGGATCGCGGACCAGTGGGAACACCAGTGCCTTGTCGATGTTGACGTCACCGCCGCTGAGCACCGGCTGCAGCAGCAGGCCCAGGGCCGGCAGCACCTGGCGCAGCGCCAGGTCACCATGGCCGGAATCGCGCAGGCGCTGCTCGAGGTCGGCGACCGTGGTGTTCTCCAGGAAATCCTGGAAGCTGCCGTTGTAGTCACCGGGATCGGTGCTGATGCTGAAACGCGCGTCGGCCAGCTGCGCCAGTGCCTGTGCGGCATCACTGTCCTGGTAGGCCTGGCGGGCGAGACGGGCCAGGCCCGACCACGCGTTGGACATCGCCAGCGGGCTGCGCCCGATGAACGGCAGCGGTTCCGGTGCATCCAGGCGCAGCGCCGACAGCAGCGGGAAGCGTCGCTCGGACGCATCGCGGCTGGCCAGGAAGTGACCGCACAACACCATCTTGCTGCGCGAGCCAAGGAAGGCGTAGTGGATCTCCGGTGCTTCGTCGTAGCGCTGCTTCCAGTCCGGGCTCTGGCTCAGCAGCTCCAGGCTTTCGCCGGCCCAGCGATCCAGCCAGCCCAGCAACTGATGGTTGTCGGCCGCACGCACGAAATCGCCACGTGATGGCACCTTGCCGAAGTACGACACACCGGCGCTGACCACGCGGCTCATCGGGCACCTCCGCTGACCGGTGCAGCGGCAGGGGCGGCGGGTGTGGCCGCCGGCGTTGGAGCCGCGGGCGTACCACCCGCCACGCGCTCGGGCAGCTGCAGCCCGCGCTGCCAATCGCCGCCACCCTCAGCACCACCGCTGCCGGCCCGGCGCACAATACGCATTTCCACCGTCACCCCCACGCCATTGCCATTCCAGGTGATGCGGCTGGAGTCGTCCAGGCGCTCGTACTCACCTTCCGCCATCAGGCGGTTGAAGCCGTTGGCGCCGGGCGCACTGAACACCTCCACCGTGCGGCCATCGCCGGTCACCGCGGTGATCTTCACACCTGGCACCTGCCCAGCGTTGGGGTACTGCATGGTCGTCCACTGCGGCGGCGTATTGCGGTAGCGCAGCACCTGGCCATCGATCTCGATGGTGTATTCCAGGGCACCCGCTGCCGGCGCCGGCAGGATCTCAAAGATGGTGGTGTCCTGCGCCGCACCGGCCGCCGAGCCACTCACCCAGTTGCCGTAGTTGGCGACCAGCTCGGCCGACAGGTTCACGCCCTGCCCGGCCCAGCGCCGGGTCTCCAGCAGCGGGCCGCGCTGGATCACCAGCGTCCCCAGCGCGTCCTTG
This sequence comes from Stenotrophomonas maltophilia, assembly GCF_013464485.1. Lineage (GTDB taxonomy): Bacteria > Pseudomonadota > Gammaproteobacteria > Xanthomonadales > Xanthomonadaceae > Stenotrophomonas > Stenotrophomonas maltophilia_AW. The sequence continues at coordinate 104,758 of NZ_RAUX01000029.1, forward strand.
TTGAAGGCGGCGATGCTGCCACTGGCACCGAAGATGGCGGCGATGTCGCTCGGCGCAGCGTCGACGTCGGAGTTGAGGTTGAACGGATACTGCTGGCCGATGCGCGCCTTGAACGGGTCGTAGACCTGCGCCTTCCAGGTCTTGTTGACCTCATCCTCGGTGGGCGGGATCAACGCGCTGAAGGTCTGGGCCAGCGGACGCAGCAGCAACGGACGCAGGGCTTCGCGCTGTTTCTCGTCCAGCCCGGTCAGCACCTGCTCGTCCACCAGCGCAAGGCCCACGCTCAGTTCCGACCCTTCATTGCTGAAGGTGTCCTGCATGAGCTTGCGGGTGCCGACGCCGATTTCGCCCTGGCTCTTGATCGCGTTCAGGCGGGCACGCAGCTTGGCCAGCGTCTCGAAGTACGCGGTGATGACGGCAGGCTGGTCACCGCGCTCGCTGGTCAGCCGAGCGATGCCTTCGAAGGCCTTGCCGATCGGGCCGACCGGCTGTGCAGCCGCCGTCGCCGCCGGGTCCTTGCGCAGGATGGTGCGCTGGAACCAAGCCACGAAACCCTTGCGTGCCTTGCTGGAGCGGGCCAACGCCTGCGGGTTGTCCCAGACGGTCTCCTCGTTGATGCGTTCCAGCAGAGCGCGCAGCGGCGAATTGCTGGCATCTCCCAGCTTGTTGATGCGCGCCACGGCCTCATCGAAGGTGCTGAACTCCGCCACGCTCAGGCCCTGCAGGAACTTGGTCCACTCGCGGGCGTAGTCGTTCTTGTACATGTTCACCAGCTCGCGCGAGACATGCTCCGGGCTGCCAGCCAGTGACAGGTCGCTCTGCTCGGTGGTGCCCAGTACCCAGTCGGTGGTGCTCAGCTGGGTATTGGCCGCCTCCTTGATCGCATCCTGCACATACTCCTCCCACGCCTTGCGCGAGAAGGCGCCGGAAATGGCGTAGCTGCCGTTGATCAGGCGGCCATTGCGCTCGACACCCACCAGGCTGTCGACCGTGGTGGTACCGAAACGTGCGCCGGCCCGCGCCTTGATCTGTGCATACACGCGCTCCATCGCCGGCTGGCCCTTCATCACCTGCCCCAGCGCCTGGCGCGTATCGGAGACCAGGGTGACCTTGTTCTGCACCTGCGGCCAGCTCGGCTTGCCGGCCTGCGCCACGTAGAACGTCATCAGCTTCTCGGCCGCGCGGACCATTTCCTCGCGGCTCATCTGGCCGCGGTTGGCCTCCAGCCAGGTGCGCCAGAACAGGGTCAGCTGCTGCGACAGGTGCGCGCCTTCCACGTACTTGGGATTACCCAGCATCAGGTAGGTCTTGAGCGCGTTGTAGGCATCGTTGGTGCTGGTCGGCGAGGCATTCTGGTACAGCACTTCGCTCTCGGCGGCGGTACTGTTGCCCTGCCCCAGCTTGTCGCGCTCGGCTACCACCTGACCGAGGTAGTTCTCCAGGTTCGATACGGTGGGGGCCAGCATCACCTGCTGCATGCCATGGTTGTACTCACGCAGCAGCTTCTCGCGGATGGCCGTGCCCTGGTACAGGCCGAGGTGGGTGGTGATGCCGCCCTCCTTGCCGTAACGGTCCAGCTGCTCCATGCGGTCCTGCAGCAGCAGGAGCGCGTCGATGCGCGACTTCAGGTCCATGCGGTCCTTCTGCACCCGCACGGCCTGGTCCAGATCCTTGGTCGCATTGGCCACCAGCTGCGCATTGGTCGTATACGACCAGGTCCACAGGCCCAGCGCCAACGCCAGCACACCTACCGCGCCGAGGAACACGCCATAGCGCAGGCGGTTCTGATGGGGGCTGGAATACTGCCGCACCAGCTCCTTGTCAGCAAAGATCACCTTGCGGAACAGATCCTTGAGGAAGAACGCGGTGTGGCCGGTCGGCGCTTCATCGACATTGGAGCCGCGCTCCAGGTTGAACTGGCGGCCGACACGCTCGGAAGCATGGTGCACCGAGCGCCCTTCCTGCAGCGCGCTGGAGAAGTAGAAGCCGCGGAACACCGGCTTGAACTGGTACGGATTGTCTTCGAACAGCGTGGCGATGAACGTACGCAGCGCCGGCTTGATGCCGACGAACTCCAGCGGCAACGACAGCAGGCCCGGCGACACCTCGCGGCCACGCTGCATCGCCATATGGGTCAGGCTCATTTCCTTGATGCCTTCGGCCAGCTCATCGAAGTGGCTGTCGAAGGCGGCCAGTGCATCGCCCTGCTGCTGTACGTCGAACGGCAGCGTCGCGCCCCACACGTGCTCGCGCTCGCCCGGGTCCAGGTTGCGGAAGAATTCGCTGAAGCCGGCGATCAGGTCAGCCTTGGTGAACAGCACGTAGACCGGCGCGAACACTTCCAGCCGCTCGGTGATTTCCTGCACGCGCTGGCGCAGGTTCTTGGCCAGCTCGATCGCGAATTCCGGCTTGCTGCCGGAAAGCTCGGCCAGGCTGGCGGCGATGATCACGCCGTTGATCGGCGCGCGTGGACGGTTCTTCTTCAGCAGGCCGAGGAAGGTCAGCCACTCCATGCGGTCCTCGACGCTGACCGAGTAACGGCCGGCGGTATCGAGCACGATGCCATTGGTGGTGAAGTACCAGTCACAGTTGCGGGTGCCGCCGATGCCCTGCACCACGTTGCCGCGGTTGTCCTCGAACGGGAACTGCAGCCCGGAGTTGAGGATGGCCGTGCTCTTGCCGGCCGCGGGATTGCCGATGATCACATACCACGGCAGCTCGTACAGCGCGGCGTTGCCCTTCAGCACGCCCATCCGCGAGGACTTGATCTGCTTGACCGCATCCATCATGCGGGTGCGCAGCGCCTCGGTATCGGCACGCTGCGCCGGCTGCGACGAGGCCACCGCCTTGTCCGCCTCATCCTTGACCATCGCCTCCACGCGCTTGGCCGCGCGCCGCGCGAGGATCCGCTTGATGCCCCAGACCAGCAGCGCCAGCAGCAGCAGGCCTGCCAGCACGACGGCCACCCAGATGCCTATCTGCCGCGCTTCGGCTTCACCGTAGTGGGCCAGCGCAGCGGCACCGACCAGGCCGATCACCATCCACAGACGGTAGTCGCGCAGGTAGTAGCTGAAATTGCTCAAACTCATGCAGGGATCCAGGGGTCAGGAGGCCGACGGCGCATCGGCCGGCAGCGTCGGGGAAGGAAGAGGATCGACCAGGCCGAACAGGCGCTGCTGGTTGTCGGCAACGCCGAGCAGCAACACCGGTTCGGCCTGGCGTTGGAGTTGTGCATGGGCCAGCGCCAGCTGGGCGATCGGCAGCACCGGCCCCAGCTCGCCGGCACTGATCGCCAGCGCCAGGCTCTGCGGACTGAAATCGAGGTCGGGCGCCAGCGTCGCGGCGATGGCAGCGGCATCGACCATCAGGTCGCCGCGGTGATCGGCATCGTGCAGCACGAACTGCGCCTGCGCCTGCGCCTGGCCGAGGGAGGCATGCCAGTGCGTGGCCAACACCGCCAGCTGCCGGCGCTGCTCGGCCGGGCGCTGCGCTTCGATCTGTTCGGCACGCACCAGTTGCGGGCGCCACACGCGGCCGGCCCCGTCGTGCGCCAGCGCCCGGCTGGACAGCAGCACGCCGGCGGCGCCTTCGCCCGGCACCCGGCCATCGGGATTCTGCGCGGTCGCCAGCACGCCCGAGGCCTGCCAGGCCGCGACGAGCGCGGAATCGATGAAGGAGGTGGCCGCCAGCACCAGGTGCCAGCGCGGCTGCCCCGTCGACAGCGCATCGATCACCCGCTGCAGATGCGGCCAGACTTCGCGGGCGCCATCCAGCGTGGTGACGCGCACATCGAAGCGGCGCGCATCCAGGCCCGCCAGGCGCGCCTGCTCCAGCAGCCAGTCCTGTGCCCAGTGGCGCAGCGGATCGGACCAGCTGCCGGGCACCAGAAGCTCGATGCTGAGTACGTTCTCCACGCGCTGTTCGTCGCGACGACGCAGCCCTGCCACCACCACCTCCTCAGAGGCCACGATCTCCGGCAGCACCGTGAACACGGTTTCCAGCAGCTCTTCCAGCACCGGTCGCAGCAACGCCAGTGCGCGGCGTTCATGCGCCGCCGTGTCGATGCCATCCTGGCGCGCCTGCACGACCTCGAACTCGTCCAGGTCCTGGGCCGCGCTCATCCGCACCGGCAGGTTGTAGTTGTCACGGAAGCGCCCATCCAGCGAAGGGCGCGGTGGCGCCGCAGCCGTCGCCAGCAGCGCCGGCGCATCCAGATCCACGCCCAACCGAAGGGTGCCGGCAAGCAGCGCGACCGAAGGCGGCGCAGCGGACTGCGGATCGGTCGCCTCCTGCTTTGCAGCTCCCGCCTTGCCGTCATCAGACGTGGCCTTGTCCAGCGCCGATTCCGCACCACGGCGCACAGCGCCGCGCAGCATGAAGCCTGCGCTGCTCAGCCCAACAGGCAGCAGGCCCAGGTAGGCCAGCATCTGCATGCCGGTCGGTACCGTGCCGCTGTTGCGCCAATAGAGAATCGTCGCGCCCCAGGTAGCGATGAACACCATCACCACCGACGCTGCCTTGCCCAGCCATCCTGCCATCAGTTGCCCTGCTCCATGCGCTGCTCCCGTCGACCGCGCTGATCAGCGCAGGCCGGTAGCGGCCTGCGAAGCCACCAATGTCGCCCCGCATCCGGTACGGTCACCGTCGCGCGCCACCGGTTGGCCGTCGATCATGACGGTTGCGTCACCACTGACGATCGTGGTCGTGCCATGCATCGCGCACACGGCACGGTCACCCACGCGCGCCACCGGCTTGCCATTGATGTCGGTCTCGCCAGTGCCTGCCACCACGCTGCCACCGTGGCTGAGCTTGTCACCAACGACAATAAATGGTCGTGCCATCCATCATGCTCCTTGATCCTGTGTGACCTGGCGCTCCATCGCCCCCTGTGCCCCGGCGACCCAGATCATCGCCATAACCATACCAGCACCACCGTGTGGTTATCACCCTTGGCGTGACAGCTCTTCACGCTTGGCCGCACGCGCCGCGCGGCAGCGGGATGTCATTTCCACGTGAACATAGTCCTTGATGCTGCGCCAGTTGCCGCCCCAGTCCAGCCCTGCCTGTTCAGCCAGTTCGCCGTACAGGAAGTAGCCGCGCTTGGTCCACTCATCATTCATGTCCCACTGCAGCTTGCCGTCACGGATCGGGGCGCTGTCCACGCCCAGGCCATACTGATGGCAGCTCTGCCACGCACCAGCCCGTGTCGCCTTGCCTCCCGCCATCAACTCGGCCTGGCGCTCAGGGCTGCGATAGCCCTCGATCAGCACCATCTCGTAGCCATACTGGCGCCGCATCACCTCGTAGATGGCCAGCACGCGCTGCTGCAGATCCGCATCGATCTGGTTCCACTTGCGGTCCGCCGTGACAATTTCAGGCCGCAAACGACGCACCTCGGCGGTCGTGAACACCTCCGGCGGCGGTGGCGGCGGCGGGGTCAGACGCTCGCCACGCAACAGCTGGGCCACCATCGAACTGGATTCCGCCAGATCATCGCCGCGAAAATCTTCCAGCACCACCGTCTGGCGCGTGACCAGTATCACAATTGGAGGAATCACCAGAGCGGCCGTGGCAATTGCCAGAATCGGCCAATGACGCCGGATCGCGCTATGCGCCGCACCGGCCTCTTCACGAACCCCACTGCGCACCCGCGTGACGCCGTGACCGACCTTGTCGCCGACCCGCCCGGCCCTGCGCCGGAATCCGCCGAACCGGCGCGCCAACGCCTGGCGCAGCGACTCCACCGTCTCAGGGAACAACAACACCCAGCACACCAGTGCCACAAGCAGCACGACGGCAATGGCTGCAACCACGATTGGCAACACTGGTCCTCCCTGACACGCGATCTGGTTGACGCCCCAACCGCTTTCACTAAGAATGCGAAAATTCGCTTCGGCAGATGCCGACTCAAACCAAGGGCTGGAAGCACTTGAATAATGGCGGAATCAACCGGCCAAGTCTGCTCTCAGGGGGAGCGCAGACCAAAGGCCAGGCCCCCAATGCGGGCCGTATTCTGGCAGACATGGAGGGCCGGCAGGCAACCGCGTCGCCTCGTGCTGCGCGCGTATCGTCTGGTGGCACCCGTCGCCTCGGGCTATGGCTGGCCATCGGCGCCGCCGTCGTCGCAATTGCCGGGCTTGCTGCGTGGGGCCTCTCCGGCAGCGCCGATTACCCCGAGCCCAGCGAGTATTCGCTGGCCCCGGATCCGGCTCACGCAACGGGGCACCCGGATATCCCCGCCACGTCATCACGCGACGGCGCGGCCATCATCGTGGATGCGCCGCCTGCAGTGGGTGAGCCCGCGCTACCTGCACCCGCAGAGAGCATGACGCCCGTGCCTGCCGATGCAGCCGCGGCAGTCGCCGCCCCCGCCACGGCAACAACAGGCACCAGCGCACGCAGCCCTGCAGCAGCGTCACGCAGCACGCGCGAGGCGCCGCGGGCCGGCACCCAGGGCAAGGGCGATGAAAACCTGCTCGGCACCCTGCTCGGCATCATCAAGGAAGAAGACAAGGCCAAGGGCAAGGCGAAGGCCAGCACCCAGCCGCAGAGCATGGATGACCTGATCGCGCAGATCGAGGCCGACCAGCGCAAGCGCACCGAGGACGAGCGTGCCGCCTTCGAGCGCGTGGCCAGCAAGAAGTCCGCGTCGACCGAGTCGAACATCCAGGCCCAGCTGCGCAGCTGCCCCAGCCCGACCTCGCTGAAGGGCGTGGATTGCCGCCGGCGGATCTGCGCCGCCGTGAGCGGCAAGGACCCGGCCTGCCCGGCGATGTAGTTGGTCTACTGCGGCGTCGGGCCGTGCCCGACGCAGCGATGACGCATGCCCGTGAAGATCGAACCGATAAGCCTTGTCTACATTGCGTTGGTGCTTGGCCTTCTCAGCCTCGTCTCGCACTCGGTTTATCACTACCTTGCACGCTTCTCGCGCTGGCAATCCAAGACGAAGCGCTGGTTGGCGATCAGTCCGCTGCTGGGCTCCATGGCGCTGCTCATCTTCACGGTGTACTACGTTGCTACGCACTAGCCGGGTAGAGCTTCCGGTCCAGCCCCCATGGGTTGAGTATCAGGCGTTGCCGGAGGTCCACGGCAGAAGCGCCAGCAGAACCATCGGCGCGAGCACGATCACTGCATTGAACAATGCCGGCAGCAGCCAGCGGACCCATAAGCGTGGCGCCCGTTCCTCGCTTGTCCGCTGCTGTGAGCATGCGCTCCGGTTGAGTGGTGCCTTCATCGTCAGGGAGTCCAGCTCGCTGGCCAGGGCGTCGGGCCACGCAACACGAGGTGCGTGACGCAGCAGCCAGAATCCCGCCAGCTCGAACCAGAACATGAGGCTGCCGAGAAACAGGACAGACAACCAGCCGGAAAGCCCTTTGACACGATGGTCAGGATCAATCCAGGGATCGAAGACGAGCCGCTCCATCCGTGCCAGATCCGCTTGCACTCCACCCGTCGTCGGAGCGAAGGCAACCTGAGGAAGCGTTCGCATATTCCCGTTCATATAATGACGAATGAACTCCCAAAGCTCTTCGGGACCTGCGTCGTTGAGCTCCGGCTCCGACAGGGGCAGGAACTTGTCGATCTGGCGACTGCCTGGCGTCAACTCAACAACAGCGAGTACCTGGACTGGCGTGGAGCCATGTTTGCCACGGACGAGATCTCTCCTGCTGATGGGTACCGCAGCATCGTAATCCAGACTTACCCAGCCTCTTTTCGTGTCCACCCAGTAGTAGAACTTTCCAAGCCGGCGACTGAGTACCACCGGCGGCTCAGCAGGCTTGCGATACAGATGACAGACCGACGCCAGACAACCGATCGCCCCGCCAGCATACAAGGTGACCAGCAGAATCAAATGCGGCCAGCCCTGCGCCCAGCTCTCGATCGTCAAAGCCACGTTGATCGCCATACTGATGAGTGGTAACGACGCGACCAGTGACAGGACGAACAGAAAGCCCCGATTCGAGGGTCGCTTCCAGCCTGCGAACACCAGGGAGCTCTCGTCAATCCACTGAACCGCACGACCAGGGCTCGTGGACGCCCGCCCCGGCAGACCCACCTCCTGCAGGAAATGCCCCCAGTGCCCGTTCTGGCCTGGGAGCATCTTGAATCCGGACACCTTCATCTCTCCCTCTCAGCCGCACGTTCCTTCAGCTGATGCCCCACCTCATCGTTCCGGGCCTTCGCTGCAGCTATCGACTCCTTCCAGAAGTGCTCCATCTTCTCCGCGCGCCCTTCCGCATGATCGACCCGCCCGTACACGCCAGGGGCGCGGAGTGGCGGCGTACCCGAAGAAGCCGCCGTGCCCCTGACGATGGACGCGGGCCAGACTGGCTTGCGGCACAGCTTCATCGCCAGGAAGCGGAACAGTGCCCAGGGCAAGGTGAGCGGCAGCGCGATCCACATCAGCCCTGAGCCGGCCGAAGACACATGAATGATGAATGCATTGCGGAAACTCGGTGCTACCGAGGTGTAGAGCTGCAACGGCGGGAACGGGAGCGCGGAACGCCCCTCTTCCATGAAGCGCCGGATCATTTCCCAGTGCGCGAGCACGACGGCAGGGTTGGAGCCGCAATCCGACCCTACTGCGAAGGTGTGGACCACCTGATCGCCGCGCATCACCAGGCCCCTGAGATCGTAGGTGTAGTCCTCGCCAGGTCCCGCAGGCTTGTCCCTGCCGATGATGAAGCGGACATCCGACCAGGGCGCCGACACCACCTTGTTACGCCCACCCGTGAAGACGTGCACCTGACGCGTAGCGCGATCAAAGCGGATGGGGTAGTACCTATAACGCAGGATATCCCGGAAGAGCATCTTCCATAGAATGAACGTCAAGAATGCAAGAACGAGGGCGATCAAGCCTGCGATTGCATACACCTCATTCGATTCGAGCGGCCCAGTCCGATCAACCAGCGATGAAGTTGCGTGCAGGATCGCAATGACGAACAACAGCCCCAGCATGATGAAGACGCTCGCCCCCATCAGCGCCCAACCTCGATACACGAAATGACGATCAACATACTCGATGCAATCATCATCAATGGCGATGATTCCCTTATCAATCGGGACAAACGTGGATGAGTCGAAATGACGCACATCGGCAGCCCTTTCGTACTCGGCAAGGGGACGATTATTGCGATACCGCTGGGTAAGCCAGCCGGCGAACTGGCTCATCGCCCATCCTCCCTGCGCATGAAAGCGAAGTAGCAGCTGGACGGCACCCGCTGCCCCGCTCTGCGTTGATCGACAATCATCCTGACGAGCGCTCGATCAAGTAGATGATGCAACGGCCTGCTCCTGTGCCATGACGTCCGTCTCGACCAGTCCAAGTGGATCATCCGCATCAACCGCACACGCCTCCTCTACCCACTGCGGCCAAACAGGCATGCGACAGGATCGCAGGACCAGCCACCGGCAGAACACCAGGGGCAACAGCAGCGGCATCAGGATGAATCGGGCACTCAGCATGGCTGGCCCGAGGCTGTCCACCACAAACAGATAGCAGTTGCGCAATGAAGGCACCACGGACAGGTTCATCTGCCGACCGTCGATAGTGTCGACCACTTCCGCAGGACCGTCCTCCATGTAGCGACGAAGGAACTCCCAGATCGCCCGTATCTTCAGCTCGTCATCGAAGTAGTGGCCGACAGCGAAGGTCCGCTTGACGACGTGATGCTCAATGATGCTGCAACGCAGATCACGCAGGAACTCCTCGCTGGTTCCTCGCCCGATGTAGAACACGGCCTCATCCCAACGGACGGATACGGCTCCCTCCTTCCCGCCGGTGAAGAAGTAGACCGTGCGGTTACGCCGATTGAATCTCGTCGGGTACCAGACGTAGGTGAAGAACTCGTATCGAAGGGTGATATGCCAGAACAGTGCTGGGGCGCCGATCACGCACGCAGCCACCATCGCATACATCACCCAGTCCCAGCCGTCTCCCTCAAGGTTGGGGATGACCACAGTGAAGAGAAGAAAGAAACCAAGCAGGAACAATCCCAGCGTGCCAAGCAGGACCACGGTGGTCGATACCATGCCGCGCAGCCGGAAACGACGATCGATCAGATCGATGTAGGTCGAGTTGAAGCGGACCAGGCAGGCGCGCTCGGCAGGCGTCACGGGTTGGGGGGTATGGGCATCGAAACGCGAGGCGTCCTCATGTGGAGAAAGCCCACGGCCCAGGGGAAACTCCCGCATCCATCCGGTGAACATCGAATCTCCTTTCAGCGTCCCCGGTGAGCATGACACGGGATTGAGTTACTGGGTGGCTTCGTGGCGTCATCGCGAGGGCTGCCCAAGTGCGCACCGTGCCCGGTTTGGATGAGCTGGCTGGGCAGGCGCGCCAGCGTGCGGGACAGGATAGAAAAGGCTCCCGAGGGACAATGTCATGGCGTCTCCGAATGAGGATTGAAGGGCGATAACCGCAGGCAATGACCGTATTGTCAGGTGCGCAGAAAAAGAAGCGAGTAAGTCATCAAGCTCCAGGCAGCGATGCTGATCAGGCAACAGATGCCGCACACCATCGCAACCTGGAGAGCGGCCTTTTTTCTACCAGCGACATCTTCCGGACTGGAACGCAGAATGCAGTAGTTCGCGCTGCTGCCGTGAAGTGAGTTGCTGGCAAGAACCTCCTTGGGGAGGGGCACAGGACGCTTGAACCTCGCGTAGAGCACCTGTGACAAGGGCTCTGGCCAGAAGATCAGCCATAGCAGAACGCTCGCCAGATACTGCGGGACCATGAAGACATTCCAGTTCATGGCACGCATGCGTTCAATCATCTCCTTGCCCGCTCCGCCGGCGGAGAGTGGCCCTCGCTCCAGCAGGGATGTCGTCCAGTGCGATGGATCAACCAGGAATGTGGCGGGCATCGCTTCGGGCGCTTCATCCATGTAGCGCCGGATCAATTCCCATGACTGCTGGCAAGCCTCCCGGTCTGGAAGGGGGCCATCGACGGTGAAGCGTAGACGCCACGTCTCAGGGGCTTCCGGATAGATTTCCATCAGGTCGAGAGCCATCATCAAGGGCGCGCCGAACCGGACCGGGCCGTATCCAACGCGGGCATAAGGCCTGACGTTGTTCCAGTCCAACAAATATTGCTTGCCATCGACAACGCAGAAAACCTTCCTGCTCCTGCGGAAGAAGTACAGATCGCTCTGTTTGCTGCCAATACTCTGCTTGACGCAGAGAAAAGCGGTTCCTGCGAGCGCCGCGACCCCAAGGCTCGCGCATGCTGATGCGAATACACGCATTCCCATGCTCTCAGTAGGGTCAAGCGCCAGCATCACCCCCATGTAACCCAAGCCAATGGCCATGCAAAACAGTACCAACGCAGCGACCGGCATTATGGATTCCATCCGTGACGCGCCTGTGCCTTCCGACCAGACCATGGCCTCATCGTCAAGCCGCACTACGTCACGGACGGAGTAGGCCTTTGAGGTGGCAGCGAAAGGTAGGGGGCCTTCAGTAAAGCGGAGATCATGTTGGGCGTGCATGGTTCAGGCGCGTGCTCGAAGGGGATTCCTCCCCCACAGATTAACTGACTCCAGAAGTGGAATTTTCTCGCACCCTTCCCGGAGGAGGGGTAATCCCCCCACTGCCCCGTTCAGGGCTGAGGGGCAAAGAACTCCGACCTAGCGGACTGGCAATGTGCCCGCGGCCCGCAGGCCTCATGCAAGCATGGCGCGATTGTCTCGATCCGACCCCAAAAGCCGTGCAAGCCCATCATTGCGAATGTGGACCCGCCGGAATCCTCTGAAGCGGTCAATTGCACAGCATCATCAATAATCGTCATCTGAGACGAAATTGACAGCATCCTGCTATAGGAGCGCGACTTTAAGAAAAAGAACAATGGGCACCATCCAAGCGATTACACCGAGCACCATGGACACCAACAAAATACTCTTACTCTTGTTCGTGACCTCGGCATAGCGCTTACCTTTTTCTTTCAGCAGGGAGTCGCCCCTCATACTCTCGAACCTGCCCGGCCATGGCCCTGTTTCCTTCAAGCCAAATGGCCCCTTGGATATCCAAGCCCCAATCAACTCTGTGATTTGCAGCGGCGTAATCAACATGACCCACAGCATATTGCAAATAACCATCCAAAGCGTCCAGGACTTTTCACCCATCCAGCGCTGGCGGAGCATGTCGCCTGTCCAAATGCTCACAGCCAGTTGCTTCGCCCAGCCCATGCGCGGCGACACGATTTGGAAATTAGGAAGCCCCTCATGCGGCCCATCCATAAATTGCTTAAAGAAGCCATAGCGCTGAACCCCTGCGCCAATGAGGTCCCCCTTCGCCGCGATGAATTCTGAACGGACAACACCTGTATCCTCATCAACATCCGCGAGGATAAGCTGATACGTGACTGCACCACCCGCAGCATGGACAATCTGAACAATGCGAATGAAGGGCTTGAGAACACGCCAGTCGTATGTGCTTACACCCACCTTACTGAAAAGCGTAACCGTCCCCTTCTGCCTATCCAGCAAAATTGGCTCGATCCGGTTACCCCCTCGAACTGCGTTAAATACATTAATACCGACAGCAACACTTAGCAGTAGCATCAAGACCATTACAACTACTGGGATCGAGACCATCTGCCCCGCCGCGGCCATTTTCGGAATTAATTTTAGAATTGCAGCATCTATCGGGATAAGTGAGAAAAGGAAAATTATTGCCATACCCTTCCCAGCGGAAACCGAGGCAACATCGGGCGCAGCAATCAATACTTCATCATTTATGTCTAGAACGAAATCAGCGCCACCCGCCTCCGCTCTCCGCAGAAGCAGTGGATACATTGCTCCGCCTTCCCCTCGAACTGGAGCCCCCATATCCAAGATTTCGACCTGCGGTGCGACGGAAGAGTGTTCTTCACGCATTACGCATCAATCTCCAGCAGCAACATACATACACAGAGTGATACCAACAAAGGGACGCAATCCGCAAGGAAGCCCACGTGACCACTGCATTAGACAAGGCCACCGCACGGTCGTACAGAGCCGCACCTCGAGGCGCGCACCCCAGCGGCTCGCGCTGGATAGAACTTCAAGCGCCCCCCAATATTTCAGTCATCCTAGGGCAGACCAAATGGCGCCCAAGGTACCAGTGCGAACGCTATCAGAGCGAACCCGTTCACGAGCGATCGAATCATATGCAAGGAGCCGGAAAATCCAGGAAAGCGCAAGCCCATGCACCTCATCGATCGCCCAGCGAAACTATCTGCGTCGCTTCCTGCCGGCTTCTTTCGGCTTCTCTATGCTGAGTCGGCCTCTCAAAACGGCGTCAGTGAAAGGAGCCGCCCCCACTGAGTTCAACACATTGGGAGGCCACCTTGGTTTCCGCTGCAATCGATAGCTGAGATAGCGATTCAAACCAATGTAGGCCGTCAGCGGCAGCGCGATCAGGCCAACCGCACCCAGCAACCACATCGCCAGCCCCTTTTTCCAGTACTGACGAGACCCCGGCCCAATGAGAGGTTGCGCAACAGTCAATGCCTCTCCCAAGCTTACTGCGAAGTCCTGATATCGCGCCTCACTCGACGACCAGACGGGACCAACGCCCTCCATCATTCGACGGACGAATTCCCATCGCTCCACAGCACCGGTACTGTTGCCATAGCCAAAGCTTGGTCCAACCCCGACTCGCTGAACCTCCAGCGCGCCCCCAGGGAGATCGGAAATCGCGAGCACCAAACTCGATTCCCTGCGCGGCACCTGCCCAGTGAACACCGTATAGGTAACTACCTCTGCACGAACGCAATCCCAGTCAAAGGATTGCACCTCATATCGAGGTCGACCAATAATATTCTAGCCCCATTGCCACCAAGGTAGTCCGAGCGACTTGAAGACATGCACTTTCCTTCCACGCCGGTCAAACAAAACTGGCTCAGCACGGTAGCCCACCCAATCGATCTGAATGAACAGCAAGAAGACCAAGAGCAGGACGAACTGAAGAATTGTCACCCAACTAAAGCCGGTAACGAAGAACGAAATATACAGCCCGAACATGGTAGCGAGCACACCGACCCAGCCACAGCTACTGGCATAGCCGCGCATGGCACTCATCTGATCGACAAACGAGATCCCATACTCGTAGACATCGAGAACACCACCATGCGTAGAGGCTCGTGGTGATGCCTGGTGACTACTCGGCGGAAGCCTCAGCGCAGTAGAGGACGCATCTGAATCAGGCTGCATCATATTTCCTGAAAATCGCGATGAATAATAGGCCGACAACTAAACAGCTAGTCAGTCCTTTTCCCACACCTCACCTTCGGCCAAGGGCTGCTACTCCCCTCTCATTGGCGCAAACCATTCCGGACCGTGGCCCGGATGACGCACCCCCAATAGCAGGGCTATCATCCGGCAAAGATTTCGCCAGTCAGGCACTCTTTTGAGTGAGGGCGCGAATAATAAATCAATGCCTCAACCGCGCACCGCAACGCACAGAAGCAAGAAGAGTGGCACCCATACCAACGCTCCAAACACCAGCGAGATGATGATTATTCTCTTTGCCATGGGCGTCACCTCCCCATAGTGTTCGGCCTTCGATTTCAGTATCGAGTCGCTCTTCAACGCTTCAAAGCGCCCGGGCCAAGGGCCACACTCCTTCAAACCGTATGGCCCCTTGGAGATCCAAGCGCCGATCAGCTCGGGCACTTGAAACGGCGCCAACAGAGCGATCCAAGACACGCTCAAGAGCGTAGTGAGTAGCGTCCAAGATCGTTCACCCAGCAGCCGCTTGCGGGTCGCCTCCAACATCCAGATGCTAACCGCCATGCGCTTGAACCAATCCATGCGAAGCGCAGCCAGCTGAAACGCAGGCAGGCCCGAAAGGGGACCTTCCATGAAACGCTGATAGAAACCATAGCGATTTGCGCCAGCGCCAATCAGATCGCCTTTACCAGCAACGAATTCCGAGCGGACCACGCCGGTCTCATCGTCCACCTCCGCCAGGATCAATTGATACGTAACCGAGCCACCCGCAGTGTGCACGATCTGAATGATGCGAATGAATGGCCTCAGTGACTGCCACCTGTACGAAGCAGCCCCTTCTTGACTGTAGCGAGTGACCGTCTGATCAGTCCTATTGAAAACTACAGGCTCCAATCGATTACCACTGCGCACGGCCCTAAATACGTTGACACCCACCGCTACGCCGAGGATGACAGTGAGAAAGATCAGAACCAATGGAAACTTGAGCTCGGATGCATGCTCTAGAAACTTCGGCAGAAAACCTATCAGGACACCGATGACCGAAGCAATCGCAAATAGCAGGATCACGGCAACACCCTTTCCTGCAGAAATTGCGTTGACATCAGGGGCGGCGACCAGAACCTCCTCATTGATGTCAAGGACAAAGTCAGGACCACCATTTTCGGCACGACGGAGGAGCAATGGGTACATCTTTCCACCGGGGCCGAGCACTGGCCTCTCCATATCCATTACTTCAATTTTCATTCGATCATCAACCAGATGGGTAACTCTCGGGCCAGCTCCATTGGCCATACTGCTCAGCAAGGCCATCACGCGGTCTTACAGAGCCGGGGAAAGCGTCTTCTTCACCTTTCCTGCACCGAGCGCCATCACCCCAACCATCGGGGCCAGGGGGCTTGCATGTGCACATGTAAGATCGAGCCGCGTGCGAACATGCTTTCGCGACATGAACCTGCCACGCCAAAGATCTAGACCGAGCCAGCATGCGCCCGCCCGGCCGATCTTGCGTCAGGCCCTTGGAGCAGCCCAAGCCTCAGACTCCGAGAGCTTTCGACCCAATGCCGCCATTGCCTCGTCCGGGAACTTGGGAAGTCGGCCCGTGCTGAAGGTCTTGAACTTCTCGCCCTGATCCAAAGCAGGGCCGCCATCGTTCATGTATCGGCGAATATGCTCCCAAAGCTGCAGCAGTTCGAAATCGTCTCCCCAGCCCTTGAAACCGATATTCATTTCACAGGCCACCTTTCGCGGATCATTATTTTGACCAAAGACCAAGGTCAGAATATAAGTCCAGCGGGCAGAGCTCACACCCGGCGTGACCTCGAAGATCCTATAGGTTCGAGGCCGAAGGTCTGCCCAGCTGTAGCGTTCAAACCTCACCGGATGGAGCTCAAATATCCGGACAAACGATGGCAACGTAGGAACAGCAACCCATACATCCTTCGTGCTCCTGTTAAAAATGACAGGAAAGTCCGACGGCATCATTACAAGGACACGAAATAAAAAGCTAATTGCACCGATTCCAAACAAAAATGCAGCTATTGAAATAAGTAGTAAAGAAATGGCAATGCCAGGCTCAAAGATGGCATCAGCGCCCATTCTAAAAAGCACACTTACACAAAAGAGCGCCACTGCAATAATACCTAAAGCTGGAAGAAATCCGAACCACGCAAGTAAAGAAAGACTTGCATTACCTCTCAACCCACTAATCAGSATGCCGTTCTCATAGGCCGCCAGAACAACWTCGGACGATGAGGGRCCACTATGAACWYGGACRCCGTCAGTGGAATTCAGGATCCTGCGGGGTTGAGCCACACCAACCTGCGCAGCGCCCTTGGTTCGCTTCTTTGCAAAATCCGCGTCAAAGAAGGGCTCCTCACCCTCCCACTCTTCGATGAGAACTTCACCATACCGCTTCGTGGAACTAGTCACTCAACCACCATCCTCTCATTGACGATAACGTCTCCTCCATCAAGAGCATCTCGAATTGTCAGCTCCACGGCCAGAGCCGAGAATCGACTATTCTCAACATGGCCGGAGATTGTCAACGCCTCAATCGAGGCATGATCCATCTTGCCTTCTGATACGCCCCGGCCCCRGTTCTCTCCAGCATTGCCCAACTCATCGGTGGAATAGCTGGCGATGCTCTCCGTCCCGGCCGCYCCCTGACCGCTCACAAGAATACTTATTCCCAGCCGCTTCCGCATCTGCTCTACAAGTTTAAGCTTGACCACAAACTCCCTGGTGAACCTCGCACCGGAGTCATGGGCGGTCATGCGCTTCACTGCACCACCGATGATCACGCCATCCGCAGACGCGACGTTCTTCCAGCTGAACGCACTTCTATATTGCGCATCTACCTCAACGCCCAAAAGAACTTTATTGAGTTCTTTGAGCTCTTCCTGCTGCGATACCCAACGGGTCGAGAACGAACTTCCCCAAACGGTCCTGGCCGCCCAGTCCTCAAGGGGAAGCGTCATTAGAAGCGAGGCAACGAAGCCGAGCGCAAGACCGATAACTACGAGAACGATGCCCCAGCCAAGCCACGAAGTGGAAACTCCGATACTCTGCACGAACAAAGATGCCGCATATACGGAAAAGGCGACCCCGCCCGCAAGTACGGAAAGAGCTTGAATAGCATGCACTGCTGCCGCGGCGCCGCGGCCATTCTTCACATCATCCGCAGCAGCAATAAAGCTCTGCGCCGAATCAATGAACGAACCAATAGCGGCAAACAGAGCAACGGTGGCCTCCAGACGTTTGGCCAGCACCTTCTTGAGAACATTCTGTGCGTACGATTTTGCGACATCGAGGAATGCCGAGACCACTCCTAGACCCGCCGAAAAGAAACTAAAGATGGCCTCCCTGCGCTCCTTCGCCGTGCCTACTTCCATCTTCTTCCATGCCTAGGCAATTTCCATTGCCTGGATGATGCCTGCGCCTGCACTCATCACCGTAGGCGCATCGGCAATCACCTTGGGCGTGGCCGAAGCAAGGCTCATCAGACCACTGGATCCCATGGTAATGGGTGCCGCTGCAACTGCAGCTGCGGCGCCCGTGGCCGCTGTCGATCCCGGCGCCGGTCGCGCGCTTGCCACCGACTGACCCTGTTGGGTAGTGGATTGAAGCGCGCGCAGTTGTTCTTCACTCTGGTTGGTCCACAGATGCAGCTTTACTCGCCTATCGGCCGCTTCACCGGCACCGGCCAGCTGGAGCGAGCTTCCGCTTCCTACCACCAGGCTTTTCACGCCCCTCTGCTTGCCGGCCGGCGTGTCGGCCGCTGCCGCAGTGAATGCCCTTGAGACCTCACGCCATGCACGGCCGGCCATGCGCAAAGGTGCGTCCACGATCAGATGTGTAATCTGTGGCGCGGCTTGTTTGACCATGCTGCTGATCAGGGCCATCACCCAGTCGTACAATGCCGGAGAAAGCGTTTTCTTCACCTTACCCGCGCCAAGCGCCACGGCGCCTACCATCGCGATCAACGGGCTGGTATATGGACGTGCAAGAGCCAGCCACGTGCCAAATTGTTTTCGCGGCATTCGACCTGCCGAGACAGCATGCGCCGGCTCGGCCAATCTTGTGTCAGGCCTTTGAAACAGCCCAAGCCTCAGCCTCCGAGAGCTTTCGACCCAATGCCGCCATTGCCTCATCCGGGAACTTGGGGAGTCGACCTGTGCTGAAGGTCTTGAATTTCTCGCCCCGGTCCAAAGCGGGCCCGTGATCGTTCATGTATCGGCGAATATGCTCCCAAAGCTGCAGAAGCTCGAAATCATCCCCCCAGCCCTTGAAGCCTATGTTCATTTCACAGGCCACCTTTCGTGGATCATTCTCTTGACCAAAGACCAACGTCAGAATGTAGGTCCACCGAGCAGAACTTGCGCCAGGCGTGACCTCAAGAATCCGGTAGGTGCGCGGCTTTAGAGTGGCCCAACTATGGCATTCAAAGACAACAGTAGAGAGTTCAAACAATCGAACGAAGGATGGAATTTTTGGAACCGCCACCCAAACCTCCCTAGTCTCCCTATTAAACAAAACCGGAAAATCAGATGGCATGAATACAAGAACACGCAACAGTACGCTAAATATACTTACACCCGAAACAAAACCAATCACACCAGCAATCGACAAACCAATCGCAAGACCCGGCTGGCCCATAGCCCCCGCCCCGGCCTGAGCAATTATATAAGCACACCAGAGTCCCACAAAAATTAGACCGGATGCAGGCAGGAAT
This sequence comes from Stenotrophomonas maltophilia, assembly GCF_013464485.1. Taxonomy (GTDB): domain Bacteria; phylum Pseudomonadota; class Gammaproteobacteria; order Xanthomonadales; family Xanthomonadaceae; genus Stenotrophomonas; species Stenotrophomonas maltophilia_AW. The sequence continues at coordinate 123,700 of NZ_RAUX01000029.1, forward strand.
CCGAACCACGCAAGCACCGAAATACTCAGCGAGCCCCTTAGCCCTCCAATAAGCACTCCATTCTCGTATGCAGCGACCACGACATCAGACGACGACGGGCAAGTGTGCACGACGGCCGAATCGGCGCTGTCGAGAATTCTACGTGGCTGCGCAACTCCAACTTGCGCCTTACCTTGGCTTCGAGCCCGTGCAAAATCGACGTCAAAATATGGCTCATCACCCTCCCATTCCGGGACCGCAACTGCACCTGATCTTTTGGATGAATCGCTCACTCAACCACCATTCTTTCTTGAATAATTGTATCGCCACCTTCAAGAGCATCCCGAATGATCAGCTCTACTGCCAGCATGGAGAACCTACCGCTTTGCACATGCCCAGAAATCGTCAATGCATCGAGAGCAGCGTGGTCTATTTGACCGGCTGATACTCCCTGACCCCAGTTCTCTCCCGGTCTACCACTAGCGTCGGTTGAGTATGCGACTATGGTTTCAGTGCCCCCGATGCCTTGACCGCGGATCTGAATCTGGATTCCAAGCCGCCTCCTCATTTGCTCCACCAGCTTAAGCTTCACAACGAATTCTCTAGTGAATTTCGCGTCAGACTCTTGGGCGGTCATTCGCCGCACAGCCTCTCCGATGATCACATCATCAATGCTAGTGACGTTCTTCCAACTAAAAGAACTTCTAAACTGCGCATCAATTTCAATGCCCAAAAGAACTTTATTGAGCTCCTGCAATTCCACATCATTACTTGGCCACGTCGACGCGAACCCGCCCCCCCCCAAGTGCACCTCGCCGCCCAGTCTTCCATGGGATGAGTCATGAAGAGGGATGCTACAAAACCTAAGGCAAACCCTATGACAATGAATACAATCCCCCAGCCCAGCCACGACGTGGAAACACCAAAACCCTGAACAACTATAGAAATAGCATAAATACTAAACGCCGCCCCGCCCAGGAATATAGAAACTGCTTGAAGCGCATGGGCAGCAGCAGCGATTCCCCGCCCGTTTCGCACATCGTCGGCCGTCGCAATAAAACTCTGCGCCGAATCAATAAATGATCCGATTGCTGCAAATATCGCAACCGTCATTTCCAGCCGCTTCGCCAAAACCTTCTTCAGAAGATTCTGTGCGTACGATTTAGCAACATCAACAAACGCAGAAACAACGCTAAGCCCAGCCGAAAAGAAGCTGAAGATGGCATCTCTGCGTTCCTTCGCCGTGCCAACATCCATCTTCTTCCATGCTTTGGCAATTTCCATTGCCTGGATGATGCCTGCGCCTGCACTCATCACCGTAGGCGCATCGGCAAGCACCTTGGGAGTGGCCGAAGCCAGGCTCATCAGACCACTGGACCCCATGGTAATGGGAGCCGCTGCAACTGCAGCCGCGGCGCCCGCACCCGCTGTCGATCCCGGCGCCGGTCGCGCACTTGCCACCGATTGCCCTGCTGGGCCGTCGATTGAAGCGCGCGCAACTGCTCTTCGCTCTGGTTGGTCCAGAGATGCAGTTTGACGCGCGTGTCTGCTGCCTCACCGGCACCGGCCAGCTGGAGCGAGCTTCCGCTTCCAACCACCAAACTCTTCACGCCATTCTGCTTGCCGGCCGGCGTGTCGGCTGCAGCCGCAGTGAAGGCCCTTGAAACCTCCCGCCATGCGCGACCCGCCATGCGCAGTGGGGCATCAACGATCAGATGGGTGATCTGCGGAGCCGCTCGCTTGACCATGCTGCTCAACAAGGCCATCACGCGGTCGTACAGAGCCGGGGAAAGCGTCTTCTTCACCTTCCCGGCGCCGAGCGCCACCGCCCCCACCATCGCGATCAGGGGGCTGGCATACGCGCGCGCCAGAACCCGCAGCGTCCCTACATGCTTTCGCGACATGCAACCTGCCACGCCAGAGATCTAGACCGAGCCAGCATACGCCCGCCCGGCCGATCTTGCGTCAGGCCTTTGGAGCAGCCCAAGCCTCGGACTCCGAGAGCTTCCGCCCCAATGCCGCCATTGCCTCATCCGGGAACTTGGGAAGTCGGCCCGTGCTGAAAGTCTTGAACTTCTCGCCCTGGTCCAAAGCAGGGCCGGCATCGTTCATGTATCGGCGAATATGCTCCCAAAGCTGCAGAAGCTCGAAATCATCGCCCCAGCCCTTGAAACCGATGTTCATTTCACAGGCCACCTTTCGCGGATCATCCTCTTGGCCAAAGACCAACGTCAAAATGTAGGTCCAGCGAGCGGAGCTTATTCCCGGCGTAACCTCGAAAATCCTGTACGTTCGAGGCTTCAAACTTTCCCAGCTGTGACACTCAAACCTCACCGGTTGAAATTCAAAGATCCGGATGAATGATGGCATCGAAGGAACAGTCACCCATACATCCTTCGTCTTTCTGTTAAAAATCACCGGGAAATCCGATGGCATCATTACGAGAATGCGAAATAGAACACTGAATCCACTAACTCCAAATAGAGCAGCGAACAAGACCCCAAATGCAACGCTGATCGCAACGCCGGGCTCCTGTGCCAGAAGCTCCCAGCCCCCTTTGAGCAAGATAGAGGCACCATAGAACGATGTCGCAACGAGGCCCAAAGCTGGTAGAAATCCGAACCACGCAAGTAAAGAAAGACTTGCATTACCTCTCAACCCACTAATCAGCATGCCGTTCTCATAGGC
>NZ_RAUX01000030.1 GCF_013464485.1 Stenotrophomonas maltophilia
CCCCCCCCCCGGCCAGCTCACAATGCCAGTCGATTAACAGTCGACTCTACGCGACCAACCACGAGGGGCTCAGCCGTTCGCCGCCAACTCCGCATCCAGCGCGCGCAGGCGATCCACGGTACCCACATCGGTCCAGCGCCCGCGATGGTGCTGTCCCGTCATCAATCCCTGCGCCATGAAATGCTTCTGCAGCGGCACCACCGAGAACTTCGGCGGCAGCCGCTCGCTGCCTGGCGCATCACCGATCACCGCGCGCCAATCGGCCACGATCGAGGGACGATAGATGCCGATGCCCGCGTAGGTCAGGCACGGCCCTTCGCGGTCGTGATGCAGCACGCCTTGCGGGTCCAGACGGTAGTCACCGTGCGGGTGCTGCACGGGATTGTCGACCAGCACCAGGTGCGCCTGGCCCTGCGGCTCGCGCGGCAGCGTGGCGAAATCGAAATCAGTCCAGATGTCGCCGTTCACCACCAGGAACGGGGCGTCGCCCAGCACCGGCAGTGCATTGAGGATGCCGCCGCCGGTTTCCAGCGGAGTCTCGCCTTCGTGCACGAAGTGCAGCTGCAGGCCCCACTGGCTGCCATCGCCCAGCGTCGCCGGGAACTGCTCGGCCAGCCATGCGGTGTTGATCACCACCTCGCGCACGCCGAGTGCGGCCAGGCGTTCCAGATGCCAGACGATCAGCGGCTTGCCGGCCACGTCCAGCAGCGGCTTGGGCGTGTGCAGGGTCAGCGGACGCATGCGCTCGCCGAGGCCGGCGGCAAAGACCAGGGCCTTCATCGCGACACGCGCATCGGTGCAGCCAGCTCGGCCAGCGCCGGCTTGATGCGGTCTTCCAGCAGCTGCTGAAGCGGCGCCAGTTCGCGGTAGCGCGGCAGCACTTCATCCAGATAGGTGATGAAGCGCGGTGCGTCGTCCAGGTAATGGCCCTTGTTGTCGCGGTAACGCAGGCGGCAGAACAGTCCGAGAATCTTCACGTGGCGCTGGATGCCCATCCAGTCGGCATCGCGCAGGAAGGTGGCGCGGTCGGGCACCGGCAGGCCGGCGTCGCGCGCACGCTCGTGGTACTGCGCCAGCCACGCGTCCACGCGCTGCAGCGGCCAGCTCAGGAAGGCGTCCTTGAACAGGCTCACCGCGTCGTAGGCGATCGGGCCACGCACCAGGTCCTGGAAATCCAGCACGGCGGGGCCGTCATCGACCGGCATCAGGTTGCGTGGCATGTAGTCGCGGTGGGTCATCAGCTGGGCCTGGCCCAGCGCGTTGTCCATCAAGCGGCGGTGTACCAGCTGCAGCCCTTCGATCTCGCCGCAGTCCAGCTCCAGGTTCAGGTGGCGCTGCAGGAACCATTCGTCGAACAGGCCGGCATCGCGCTGCAGCAGCGCTTCGCCGAACTGGCCGAAGTCGGCCGGCACCGGAATCGCCTGCAGGCGCAGCAGCTGCTCGATCGAGCGGCCGAACCATTCATCGGCGTTGCGCTCGTCGAGGATCTTCGCCAGCGTCGGGCCGCCGAGATCTTCCAGCAGCAGGAAGCCGGCCTCCAGGTCCTGGGCGAGCAGCATGGGCACGCGCAGGCCGTTGTCGTGCAGCAGGCCGCGCATGCGCAGCCACGGCCGCGGATCTTCCAGCCCCGGCGGTGCGTCCATCACGATGTGGCTGCCGCGGGTGCTGGTGGTGCGCCAGTAACTGCGCATGCCGGCATCGACCGAGGCGCGCTCGACCACGGCGTTGGCATCATCGAGCTGGGAACGGGCCCACTGCAGGCGCTGCGCGCTGCGCTGGGGATCGGAGGCGGGTTCGGTCATGCAGGCATATCCGGGCGCGCCGGGCGCGCCTACGTCGGGAACAGGAAGGGGAGCGACAGGCGGCGTCAGCGGCGGCCGCTGAACAGGCGCAGGACGGCCAGCACGGCCACCGCGCCAATCACCGCGCCGAGGAAACCGGCGGGCTCGCCGGGGGCGTACCAGCCCATGTACTGGCCGAACCAGCCGGCCAGCAATGCACCAAGGATGCCCAGCACGATGGTCAGCAGGCAGCCCATGCGGTTGTTGCCGGGCATGAAGAAGCGCCCGAGCAGGCCGACGAAGAAGCCGACCAGCAGGATGTACAGCCAGCTGCTGCTGCCGAACAGACCATTCATGCGCGCGGATTCCGCTTGAGTGTGGACGCAGCCTAGCAAGGCCAGGCTGCGTCCGTCACGGGTGCCGGATCAGCAGCAGCCGTGGTCGCCGTGGCGGGTGCCGCTGTCGGCGGCCACCGGCGAACCGCTGGTCTCGCCGCGCAGGCTGGCCGCGTAGTGCTCGCTGATCACCTTGGACACGCAGGCGGTGACCTTCTTGCCCATCGGGATGTGCAGGAACTCGTTCGGGCCGTGCGCATTGGAGTGCGGGCCGAGCACGCCGGTGATCATGAACTGGGCGCCCGGGAACTTCTCGCCCAGCATGCCCATGAACGGGATCGAGCCGCCTTCGCCCATGTACATCGCCGGCTTGCCGAAGAAGGCCTGGCTGGCGTCGTCGATGGCTTGGGTCAGCCACGGTGCCATGGCCGGGGCGTTCCAGCCGGTGGAGGCCTTTTCCAGGTCCAGGGTGACCTGTGCGCCGTTCGGCGGATCGCGCAACAGCGCGTCCTTCAGCAGCTCGCCGCAGGTCTTGCCGTCTGCAGTGGGCGGCAGGCGCAGCGACAGCTTCACCGAGGTCTGCGGGCGCAGTACGTTGCCGGCCGATTCCAGCGGCGGCATGCCGCCAATGCCGGTCACCGACAGCGCCGGGCGCCAGGTGCGGTTGAGCACCAGCTCGGTCAGGTCCTCGTTCATCGGGCGCAGACCGTCGACCATAGGGAACTTCTCGAAGATCTCGGTATCGACCACTTCGGCGGCGCGCTTGGCCTGTTCCTGGCGCTCGGCCGGGATCTCCACGTTCATGCCGTCGATCAGGATGCGGCCGGTGTCCTGGTCCTCGATGCGCGACAGCAGCTGGCGCAGCAGGCGGAAGCTGGACGGCACCACGCCGGAGGCATCGCCGGAATGCACGCCTTCGTTGAGCACCTTCACGGTGAAGTTGCCGCCGGTCAGGCCGCGCAGCGAGGTGGTGCACCACAGCTGGTCGTAGTTGGCGCAGCCCGAATCCAGGCAGACCACCAGCGACGGCTTGCCGATGCGCTCGGCCAGATGGTCGACGTAGGCCGGCAGGTCGTAGCTGCCCGACTCTTCGCAGGCTTCGATCAGCACCACGCAACGCGCGTGCGGCAGGCCCTGCGCCTGCAGGGCCAGCACGGCGGCCAGCGAGCCGAAGATGGCGTAGCCGTCATCGGCGCCACCGCGGCCGTACAGCTTGTCGCCGCGCAGCACCGGGGTCCACGGGCCCAGGTCGTCGTCCCAGCCGGTCATTTCCGGCTGCTTGTCCAGGTGGCCGTAAAGCAGGATGGTGTCGTCGCCGGTCTCGGTGCCGGTGGCCGGAATTTCCAGGAAGATCAGCGGGGTACGGCCTTCCAGGCGCACTACCTCGACCTTCAGGCCGGGCAGCTGCTGGGCCTTGGCCCAGTTCTCCATCAGGGTGACCGCCTGTTCCATGTAGCCGTTCTGCACCCAATTGGCGTCGAACATCGGCGACTTGTTGGGAATGCGGATGTAGTCGACCAACTGCGGGACGATCTCGCTGTCCCACTTGTCATTGACGAATTGGCCGAGCTTGGCGCTGTCCATCTGAAACTCCGGTTGCATGGGCTGTGATCCGGCCATTCTACGCCTGTGCCGGGTAGGGTTTTTCCTACATCACGTCGGGTATTTGGCTGGCTTACGGAAATGCGGGAAACCGATAGGCTGTGCACATGTGGTGACGGACACTGTTCCTACCGACGGGATTGCCGGTCGGGACGGCCAGAATCACAAGGAGATACACGTCGTGCCTTGGTTTGTCGTGTTGAGGGCACTGGTGCTGGGAATGGGGATCGCTGGGGCGCATGCCGCCGAAACGATCGACATCAACCGCGCCGATGCCCAGGCGCTGCAGCAGGGATTGACGATGGTCGGAGCCGCCAAGGCCGAGGCGATCGTCGAGCACCGGCGCAGACACGGCCCATTTCATCGCGTCGAGGACCTGACGCAGGTGAAGGGAATAGGGAATGCAATCGTCGAACGGAATCGACAGCGGATTACCGTAGGCAACAGGCTGTTGCCGGCGGATCCGGTACCCGGAGCGGTACCGGTGCGAACCGTACCCAGGCGCTGACAGCAGGAATCGTCGGAACCGGCAGGAGGCTGGTTCACCGGACACGGGCAGGGAGCCTGTGACCACCGACCGCCGCAGGACGCGGCACCAATCACCAGGAGGGTGGCATCACAGACCTGTGGAAGGGGCTGAGATACAAGCAGGACAGACGCGGCCGCGTGCAGGATGCAACGCTACCCCCACAGCGCAGGATGCGAGGGGGCGGCAGCAGGCCGACAAGGACGTAACGATTGCCCGGTACGACACATGGCTGTGTCGCCGGGCAGTTTCATTTCCGGCGCCTGGTTTTGCCGCGGCCACCACGGGCCGATGGTGTACGGTGGCCGCACCGCATGGAAAGGACCCTCGCTGGATGCTTCTGCACCGCCCCACCACCCTGATGCTCGCCCTTGCACTGAGCCTGCCGCTGCTGGCCCATGCCGCTGCGCCGACGCCGGCCGCCAAGCCTGCAGCTGCTGCAGCCAATACCGCCGAAGTGCGCGGGCCGACCGACCTCAAGCCGGGCGAATACCTGTGGCATCCGGAAATCTCGCCGACCGGCCCGATCGTACTGGTGGTCAGCCTCGATGAGCAGCGCGCCTACGTCTACCGCAACGGCATCGCCATCGGCTTGACCACGATCAGCTCGGGCAAGGCCGGGCACGAGACGCCGACGGGTGTGTTCACCATCCTGCAGAAGGACAAGGACCACAAGTCCAACCTCTACAACAGCGCGCCGATGCCCTACATGCAGCGGCTGACCTGGGACGGCATCGCTCTGCATGGCGGCAGCCTGCCCGGGCACCCGGCCTCGCACGGCTGCGTGCGCCTGCCGCAAGCGTTCGCGCAGAAGCTCTTCAGCGAAACCCAGCGCGGCGATACGGTAGTGGTGGCCGATGCCAAGAGCTCGCCGATGACCCTCGCGTATCCGTCGGTGCTGGCACCGGTGAATGCACGAGGCCAGGCCCTGCCGGAGACGGAAGGTGGAGCACCGGCGCAGGCCTGGTGGAACGACAGCGCGGCCCCGGCTGGGCAGGTCGGCATCCTGGTCAGCCTGCACGACCAGCGCCTGTACGTGCTGCGCGATGGCGTGATGATCGGCGAATCGCCGCTGAAGGCCGAAGCCCTGCCAGCCTTCCAGGGCACCACCCTGTTCGTGATGGGACAGGGTTACAGCGATACGCCCAGCCCGCTGGACGCGAGCCAGCGCCTGCACCAGTGGACGGCCTACCCGCTGCTGGGCCAGGACCGCGCCCAGGCCACGCCGGACCTGCTGGCCACGCCTTCGCTGCCGATGGCGCTGCCGGCCGATTTCGCCCGCCAGCTGTACCAGGTGCTGGTGCCGGGCACGACCCTGCTGGTGACCTCGCTGCCGGCGGTCCGCCCAAGCCCGGCTGAATCCGGAATGCAGCCGGTCTTGGAATCCGAGCCGCCAGGGTCCACCCTCAAGGGCAACTGACGCCCTCGTTGTGCCCATGACTGCATCCCGCCTGTGCCGGCTGGCCGCGTTCGGCCTGTTGGCAAGCACCGCCAGCGCACCGGCGTTGGCAGAGACGCCCGCCCTTGCCACCAGCGCCGATGATCTGGCAGCCCTGCTGTCACGCAGCGCACCCAAGGCCGACCGCCACGTGCTGCAGCTGGCGGCGCATGCCATGCGCTGCGCACTGCAACGGCCGGAGCTGGGCATCACCGGTGATCGCCTCAGCGTGATCGACTACTCGCGGCCTTCCACTGAGCCGCGGCTGTGGGTGTTCGACCTGGCCCACCAGCGCCTGTTGTTCGAGGAGTGGGTGGCGCACGGCCGCAACAGCGGCGAGAACCGCACCGAGCACTTCTCCAACCGCGACGGCAGTTTCATGTCCAGCCTCGGCGCGTTCACCGCGCAGGAGACCTACATGGGCGGCAATGGGTATTCGCTGCGCCTGGCAGGGCTGGAGCCGGGCTTCAACGACCGCGCGCGCGACCGAGCGATCGTCATCCATGGGGCGCCCTATGTGAATCCGGCCGCCGCACAGCTGCAGGGGCGGCTTGGTCGCAGTCTGGGCTGCCCGGCGGTGCGGCTGTCGGTAGCCAAGCCGTTGATCGATGCGTTGCGTGGCGGCACGATGGTATTTGCTTACTACCCTGACCAGGACTGGCTGAAGCACTCGCAGCTGCTGGCCAGCGGGTGCGGTGGCCAGGGCACGCTCGCCACACGGTGATGCAGGACGGCGCGCGGCGTGATGCAATGCGCCGATGAACATCGACTCCCTGCTGCACACTCCGAGCCAGGTCATCTCCAGCCTGGACTATCGCCGCGAACGCTGGCGCAACGGCTTGGGCTGGACGCGCGAGATCCTGCGCCTGCCCGCGCAGGGCGATGATTGGGCGCTGCGCCTGTCGGTGGCCGAGATCGAGCAGGACGCCGCGTTCTCGGCCTTCCTCGGCGTGGAGCGCGAGCTGGTGCTGCTGCAGGGCAATGGCGTGCGCCTGTGCTTTGAAGACGGCCGCGTGGCCGAGGTCATGCCGCCGCATGGGCGCGTGCGCTTTGCAGGCGAGGAAACGCTGCACGGCGAACTGGTGGATGGCATCACCCATGATTTCAACCTGATGTGGAAGCGCGAGCTGCTGCAGGCCGAACTGTTGCACCGGCCGCTGGTGGGATCGATGTTCTTCTTCTGCGAACCGGGCGTGGCCTGGGCGCTGCATCTGCTGGCTGGTCAGGCGGAGTTCGGTGCAGACAGCGGCCTGCCACCGATGCAGGCCGGCGATACCGCGTGGTTGGCAGCCGGCGAACGTCAGCGGCACGCGTTGCAGGGTGGTGGCGAGCTGTTGGCGATCCGGGTGAGCGCGGCGAGGGGGGCATGACCGCGTACAGCCGAGCCCATGCTCGGCTGCTTTTCGCATTCCGCCAAGCCGAGCATGGGCTCGGCTCTACAGTAGATCCACGCCGTGCGTGGATGCGGCCGCCGATACCGCGTCATGGTGCGAACCAAGGTTTGCACCCACCGGGATGCGGCGACCTCAATACACGTCGCGCCGATACCGCCCGGCCAGCAGCAGCGCTTCTTTGCCGTCCGCACCCAGCACCTGCTCGATCACCGCATCCACCGCCGGGGCCATGCCCTGCAGGCTGCCGCAGACCAGGATCGTCGCGCCTTCATCCACCCACTGTCGCAGCGTTGCCGCTTCGGCCTGCAACCGGTCCTGCACATAGCGATGCGCGCCGCCGTCGCGGCTGAACACCGCATCCAGCCTTGCCAGCGTGCCGCCGGCCAGCATCGCCTGCAGTTCTTCACCGAAGTGGAAGTCGTGCGTGGCGGTGCGCTCACCAAACAGCAGCCAGGTCCGCCGCGCGCCACTGCGGGCACGTTCGTGCAGATGTGCGCGCAGTCCTGCGATGCCGGTACCGTTGCCGATCAGCAGCAGTGGTACGTCGGGCGCCACGCCATGGAAATTGTCATTGCGGCGCAGCCGCAGCTGCACCGGTTCACCGATGCCCGCGTAGTCGCACAGCCATCCGCTGCCGATGCCGGGCATGCCGTCGGCGCGAAGCTGTCGGCGCAGCAGCAGTTCCACCGCGCCGTCGGCCATCACCGAGGCAATGGAGTATTCGCGATGCGGCAGCGGCTGCAGCGTTGCCAGCAACGCCGGCAGATCGCCAGGCGCAACCAGCGAAGGCAGGTGTGACCGTTCGACGCGCGCCAGCAGCGTCTGTCCATCGTCCAGCACCGTATCTGCATCGAAGCCCTGTGCATCCAGCCACGCACGTGCGGTGTGGCGCGCATGCTGCGGGCCGATCTCGGCGATGTCTCCGGCCTGCCACCGCGCATCGGCAGTGTCCGGCGGTTGCAGGCGCAGCCAGTACACCGCGCCGCCCGGGCTGCCGGGATTCAGCTGCGCGCGCTGCAGCAGCGTCCATGGCTGGTACTCGGCCGGGCTCCAGTCGGGCAGCTCGCTGGCACCACCGCCGAGCTGGCCCAGCAGCTGCTGCCAATGGCGCAGCGCGGCCGGATCGGCGTTGTCGACTTCAATCGCATCGAACAGTGGGTGCGCGCCGTGCTGGCGCAGCCACTGGTCAAGCTGATGGCCAAAACCACAGAAGTGGCCGTAGCTGCGGTCTCCCAGTGCGAGCACGCCATACTGCACGTGCTGCAGCGACGGCGGCGAGGCCATCACACCGCGCAGGAACGGCAGTGCGTGATCGGGTGGGTCGCCCTCTCCCGTGGTGCTGGCAATGAACAATGCACGCTGGCTCGCCGCCAGCAGTGAGGCGTCTACTTCGTGCAGCCCGCGCACGCGCACCGGCATACCTGCGCCTCGCAGCGCCTCGGCGCTGCGCCCGGCCAAGTCGCGGGCGAAACCGGTCTGGCTGGACCAGACCAGCAGGATCGGCATGGTATCGCCGGATGCGGCATCGTCGCGCGGTCGCCCACGCCACCACAGTGCGGCGCAGGCCAGCGCATACAGCGCGGTGGCGATGATGGCGATCTGCGATTGCCGTGCCGGCGGTGCACCCTGCCACCAGGCTTCGCCGAGATGCAGTCGCAACAGCGCCCAGGCGATCAGCGCCAGCACCATCAGTACAAGCGCGTTGCCAAGCCACGCGCGCGGCGGTCGAGTGCTCATGCGTCCTGCTCGTCGAGCAGGCGCTGGAAGGCGCTGCTGAGGAATTCGCAGGGGCCTTCGGCGGCCCGTTGCAGGTAGCGCACGGCCAGCCCCTCGCGCTCGGCCAGTGCCATGCCGTGTTCGCGGCCGAGCACGGTGAGTGCGGTGGCCCAGGCATCGGCGTGCATGGCGTCGTCGGCCACCACGGTGACCGCTGCGGCGACCTGCCGCACCGGTCTGCCAGAGCGCGGGTCCAGGCTGTGACTGTAAGCCTCGCCACCGGCCTGGTACTGGTGCCAGCGATCGCCGGAGGTGGCCACGGCCTTGCCATCCAGTGCCAGCACCCGTGGCGGGGTATCGGTGTGCGCGTCTTCTTCCGGCGCCGACTCCACCAGCACGCGCCACCGCTGGTCGTCCGGTTTCCGGCCGTAGCCGGCCAGTTCGCCACCCACTTCGATCAGCGCTGCAGCAATGCCTTGTCCACGCAAACAAGCGGCCACGTGATCGACGCCGAAGCCCTTCGCGATCGCAGAGAGATCCAGTTCCAGTCCACCCGGTTGCAGCAGCGCATTGTCCTGCCACTGCAGGCGCTGCCAACCGCAGCGATCACGCGTGGCCTGCAGGGTAGCGTCGTTGGGCCGACGGCGCTCACCGGCGTGCGCTCCGAAACCCCACAGTGCAACCAGCGGACCGACGGTGGGATCGAAGGCGCCGCCACTGGCGGAAGCGATCGCCTGTGCGCAGGCCAGAACGTGGCGCGTTTCGGCGGGCAGCACGCACCATTGGCCGGGTTCGGCGCGGTTGTAGCGGCTCAGATCCGAGCCGGGCTCCCAGGTGCTCATCTGCGCGACCACCTCGTCCAGCCGCGCCTGGATGCCGGCATGCAGCGGGTGCAGGTCGCGCTGGCGCGGTGCGACCAGCGACACACTCCAGGTGGTGCCCATGGTGGTGCCACCGAGGCGGGCGATGTCGAGCTGGGGATCGGTCATGGTGGTGTGCTGCAGATGCGATGCCGGGGCTGCCCGGCATCGCGGTCCACGTCATTACTGCGGCAGCACTTCCAGCGTGGCCACGTAGCTCAGGCGACGCTTGGCGGCCTGCTTGACCGAGGTCCTGTTGTCTTCGGTGCCGGTTTCCAGCCAGTACATGCCGGCTTCCGGCCAGGTCACCTTGATCTCGCCCTTGGCGTCGCTGGTCAGCTTCAGCTCGTCCTGCGCGTTGCGGTAGCGGGTGGCGCCGCGCACGATCTCGAATTCCAGGCCGGCGGCCGGCTTGCCATCAACCAGCACGCGGAACGTGGTTTCCTCACCGGCGAACAGATCGTTCGGGTGGCCGACGGCGACGAGTTCGATGCCACGGTTGGTCGGTTTCAGCGCGGTGTCGTTCGGGGCGCCGTTGGTGACGAAGGTCTCCACGCGACCCACCGACTGGCTCACTTCCAGCTTCTTCGCATCCTTGGGCAGTTCGCCGAAGCTGGCGACGCTGCCGCGCCAGCGCTTGCGCTCGCCGTTCTGCTCGTAGGTGGCGAACAGGCCATCGTTGACCGAGGCGATGCGGTAGGTGCCCTGCTGCTTCAGTTCGATGTCGAACACGCTGCGGAACTTGCCAGTGGCCGCGTTCTGCGGCTGCACGCTGCTGCCGTCCGGCGCGGTGATGACCAGCGATTCCAGGCGCAGCGGCACATGGTTGAAGTAGAACAGGTCGTTGGAGACTGCACCGTCGACGGTGATCCACGGCGCGTTGCCGGCAATCACGGTCTGCGAGGGCAGCAGCCAGGCCTTGTGGGCCAGGGCGGAGAAGGGAAGGGCAGCGGCCAGAGCGGCGGCGAGGACGAGCGTGCGCTTCATGCGGAAGACTCCAGTGGATACGGGGTGACGCGACATGGAGAAGGGGATTACGACTTAATCCCCTCCGTCCCCTTTTCAGGGTTTGACGGCGAGGGTGACCTGGCCCAGTTCGGTGGCGCCCTGCGCCTTGCCGTTCTGCGCGGCGGTGGCCGGCCAGGTGAAGGGGATCTTCAGCAGTTCACGGCCGCCGACTTCGCGCACCGCTTCCACCACCAGGGTGTAGTTGCCCGGGGCCAGCTGCTTCAGGGCCGGCTGCTTGTCGTTGAACGACAGGGCGTGCTTGCCGGCGGGGCGGGTCGGGCCGGTCACGCCGTCTACCGGCACCTGCAGGGTGCGGCCGCTCTTGCGCCACCACTGGCGCAGGTCGGGCAGCCACTTGGTGCCGTGGCCTTCGCTGTTGCTGGTCTGCTGGTACCAGACCGACAGGTTGGCGGCGACCTTCTGGTCGGCACCTTCCAGCCACACCGCCACATACGGGCGGTGGTATTCGGCCACGTTGAGCTTGGGCACTTCGACGTTGATGTCGAGGGTGGTGGCATAGGCCGGCGAGGTGGCCAGCAGGCCGCTGAGGGCGATGGTCAGGGTGACGCGCATGGGGCGGCTCCGAAGGGAACGGATGGAAGTCAGTGGATCAGCAGCAGGGCGATCAGCAGTGGAATCATCAGGCCCAGGCCGACCAGCGGCCAGGTCATGCGCCGCTGCCGCGCATGCAGGTGCAGCAGGAACAGGCCGGTGATGCAGAACACCAGGCAGGCCACGGCGAACAGATCAAGGAACCAGCCCCAGGCCGGGCCGGCGTTGCGGCCCTTGTGCAGGTCGTTGAGGTAGGACACGACGCCGCGCGAGGTGGATTCGTATTCCACGGCGCCGGTTTCGCGATCAATGCTCAGCCAAGCGTCGCCGCCGGGGCGCGGCAGCGACAGGTAGATTTCCTCGGCCGACCACTCGGCGGGGCGCCCGCCGATGGCGATGCCCAGCTGCGTATCCAGCCACTGCCGGGCCGGGCGCGGGATCGGTGCGTTGCCGTCTTCGCGCGTACCCAAGTGGCCGAGCAGCTCGGCCGGCAGCTCCAGGTGCTGGTTCTGCACCTGCGGCTTGGCCTCGATCTTCGCCGCGTGGTTGAGGGTCAGGCCGGTCACCGCGAACAACAGCATGCCGATCAGGCAGACCGCCGAACTGATCCAATGCCACTGATGCAGCGTCCGCAGCCAGAAGCCACGGCTCTGTTGCTGCTGCACGGTGGAGGAGGCAGGACGGCTCACGGCACGGTTCGAGGCGGACAGGGACTGCCCATTACATCATTGGTGAGAATAGCTCGCAATTGCGTGTCGTTCTGTATCCCAGAGGGGGTTATCGGTTGCCGGCCAGCGGCCGGCACTACCGCAGGTCGGTAGATCCACGCCACGCGTGGATGATGCGGTGCCAACCAAGATTGGCACCCACCAGAGCAGGGCACTGCCGGCCGGCGGCCGGCAGTGCCGATGCGCGGCGATCAGAACTTCGCGTTCAACGAGATCCAGTAGCTGCGGCGCTGGTCCTTGGTTGCGTAGTCGTCCACGCAGTTGAACTCGCTGGGATTGAGCAACAGGCACGACTGCGAGACGAAGTCCTTGTCGAACAGGTTGTTGACCCGTGCGTTCACCGTCAGCCACGGCGTGGCCTTCCAGCTGCCGCCGAGGTGGAAGATGGTGTAGTCCTCGTAGTAGCGGGTGTGGCTGGTACCGTTGGCATCGAGCAGGGTGTCGCGGTAACGGTCGTAGCGGCCTTCGCCAATCAGCGACACGCTGACCGCGTCATTGATCTGCCAGTTGAGGCTGGCGTTGGCCATGTGCTTGGCCGGTGTGGTGCCGGTGATCGGCAGCCCCTTCTGCGGGCCGCTTGTCTGCTCGCTCTTGGTCCAGGTGTAGTTGCCGCGCAGCTGCAGGCTGTCGAGCAGGTCGACGTGGCCGGCCAGTTCGGCACCCCGGGTCTCGGCCTTGTCGATGTTCACGCTCTGGGTGAACGTGCTGTAGCCAAGCGCCGCCCAGCCCGGGCCGATGTCCACGCAGTAGCCGCTGCCGGCCGGCGCCACTTCGCAGTTCGGGAAGGTGCCGCCGCTGGCGATCTTGTCCTCGAACTTGTTGATGAAGCCGGTGACGTTGAAGCCCCAGCGCTGGCCTTCGTAGTACGCAGCCAGCTCGTAGTTGGTGCTGGTTTCAGGTTTCAGGTTCGGCGAGCCCACCAGCGGCAGCACGCCCTGGCCACCGAAACCGGTGATGCCCGGGAACAGCTGGTCCGGTCGCGGCGTCTTGTAGCCGGTGCTGACGCCACCCTTGAAGGTCCAGGCGTCGCTGGCATTCCACACCAGGTAGCCGCGCGGGCTGAGATGGCTGCCGAAAATGTTGTGATCGTCGTAGCGCAGGCCGAAGGTAGCGGTGAGGGTATCGGTCAGCGCCCAGTTGTCCTCGGCGAACAGGGCCCACATGCGGTGCTTCTGCTTGGTGTTGCTGCGATAACCGGCGCCGTCCATGCCGAACACGCCATCGATCATGTCGGTGTCGTTGTACTGGCCGCCGACGGTCAGCTTGTGCGCGCCGAAGTCCAGGTCCAGCATCGTGTCGAGCACGTAGCCTTCCAGTTCCATGGTGCGCAGCGGGCGCGGCAGGAAGACCTGCAGGCGTGCCATTTCGCTGGGGTTGAGGGCAGTCAGCGCATTGCCGCGGCCGGCCGCACAGTTGTTGGCCGCGCCGGTACGACGGCAGACGTCATTCCACAGCGTCTGCAGGTTGGCACGCTCGTCCAGGGTCAGCGGCAGCGAGCGGCCCAGATTGCTGCTCTTGCTATGGGTCAGCGAGGTCTGCCAGGTGCCGAAGCTGTAGCGGCCCTGGTGGGTCAGCGACAGCTGATCACGCTCGTAGCGCTGGTAGGCGGTGTAGCCCACGCGCGGCTGCACCACGCGGCGGGTGACCGTGCCGCTGCTGTTCGGGTTCGGGATGACAGCATTGCCGACGCGCCACAGGCTGGCCAGGCTGTCCAAGGTGCCGGTCTGGCCTTCACTGTTGTCGTACTTCTGCCGCGAGACGTCGTAGTCCAGCCACAGCTCATGGTCATCGTTGACGCGGAAGTCCAAGCGTACGCCGGTGTTCCAGTTGGTGTTGGCCACCGACTTGCCACCACCACCGAAGCCGATGCTGCGCTCCCACAGCATGCCGTCGGGCAGGGTCAGTGCATCCCATTCCGGGTTCGATGCCTTGGCATCGTAGTAGCTGCCGCGCACGGCCAGGCTGAGGCGGTCCTTCAGCAGTGGGCCGCTCACGTACAGGTCGGTGGTACGGGCATCACCGAACTGGTCGTCCTGCTGCACGGTGAAGCCCTGGGTGAGCGCGCCGTGCCAGCTGTCCTGGTTGCGGCGGGTGATGATGTTGATCACGCCGCCCATCGCGTCCGAGCCGTACAGGGTGGACATCGGGCCACGCACCACTTCGATGCGCTCGATCGCGTCCAGCGGTGGCAGGTAGGCGAACTGGCCGCCGCCGAAGTTGTTCGGGTACAACTGGCCGACGTTGCTCTGGCGGCGGCCGTCGATCAGCACCAGTGTGTATTCGGACGGCAGGCCGCGCATCGAGATGGTGGCGCGGCCGTTCTTGTCGGTGGCCTCCAGGCCGACGTCGATGCCTTCGACGTCGCGCAATGCATCGACCAGATTGGTGTAGGGGCGCTTGCTCAGTTCCTCGCGGCTTACCACGCTGATGCTGGCGGGTGCGTCGACCACTTTCTGTTCAAAGCCGGAGGCGGTGACCACCACCTTGTCCAGCGTCTGCGGCGCGCCGGAAGCGTCACCATGGGCGAAGGCAGGGGCCGACATCGCCGCCAGCAGGGCGCTGGTCAGCAGGGTACGGGGCAGGGACGAACGGACACGATGGCGCTGGGCCATGGCAGTAACCTCGAAGGATGCAGGATGGTGCGATGCCAGGCGCGAACGGCGCGGCATGCACGGGAAGCCCGGTCAGGGGCGGCAGGGATGAAGCAGGCAGCGGCGTGCAGGCGTGACCACTTGCGCGGTCACGCTGGGCCGTGGATCAGGCGAGCGGCGGTGCCTGGCCGCGTTGCTGGCGACGCCCGGGCGCGTCGGCCCAGGGCATGTCCGGAGCGGCCAGCGGCCAGTCCGGGCGCACGCCAGGCATGGCCGGCGTGGCAGGAACGAGTTCAAGTTCGGTGCGCAGCCACTGGCTGGCCAGCAGCAGTGGGGGGTGTGCCTTTTCGGCCGACTTCACTGGAGCAGAGGCACAGCGGCGCACCTTGGCCGGTGCTTCTTCCTGCAAGGGACTTTCGCCACCGCGTTCTTCCAGCGGTACCTGAAACGTCACTGCGGCGGTTGTGTGCGGCAGCAGCGGCAGGGTACCCAGCAGCAAGGCCAGCATCGCCACCCACGCCAGCAGGCTGGCCAGCGCAGGACGCTGGCCGCGCATGGCGGTGCCCATCTTGCGATGGATCAGTGGACGAGGGCGAAGCGGGCGCAGCAAGCAGGGGTCCCCGGGCGGTCTGCCGGCAGTGGCCGGCATCAACGGGGCGTGATTGTAATGAGAGCCGTTAGCTGTTGCAAATGAGAATGATTGCTAAAGGGTCGCGGGGTAGCCGGAAGCGGCTCAGACCTCGCTCCAGCGCCGCAGCAGGTTGTGGTACACGCCGGTCAGCTGCAGCACCGCCTCAGCGTCGCCGCCGGTCTGGCGCAGGCGCTCGATCGAGCTGTCCATCTCCCACAGCAGTCGCCGCTGCACGTCGTCGCGGATCATGCTCTGCACCCAGAAGAACGAGGCCACGCGCGCGCCGCGGGTGACCGGATTGACCTTGTGCAGGCTGCTGGACGGGTACACGATCAGGTCGCCGGCCGGCAGCTTCACTTCGTGCTCGCCGTAGGTATCGCTGATGATCAGCTCGCCACCCTCGTACTCGTCCGGATCGGACAGGAACAGGGTGCAGGAGACGTCCGAGCGCAGCTGTTCGCCGTTGGCCAGGTTCATCACCGCGCCATCGACATGGAAACCGTAGGTGCCGCCACCGCTGTAGCGGTTGAAGCGCGGCGGCAGAATCTTCAGGGGCAGTGCGGCGGCAAAGAACAAGGGGCTGCGGCCCAGCGCGGCCAGCACGTCCCTGCCCAGCTCCGCCTTCAGGGGAGATGCATCGGGTAGCTGCAGATTGCGCTTGACCATCGCGCCCTGTGCACCGACGGTCTCGCGACCGTCGGTCCAGTCTGCAGCGTCGAGTTGCCTGCGTGCCTGCGCCACGTCCTGGGGTGAAAGCACGTCGGGAATGTGCAGCAGCATGGCGGTTCCTTTGGAGGCGCGGGGGAGTGGGCTCCCCCGCGTGCTGCATCAGAAGCGGATGTCCGCGCTGAGCAGGAAGGTGCGCGGGGCACCCGGGGTGTAACGGTAGCCGCTCTTGTTGATGCTGGCCACGTACTGCTTGTCGAACAGGTTGTAGCCATTCAAGCGCAGCGAGATGGTCTCGTTGATCGCCCAGGACACGACCGCGTCGTACACCACGTAGGACTTGGTGAACGACGGGGTACCCACCGCGCCGTCGGTGCCGCGGTGCATCCCGGCGGCATAGCGCACGCCGCCGCCCACGGTGATGCCGTAGGGCAGGGTGTAGCTGGTCCAGCCGGTGAACGTGTCGTCCGGGGTATAGGTCAGGTTGGTGGTGCCATCGGCGGCCACCTTGGCACCTTCCTTCACCTCTGTGTCCAGGTGGCTGTAGCCGGCGCTGACCGACCAGTTGTCGGTCAGGCGGCCGACGGCGGAGAGCTCCACGCCCTTGACCCGCTTGCTGCCGGTCTGGGTCGGGTTGCCGGCATCGTCCAGCACGGTGGTGTTGATCTCGTTGTCCACGTCGGTCTGGAACAACGCAAGGTTCACTGCCAGTGCGTCATCCAGGAACGCCCACTTGCTGCCCACTTCGAAGGTCTTGGCCTTCTGCGGGTCCAGCTTGGGGTTGTCGGCACTGCTGGCCGAGCTGCTCAGCTGGAAGTTGGCGCCACCCGGAGGTTGCTGTGAGATGGCGTAGTTGGCATAGATGCTGACGGTATCTCCGACCTTGTAGAGGGCGCCGAGCTTCCAGTTCAGCAGCGTATCGGACGCGTCCAGCGTCGGGTTGCGCAGTACCGTGCCGGTGGGATTGCTGCCACATGCCGGGCCGCCGCGACCACCACACACCGACGCGCTGGCGTACTCGGTCTTGTAGTGGTCCGCGCGCACGCCGGCGGTCAGCAGGAAGCTTTCACCGAAGGACAGGGTGTCGAACAGGTAGACCGAGGATGTGGTGGTCTTGCCATGCGCGTCGGCACTGTTGTGCGCCCAGTTCAGACCGCTGACGTTCCAGTCCGGGTCGTACAGGTTCGCGGCCGGCCAGCTGGTGCCAGCGGCGGCGGCCTGGCCGTAGCTGTCCAGTTCTTCACGGGTGAACTCCAGGCCGGCGCTGAGGGCGTGGCCGACCGCGCCGGTGGCGAAGTCCGCGCGCAGGTTCAGCTGATCGGTGAGGATGGTGTTGCGCTGGTCCTTGAAGGTCGGCAGGCTGCGCGCGATGGCGTAGCTGGAGAGATCAGCCGGGTTGGTATAGGTGATGTTGCCGGTCGGTCGGCCACCCGCGCCGCGCACACCGGTGCCCATGAAGGCGGTGAGCAGGTAGTCCTGTTCGGTGCGGCCCCAGCGCGCGGTGTTGGTCAGGCGCACGCTGTCGTTGAAGTCATGCTCGAATCGGAAGGTGGCCATCTGCGCGGTCACGTCATCGTGATCGGCGCGGGTGCCATAGAAGTTTTCCGGATCGACCGGGTGGCCGGCCAGCGCTTCCAGCGTCGGCTGCGGGGTCCAGCCCGGCAGTCCCAGGGTGGGCACGCCGCCGTCGGGCACGTTGTCCTGCTTCACGTACAGAAGGTTGAGGTAGTAACGGGTGGGGGTACCCAGGCCAAAGGCCAGCGACGGTGCGATGCCCCAGCGCTTGTTCTGCACGTGGTCGCGGCCGGGCTGGTCGCTGTCCTGCCACATGCCGTTGATGCGCAGCGCGCTGGTAGCGCCCAGCGACTGGTTCCAGTCGGCGGTGGCGCGGCGCTGCTGGTCGCTGCCCAGCGAAATGCCGGCCGAGGTGGCGTCCTGCAGGTTGGCCTGCTTGCTGACCAGGTTGATCGCACCGGTGGGTGCCGAACGACCGTTGTCGGTGCCGGCCGGGCCCTTGGTCACTTCCACCTGTTCGATGTTGAACACATCGCGCGAGATCGAGCCCAGGTCGCGCACACCGTCCACGTACAGGCTGTTGGAGGTGTCGAAGCCGCGCATGAACAGCGCGTCGCCGGTGGTGGTGTTGCCGTTCTCGCCGGCATAGAAGGTGCCCACGCCGGGGCTGTTGCGCAGCGCTTCGGTCAGCGTGGTGGCGCCCTGCTGGTTGAACAGGTCGCTGGTGATCACCTGGATGGTCTGCGGGGTGTCCTGCAGGCGCTGGGTGAACTTCGGCGAGGCCACCTTGTCGGCCTTGTAGCCGCGGGTGGCGTGCACGTCGATCTTGTCCAGCGTGCGTGCGTTGTCGGCGGCTTCAGCGTGGGCCAGCGCGGGCAGGGTGGCCAGGCCGAGGCCGGCGGCAAGACTGGCGGTGGCCAGCGGCAGGGTGCGAAGCGGCGAGGCGTGCTTGCGGCTCTTGATCGGGTTCATGGGTCTGGGTGGGTAGCGGGACAGGAACGATCCGCCGGTGCCGGATGACGGCGCGGCAGGCAGGATCGGAAGCGGACTCGAAGAGGGATCGGAGGTGCAGGTCCGGCAAGCGCCGGACGCCCGGGCGCGGCCGGGGAGAGCGTCAGCTCAGCAGGGACGGAGGCGCCTGGCCGGGGGGATGCTGGTAGCGCGACGGGAGTGCAGGGGCCGGGTAGGGTGACGGCGCGGTTGCCGGCACCGGTGGCGGGACCGGAAGCGGGCCACACAACCGCCGCAGCAGCGGGGACTTGATGCTCCGACTGTCATCGGGCTCGGCTTCCACCCGCGGCATGGCCTGCTCGCGGGGAGGCGTGCCGAAAGGCGCTGCGGGCAGGCTGTCCTGCGCCTGCACCGCCGGCGTGGCGACCAGCGAGCTGCGCGACCCTTCATGCAGCGCCGACCATCCCAGCAGCAGTGCCAGCAGCAGGGCAGCCAACAGCGGCCCGCCCGTGCGGGCAAGCTGGCAGAGCGTAGCGATGTGCGCGGGCGAGGCCATGGCGCGGCGGTGGGCATTACGAAGATGTTACGTAGAGTAACAGCAACGATAATGATTCGCATCTTCGGTGTTGCGGGAGGTCTGTACCTGGCCCCTCGCGGCCCTGTGGGCACCTGCAGGGCCTTCCCGGGCGGGGCGGGTGGGCCGGTCAGTCCCGGTCGTCGCGGGTCCAGATGGCGTCGTGCTCGCGCTTGACCGGGAACTTGGGGACCGGGCTGTATGCGGGGGCACACAGGGCACGGCCATCACGCACGTCGAAACGGGCACCGTGCAGCACGCACTCGACGCTGCCTTCGGTGGTGTTGAACTCCCCGGAGGACAACTCGAATTCCTCGTGCGTGCACTGGTCTTCCAGGGCATACAGCTCGCCATCGAGGTTGAACACCACGATCGGGGTACCGGTAACCTCGTCGAACACGCTCTTCATTTCACCCGGCAGCAGGTCGCTGCCGGCACAGACGAAGGTCCACGCATCGCTCATGCGGTGGCTCCCACCAGCGGCTTTTCCAGGATCTCGAAGCGCAGATCGTCGCGCTTGGGAATGCCGAAGCGCTCGTCGCCGTAGGGGAACGGCTTCTTGATGCCGGTGCGGCGGTAGCCGCGGCGCTCGTAGAAGGCGATCAGTTCGTCGCGCACGTCGATCACGGTCATCTGCATCACCGGCACGCCCCATTCGCGCGTGGCGTGGGCTTCGGCCGCATCCATCAGCTGCTTGCCGACACCGCCACCCTGCTGGGCCGGATCGACCGAGAACATGCCGAAGTAGCCCTTGCCGTCGACATCGGCGACGTGGGCGCAGGCCACGAGGCGGCCCTCGCGCTCCGCCAGCAGGATGGTCGAGCGGGGGCGGTCGAGGTCGGTCTGGATGCCTTCGGCATCGATGCGGGCGCCGTCCAGCAGGTCGGCTTCGGTGGTCCAGCCGACCCGGCTGGCGTCACCCCGGTAGGCGGAGGTCACCAGCGAGATCAGGGCAGGGATATCGGCCGACGTGGCGGCGCGGAAGGTCAGGGTGCTCATGGCGCCATTCTAGGTGGGGCGTGGGCCAGGGCGCACGCCCTGGGATCCGACCGCCGATGGAAACACTGTCGTGAACGCAGCCTTGACGTCGCCTTCATTCCATGTTCATAAATGATGCGTGGCACGGCCAGCGTTGCGACTGTCGCGTACGTGCACGCATTCAAGGAACGGACGATCCAAGGAGGATCCCATGCGGTCTCGTGCCACGCTCCGCCCGCGCCAGTCTGGCCCGGTCGGCCTTTCGACGCTTCTTCTTCTGCTGGCCGCGATCGGGCTTCCTTCAGTGGGCCTGGCGCAGATCGTCCCGACCTGGCGGCAGGAGTACGACAAACGCCTGAAGTACGGTGATCTCGTCGAGCCACTGAAGGGCGAGATCTTCGGCGAGCAGGTCAATCTCTATGACGGCTCGATCAGCTTCAAGGCCACCGATATCTCGCTGCCGGGCAACAGCGAACTCCCGGTCGCGCTCAGTCGCAGCCGATCAGCCAGCGATGGCAGCAGTGAAAGTCCTCTTGGCGACTGGGATCTGGATGTTCCGTCGCTGTCAGGTGTCTATGGCGATCTCCCCGAGACTGCAGCTCAAGGGCACTGGATGCCGGCCGCGCGCTGTACCACCGTCGGTGCTCCGCCAACTCTGGAGGTCTGGAATCGCCGGAACACTCAGAAGGTCAACTTCAATCCACACACTTACTGGGATGGCGTGCGGCTTTCGCTGCCCGGAGGTGGTGGGGAACCACTGCTGGGCGGCAATGGCGATGCGCGGCAACCCCAGCCGCAGCTTGGACAGCCCGCGCCATGGAATACAAAAGGCGGTTGGGTAATCACCTGCTTGGCAGCATTGAAAAGCGGACAGCCCGGCGAAGGATTCCTGGGACATGCACCGGATGGGACCAAATACTATTTTGACTGGATGGTGGCTCGCCCCAACGGCTCTGCGACCCTGCAGCCGTTCGGACCGGAAAGCAACGCCCAGTTGGGCCGCAAGCGAGTTCACCTGTATCCATCGCAGATTGTTGATCGTTTCGGAAACTGGGTGCGCTATGAATGGTCCGGTACCCGACTCCAGCGCATCACCGCAAGCGATGGTCGCGAAATCAGCCTTGCGTACCAATCGAACGGGTTGATCGCCTCTGCGACTGCCGCCGGGCGCACCTGGACTTACGGCTATACGGATGCCGACATCCTGCGGACGGTGACGCTGCCCGATGGAACCCAGTGGATCTACAGCCTGCCGCCGCTATCGGTTACGCACAAGTACGCCGAGTACACCGGGCAGAACATCTGGGACTACATGGAATACCCGGCGACCTGTTCGCGTGTGAACAAGATCGTGCCCAGCGAAATCACCATGACCGTCCAGCATCCGTCGGGTGCACTGGGAACGTTCCTGTTTCGCCCATTCCGCCATGGGCGCAAGAACGTCACTCTGGACTGCCAGACCTCTGGCGACAATCATCTCATCGCAGAAGGCTGGAACTACACACCGATCTACCGTGATGCGATGTCGCTGGTGGCCAAGACCATCAGTGGTCCGGGCATTCCCACAGCGCAGTGGACCTATCAGTACACCAATCTCAACGGGGCTTATGCACAGGATCTGGGCGGTCCGGTAATCCCTGCAGGCCAGGCAGAGCCGAAGATCACCACCGAGACGCTGCCGGATGGCGTCGTACGCGTGTACGAATTCGGCAAGGAAGTCGCCTATAACGATGGTCTTCTACTGTCGACGACGACGCGATCGGGTGGTTCGGTCGTGCGCGTTGACCGCAACAACTACTATCCGGATGCCCAGCTGGACGCGGCGCCCTTCCCGAAGGAAGCCGGCAAGGACTTCAAGTACGGTGCGAATGACCTCAAGGCGCACTACAACCGCCCTGTCCAGTCCGCTGTTGTGGAGCAGGACGGTGTGCAGTTCAGCCGGACCGTGCAGACCTTTGATGCATTTGCACGTGAAGTCACCGTCGTTGAAGCAAATTCCGCCGGACAGAGTCGCACCAGCACCACGGCCTACTACGACAATCCCGCGCTATGGGTGAACGGTCAGTCCGCCCGTAGTGTCCTCAATGGCATTGAACAGTCCCGCACCGAGTTCGACACGGCCAAAGCGCTGCCTTTGCGCGCCTACGCATTCGGTCGTCTGGCACAGCAGGTGACCTATGCGGCTGACGGCACCGTGGCGTCGGTATCCGATGGCCGCGGCAATACCAGCCATCTGTCGGGGTGGAAGCGCGGTGTTCCGCAGCAACTGCGGATGCCGGCCACAGCCGAGGCGCCAAATGGCGCGGTGCGCACTGTTGCCGTCGACGACAACGGTTGGATCACCTCGCTGACCGACGAGACCGGCGCGACCACCAGCTTCAGCTACGACAGCATGGGGAGGTTGCGCAGCCAGCAGTTCCCAACCGGCGATACGGTGAACTGGAATGGCGTAACGATGGACCTGCAGCGCCTGGGAAGCGCGCAGTTCGGCGTGCCGGCCGGTGCCTGGAAGCATTCGCGCATACAGGGCGGCAGGCGTACCGATACCTACCTGGATGCCATGTTCAGGCCGGTGCTTGTGACCGAGAATGCCAACAACGTGCGCGACAGTGCCGTGGTGACCCGCTACGACAGCAGCGGCAGGACGGTTTTCGTCTCCTATCCGACCCGGCAGTTTTCCAGCATCGGCGCGGCATTGGACGGCGCCACCACGCAGTACGATGCGCTGGGCCGGCCGGTGCTCGTGAGTCAATCCTCGGAGCTGGGCACACTGGCGACCCGTACCGAGTACGTGGGCAATCTTTCCGTGAAGGCGACCAACCCGCGCGGCCAGTCCACGACCACGCGGCACCTGGCGTATGACCAGCCAACCTATGAGATGCCGCTGACACTGCAGCATCCGGAAGGCGTGGTGACCGAGATCCAGCGTGACGTCCTCGGCAAGCCGCTGGCCATTACCCGACGCAGCGCGGACGGCAGCCAGTCGCTGACACGCCGCTATGTCTATGACGCCTATCAGCAACTGTGCAAAACGATCGAGCCGGAAACCGGCGCCACCGTGCAGGACTATGATGCGGCAGGCAATGTCCTGTGGTCGGCGGCCGGTACCGGGCTGACCAGCACCGCTGGCTGCAACCGCAGCGAAGCGCTGGCCAGTGGTCGCGCGGTGAAGCGCAGTTATGACGCCGCCAATCGCCTATCGATGCTGACTTTCCCGGATGGACGCGGCAGTCAATCATGGTCCTACACGCCCGATGGCCTGCCGGCGGAAATCAGTACCCAGAACGATGCGGCACGACCGGTCGTCATCAACCGATACCAGTACAACCGGCGGCGCCTGCTCACTGGCGAAACGCTGCAGCACCCGGACCTGGGCACGCTGAACCTCGCCTATGGCTACGATGCCAACGGTACCCTGGCCAGCAACACCTATCCCGGCGGGCGGGTCGTCAGCTATGCACCCGATACCCTGGGCAGAGCGACAACAGTGGGTGGCTATGCCAAGGAAGCCACCTATTTCGCCAATGGTGCATTGGCACGGTTCGTCTACGGCAACGGGGTCGTGCATACGATGACCCAGAACGCGCGCGGCCTGCCCGACCGCAGCCGTGACGCCACGGCCGCCGCTGCCGTGCTCGACGACAGCTACGACTACGATGCTGGCGGCAATGTCATGGCCATCTCCGACGGCCTGCCGGGGGCGCCGGGGAACCGTGACATGACCTATGACGGCCTGGACCGGCTGCGCACCGTGATGGCACCGGGATTCGGCAATGCTCTGTATGAGTACGACGCGCTGGACAATCTGCGCCGGGCCAAGGTGGGCAGCAGGGATCGCACGCACTACTTCGATCCGACCAACCGGCTGGTGAATGTGGTCGAGACCGGCAGTGGTGCCACGGTGACCGGCCTGGGCTACGACGTGCAGGGCAACCTCTCCATCCGCAATGGCCAGCCGTTCACCTTCGACTTCGGCAACCGCCTGCGCGCGGTCGGCACGACGGAAAGCTACGAATACGATGCCCACGGCCGACGCGTGAAAGCATCGGCGGAAGGGGCCGGCGCGATCTACTCGTTCTACGACAACGGCGGCGTGCTGCGTTTTCAGCGCAACGAACGCACAGGCAAACAGACCGACTACCTGTACCTGTCAGGCAGCCTGGTGGCACAGGTGCATGGCGAGGCGGCGCCCAGCGTTCCGGCACTGAGTGCACCAGGCTACATCACCCAAGGCAGCGTGAACCTGACCTGGAGTCCGGCAGGTGGGGCCAACCGCTACGAACTGCAGCGTGCGCTGACCGGCACTTGGAGTACGGTCTTCGATGGCGCGGCGCAGTCGTTCACCAGCACTGGCCTGGTTACCGGCACCTATCAGTTCCGGGTGCGCGGCTGCCGTGCGGTGTGCGGCGGATGGAGTAACGTCGCATCAGTGGCTGTGGCGCTGGCACCGTCCACGGTGCCCGCACTGACGGTGCCCGCCACAGCCTTCAATGGCACTTACAACGTGGGGTGGTCCGCAGCGTCTGGCGCCGAGCGCTATGAGTTGCAGGAGAGCGCCAACGGAGGTGCATGGGGTCAGGTTCATAACGCAGCCGGTCAGTCCAAGGCATTCAGTGGTAAGGCCGCGGGAAGTTACAGCTACCGGATCCGCGCATGTAATCCGGTGGGATGCACCGGATACAGCGCCACGGCGTCGGTGGCAGTGGTGTATCCGCCTGTCGCTGCGCCAAGCGTCTCCGCGCCGGCGCGATCTGCACCGGGCAGTATCGGCATTGGCTGGAATGGAGTGGCCGGTGCCACACGCTACACCCTCCAGGAAAGCAGCAATGGTGGGGGATGGGTCACGCTGTTCGACGGTAACGCCAGCTCCTATGCCACCGCTGCGCGCGGCGTGGGCAGCTATGGCTATCGGGTTGCTGCCTGTAACGGCGCGGGCTGCGGGCCATGGTCGGCCACCGCAACGGTTGCGGTGATCGGGGCGCCGACGATCGAGCCGGTAATCAGTGCGCCGGGCCTGGTGAACGTGCCGCAGTACAGCCTGAGCTGGTCGGTACCCCCCAACAGCGAGAGCTTCGTACTGGAGGAAAGCGCCAACGGAGGTGGCTGGACGGTGGTGCATAACGGCGTCGGAAACAGCTTTGGTGCAAGCCGCGGAAATGGCAGCTACGCATATCGCGTACGTGCCTGCAACTTTGCAGGGTGCAGCCTGAACTCCGGAGTGGCGACGGTGTCCGTGGTACTGCCACCGGGAGCAACCTATCTCTTTGAGGCTCAATGGCTGAGCAGCAAGACGGCGCCTTATCAGATCCAATGCACGGTGGGTTGGGTCGCCTCGGCCGGCGCGACGGAGTACCAGCTGGAGCCGGCGTCCGGCGGTAAGACTCTGTATGCAGGTCCCAAGACCTATGTGCAGTCAAGGAATGGTACGTACTGCGCCAGCAGCTACCGGGTGCGGGCGTGCAATGCCGGCGGTTGTTCAGAATGGTCGGCAAGCTTCCCGGTCACTCGCGGCGTACTTTGGGAGTAAGACATGAACGGATTCTCTGCGATGTTGATCCGCGTGGCGCTCGCGTCGGGTGCACTGGTGGTCGGCGCAGCACCAGCGGCAGCTCAGGAAGTAGTCGAGTACATCCACACAGATGCGCTCGGTTCACCAGTGGCGATCACCGATGCAAGCGGCAATGTCATCGAGCGCACGGTGTATGAGCCGTATGGGGCGGTGGTCAATCGGCCGTTGAAGGATGAGCTGGGATATACGGGGCATGTGACAGACTCAGGTACGGGGCTGAGCTATATGCAGCAGCGCTACTACGATCCGCAGATTGGGCTATTTCTTAGTGTGGATCCGGTCACGGTTTACAAGAGCCCTGCTGCGATGTTCAACCGCTATCGGTACGCAAATAGCAATCCGTATCGCTTCTATGATCCAGATGGTCGATGCACGGGATCGAGGATCAAAAATGGTGATGGGACATGTGCGAGCACAGGTGAGTTCACAACAAAGGCTTCATCTGTAAGAAGCTTGGACCCGAGAAATGTTGATAAGGTCTTTACACATTCGTCTGTGTCGTCATTGGGTGGGCAAGCAACTCCGTCCGAATTTCCAAAGGAAACTCGTTCTGCTTTGAGCAAGTTCCTGGGGTCATCTGTGGGAGGGGCGATTGGCAGGCATGCGGTGCTGAGTGGTCAGAAGATTGACATGGAGCAAATCCTCCCAAGCTCCGGATACCCTCCGGTATTCTCGGGTGGGTATGCGGGTACTAATATCGTTACTTATAGTCTTGAGTGGCGCCAATTTTTGGCGTCCAATAGATTTGGAAGAGAGTTCTCTGGTGCTGGATTAGATGTGCTTCTTGCACATGAGATTGGTCATACGCCAATAGCTGGAGCGGTCTTTGGCTATAGCCCAGCCACATCTGATGCCAATGCCGATGAGTTCAATGCGGTGCGATTTTTAGAGAATCCATACAGGCGGCATTTGGGATTGCCGCTAAGAACGCATTACTCTGGAATTTCCGTGCCAGAGCCATTGCTTGGAGGGCAGTAAGATGTTTCCTATCACCACGGCTTTCCTAATGCTTGTTGCGACTGGCGTGGGATGCGATTGCAGGTCCGGTGGCTGGGCACAAGTGGTTCAGAAGACTGAAGCGCTCGTTATGCACAGGGAGTCATTTAGGGTGCCGAGAGATCCAGTGGGCTCTGAATATGAAGCCGCCTGTGTCAGAGTTCGATTCCAGATTGATAAGCGTGGGGAGCCGATCAATGTCAGCATTGACAAGAGCTCTAGAAATAGGGCGATCGATGTTGCTGCCAGAGAAACATTGAAGAAGTTCAGGTTTGAGTTGCCTCAAGGCGATTCTGAGGGAGAATTTGCATTGGTGTTTGACTATCCGTCGAGAGATGCTCCGTAAATCGAAAGTCGGAAAGTGATCCAGGATTGGCCCTTGGCAGCCTATGGAACACCAGGCCACACATTGCGGGCCTTGTCGTCATTGCGGAGATCGGGTGGATTATCGCCCGGCATGCGCCGACAGCGAGTCCGGAACCTCGCTCACCATCTTCTGCTTGGCCTTCGGCAGCTGGCTGATTCACTCCAACTGCCGCTGCAGCACGGCTGGGGTCATGTTCGCTACCGCCGGCTGTAGATCACTGTGCGTCGAACCCGCTCATGCCTGGCAGCTGTGGTCATTTCACTGGAGCTGCAAGGTTGTGATTGGTTGTCGGATCCTGTGATTGCTGTAAAGAATGTTGGAAGGGACGTGATTCATGACATCAGCTTGGAGGTCGGCGGTGGTGCGGTTGACCTAAGAGCAATTCCTGTCGGTGAAAGCAGGGCTGCAAAACCGGAGATCGCTGCTGATTCCTCGCTTGTCGTAACGTACTACGAGAATAATGCCCATGTGGTTTGCTATGGAGATGTGTATTTTACGAACAATCTCTATGTCAAGGATGAGGAGGATGTGGGTGGAGGGATTTGCCGTATGGCGGAAGTTGCGGATTGATGTGAGCGGCGGAGCGTGTCGGCAGAATTTTTATAGTGCAGTACCAACGTGAGGATCGATGAAAAGCCTTGTTGAGAGTTACCCCGTTTGGGCTTCCATCATTCTAGGTGCCATGTGGATAAACGCATTTGCGGCTCACAGGATGTTGCTGAAAATCGAGCGCGAACGGCCAGAAGTGCTTGCTGCAGCCGGAATCATCAAGGTTGACTGGTGGCTTGGGTGCTTGCGTGGTATCGCAATGCTTGCCCTCACTTCCAAAGGGCAGGCGCTCCATCGGGGTGAACGGTGGGTGTTGAGGGGTGTAGTGATGATGTACGTCTTTTTGATTGCTTCCGGCGTATCCATGCTTGTTGGCATGTAGAAGACCCTGTCTCAAGGCCGCTGATGGTGGAATGGTTTGGCATTACGATGAGATTGCCCGTTCCTGGCATTACTCGGCATTTCCCAGTTTCACCTCTACTGGCTTGCGTCCCACGAGCAATAAAAACGCCGCAGTCCCCTGCGGCGTTCCCGTATTTCCCTGACTCTGGCGAATTTCACCCCAGCAACTTCCGCACCTTCGCCAAGGCGATCATGAACCGCTCGATCTCGGCGTGCGTGTTGTAGAACGCCAGCGAGGCACGGCAGGTGGCGGCGACGCCGAAGTACTGCAGCAACGGATGTGCGCAGTGCTGGCCGGAACGCACGGCCACGCCTTCCAGGTCGAGCAGGGTGGCCAGGTCGTGCGCATGCGCGCCGTCGATCAGGAACGAGACCACGGCCGCCTTCTCCGGCGCCTCACCGATGATGCGCAGGCCCTCGACGCGACGCAGCTCTTCGGTGAAGTGGGCGAGCAGCTCGGCTTCACGCGCCTCCACGTGCTCCTGGCCGATGTCCTGCAGGTAGTCGGCGGCCACGCCCAGGCCGATGAAGCCGGCGATGTTCGGGGTGCCGGCCTCGAACTTGTGCGGGGCATCGTTGAACACGGTGCCGTCAAAGCTGACTTCCTTGATCATCTCGCCACCACCGAGGAACGGCGGCATCGCGTCCAGATGCTCGCGGCGTGCCCGCACGATGTTGGCGTGGTGCTCCATGCGCGAGACCAGAATCACATCACCGGACTTCAATCGCGGCAGCGCCCACGAGTACGCCACCAGGTTGATGGCGAAGGTGGTGCCACTGCACAGCACCAGATCGCTGGGGCGCACGTTGAGGAAGCGCGCCAGCGTGTTGCGCGCGCCTTCGTAGGCATCGGTGGCTTCGCTGCCTAGGGCATGCACCGCGCAGCTGACGTTGGCGTTGTAGCGGCGATAGAACTCATCCACCGCGCCGATCACCTGCACCGGTTTCTGGCCGGTGTTGGCGTTGTCGAAATAGACCAGCGGCTTGCCATGCACTTCACGCATCAGCAGCGGGAAGTCGCGAGGCCTGTAACCAGCGCAACTAACTTGGAAGTGGGAGCTGATATCGCACAGCTTTCCGACCAGTCCTATACGACTGTCAATTTTGCTCTGGGTGACGCGACTTCGGGTGTTGGAGCGGGCAGCGTAGTTCAAGGGCAGAACAACTACTCAGGACCAGGTGTGAGGGTGGCAATTGCTCATACACATCCGGTGAACACCGCGTTCAGCTACTGGAAGGGATCCTGCTTCTGCGGCGGTCGCTGGGAGGGGAGCCTTTATCGCGGTGACTTGGAGCGAGCAAGATCTGCAGGCGTAAATAGCTACGTAGCCACTCCAAGCGGATCAGTCATGGGGTTCGACTTCAGGGGAATGAATGGAGCAGTCAATGCGCGATCGAACCCAAGTGCGTACATTGCGGCGGAAGACTACTTCTTTAAGGTGAAATGATGAATGCTGGGCGCTGGGTGTTTCCAGTTATCACGCTTGTTTTGGTTCTGGGTGCTTGCTCTTCATCTAAACAGAATGAGGGGCTCGCGGATACCCCGGGGAGCTGCAAAATCCGTGGCAACGAGGCGGGGGCTGAAACGTGCATGACTACGATGTCTGCTCTGTTGTCCCAGCCGGAAAAGTTTGATGGGCGCCTCGTTTCTTTCTACGCCTGGGTGGATCAGATCAATGGATCTATTCTGTTCTTCCCATCGCGTGATGCATTGGAGTCAAGGGATTCGTTCAGCTCATTGGTGGCGTATCCGCAGTCAAGTCCGGATGCCTTTAAGGAGCATTCTTCCGTTGAGGGCGGGGAGCGTTTCATGCGGGTTAATGGCAGGTTTCGATGGAATCGTGATGGCGCCATCGAGTCGCGGATTGATCCGGTGGATGTGGATCGAATGGGGGTAATGGAAGAAGTTAAGCTGCGCTTATAGACGGATGGGTCGGTTTGGCCGGTGGCAGGTGGCCGAGCAGGATGATGTCGCCATTTTTCATTTCAACATGACTCCAGAGCCACATTTCGCTGGACTACGCTGAATCCTGATGCATCAGGTTTATCAATGAGTTAGACCCTGAGGTTCCCCAACGTTTTCATGCCGTCAGTACCGCCTGATCGAGCACTTCCGGTGGCAATGATCGCAGGCGTTCCAGCCATCGGAAGACAGACTCCATCGGCCAGCACCTGGCCAAGGCTTTCCAGCCCACGCGCAGGGTCGAGTACAGCTTCCGTTTCGTGCTGGTCGGCCACAGCCATCGGGCCATATCGCTGGCCTTGCACGCCAAGCCCGCCAGCCAGCTGGCGAACGAATCCAGCGTGCCGACCAGCAAGAGGACCTGCAGGCGCGTACCGCTGCGCGTCAGGCTGTCCTCGAAGCCTTGACCATAGCGGTGGGACTTGAGGTCGCGGAAGGACAATTCGATCTGCATCCTGCGGTCGTATACGTTCACCAGCTGCCTGGCACTGGGACCTGACAGGCCAGGCGAAGCGATAATCAGCCAAGGCTCGCGCTCGCGCGCCGCCACCTTGCGGCTGTAGCTGTTGCGCGCCACCTCGCCCACGGGTATCGCCAGATAGTGGATCTGGCTCCAGTCCGGTTCTTGGACCACCCGGCGCAGCCGGGCCTTGTCCAGCGCCTTGACCGTGTGCCAGCCCAGTTGGAAGAAACGGGCCACGGCCAGGATTTTGCTGGAGGCCAGCAGTTGGCTGACCGCCTCGGCCAGCCGATCGGTGACCCGCTGGTAGCGACCCCGCCAGCTCAACTTGTCCAGCCGCAGACCGCCGCATTGCTCGCACCAGACCCGCCGACGCGGCACCACCAGCGTCACCCTAAGCGTCATCAGCGGCAGGTCCCGCACCCGGCGCACGCTCGTCTCATGCACCTGTCGGCACCGACTGCCGCACTGCTGGCAGTACATCGTGCGGGCAGACGGCTTGAGGTAGATCGTGACAATCCGGCTGCCGCCCTTGGGCCACGTGATCCGCTCCACCCGATAACCTTCCCAGCCGCCCAGCTTCTCGATCGGCTTCCGATCCAGCATGACCCCACCCTTTGAGTCCTGAAAATCAGGACTCAAAGGGTAACGGGCGGCAGCAATGGCTCCACGCTAATCAGCGATGAACCAAAAAAACGCCACGGTTTCCCGTAGCGTTCTCATACTTCCCTGACTCTGGCGAATTTCACCCCAGCAACTTCCGCACCTTCGCCAAGGCGATCATGAACCGCTCGATCTCGGCGTGCGTGTTGTAGAACGCCAGCGAGGCACGGCAGGTGGCCGCGACACCGAAGTACTGCAGCAACGGATGTGCGCAGTGCTGGCCGGAACGCACGGCCACGCCTTCCAGGTCGAGCAGGGTGGCCAGGTCGTGTGCATGCGCGCCGTCGATCAGGAACGAGACCACGGCCGCCTTCTCCGGCGCTTCACCGATGATGCGCAGGCCCTCGACGCGGCGCAGCTCTTCGGTGAAGTGGGCGAGCAGCTCGGCTTCCCGCGCCTCCACGTGCTCCTGGCCGATGTCCTGCAGGTAGTCGGCGGCCACGCCCAGGCCGATGAAGCCGGCGATGTTCGGGGTGCCGGCCTCGAACTTGTGCGGGGCATCGTTGAACACGGTGCCGTCGAAGCTGACTTCCTTGATCATCTCGCCGCCGCCGAGGAACGGCGGCATCGCATCCAGATGCTCGCGA
The DNA here is from genome assembly GCF_013464485.1 of Stenotrophomonas maltophilia. Lineage (GTDB taxonomy): Bacteria > Pseudomonadota > Gammaproteobacteria > Xanthomonadales > Xanthomonadaceae > Stenotrophomonas > Stenotrophomonas maltophilia_AW. Next base: position 31,403 of record NZ_RAUX01000030.1, read on the forward strand.
CGGGCCCACAGCGCACCGGTGCCGGTCGGGCCGCACATCTTGTGGCCGGTAATGGCGTAGAAGTCGCAGCCGATCGCAGCGACGTCGACCTTGCGGTGCGGCACCGCCTGCGAGCCATCGACCACGGTGATGATGCCGCGCTTGCGCGCTTCGCGGCAGATCTCGCGCACCGGGTTGACCGTGCCCAGCACGTTGGAGACATGGGTGACCGCCAGCAGCTTGACCTCCGGGGTCATTGCCGCGCGCAGAGCATCCAAATCGAGTGCGCCGTCAGGCGTGATCTCGGCCACGCGGATGGTGGCGCCGGTACGCTGCGCGACCAGCTGCCACGGCACGATGTTGGCGTGGTGCTCCATGCGCGTGATCAGGATCACGTCGCCGGCCTTCAGCCGCGGCAGCGCCCACGAGTAGGCCACCAGGTTGATGGCGAAGGTGGTGCCACTGCACAGCACCAGGTCGCTGGGGCGCACGTTGAGGAAGCGCGCCAGCTTGTTGCGTGCGCCTTCGTAGGCATCGGTGGCTTCGCTGCCCAGTGCATGCACCGCGCGGCTGACGTTGGCGTTGTAGCGGCGGTAGAACTCGTCCACCGCGCCGATCACCTGCACCGGCTTCTGGCCGGTGTTGGCGTTGTCGAAATAGACCAGCAGCTTGCCGTGCACTTCACGCATCAACAGCGGGAAGTCGAGACGGACGCGGTCCCAGCCGGGGGCGCCGGCGCGTTCTTCGATCGGTCGCGGCGTGGACAGGTTCATGCCACACCCGCCTCGGCGAGGGCCTTGTCCAGGCGACGTGCCAGCTGCGCACGCAGCGCGTCGGGCAGGATCTTCAGCGGCTCGTGGCAGAACGCGGCGCTCAGCAGTGCCTGCGCCTGTGCCTGCGGCAGGCCGCGCGAGCGCAGGTAGAACAGCGCATTGGCATCGAGCTGGCCGACGGTCGCGCCGTGCGCGGCCTTCACTTCATCGGCATCGATCACCAGCGTCGGCTGGGTGTCGATCTCGGCATCGGCCGACAGCAGCAGGTTCTTGTTGGACAGGTTCGCGTCGGTGCCATCGGCGCCTTCGCGGATCTGGATGCCACCATGGAACACCACGCGGCTGCGGTTGGCGGCGACGCCGCGCCACAGCAGTTCGCAGGCGGTATCGCGTGCGATGTGGTCGATGCCCAGGCGGGTTTCGACGTGGCGGCGGCCATTGCCGAGCAGCACGCCGTTGGCGGTCAGCTGGGCGTTGTCACCTTCCAGGCGCACGTTCAGTTCATGGCGGCTGAGCGCGGCGCCCAGTTCCAGGTCGACGCGGTGGTACTGCGCGTCGCGGGCCAGCACCGCGTCGGTGCGCAGGAAGCTGGTCTGGCGCGCGCTGCCGGCCTGCACGCGGGCGTGCTTGAGCACGGCATCACGGGCGACGTGGGCATGCAGCACGGTGTTGTCCAGGTGGGCGGAGTCACCCACGCTGAAGCGATGCTCGACCACGCCGAGGCTGGCGCCGGCACGCAGTTCGATCAGGTGACGGTGGTGCCAGGCCAGATCGGTGTCGCTGGCGACGCTGGCGAATACCAGCTGCAGCGGCACGTCGACCTGTACGCCTTCATCCACGCGCAGCACCACGCCTTCATCGGCCAGCGCGGCATTCAGGCGGGCGAAGATCTCCTCGCTGCGCTCGTAGCGGCGGCCGAGGAAACGCGCGGCGTCTTCGCCGGAGGCCAGTGCGGCCGACAGCGGCTGCAGCTGCACGCCGGCCGGCAGCGCCTGCACGTCGCTCAGCGCGGCATCCAGGCGACCGTTGACGAACACCAGGCGCGGCGCCGGAATGTCGTCCAGCAGCGCGGCGTCCAGCGCAGGGCCCTGCAGCGGCGCCGCAGCGAACGCACGGCGTTCCAGCTGGCGCAGCGAGGTGTACTTCCAGGCTTCGTTGCGGGCGGCCGGCAGGCCGTCGCGCAGGGCCGCGTCCAGCACTTCGCGGCGCGCATCGCTGCCGCAGAAGGCCTGGGCCATCGAATCAAGCAGGGCGCTCATCAGACCGCCGCCTCGGGCACGACCCGGTCCTTCAGGAAATCATAGCCGTGCGCTTCCAGTTCCAGCGCCAGCTCCGGGCCGCCACTCTTGACGATGCGGCCATCGGCCAGCACGTGCACCACGTCCGGCTTGATGTAGTCCAGCAGGCGCTGGTAGTGGGTGATGACCAGGAACGAGCGATCGGCGGCGCGCAGCGCGTTGACGCCGTCGGCCACGCTCTTCAGCGCATCGATGTCCAGGCCCGAGTCGGTTTCGTCCAGGATCGCCAGCTTCGGCTCCAGCACGGCCAGCTGGAAGATCTCGTTGCGCTTCTTCTCGCCACCGGAGAAGCCTTCGTTGACGCCACGGTGCAGCAGTTCGTCCTTCAGGTGCAGCACGGCCAGCTTCTGGCGCACCAGCTTGAGGAACTGCATGGAATCGAGTTCTTCCTCACCGCGCGCCTTGCGCTGGGCGTTCAGTGCCGCGCGCAGGAAGTAGGTGTTGTTCACGCCCGGGATTTCCACCGGGTACTGGAACGCCAGGAACAGGCCGGCGGCGGCGCGCGCTTCCGGGTCCTGCTCCAGCAGGTCGACGTCGTCGAACTGCACGCTGCCTTCGGTCACTTCGTAGCCGTCGCGGCCGGCCAGGACATTGCCCAGGGTGGACTTGCCGGCGCCGTTCGGGCCCATGATGGCGTGCACCTGGCCGGGCTGGACGTCCAGCGACAGGCCCTTGAGGATTTCCTTGTCGCCGATGCGGGCGTGGAGGTTTTCGATCTTCAGCATGGTGGGGGTTTCCGTGGGGCGGGCCGCGGCCCGCCGGTAAAGAGAATGCGTTTGCGAGGGACAGGGGCGGGCGGTCAGCCCACCGAACCTTCCAGCGAGACTTCCAGCAGCTTCTTGGCTTCCACCGCGAACTCCATCGGCAGTTCGCGGAACACCTGCTTGCAGAAGCCGTCGACGATCATCGACACCGCGTCTTCCTGGCTGATGCCACGGGCGCGGCAGTAGAACAGCTGGTCGTCGGAAATCTTCGAGGTGGTGGCCTCGTGCTCGACGGTGGCGCCCGGGTTCTTCACCTCGATGTAGGGGAAGGTGTGCGCGCCGCACTGCTTGCCGATCAGCAGCGAATCGCACTGGGTGTAGTTGCGCGCGCCGTCGGCGTTGCGGTCCACCCGCACCAGGCCGCGGTAGGTGTTCTGGCCGCGGCCGGCGCTGATGCCCTTGCTGACGATCTTGCTCTTGGTGCGCTTGCCGACGTGGATCATCTTGGTGCCGGTGTCGGCCTGCTGGCGGTGGTGGGTAAGCGCCACCGAGTGGAACTCACCCACCGAGTCATCGCCCAGCAGCACGCAGGACGGGTACTTCCAGGTGATCGCCGAACCGGTTTCGACCTGGGTCCAGGTGACCTTGCTGCGCGCGCCTCGGCATTCGGCACGCTTGGTGACGAAGTTGTAGATGCCGCCGACGCCGTTCTCGTCGCCCGGGTACCAGTTCTGCACCGTGGAGTACTTGATCTCCGCGTCTTCCAGCGCGACCAGCTCGACCACCGCAGCGTGCAGCTGGTTCTCGTCGCGCATCGGCGCGGTGCAGCCTTCCAGGTAGGACACGTAGGCCTTGTCCTCGCACACGATGAGGGTGCGCTCGAACTGGCCGGTGTGGCCGGCATTGATGCGGAAATAGGTGCTCAGTTCCATCGGGCAGCGAACGCCCTTGGGAATGAACACGAAGCTGCCATCGGAGAACACCGCCGAATTGAGCGCGGCGAAGTAGTTGTCGCCCACCGGCACCACGGTGCCCAGATACTGGCGCACCAGTTCCGGGTGTTCCTTGATGGCCTCGGACATCGAGCAGAAAATGATGCCCTTCTCGGCCAGTTCCTTGCGGAACGTGGTGCCGACGGACACTGAGTCGAACACCGCGTCCACCGCCACGCCGGCCAGCTTGGCACGCTCGTGCAGCGGCACGCCCAGCTTGTCGTAGGTGTCCAGCAGTTCCTTCGGCACGTCATCCAGCGAGGCGTACTTCGGGCCCTTCGGCGCGGAGTAGTAGCTGAGCGCCTGCAGGTCGATCGGGGCGATCTCCAGCTTGGCCCAGTCCGGCATCGGCATGGTCAGGAAGTGGCGGTAGGCGTCCAGGCGCCACTGCGTCATCCACTCCGGCTCTTCCTTCTTGGCCGACAGGGCACGGATGGTGTCCTCGTCCAGGCCCGGCGGCAAGGAGTCCGATTCGATCTCGGTGATGAAGCCGGCCGAATACTTGCGGCCGAGCTGCTCGTGGATCTCGCGGTTGGGGGTGTCGTCGTGGGCGACGTTTTCGATGGTTTCGGTGGCCATGGGGGGCTGCCTACGGATCAGGAGACGACGTCGACAGCGATGGTGCGGCGCTGTTCGTCATCGGCAAGGGGGAGAGGGGGCAGGATCTGCGCAAGGGTGACATCGCGCAGGGCCTCGGAAACCACGTCGTTGATCAGCCGCCAGCTGCTGCGCGCGCCGCACTTGGGCGCCATGCCGCACTGGTGGTGGTCGTGGCTGCATTCGGTCAGGGCCAGCGGCCCTTCCATCGCTTCGACCACTTCGAACAGCGAGATCTCGATGGCCGGGCGGGTCAGGCGGTAGCCGCCACGGACGCCGCGCAGGCCTTCAACCAGGCCGGCCTGGGCCAGCGGCTTGAGCACCTTGCTGACGGTGGGCGGCTCCAGACCGGTGAATTCGGCCAGCTCGGTGGCACTGAGCACCTCGCCCGGACGGGCGGCGAGCACGGTCAGCACGACGGTGGCGTAATCGGTGAGTTTGGTGACGCGCAACATGGGGATGCGAGTGGTTCTTAAAGCGGACTGAAATTGTACGCTTTTATTCGCCGCCATCCAACCCGGGCATTCAGCCGGCGCTGGGGCCGGGCCGGGAGGACACACCGGGGCCGTTGCCAAGGCGCAATGCTGCGCCAACGGGGTGATTTTCGCAATCACCCGGAATGGGCGAGAATCCCTGTTCCATTCGCTGCAAACAGCCCGTGCCGATGCCGAAGAAGATCCAAGCCCGCAAGTCCGCCATCCATGGCAACGGCGTGTTCGCCGTGGCCCCGATCAAGCAGGGCGAGCGCGTGATCCAGTACAAGGGCCTGCTGCGCAGCCACGGCGACGTTGATGCCGATGACAGCGGCGACGTCGAAAGTGGCCATACCTTCCTGTTCACCCTCAACGACGACTGGGTGATCGATGCCAACTACAAGGGCAATGACGCGCGCTGGATCAACCACAGCTGCGACCCGAACTGCGAGGCGGTGATCGAGGAAGACGAGGACGGCGACAGCCGCGGCGACAAGGTGTTCATCGAGGCGCTGCGTGACATCAAGGCCGGCGAAGAGTTGACCTACAACTACGGCATCACCCTGGCCGAGCGTCACACGGCAAAGCTGAAGAAGATCTGGGAGTGCCGCTGCGGCTCGCCCAAGTGCACCGGCACCATGCTGCAGCCCAAGCGCTGACCCTTACCGGGTAGTGCCGGCCGCTGGCCGGCACACACGTGAAAMGCGTGCCGGCCCGCGGCCGGCACTACCTTATTTGCCCAGCACGCCTGCCGGCACAAGATTGCCCAGGTTCTGGTTGAAGGTGACCACCAGCTTGCCGTTCTTCACCTGCGCCGACTGCACCTGCAGGGCACCCAGCATGCCGGCCACGGCCGGGTCCAGCTTGTAGATCGGTTCGCGCTGGGCGTAGTCGCTCAGCCATGCATTGAGCAGGCCACGGGTGCGTGAGTCGAGGCGACCGCCCTGGTTGGCCGGGGTGAAGTCATCCACGCTGGGCTGCTGCAGGTGGAAGCCCTGGGTCTGTGCGTCGTAGCGCAGGCCGCTGCTGAGCTTCACCGTGCCCAGCTTGGACGGGTTGCCACCGGCAGTGGCCAGTGCCACGTCCATGCCCAGGTTCAACCGTTCGCCGGCCGGAAGGCTCAGCTGCGGGTGGCTCATGGTCAGGGCGATCAGTCCACCCAGCGCGTCCTGGGTGCGCGGGAAGCTGCCATCGAGGTACTGCTGCACGTCGCTGGCACCGACTGACAGTTCGCGGCCGGAAATGGAGGGGGCGGCCTGGGCGCCGATCGCAGCGGCGATCAGCACGGTGGAGGCTGCGAGGCGGGTCATCAGGGAACGCAGGCGCATGGCGGTGACCGGTGAATGCGGAATGGATGGATCAAAGAGTAGCCTTGCTGGCTGAATCGCGCGTGCATGCCGCTGCAACGGTTCAGTCCAGCGAAGGCCGCAGCTGCGCCGACTGGATCTGCCAGCTGCGGCCATCGGCGCTGGGTTGCACCCGGTACCAGCCACCGAAGCGGAAGGTGCCCTCGGTGGTCACCGCACGGATCCGCACCGGAACCTCCAGCAGCTGCGGCGGTTGGTGGCCGTCGCGTGCGATCGGCAGTTCGCTGGTCAGGCGCAGGCTGCGCACATCCGTCAGCTGGCGCAATGCGGCATCGTCCGCGCGTCGTGCATCGCTGGGCGGGAAGGTCCATGCAGCGTTGATGGCCGGGTGGTCACGGTTGAGCAGGGCCATGACATAGGCATTGAGCATGTCTGCAGGCAGCTGGGCCTCATCCGCAACGGCGGCAAACAGGGGGTCGATATCGCTGGACTGCAATGCAGGAGCGACGGCTTCAGCGGAGGCGGGTGGCCTGGCACTGGCAGCGGCATCGGCCGCAGTGGGGGGCGGAGCATCTGCGGCATGCGGCTGAGCCGCGGGCCGGGAACACGCCAGCAGCACCAGCGGTGCCAACAGCATCAGGAACCTGCGCATGTCTGCCTCCTCCCCGAGGCGAACGGAACGAGGCAGTGTATCGGCTGTGCCGCGATCAGCGGGAGGAGGGCAGCTGTTCCAGTGCATCCAGCGCCGGCAGCACCTGCGCGGCGATGGCGGCCAGGGCATGGCCTTCGGTTTCGGCATGGCGCTGCACGATGTCGCGCAGCAGCTGGGTGGCGATCACCAGGGTCGCGCGCTCGTCGCCGCTGATGCCAGCGGTGCGCGGCGCCGCTTCCAGCAGGCGCATCAGGTCACGGCTGGCGCGATGCTCCAGTTCGATGGTGCAGCGCCCGGTGCACTGCAACCCGTCCTTTTCGATGGGGGTCACCGAGATCCGGTAGCGGGTGGAGGGGCTGGCCATGAGGGATGCTCGCCGTAGCTGTGGAGGATGTGCCCACCTTAGGCAAGGCCGCGTCCGACCGCGATGGCCGGGGCTGCACGCAGTGTTCCACCCGGTACGTTCCGCCCCCGGCGCAGGCGGGGCCCAGCCAATGGCGACGGGCCTGTACGGGTATTCCCGGGCATGCGGCAACGCTGTGTTGCGGGCCGTGATTGGGACAAAAAAAACGGGACGGCCAGAGCCGTCCCGTCGGAATCCGCGTCGGGGCGCGCGCTTACAGCGCGGCGTCCTTCAGCTTCTTCAGCGGACGCACCTTCAGCTTGGTGGTGGCCGGCTTGGCGGCGAACCACTGCTCTTCCTTGGTGAACGGGTTGATGCCCTTGCGCTTCGGCTTGGCCGGCACATTGACGGTGGTGATCTTCAGCAGGCCCGGCAGGGTGAAGGAGCCAGCGCCCTTCTTGTGCACCGAGGACGCGACAGCGCTTTCCAGCGAGGCCAGCACAGCGCGGACGTCCTTGGCGATGACGCCGGAGGCTTCAGCGATGTGTGCAACCAGGCCGGACTTGGTCAGCACTTCCTTGATCGGCTTCGGAGCGGCCGGCTTGGCGGCTGCCTTCGTCGCGACTTTCTTCACTGCCTTCTTCGGGGCAGCCTTCTTAGCGGTCTTTGCCATGGTTTCCTGTTCCGTGAACGGTTGGTTGTTTGGTCGGCGCCGAACCCCGTCGGCAAGCGCAATGTAGGGCAACTCTCGGGCGCCGCCAATAGCCCGAAGCGCGAAAAGCGCATGTTTTTTCATATCCAGGCCGATTCAGTACATGGCGGGCAGTAGAGGATGGAGGCCTACGGTGTGGTGGACCGGCACCGCCCGATCCTCGGGGGGGAATCGCGAAATCACTGAAAACAAGGGGAAAATGTGTGTCGATGTGGCGAGGAAGTGTCCACGGAGCCGGTGTTGGAGCGGCGTGGGCGGTGCGACGGGGCGACGCAGGGCTAACGCATCCCGTGCGAGGGTGACGGTTCATCACCGTCACGCAGGAGCAGCACATGGGAATCTCGCGACACGCCACCGCGCACTGGGAAGGCGATCTGAAGTCGGGCAAGGGACAGTTGAGCACGCCGCAGAGTGGCCTGCTGGACAAGACCCGTTACGGTTTCAACAGCCGCTTCGGCGACGAAAAGGGCACCAATCCGGAAGAGTTGATCGCTGCCGCGCACGCCGGCTGTTTCACCATGGCGCTGTCGGCGAAGCTGGGCGAGGCCGGATTCACCCCGACCTCGCTGGACACCGAGGCCAAGGTCGACCTGTCGCTGGAAGGTGGCCCGCAGCTGTCGCAGATCCGCCTGAAGGTGAAGGCCGTGGTGCCGGGCATCGACGCGACGCAGTTCCGTGCCATTGCCGATGACGCCAAGCAGAATTGCCCGGTGTCCAAGGCGTTGAGTGCGGTGCCGATCAGCCTGGAAGCCGAGCTGGGCTGAGCCGGCGCATCTGTAGAGCCGAGCCCATGCTCGGCTTCTGCAGCTCCCGTGATCTGGCCGAAGAGCAGCCGAGCATGGGCTCGGCTCTACAGTGCCCCTTTACCAATCGATGGTGCCGCTGATCACCGTCTGCACCTGCCCCCCCGACCAGACCTCGCCGTCCTCGTCGACCAGCAGCGTCAGGCGCGCATCGTGGCCGACTTCGCGGCCCTGGCTGACTTCGAACGGTGCACGGCCCCGCGGCAGCGCATTGCGAAGGTCCAGCCATGCGGCCAGCACGGCGTTGGCGGCGCCGGAAGCTGCGTCCTCGAAGCGGCGACCGTTGCCGACGAAGGCGCGTACCGCCAGATCGAAGCCCTCGCGGCCATCGCTGAAGGCATAGGCGAACACGCCCATGCTGTCGGTGGACTCGGCCAGTGCAGCCACTGCATCCCAATCCGGTTGCAGGGCGCGCAACGCGGCTTCATCGGCCACCTGCACCACCCACCAGCTGCGGCCGCCCTGCATGCGTGCCGGCGGCAGCGTGCCCAGCGGCCAGCCCTTCAGTGCGGCTTGCAGACGAGGATCGGTGGCCTCGGCCGTCTCGGCCAGCTGCGCGCGCGGGGTGCGGATGGCGATGCGCTGCTGTGCCCCCTCGCCGCTGACGCGCAGTGGCAGGGCACCGGCAATGCCGTCCTGCACCAGCACGCCGTCGACCGGTACGGCCAGGCCCGCCTGCAGCACCGCATGCGCGGTGCCGACGCTGGGGTGGCCGGCGAACGGAACTTCTTTCTGCGGGCTGAACATGCGCAGCCGGTAACTGGCACCGTCGACCTGCGGCGCGAACACGAAGGTGGTTTCGGGCAGGCGGGTCCAGCGGGCGATGGCCTGCATCGCAGTGTCGTCCAGGCCTTCGGCGTCGAGCACCACGGCCAGCGGATTACCAGCACCGGCGCGCGGGGAGAACACATCCAGCTGCAGGAAACGGCGGGTGGTCATAGGAAGGAAACTCCAGGATCGAGTGGCGCGCAGCTTAGCGCGCCGTTGTAGCGCCGAGCCGATGCTCGGCGGCCTTGTGATGGGACATGGCCAAGCGTGGGCCCGGCGCTACAGCCAATGGATGTGGCCGTCGATGACCGGCTGCACCCGGCCGCCGATCCACACCGTGCCCGGCGCGTCGACCTGCACCTGCACGCGGCCATCGCGGCCGACTTCGCGGCCCTGGCTGGCCACGTAGCGGCCCTCGCGGCCGGGCAGGGCATCGCGCTGCCGCAGCCACGCGCCGATCAACGCATTGGCGCTGCCGGTCACTGGGTCCTCCGGCACGCTGGGGGCATCGGCGGGGCAGAACGCGCGGACCACGCGGGCAGTGTCGGTGCCCGACTCATCGGCGAACACCGCCATGCCGGTGGCATTGGTCGCCCGGCTCCAGTCGGCCAGCGCGGCCATGTCCGGCACCAGGCTGCGCACGGCAGTGGCATCGCGCAGCGGCAGCAGCCACCAGCGTGCACCGTTGTCCCAAAGCTCCGGCACGTGACCATCGGCAGCCAGCGCCAGCAGCGCTGCGGGGGCCGCGTCGGCTGCGGTTGCCACCTGCCGGGCCGGAGGGCTGGCCAGCTGGATCTCCAGCGCCTCGGCCGGCCCACTCACCTTTACCGGCAACAGCCCGGCCGCGCATTGCTGCAGCAGGGCGCCGTCACGTGGAGTCGCCAGGCCGCAGGTCACCGCCACCCACGCCGCACCAACGCTGGGATGGCCGGCGAATGCCAGTTCCCGGGTCGGGGTGAAGATGCGGATGTGGTAGTCGGCGCCGGGCGCACTGGGGCGCAGGAAGAAGACCGTCTCGGACAGGTTCAGCCATGCGGCGAGGGCCTGCATCTGGTCCTCGCCAAGCCCGTCGGCGCCAAGGATCGCGCCCAGTGGGTTGCCGGTGCCGGGGCGGGGGGCGAAGACATCGAGCTGCAGGTAACGGAGGACGGCCATCTACGGGGATATTGCGCTTAGAATCAAAGGTTCCGCCCCCGAGGGCGGCTTCCCCACATTCTACATAGCCAATCCATGTCAGCTTCCCCCCTTGTCGATCGTTGGATCGTACTGAAGTTCGGCGGCACCTCGGTGTCGCGTCGTCATCGCTGGGACACGATCGGGAAGCTGGCGAAAAAACGTGCGGAAGAGACTGGCTCGCGCGTGCTGGTGGTGGTGTCGGCGCTGTCCGGGGTCACCAACGAACTGACCGCGATCGCCGATGGCGCGCCGGACAGCCGCGACCGCGTGGCCGCGCTGGTTGAACGTCACGAGGGCTTCCTGACCGAACTGGGCCTGGGTCGCGAGGTGCTGGCCGAACGTCTGACGGCGCTGCAGGGCCTGCTCGATGACGCACGTGCCGCCACCCGTCCGCTGGACTGGCAGGCCGAAGTGCTGGGCCAGGGCGAGCTGCTGTCCTCCACCCTGGGGGCGGCCTACCTGCGTGCCTCGGGCCTGGACATGGGCTGGATGGACGCCCGCCAGTGGCTGGATGCGATGCCGCCGCAACCGAACCAGAGCGACTGGTCGCAGCGCCTGTCGGTGAACTGCCAGTGGCGTGCCGACGCGGAGTGGATGCAGCGCTTCCGCGCGCAGCCGACCCGCCTGCTGATCAGCCAGGGCTTCATTTCGCGGCACGCCGATGGTGGCACCGCCATCCTCGGCCGCGGCGGCTCGGATACCTCGGCGGCGTACTTCGGCGCGCTGCTGGGTGCCAGCCGCGTGGAGATCTGGACCGACGTGCCGGGCATGTTCAGCGCCAACCCGAAGGACGTGCCCGACGCGCGCCTGCTGACCCGCCTGGATTATTACGAGGCGCAGGAAATCGCCACCACCGGCGCCAAGGTGCTGCATCCGCGCTCGATCAAGCCGTGCCGCGATGCCGGCGTGCCGATGGCCATCCTCGATACCGAGCGCCCGGAACTTCCGGGCACCAGCATCGATGGCAGCGCGGCGCCGGTGCCGGGGGTGAAGGCGATCAGCCGCCGCAACGGCATCGTGCTGGTGTCGATGGAAGGCATCGGCATGTGGCAGCAGGTCGGCTTCCTGGCCGATGTGTTCAACCTGTTCAAGAAGCATGGGCTGTCGGTGGACCTGATCGGTTCGGCCGAGACCAACGTCACCGTGTCGCTGGACCCGTCCGAGAACCTGGTCAACACCGATGTGCTGGCCGCGCTGTCGGCCGACCTGTCGCAGATCTGCAAGGTGAAGGTGATCGTGCCGTGCGCGGCCATCACCCTGGTCGGCCGTGGCATGCGTTCCCTGCTGCACAAGCTGTCGGACGTGTGGGCCACGTTCGGCCGCGAGCGCGTGCACATGATCTCGCAGTCGTCCAACGACCTGAACCTGACCTTCGTCATCGACGAGGCCGACGCCGATGGCCTGCTGCCGATCCTGCATGCCGAGCTGATCGACAGCGGCGCCATGCCGGTGGAAGAAACCGAAGTGTTCGGCCCGCGCTGGCGCGAGATTGCCGGCACCGTGCGCCCGCGCGGCACGCCGTGGTGGCGTGGCCAGCGTGCGCACCTGCTGCAGCTGGCCGACGCCGGCACACCGCGCTACGTCTACCACCTGCCCACCGTGCGCGCCCGCGCCCGCGCGCTGGCCGCGATCAAGCCGATCGACCAGCGCTACTACGCGATCAAGGCCAACAGCCACCCGGCCATCCTGCAGCTGCTGGAAGCCGAGGGCTTCGGCCTGGAGTGCGTCTCGCACGGCGAACTGAAGCATGTGTTCCAGCACCTGCCGGAACTGTCGCCCAAGCGCGTGTTGTTCACTCCCAGCTTCTGCCCGCGCAGCGAATACGAAGCGGCGTTCGCGCTCGGCGTGACCGTCACTGTCGACAACGTGGAAGCGCTGCAGCGCTGGCCGGATCTGTTCCGCAACCGCGAGCTGTGGCTGCGTGTCGACCTGGGCCGGGGCGAAGGCCACCACGCCAAGGTCCGCACCGGCGGCAAGGAGTCGAAGTTCGGCCTGCCGATCGCCCGTGTGGACGAATTCGTGCGCGCGGCCACCGATCTGGGCACCCGCGTGGTCGGCCTGCACGCGCACCTGGGCAGCGGCGTGGAAACCGCGCAGCACTGGCGCCTGATGTGCGATGAACTGGCCGGTTTCGCCCGCCGCATCGGCAGCGTGCAGACCATCGATATCGGTGGCGGCCTGCCGATTCCGTATTCCGCCGAGGACGAGCCTTTTGACCTGGACGCTTGGGCCGAGGGCCTGGCCGAGGTCAAGGCGCTGCACCCGGCGTTCCGCCTGGCGATCGAGCCGGGCCGCTACCTGGTGGCCGAATCGGGCGTGCTGCTGGCCCACGCCACCCAGGTGGTGGAAAAGGACGGCGTGCGCCGCGTCGGCCTGGATGCCGGCATGAACACGCTGATGCGCCCGGCGCTGTACGACGCCTGGCACGACATCGAGAACCTCAGCCGTCAGGGGGGCTATGCCGAGGCGGCGTTCGATGTGGTCGGCCCGATCTGCGAATCCAGCGATGTGTTCGGTAAGCGCCGCAAGCTGCCGGTGTCGACCGCGCCGGACGACGTGATGCTGATCGCCGATGCCGGTGCCTACGGCTATGTAATGTCCAACACCTACAACCAGCGGGCGATGCCGCGCGAAGACGTGATCGAGTGATCGCCATCCGCGCCCCGCACCCGCCCACCGACACGCCCCGCGCCCTTGCGCGGGTCCGTGCCTGACCGGATACACCATGACTGCTTTCGACAAACACCAGGTTTCCCGCTTCCGCTTCGTCCGCTGCGAATTCGCTGCGGAGACCGGCGTGGCCAAGCTGGTCTACGCCTTCGATGACGGCCCGGAGATGGTGGAAACCATCACCGTGCCCGGCGCCCCGTTCGTGCTGGACGAGGCGCGCGCCGCCGCCGTGCAGCGTGCGCTGCAGCTGCTGCACCTGATTGCCGGTGTCAGCTACTACAAGGCCGGCGTGCCGGAGACGGTCAGCATCGACAGCTACGCCATCGATGCCGATACCGCGGCGCTGGTGGAGACGGTCTACCTCAACGGCCTGGGCGAATTCGCCTACCGCAACGGCCTGAACCTGCGCGGGCGTTTCCGCCTGCCGGTGCAGGGCGAAGCGGTGCAGGCGCCGGTGCTGGGCCTGCAGGCGCACGCGCTGGTGGCCATCGGTGGCGGCAAGGATTCGCTGGTCAGCATTGAAGCGCTGCGCCGTGCCGGCGTGGACGAAACGGTGACCTGGATCGGCGGCTCGCAGCTGATCCGCGCCTGTGCCGAGCGCACCGGCCTGCCGACCCTCAACCTGGGCCGCGCGCTGGCGCCGGAACTGTTCGAGCTGAACCGCCAGGGCGCCTGGAACGGCCATATCCCGGTCACTGCGGTGAACTCGGCGATCATGGTGCTGGCCGCACTGCTGCAGGGCGTGGACCAGGTGGTGTTCTCCAACGAACGTTCGGCCAGCTACGGCAGCCAGATTCCGGGCACCGGCGAAGTGAACCACCAGTGGTCCAAGGGCTGGGCGTTCGAGCAGGCGTTCGGCAGCCACGTGCAGAAGCACGTCGCGGCGGACCTGCAGTACTACTCGCTGCTGCGCCCGATGTCCGAGCTGGCGGTGGCCCGCCAGTTCGCCAAGACCGATTTCTACGACGCGCATTTCTCCAGCTGCAACCGCAACTTCCATATCCTCGGCGAGCGCCCGGTGAACCGCTGGTGCGGCGTCTGCCCAAAGTGCCACTTCGTGTTCCTGGCGCTGGCCCCGTTCATGCCCAAGACGCGCCTGGTGCGCATCTTCGGCCGCAATCTGCTGGACGATGCCGAACAGGCCGGTGGCTTCGACGCGCTGCTTGAATTCCAGGACCACAAGCCGTTCGAGTGCGTGGGCGAAGGCCGCGAATCGCGTGCAGCGATGGCGACCCTGGCGCAGCGCCCGGAGTGGAAGGAAGACGTGCTGGTGAAGCGCTTCTGCAACGAGATCCAGCCGCAGCTGGACGCCGCCGAACTGGAACTGGCACCGCTGCTGCAGCTGCAGGGTGAGCACCGCGTTCCGGCTGCGCTGTGGGAACGGGTGCGTGAAGATTTCGAAGCTTGAGGGAAAGCGCATTGCGCTGTGGGGCTGGGGCCGTGAGGGCCGCGCTGCGTTTGCGGTGCTGCGTGAACGCCTGCCAACGCTTGCCCTGAGCCTGTTCTGCCCGGCCGCCGAGGCCGAGGCCGCGCGTGCGGAAACGCAGGGCGCGCTGAACGTGCTTGGCGAACCCTCGGCCGAAGCGCTGGCGGCGTTCGATGTGGTGATCAAATCGCCCGGCATCAGCCCTTACCAGCCGATTGCGCTGGCGGCGGCAGAGCAGGGCACTACCTTCATCGGTGGCACCGCGCTGTGGTTTGCCGAACATGCAGGTGCCGATGGCATCGTGCGCGACACCGTGTGCGTGACCGGCACCAAGGGCAAGAGCACCACTACCGCGCTGGTCGCGCACCTGCTGCGCGCGGCCGGGCATCGCACTGGCCTGGTCGGCAACATCGGCCTGCCGCTGCTGGAAGTGCTGGATCCGCAGCCAGCGCCGGAATACTGGGCGGTGGAACTGTCCAGCTACCAGACCGGTGAAGTGGCGCGCAGTGGCGCCCACCCGCAGGTGGCGGTGGTGCTGAACCTGTTCCCGGAACATCTGGACTGGCACGGCAGCGAACAGCGTTACATCGAGGACAAGCTGCGGCTGGTGACCGAAGCCGCGCCGCGCATCGCCGTGCTCAATGCGGCCGATCCTTACCTGGCCACGCTGTCGCTGCCTGACAGTGAGGTGGTCTGGTTCAACCAGCCGCAGGGCTGGCACATGCGCGATGACATCGTGCACCGCGGCGAGCAGCCCGTATTCGATGCCCGCAACACGCCGCTGCCAGGCCGTCACAACCGCGGCAACCTGTGCGCGGTGCTGGCCGCGCTGGAAGCGCTGGGCCTGGATGCGGTGGCGCTGGCACCGGCGGTGCAGGACTTCCGTCCGTTGCCGAACCGCCTGCAGCGGATCGGCGTGGCCGATGGCCTGACCTACGTCAACGATTCGATCAGCACCACACCGCACGCCAGCCTGGCCGCGCTGGAATGCTTCGCCGGCCAGCGTATCGCGCTGCTGGTGGGCGGGCACGACCGTGGCCTGGACTGGACCGATTTCATGCAGCACATGGCGCACGACGTGCCGCCGGTGGAGATCGTGACCATGGGCAGCAACGGCCCGCGCATCCACGCGATGCTGCAGCCGCTGGCCGATGCTGGCCGCTTCGGCCTGCACGCGGCGGCGGATCTGCCCGAGGCGATGGCGCTGGCACGTGCCGCGCTGGTCGCGCAGGGCGGGGTGGTGCTGCTGTCGCCGGGCGCGCCGAGCTTCGGGGCCTATCGTGATTACGTGGCCCGTGGCCGCCATTTCGCCGAACTGGCCGGGTTCGATCCCGACAGCATCAGCGCGATTCCGGGGTTGGGCATTACCTGATGGTAGTGCCGGCCGGTGGCCGGCACCCTACGGTGACACGCATTCACGCACGGCGTGGATCTACTGGTCCTCGTCGATGAACGTGTAGCCGCCGTCGATCAGCTGCTGCAGGTACACATCGAAGCTCGGCGCGATGACCGCGTAGCTGTCCGGATCGTGCAGGTAGCGCACTACCTGGCCGACTGTGCCGCCCGGTGCCGGATCGAAATCCAGGTACAGCATCGAGGTGCCGCCGTTGTTCATGCAGTGCGAGAAGCACAGGCGGCGGTTCATCGGTAGATCGGCATCGATGCCATCGCCGAGAATCTCCGGCTCGTCATCCAGCCATTCCTCGTAGATGGAACGGATGCTGTCGTCCCACTGCTGCTGGTCCTCGAAGATCTGCGCCACCGAGCGCAGGTAGTACGGATAGCCGCCATCCTCCACGTCCGAACCCAGCATCAGCACACAGACCTCGCCGGCGGGGTACTCGCGGAAGTGCGTGCCATCCACGCGCGACAGCAGTTCCACCAGGCTGTCCGGCACCTGCGGCCACTGCGCACGCAGGCGCTGCAGGTCTTCGGCGCAGGCGCCCTGCACGTGTGCCCACTGCGGGGCATCGTCCGCAGGCAGGCGTGGAATCAGGCCAGACAGAAAGCGATCAACAAGGTTCATGCAGAAAAGGGGACGGAGGGGATTAAGTCGTATCCAACCACACCTGCGTCACGCCGCCAATGCAGAATGCGACGCGGGAGGGGCGATTGCGGCTTAATCCCCTCCGTCCCCTTTTTTGCGGAGCAGGCGCATGAAACGTTGGCGATGGGGTTTGGCGATGGTGCTGGGGCTGGTGGCGATGCCGGTATGGGCGGCGATGAAGACGCAACCGGTGGAGTGGAAGCACCGAGGCACGACCTTCAGTGGCGTGCTGGTCTATGACGATGGCGACAACGACAAGCGTCCGGGCCTGGTGATGGTGCCGAACTGGAAGGGCGTGAACGAATCTGCGATAGAGAAGGCCAAACAGCTGGCCGGCGACGATTACGTGGTGCTGGTGGCCGATGTGTACGGCAAGGGCGTGCGGCCGAAGACCGATGCCGAGGCCGGGCCGGTGGCGACCCGGCTGCGCAATGAACGGCCGTTGCTTCGCGCACGCGCGCTGGAAGCGGTGAACGTGCTCAAGGCGCAGGCCGGCAAGGTGCCGCTGGATGCCAGCCGGATTGGTGCGGTCGGTTTCTGCTTCGGCGGCACCACGGTGCTGGAACTGGCGCGTGCCGGTGCGCCGTTGGCGGGTGTGGTGAGCCTGCACGGCGGGCTGGGTTCGCCGCTGCCCGCGCAGGCCGGTGGCACGCACCCGTCGGTACTGGTGCTCAATGGTGCCGACGACAGGAGCGTGACCGCCGAGGACATCGCCGCTTTCCAGAAGGAAATGGATGGGGCCAAGGTGGATTGGGAATTCACCAACTACAGCGGTGCGGTGCACTGCTTCGCCGAGCGCGATGCCAACAACCCGCCGGGCTGCCAGTACAACGAACGGGCGGCCAAGCGCGCATGGAAGGCGCTGGATGAGTTCTTCGAGGAGCGGTTCCGATAGACAAAGGCGTGCCGACCTTGGTCGGCACGCCTTCACCGATCAATGCGAGCGCTGCACCGCGTAGCGGGCCAGGCCGCGCAGAGCGGCCACGGCATCGTTGTCGCCCAGGCCATCAAGCGCGCGCTCGGCGGCTTCGGCGTATTCCTCGGCGCGGCGGCGGCTGTATTCCAGGCCCCCGGTGGCGCGGATCGCGGCCAGCACTTCCGGCATCGCCGAGGCGTCGCCGTCCTGCACGATGCTGCGCAGGCGCTCGCGCGTGGCGTCGTCCGAATGGGCCATGGCGTGGATCAGTGGCAGGGTGGCCTTGCCCTCGGCCAGATCATCACCCAGGTTCTTGCCCAGCTCCTCGGCGTTGGCCGAGTAGTCCAGCACGTCGTCGGCGATCTGGAACGCGTAGCCCAGGTGCATGCCGTAGTCGAACAGGGCCTGCTGGGTGGCTTCGTCCACGCCGCTGGCCAGCGCGCCCAGGCGGGTGCCGGCAGCGAACAGCACTGCGGTCTTGCGCTCGATCACGCGCAGGTAGGCGGCTTCGTCGGTATCGGGGTTGTGCACGTGCAACAGCTGCAGCACTTCACCCTCGGCGATGCGGTTGGTGGCATCGGCCAGGATCTGCATCACCGACATGCGCTCCAGCTCGACCATCAGCTGGAAGCTGCGCGAGTACAGGAAGTCGCCCACCAGCACGCTCGGTGCATTGCCCCACAAGGCGTTGGCGGTACTGCGGCCACGCCGCAGGCTGGATTCGTCCACCACGTCGTCGTGCAACAGAGTGGAGGTATGGATGAATTCGATGATCGCCGCCAGCTGGTGGTGATCCGGGCCGGCCTGGCCGACCGCATGGCCGGCCAGCATCACCAGCATCGGGCGCAGGCGCTTGCCGCCGGCGGAAATGATGTGGTCGGCAATCTGGTTGATCAGCACGACGTCCGAGGACAGCCGGCGCCGGATCAGGGCGTCGACGGCGGCCATGTCGGCCGCGGCAAGCGACTGGATCTGGGGCAGGCCCAGGGCGGGACGGGTGTCTTCGGTGATGGTCATGCGATCAGGCTTTCAGGCTCACCGCTGATTATAGGCGTTGCCCGTGAATTCCGGGCGCAAACCGGGCTGGCACGCCGCTGCGGCGCGGTAACGCCAGCGTCCAGCGTGAATACGTATGCAGGCTGCGCCATGCCCGGGAGGCCGCCGCTAAGCTTGCCGGAACAGGATTTCGGCTCGCTTCCGGCGGGCCCTGCATGCCCGGAGGGGGGCTGTCGATGTCGCACTATCCATGGTGGCGCGGAGCCGTCATCTACCAGATCTACCCGCGCAGCTACCTTGATGCCAACGGCGACGGGGTGGGTGACCTGCCGGGCATCATCGAGCGGCTGGACCATATCGCCGCGCTGGGCGTGGACGCGATCTGGATCTCGCCCTTCTTCAAGTCGCCGATGGCCGACTTCGGCTATGACATCGCCGATTACCGCGACGTCGACCCATTGTTCGGCAGTCTGGACGACTTCGACCGGCTGCTGGCCAAGGCCCACGGCCTGGGCCTGAAGGTAATGATCGATCAGGTGCTCAGCCACACATCGATCGAGCACGCGTGGTTCCGCGAGAGCCGCCAGGACCGCAGCAACCCGAAGGCGGACTGGTATGTCTGGGCCGATCCGCGCGATGACGGCACGCCGCCCAACAACTGGCTGTCGCTGTTCGGCGGCGGCGCCTGGCAGTGGGAGCCGCGCCGCGAGCAGTACTACCTGCACAACTTCCTGGTCGATCAGCCGGACCTGAACTTCCACCACCCTGAGGTGCAGCAGGCGACCCTGGACAATGTGCGCTTCTGGCTGGACCGTGGCGTGGATGGCTTCCGCCTGGATGCGATCAACTTCTGCTTCCACGACGCGCAGCTGCGCGACAACCCGGCCAAGCCGGCCGAGAAGCGATTTGGTCGCGGCTTCAGCCCGGATAACCCGTACGCCTACCAGTACCACTACTACAACAACACCCAGCCGGAGAACCTGCCGTTCCTGGAGCGCCTGCGCGCCTTGCTGGACGAGTACCCGGGCGCGGTCAGCCTGGGCGAGATCTCCTCGGAGGACTCGCTGGCCACCACCGCTGAGTACACCCGTGATGGCCGCTTGCACATGGGCTACAGCTTCGAGCTGCTGGTGGACGACTACAGCGCGGCCTATATCCGAGACACAGTCTCGCGGCTGGAAGCGGCAATGATCGAAGGCTGGCCGTGCTGGGCGGTTTCCAATCACGACGTGGAGCGGGCGGTCAGCCGCTGGGGGGGGCATCCGGCCGACCCGCGGCTGGCGCGGATGCTGGTGGCGATGCTGTGCTCCCTGCGCGGCTCGGTCTGCCTGTACCAGGGCGAGGAGCTGGGCCTGGCCGAGGCCGATGTGCCGTTCGAGGCGCTGCAGGACCCCTACGGCATCACCTTCTGGCCGAACTTCAAGGGCCGCGACGGCTGCCGTACCCCCTTGCCCTGGACCAACGCAGCGCTGGCCGGTTTCACCAGTGGCACGCCCTGGCTGCCGATCCCGGCCGAGCACCGGGCGGCGGCGGTGGCCGTACAGGAGCGTGACCCGCACTCGGTCCTGGCCGCGTTCCGCGCGTTCCTGGCCTGGCGGCATGCCCAACCGGCGCTATTGCATGGCAGCATCAGATTCATCGAAAGTGCCGAGCCAGTGCTGCTGTTCGAGCGTATGCTTGCAGATGAAACCCTCCTGCTGGCCTTCAACCTGTCGGCCGAGGCGGTGAGTCATCCACTGCCGCCGGGCAACTGGCAGCAGGTGGCGGTACCGGGCCCGGATGCGGGTGCGGTGCAGGGCAACGAACTCCAGCTGCCGCCGCGTGCGGTGTATTGCGCCCGACGCAGCTGACCGTTTTCTCCGGTGGCGGTACTTGCGGGGACGGGGCCGAAGCGCCCCGTCCCTTTTTTGTGGGTGCGGTTGCGGTGGAAGGCATCCACGCATGGCGTGGATCTACCGCTGCGCAAAAGAAAACCCACTGCCTGCGCAGCGGGTTTCCGGTCCTGCTCCCCTTGTGTTGCCGGCCMGCGGCCGGCACTACCGAATCAGGGTTGCCGGCCAGCGGCCGGCACTACCTTGTCCGGGTCAGAACTTGTAGTTCACGCCCAGCATGTAGGTGCGACCCCACTCGATGTATTCCAGCGGGCGATCCTTGCTGCCGGCGTAGGTGCGGTACGGCTCGTTGGTCAGGTTGCTGCCCTGCAGCAGCACGGTCAGGCCACGCAGGGCGCTGCTGTCGCTGAAGGTGTAGCTGACCTGCGCATCGGTCACGTTCTCGCCCACCACGTAGCGCAGGCTGCGGTTGCCGTTGAAGTTGCCGATCTCACCGATGAAGTCCGAACGACGGCGCTGGCTGACGCGTGCCTCGAAGCCGCTGCGCTCGTAGTACGCGGTGAAGTTGTACACGCGCTTGGACAGACCCGGCAGGCTGATCGGATCGGTGCCCACGCTGGAGGCGCTTTCCGGATCCAGGATGGTGATGTCGCTCTTGTTGAAGGTGGCGCTGGCCTGCACGCCGAACCCGCGCAGGCTGTCGGTCAGCATCTCCAGCGGGAACGAGCCGGTCAGCTCCAGGCCCTTCAGCGTGCCGCCCTTGCCGTTCTGCGGCGCGGAGAAGGTACCGGTGGTCAGTACCGGCGAGGTCATGCCCGGCGGCGGCACGTAGCTGCCCAGCAGCGCGGTGAAGTCGTAGTTGTCCACCGACTGGGTGTAGACGTAGCTCTTCAGGTCCTTGTAGAAGATCGCAGCGGCGACGTAGGCCTTCTCGCCGAAGTACTTCTCATAGGACAGGTCCAGCGCGGTGGCACGCCACGGGTCCAGCAACGGGTTGCCGCCGCTGCCGCCGGGGCGGCCGGTACCGGTATCCACGCCGAACTCCAGGCCTGCACGCATCTGGTCCACGCGCGGGCGTGCGACCTGCTTGGCGGCGGCGAAACGCAGCGTCTGCTGGTGGGGGAACATGAAGGCCAGGTTCAGGCTCGGCAGCCAGTCGTTGTACGTGCGGCCGTCGGAATAGGGCTGGATGTTGTTGCCGGCCGTCTGCGAGCTGTCCCAGTAGCGCGAATCCGAGCTCTGGTCGGTGTGCTGCATCTGCACGCCAATGTTGCCGCGCACGCCGACCACGCCGATGTCGGTGTTGATGTTCAGGCGCGCCCAGGCGGTGGTGATCTTCTCCTGCACCGTCCACGACTTGGGAATCAGGTAGTCCAGATTGTCGACCGGATTGAAGGTCATGTAGCGACCGACCGCGGCCGGCACATCCCACGCCGGAATGGTGCCCAGGCCGGCGAAACCGAGATTGACCGGACGGTACTGCAGGTCCGGGGCGATGTTGGCATCGCCCTGCGCGCCGAGCAGGATGTTGCCCTCGGACTGGGTCTTGACCTTGCGGCGGTCGGCATAGTTGACGCCGATGTCGATGTCCGGCGCCCACGAAGCGATCGCTTCGGGCAACGCAATCGTTGCGGCCAGCTTGCCACCCTTCAGGCGGTCTTCCACCTGCGGCACCTTGCCGTAGCCGGAACCGTAGATGGTGTTGGTCAGGAACAGCGCGTCGGGATTGGAGTAGTTCAGGCCCGGGCTGATCTGCGAGAAGCCGTTCTGGCGGATCGACACGCCGACCGTATCCAGCTGCGGCATCGGGGTCAGCTGCAGGTTGTTTTCCAGGTTCAGCTCATCGCGCGTGGCCTTGGAATAGTTCAGGTCGGCGACCAGCTTGACGCCACTGAAGTTGAACTCGTTGTTCCAACCGAACGCGTCGATCTTGTCCTTGCGCTTGTTGTACATGCCGCGCACCAGCGGGTACACGCCGCTGGCAGTGCCGCCAGTGAACGAACCATTGGCGTTGACCTGCGGATTGCTGACCAGCAGGCCCGGGGTGTAATTGCCGTTGTAGTTGCTCAGGTTCAGCTCGAACTGGTTGGCGGTGTCGATCTGCTCGGCTTCGGTGTGGAACGCATCGAAGGTGCTGGTCCAGCTGTTGCTTGGGCGGAACTGGATCGTCGCCATCACGCCGTCGCGCTTGTTGTTACCGGTGCGGCGCAGCGCCTTGATGCCATCGGAGAAGTAGGTGCCGGCGGCAACACCCGGGCGGTTACCCTTGTCGGTGTGCTCGGTGGTCCACGGTTCGTAGAGGCCGACCTGGTTTTCCTGGATCGGCATGTCGCTGTGCGCGTAACCGATGGCGATGCCCAGGGTCTTGTCGAAGAACTGATCGATGTAGCTGGCGCTGAAGCGGTTGCCATACGGGTCGACATTGGCGGCGCGGCCCAGCGAGCTCTTCTGGTAGCGGCCACTGACCGCGATCACGCGTTCGCCGAAGCTGAGCGGGCGTGCGGTCTGCATGTCGATGGTGCCCGACAGGCCCTGGCCGACCAGCGCAGCATCCGGGGTCTTGTAGACGGTCACACCGTTGACCAGCTCAGACGGGTACTGGTCGAACTCGACGCCGCGGTTGTCACCGGTGCTGACCACTTCACGGCCATTGAGCAGGGTGGTAGCGAAATCGGGTGACAGGCCGCGCACGCTGATCACCTGCGCACGGCCGGCAACGCGCTGGGCGGCCAGGCCGGGCAGGCGCGAGATGGATTCGGCGATGCTGACGTCGGGCAGCTTGCCGATGTCTTCGGCGGAGATCGCTTCGACTACCGAGGTGGCGTCCTGCTTGATCGCGATCGCGTTCTCGATGCCGCGGCGGATGCCGGTGACCTGCACCGTATCCAGGTTGGTGGCGGCGGTGGCAGCTGGCGTGGTGGTGCCCTGCGTGGACTGTGCCGACGCCAGTGCTGGCGCCAGCACAACGGCCAGCGCGAGACTCAGCGCACTGCGCTTGTGGTTCAACATTTTCCCCTCCCAGGCAATGTTGCAGATCGATTCGTGAACGTCCCGGAGTGACCGTAGACGTGCGACGCGGTGGCCGCAGTCGTCGCCGCTATGGTAGGCAGCGCGTTCTTCGCGGGAATCACCCTGCATACGTATTCAATGGTGTTTGCAGGGATGTAACCGCTTTCAGGTGCATCGTTCTGTAGAGCCGAGCCCACGCTCGGCKGCGGTCGGAAGCCGAGCGTGGGCTCGGCTCTACAGGGGATCAGCGGAGCGGCGTGAAGCGAATGGCCTGTCCACCGCCCGGTGCAAGCACCAGCGTCAGTGCATCGGTACTGGTCACTTCGCGGGTTTCGCGCACGAAGTCGAATGGATTGCTGCGGAAATCCGCGCCCTCGCCATCGCGGTAGATCTCGGCGCGATAGCGCACGCCCGGCTCCAGGAACCCCAGCGAAACCGGCAACACACGTCCGTGCTCGTCGGTGATGCTGCCGAGGAACCAGTCGCGACTGTTGCGATCACGGCGCACGATCGTCACGTAGTCGCCCACTTCGCCATCGAGCACGCGGCTCTGCTCCCAGTCCACCGCCACGTCTTCGATGAAGCGGAACGCCTCGCGATGCTGCAGGTAGTGCTCGGGCAGATCGGCGGCCATCTGGATCGGGCTGTACAGCACCACGTACAGGGCAAGCTGGCGGGCCAGCGTGCTGGGGATGGCCTGGCCGTGGCGGCCCTTCAGGCTGAGGATGCCGGGGGTGTAATCCATCGGTCCGGACAGCATCCGGGTGAACACCAGGTTGACCTCATGCTCCGGCGGATTCGGCGGCTGGCCCCAGGCGTTGTACTCCATGCCGCGCGCGCCTTCGCGCGAGATCCAATTGGGGTAGGTGCGGCGCAGACCGGTGTCCTTGATTGGCTCATGCGGGTTCACCGACAGATGGCGCCGCGCCGCTTCCTGCACCACCGTCAGGTGGTGGCGGGCCATGAACTGCCCGTCGTGCCACTCGCGCCACAGCGGGCCACCGGCTGGATTGCGGCGATCGACCTGGCCATCGTCGCAGACGTAGCCGGTCTTGAACTGGTCCACGCCCAGCCGCGCATACAGGTCCAGCGCGGCACCCAACTGGTCTTCGTAGTGCTCGATGGCGCAGCCGGTTTCGTGGTGGCCGATCAGGTGCACGCCCTTTTTCAGGCCGTACGCCGACAACGCCTCGATATCGAAATCGGGCGTGGCACGGGTGAAATCGAAGTCGTAGCCGTTGCCGACCCACATGCCATCCCAGCCCGGGTTCCAGCCCTCCACCAGCACCCCGCGGAAACCATGCGCGGCGGCGAAGTCGATCACCTTCTTCGTCTTGGCGGTGGTGGCCGCATGCTTCGGCCCGGTCGCCCAGCTTTCGTTGTCCAGGTGCATCGACCACCACACGCCCAGGTATTTGGCGGGCTTCACCCAGCTCACGTCGCCCAGCGCGTTGGGTTCGTTGAGGTTGAGGATCAGGTCCGATTCGACCAGGCCACCCGCGCGGTCAGCAATCTGCAGCGTGCGCCACGGTGTGGCGAAGGGCAGGGCGCGGCGCACCTTCCAGCCTTCGGCCGAGGGCGAGAGCTGCGCGCGCAGGCGCTGGCCCTCGGTGCGGCGCAACCACATGCCGGCGTAGTCCACCAGCGCGGCCTCGTGGATCGCCACGTGCAGGCCATCACGGCTGCGCAGGGTCATCGGCGTATGCACCAGCGGCACTTCGCGCAGCGGCGTGCGCTGGTACAGGTATTCGTAATGGATCGGCTCGCCGGCCGGAATCCACCAGGCCGTCGATTCCGGCGCAATGGCGAACTCGGTCAGCTCGTCGTCGATGATCGCCTCGCGCAGGTTGGGCTGCTCGGGAAACGCATAGCGGAAGCCGAGTCCGTCGTCGTAGACACGGAACACCACATCCAGACGGCGCTTGCTGCCGGTGGATTCGGCAAGCTGCACGGTCAGCTCGTTGAAGTGGTTGCGGGTGATCCGGCGTTCGCCCCAGGGTTGCTCCCAGGTGTCATCGACGCTGCGTTGCTGCTGGCCGATCACCGCGAAATCACGATCCAGCCGGCCATCGCGCAGGGCGAAGCCCAGCTTCGAATCCTCCACCACCGGCTCGCCGAAGCGCTCGACGCGGTAGCGGGCGGTGCCGCCGTCCAGCACCAGGCTGGCCTTGAGCACCTTGCCCGGTGATTCGATGCTGATCACCTGCGGCGCCGCCCTGGCGAGCGTGGCAAGGCCCAGCAGGGCCGTGCCGAAAAGCAGTGCAAGCGTCACGCGTACAACACTGGGTGACATCGGCATTTCCCCTCCCAAGGCGCCGTTGGCAGACCCGGACCATAAGCCAGCGCGGCAAGCCCACTACCGTGCGACGCCATGAATACGTATGCAGCTGGACGCAGCCGGCAGCCCCGCGTCTACCATGGGCCCAAGGCACCTTGAGGGAGGGGCCGCGCCCGCCCGCCGGCAACGACGGTGCGGACCTACAACGCGTGCAGAGAGGGAGGGAGGCCGACGGGCGCAAGCCGGTCCGCCGCTTCGATGCTGAAGATCATTTGCCTGACCGCTGCCCTCGGGGCAGCGCTGGGATCGACCGCGCAGGCGGCCGACCTGCAATTCGACGGCCGCCACGCGCGTGCCGAAGCCGCAGCCAACGGCAGCTTCGTGCTGCATGCGCCGAAGGGGACAGTACAGATCGCAGCCGCACCAATGCGCAGCCGGACCGGCAGCGTGATGTTCGATGCGCTGTTTGCGCTGGCCCAGCAGGACATGGACCAGGACCGGGTGGAGGCGATCCGCGACCCTGCCTTCGATGAAGGCCGCCCGGTGCCCTGCGACTGCTTCCAGACCGGCGCTCGCTGGCCCTATGTCTGGACCCGTGATGTCAGCTTCGCCGCCGATCTGGCGTTGGCGCGGCTGGACCCGCAGCGCACCCGTCAGTCGTTGCAGTTCAAGCTGTCGGCGGCGCGCGCTGGCCATACCCCCGGCCTGTTCGTGGCCCAGGACACCGGCTCCGGCGGCAGTTGGCCCATCAGCAGCGATCGCGTGGTGTGGTTCCTGGCCGCGCGCCATCTGCTGGATGATGCGGCCTTCGCCGACCAGGTCTGGCAGGCGCTGCAGGGAACCCTGGCGCAGGACCGAAGCATGGTATTCGACCCGCAGATGGGCCTGTATCGCGGCGAGACCTCGTTCCTGGACTGGCGCGAGCAGACCTACCCGGACTGGACGCGCGAGAACGTGCGCTTCATCGGCGATTCCTACGCGCTGTCCACCAACGTGCTGCATTACCAGGCCCTGCGCCTGGGCCAGCAGATGGCCGCGCAGCTGGGCGACGAGCGCGCCGAGCAGTACAAGGCCTGGGCCGATGCGTTGGCGGTGCAGATCGATGCGCGCTTCTGGCGCCAGGACATGGGCCAGTACATGAGCTACATCGGCGAAGCGGCGCACCCGGTGCCGTACGCCAAGGTCGACCTGCTGGGCCTGTCGCTGGGCATCCTGGCCGAGGTGCTGCCGGCCGAGCGTGCGCGCCGTGCGCTGGCCGCTTATCCGATGGGGCCGGCCGGCAGCCCGGTGGTGTGGCCGCAGGAAGCGCAGCAGCCGATCTATCACAACCGCGCCATCTGGCCGTTCGTCAGCGCCTATTCGCTGCGCGCGGCGCGCCAGCTGGACGACGCGCCGCGCATCGCCGCCGAGATCCGCTCGCTGATGCAGGGCGCGGCGCTGGCCGGTTCCAACATGGAAAACTACGAACTGGTCAGCCAGGCCGTGCATGTGGACGAAGGCGCGCTGAGTGGGCCGGTGGTCAATTCCGAGCGCCAGCTGTGGTCGGTGGCCGGCTACCTGGCCATGGTCACCGAGGGGGTGTTTGGCGTGCAGGACGATGGCAGCGTGCAGCCCAAGCTGCCGGCTGCGCTGGTGCCAGAACTGTTCGGCAAGCAGCGCCGCATCACGCTGGATGCCAATGGCAAGCGCTACGTGCTGGAGCGGCCGAAGCAGGTGGGCGATGGACTGCTGGTGGCCGGCAAGGCAATGACGCGCGGCGGCACCACCACGGTGCAGCTGGTGGCCGCGCCGTCGCGCGCGTTGCCCGCCAGCACCGCCGATGCCAATGCGCGCGCGCCGACAACCCCGGCCGCACCGCAGGCGCAGCGCAGCGGCAAGGGCTGGACCGTGCCGGTGGCCGAAGGCCAGGTGCTGTGGCAGGACGGCCGCGCGGTGACGGCGATCAGCAAGGGCGTGGCACGCCTGGGCGATGACGGCCTGCAGCACTGCCTGAGCCTGACCCGGCGCGAGGGTGCGCTGGAATCGCTGCACAGCCCGATGCTGTGTGTCGGCCCGCAGCAGGTGCTGCGCGGCGCGCGCCAGTGGCAGTTCACTGCGGCCAAGGCCGGGCCGGTGCGGCTGCGGCTGCAGTACAACAACCCCAATGGCCCGATCAACACCGGGGTGACCGCCGCGGTGAAGCAGCTGGCGGTGCAGTGCGCCGGCCAGTCCGTGCAGCGCCTGACGGTGACGCTGCCGCACAGCGTGGCCGCGCAGGACTCCACCGCCGCGACCTTCAGCGTGCCCAAGGGGCGCTGCAGCGTGAAGCTGGAAGAGGGCTTCAACATGAGCGCGCTGCAGCACTTCGCGCACTACACCGGCGGCAAGGGCG
Organism: Stenotrophomonas maltophilia; assembly: GCF_013464485.1. Taxonomy (GTDB): domain Bacteria; phylum Pseudomonadota; class Gammaproteobacteria; order Xanthomonadales; family Xanthomonadaceae; genus Stenotrophomonas; species Stenotrophomonas maltophilia_AW. The sequence continues at coordinate 59,525 of NZ_RAUX01000030.1, forward strand.
GGCACGACGGCGTGCTCAACCAGGCCCAGGTGCAGGCGCTGAAGGTGGCGCCGGTGGCCGCAGTCGAGGGTAGCCGATGAGCCGTCCTGCCAAACCGCAGTTGTCGTTCTGGCAGATCTGGAACATGTGCTTCGGCTTCCTTGGCATCCAGTTTGGTTTCGCCCTGCAGAATGCCAATGCCAGCCGCATCTTCGAAACGCTGGGCGCGGACATGGAGTCGGTGCCGGGGTTGTGGATCGCCGCACCGCTGACCGGTCTGCTGGTGCAGCCGGTGATCGGCTACCTGTCCGACCGCACCTGGACGCGCTGGGGGCGACGCCGGCCGTTCTTCATGATCGGCGCGGTGCTGACCACGCTTGCCCTGCTGGTGATGCCCAATTCGCCCACGCTGTGGATCGCCGCCGGCACGCTGTGGGTGCTCGATGCCTCCATCAACGTATCGATGGAACCGTTCCGCGCGTTCGTGGGCGACCAGTTGGCACCGCGCCAGCGGCCCACCGGCTATGCCATGCAGAGTTTCTTCATCGGCGTGGGCGCGATCGTGGCCAGCTTCCTGCCGTTCATCCTGACCCACTTCGGCGTGGCCAACACGGCGGCGGCTGGCGAAGTGCCGGACACGGTTCGCTATGCGTTCTACTTCGGTGCGGTGGTGCTGCTGGCCGCGATCACCTGGACCGTGGTCAGCACGCGTGAGTATTCGCCCACCGAGCTGGCCGGCTTCGATGACGCCGAACCACCGGCACACCACGCCGCGGCCGCAGTGAACGGCCCCGCGCCGTGGTCGCAGGTGGCGCTGTGGCTGGGCGTGGGCCTGCTGCTGGCGGTGCTGATCGCCTGGCGCCAGGGCGACAGGATGCTGTACGTGCTGGCCGGCCTGTGCGCGGGCTACGGCCTGTTGTTGGCGGTGGCCCGCTCGCTGCCGGGCACCCACATGCTGGCGGCGATCGTCGACGATCTGCGGGCGATGCCCATCACCATGCGGCGCTTGGCCTGGGTGCAGTTCTTCTCGTGGTTCGCCTTGTTTGCCATGTGGATCTACACCACCGCTGCGGTGGCCGGCACCCACTTCGGTTCCACCGATCCGCAGTCGGCCGCCTACAACGAAGGTGCCAACTGGGTGGGTGTGCTGTTCGGCGCGTACAACGGCTTTGCCGCGCTGGCCGCGCTGGTCATCCCGTTGATGGTGCGTGCCGTGGGCCTGCGCTGGAGCCACCTGGTGAACCTGTGGCTGGGCGGTACCGGCTTGATCTCGCTGATGTTCATCCGCGATCCGCACTGGCTGCTGCTGTCGATGGTGGGCGTGGGGTTTGCCTGGGCGTCGATCCTGTCGCTGCCGTATGCCCTGCTGTCTGACAGCGTGCCGGCCAGGAAGATGGGCGTGTACATGGGCATCTTCAATTTCTTCATTGTAATCCCGCAGTTGGTCGCGGCCAGTGCGCTGGGCTTTGCCCTGCGCGCATGGCTGGGTGGCCAGCCGATGCATGTGCTGGTGCTGGGCGGCTGCAGCCTGCTGCTGGCCGGTGTGTGCGTGCTGCGGGTTCCGTCGCGTTCGGAGGTGGTGTGATGCGTGCTGTGTTGCCTGTTGCTGTCTGTGTAGCCCTGTTTGCCGGCCAGGCCCTGGCCGCGCCGCGCCCGGCGTATGTCGGCACGACCGAACCGTTCGCCAGCGATGCGGTGTACTTCGTGGTGACCGATCGCTTCGTCAATGGCGATCCGTCCAACGACCACCGCGACCAGGGCGGCAAGCACCGCACGTTCGATATTCCGGTGCCGTGCCCGGACAAGGTGGATGGCAACATCGGCTACCTGGGCGGCGACTTCCGTGGCGTGCTGGACAACGCGCAGTACATCCGCAACCTGGGCTTCGGCGCGGTGTGGATCACCCCCATCGTCGACAACCCCGACGAAGCCTTCACCGGCAGCAAGGCGATCAGCTGTACCAGCACGCTGACCGACCGCGGCAAGACCGGCTACCACGGCTACTGGGGCATCAACTTCTACAAGCTCGACGAGCACCTGCCCAGCAAGGATCTGGACTTCGCCGGTCTCAACAAGGGCCTGCACGATGCCGGCCTGAAGGTGGTGCTGGATATCGTCGGCAACCATGGTTCGCCGGCTTGGACCATGCCCAAGCGGCAGCCGCAGTTCGGCCAGATCTTCGACAAGGATGCGAAGCTGATTGCCGACCACCAGAACCTGCCGCCGCAGAAGCTGGACCCGCAGCACAACCCGCTGCACGCCTTCTACAACAACATCGGCCCAGTGGACAGCAAGGACGGTTCGATCTTCGATGGCAACCTGGCCGAGCTGTCCGACTTCAACCAGAACAACCCGGCGGTGATGGACTATCTGGTCGGGGCGTATCTGCAGTGGACCGCACAGGGCGTGGATGCGCTGCGCATCGACACCATCGGCTGGCTGCCGCACCCGTGGTGGCATGAATTCGTCAGCCGCATCCGTGCGCAGCACCCGGGCATGTTCATGTTCGGCGAAGCGTTCGACTACAACGCGGCCAGCATTGCCGAGCACACCTGGCCGGTCAATGCCAACGTCAGCGTGCTGGATTTCCCGCTGCGTGGCGCGCTGGAACAGACCTTCGGCACCGCCGGCAAGGGCTTTGAAACGCTGGCCGAACCTCTGCACCTGAGCGGTGGGCCGTATGCCAACCCGTACGAGCTGATGAGCTTCTACGACAACCACGACATGCCGCGGCTGCAGGCCAGCGACAGCGGCTTCATCGACGCACATAACTGGCTGTTCACCGCACGCGGCATTCCGGTGGTCTATTACGGTTCTGAAACCGGCTTCATGCGTGGCCGCGCCGAACATGCGGGCAACCGCGCCTACTTCGGCCAGCCGCGCGTGGACGCCGCGCCGCAGAGCCCGATCTTCGCTCCGCTGCAGCGCATCGCCAAGCTGCGCGAAGCCACCCCGGCCCTGCAGCGCGGGCTGCAGGTGAACGAGCGCCTGCAGGGCGATGAAGCGGTGTTCCTGCGCGTGCTGCAGCACGGCGATGTGGCGCAGACCGCGCTGGTGCTGCTGAACAAGGGCGATACGGCGCGCACCTTCGAAGTGGAGCGCTACCTGCAGGCCGGCACCTGGCGTGACGCACTGGGCGGCGGCGAACTGAAGGTGAAGGGCCGCCTGCGGACTGAAGTGCCCGCCCACGGGGTGAAGGTCTACGTGCTGGATGCGCCGGTGCAGCAACCGGCATTGCAGGCCGAACTGGACAAGGCCATGGCCGACCAGCAGGCGCGGGACCAGCGTCTGCGGCGCTGACACCCCATCGGTAGTGCCGGCCGCWGGCTGGCAACCCCAAATTCATGGACCCTGCAGATGCCGGCCAGCGGCCGGCACTACCGGGTTTGACCGCATCCGGCACAATGGACACCCCTCACGCCCCGCCGTACCGCCATGACCGACCTCGCCCCGCAGCCCCCGATTGAAACCCTGCTGAAGGCGGCCATGGACGGTGCCGTGCCGATCCGCGCGTTCATGGAGGCCTTCGTCGCCTCCGAGGTGGTGCTGCTGACCGGCAGCCTGATCACCCCCGACGGCAGCGGCTTCGATCCGCTGCTGTTCGACAAGCAGGGCACCCTGCATGTGGCCGTGTTCACCGACCCATCGCGGGTCGGCATCTACAGCCAGCAGGTTCCGCACCAGATCCGCTGGCTGATGCTGGACGTGCTGCGCCGCGTACCGGGCGGCTACGGTGTCGTGATCAATCCGGGTACACCGCTGGGCTTCGAGATCTCGCCCGGCGGCATCAGCGAAATCCTGAAGGATTTCGCCCAGGGCTGAATGTCCTGTAGAGCCGAGCCCATGCTCGGCTGCTTTGGCAGCGGACCCGCTACCCGATCTCCACCCGCGTCGCCGCGCATGCGCCGCGTGAGCCCTCATTCCGGACGATATTGTCCGCGCCGGATGCTTGCCAGGCAAGGGCACCCTGCTAGAGTCCGCAGACCGAAGGATCGCAGGGGGCGTCATGAGGGAGTCGCAGGAGAAGCTGCAGCGCATTGTCGATCTGCACACACACGTATTCAACGCGCGTCATCTTCCGCTTGAGAGCATCATCAGGAATGCTCTCGGAAACTGGTCCAGTCTGCTTGCGGTCGGCATTGCCAAGCTGCTCTATGAACTGACCGGAAGTGATGGAGAGAAGGCGGAGTTTGCAAGGCTCAAGGCAGAGCACGCCAACGCCCTGATCGCCCATGAGGGCGTTGGCGAGCCGGACTACATCGATTCGATCTGCAACATCACAGAGCATCAGGTGCGGCACGGCGTCACTCAGAAGGGTGTGCTCGAGGCCGGTCTCGCTGCTGCTCTGCGCGAGCTCGATGGGATCGACTACGCCCTGGACGGTTGGAGTGGTGAACCTGACCCGGATGAGCTCGAGCGAATCGATTCCCTGGCGCCTGAGGCGATGCCGGCCTGGGCAAGGAGGGTGGTGAAGCGCGCCCTGCGAAGAATGACCGACCTGATCCGGCCCAATGAGAACAGCATCATCGACAACTACGCGGAGTTCTTCTTCACCTTGTTGGCGAGTGAGGAGGTGATCCTGCAAAGGCTGCGCGATGCCTACGGCGAAACGCCCGCGCCGATGGAGTTCGTGCACTACATGATGGATATGGAGCTTGCATATCCCGGGCGCAGGCCTCCCAGGTATGAGCTTGACGTGCGCAGGGCGAGGATGCTGGAGCTGGCGCGGAACAACCAGGACCTGCACGGATTCTTCGCTTTCGATCCGCGGCGTGAAGACTGCGTTGGTCTGGCGAAAAAAGCACTGGAGGAAGGGTTCCTTGGCTTCAAGTTCTACCCTGCGATGGGCTACCGCCCGCATGCCGATGAACACTATTCGGACCGGATCGAAGCGTTCTACGATCTTTGCCTGGAAGAGGATGCGCCGATCTTCGCCCATTGCACCCCCGTGGGCTTTGAGAGCAGCCATCTCAGTGGGCGTTTGGCTGATCCGGTGCACTGGCTTGAAGTGCTGAAGGAGCGCAGTACGCTGCGCCTGTGTCTGGGTCATGCCGGTGGCATGAGTGCGCCGAAGCGCAACCCGATTTCTGCGGGATGGGCCGCTTCCAGCGAGTCGGAGTGGACGAAGGGCAACTATGCATGGCAGGTGGTTGACCTGTGTGTCCGATACCCCAATGTCTATTGCGAGGTTGGCCATCTGGAGGATCTACTGAAGGACGATGGCATGATCTGCTTCGAGCAGAACCTCAGGCGCGCGCGTGAGGCAGGTGGCGACTTTGGATTCATGGATAAAATCGCCTACGGGTCAGACTGGCACATGCAGGCGATGGTCAACTCGGCCCGTCCCTACCTGGGTCTTTTCATGGAGCTGTTTGAAAAGGAGGAGTGGCGGGACTACAGGGAATGCTTCTTCTGGCGCAACGCCTATGCCTACCTGCGGCTGCCGCGATAAGGTGGTTGCACACTGCAGTGATCCGCACTGAAGCAGAGGGCATGGATGGAGTTCAACGTACTCACCGGCGATGCGCCGGAACGGCAGCAGTTGGCGCAGTGGTATCACACGCAGTGGGGTGCCAGCGCCGGTTTGTCGCTGGAGCAGGAGCTGCAGCGGCTCAACCAGGCGCAGGATGCGGACGGTTTCCCGCACCTGATCGCCGCTTTCGACGGCGGGCAGGTGGTCGGCGCCGTGCAGTTGAAGCGGCGTGAGATGACGGCCTTTCCGCAGTACGAGTACTGGCTGGGAAGCGTGTTCGTTGCCGACAGCCATCGCGGTCGCGGCCTGGCCGGCGAGTTGGTCGAGCGGGCCGCAGCGCAGGCCGCGCGGATGGGCGTTACCGATCTGTACCTGCAGACCGAGGCGTTGGATGGAGGCCTGTATGCGCGGCTCGGGTGGGTACCGTTGCAGGAAGCTGACAACCGCAGCTATCGGGTGCTGGTGATGGTCCGCCGGTTGGTCGCATGAGCACTCCAACAGCCCGGCACTCCCGATCCGCGCTGTTGTTCCTGATTGGCGCCATCGTCGCCGCGCTGATATCCATGCCCCTGCTGCGCGCAGTGGGCATGGTGCTGTGGCCGGTGTTCGCCATTGCCTGGCTGATCAACCTGGGCGCAGCCTGGTATCTGGGGCAATGGGCGCGACAGCAGGGGCGTTCAGCGTGGGCATTCGGGTTGCCGGCGGCGCTCGGCACCGTCGCCTCGATCGTGGTTTTCGTGCTGCTGGCGTTGTTGGGGCCGAAGTCCCCAGTGCGCTGATCCTTCGCGGCTATCGTGGACAATGTGCCAAGCATGGCTCGGCACTACAGCAGGGCGATCCAAGCCAAGCCTGAACGCGTTGCGTGGAGCGCCGGCGCATGGGCCGGCGCCCCGTGGCCTCACATCGTCACCTTGCGCCGGTTGTCGTCGCTCACCCGGTCGATCAGTTTGTTGTACGGGTCGAAGCCCGCCTCGTCCGGTTTTTCATCCACGGTTACCGTGATCTTCGGCGCGGCGCTGGTGATGTGATGGCGCTGCAGGTACAGCACCTTCTGGTCGCGCTCCTTGCCTGACGGCCCATTGGCAAACACGCCGATCTCGATCCAGTCATCCATCTTCCCGTCGCTTTCCTTGCCCTTGCCGTCGGCGTACTGCTTGGCGGCGTGCAGGTCCAGGGTTACCTCAAAGCGTCCGTCATCGCGCTTGCGGGCGCTGGCGGCCATCACCCGGTTGTCGTAGAAGCTGATCTTCTCGAACAGGTCGGTGACCAGCTGCTGGCGGTCGGCCGGGGTCTCGGCGCGGATGTAGGCCAGCAGTTCGCGTGAGGTGGTGTAGGGCGGTTGCTGGTAGCCCTTGTCCTGCAGGAAGCGCTTCAAGGCACGGTTCAAGGCCTGCTCGCCAATCTCCTCGCGCAGCCGGTAGAACACCAGCGAACCCTTCTGGTAGTGGATGTACTGCTGGTTCTCCACGCGTTCCAAGGGTTGCTCCTCGATGGCCTCGCCACCACGTCCGGAGAGGTAGCCATCCAGCTCGCGCTTGAGGAACTGGCGCATGTGCTGGCGGCCGTATTCCTGCTCCATCACCATCAGGGCCGAGTACTGCGACAGCGATTCGGACAGCACCGTTGCACCCTGCACGTTGGCACCGATTACCTGGTGCGCCCACCACTGGTGTGCGATCTCGTGCGCGGTCACGTAGAACACGTAGTCCACCTTGTCCGGGTCACGCAGGTCGGCGATGAAGCCGATCGCCTCGGAATACGGGATGGTGTTTGCGAACGACTGCGCGAAGCGGGCATAGCCCGGGAACTCGATGATGCGTACCTGGCGGTGCTGGTACGGCGTGAAGTTTGCTTCGTAATAGGCCAGCGATTTCTGCACCGCCTCGATCATCCGGTCCACGTTGTAGCCGTGCGCCGGGTCGAAGTAGACCTCGATCGGAATGTTCCTGTACTTGGCCTTGCGCACTTCCCAGCGTGCGGACAGATAGGCGTAGAAGTTCAGCATCGGCCGGTCCATGGCGTAGCTGAAGCAGCGCCGGCCGTTCACCGTGGTCTCGTGCCGCAGGTAGCCCGGGGCCAGCGCCACCTGGTCTGGCGCGGTGCAGACCGTGGTGCGGAAATCGAGCCAGTCGGCATCGTTGGAAATGTAGGTGTTGGCGCGTGCGGCTTCGTCTTCCAGCTTGGGCATGCGCCGCGGTTCGCCGAGATCACGCTTGCGCCGCTCGTTGCGATCGGTGATCTCGGCGCCTTCGTTGTAGCCGAACGAAGGCAGCACGCGGCTGTTGAAGAACGTGCCGTTGTCGACGATGTTGCTTGGGGCCTGGCCGGCGGTGATGCCGTTGGGCGCTTGAGCCACCCGGAAATGGACGCTGCGGCTTTCGCCCGGTTGCAGCGGCGTGTCCAGCCGGTAGATGCGGTAGCCCAGATTCTTGTCATGGAAAGTCAGCTTCTGTCCGCCAAGATCGGCCGCCAGCAGTTGCTTGTCGTCGCCCATCGTTACATGAAGATCCTGGATGGGCTGCGCGTGCAGGTTGCGGATCGTCCAGTTCGCATCGATCACCATCGACTGCGATTCAGGGAACAGATCCACACGGTTGTCTACGGCGACGATGCGCGGCTGCGGCAGGTTGCGGTACTTCGACAGCTCGCGCTCGTAGCGGGCCTGCAGGTCCAGCTGCTGGTCCGGAGAAAGGAACTCGTTGCGGATGTTGGTGCTCCAGTACAACCAGCCCCCCACGCCGACGAAGGCCAGCGCCGCCACCGCGGCGAAGGCGCCGGTCGGCCCGCGCAGGCGGCGCCCGGCCAGCGCCAGGCGCTGGCGCAGGCCCTGGCTGACGCCGCGTACCCAGAACGCGGACGCCAGGCACATCAACGCCAGCAGGAACAATGCCCAGTAGCCCTGGAACGCCAGCTGCCCGGTCAGGAAGTGGCCGTAGCCGTTCATGTCCGAGTAGGGCGCGATCGGCCAGCTGCCGAAGTTATAGATGTTCTGCGTGTAGTCCAGCAGGCCCAGCACGCCCTGGCCGATCATCACCACGATGAGCAGCGCGTAGCCGAGGAATTTGTTGTTGGTCAGCACCTGCAGCACCAGCGCCAAGCCGCCCATCAGCACGTACACCACCGAATCCAGCGCCAGGCTGCGCAGGTACAGCAGCGGCTCCAGATGGGTATAGCCCTTGGCCAGCTGCACGCCCATCGCCGCCAGCGCGCCGGCCGCCTGGAAGCAGGCGATCACCGCCAGCAGCGCTGTGAACTTGGCCAGCAGCGGTACCCAGTTCGGCACCGGCATGGCATCGGTCACTTCATTGATGCGCGCACCGCGTTCCTTCCAGACCAGCTCACCGGCAAAGAACAGCACGATGATCACCAGCAGCCAGCTGAAGGCGCCCTGCAGGGCCATGATCATCTGCGAGGTGACCGGCCAGATCGAGGTGCCGTACAGCGTCTGCCGGAACAGCGCACTGGGCAGGAAGTTGGCCAGGCCCAACACCAGCAGCACGATGAACGGCACGCTGCGCAGCACGCCGCGCGTGTCGAAGCGGACCTGGCGCAGGAACTGCTGCCATGCCGTGGCTGCGGTGAATGCCGGCACCACGCGCGGAAGCGTCGTCCGGCTGGGACGGACGGCACCCGTATCGGCAACCGGCAACGCCTGCCGACGGCCCCAGCGGCGGCGCCCGCTGCCACTGCGCTCGGTACGGAACACAGCGAAGGTGGCGGCGAACAGTATTGCGGCCATGCCCAGCCATAGGGCGCGGTTGGCCAGCAGGTAACCGGTCAGCTCGGGAATGCTGCTGTTGCGTTCAGCGGTGGACCAGTAGCGGATGGTCCTGCCCAGCGCACGCATGCCCAACGGTTCGCTCAGTACCGCAATCCAGGTGTTGTCGATGTCGCGCAGCAGGGCCGCGCTGGCACCGTACAGCACCAGGTAGGCCACCAGACCGATGTAGACCCACAGGATCGAGCGGGTCAGGGCCGCCAGCAGTGACAGCAGCGCGGTGGTGAACAACAGGTTCGGAATGACGATGACCGCGAACGTCCAGGCGTATCCCTGCCAGCTGATCGGGCCCATGCGTTCGGGATCGACCCAGGGCATGAACGGTGCCAGCCAGAGGCCGAACGCGATGAGCACATAGACCAGCAGCCCCGCAGCCAGTGCTGCGGCGATACGCCCGGCCAGGTAGTCGCGGCGCTTCACCGGGCTGGCGAAGATCAGTTCGGCGGTGCCCAGTTCAAAGTCGCGCAGCAGCGCGTTGCTGACGAACAACGCGGCGACCAGCATGCCGAGCAGGGTGAAGATGCCCAGCATCTGTGCGATCACCGTGGGTGCATTGCTGTGCACGTTGCCGGTGCCGCCACCGATCTGCACGGCATCGCTGGAAGCGGCGGCGAAGGCAAGCAGGGCGAACAGCCCGGCCAGCAGCCACAGCAGCGGAGAACGCAGCTGCTCGCGCAGCTCGAAGCGGAAGAAGTTGAGAATCATGGCGTGCTCCGCTCAGGCTGCCGCGCGGGCACGGGCCTGCAGGCGCAGGCGCTGGAAGTACACGTCCTCGAGATCGGGAGCGACGGCCACGAAGCCATCACCGGGGTCGTTGGCGCTGTGCACGTGGATTACCGGGCGGCCCCCCACCAAGCGGGTCGACAGCACCACGTAGCGTGCCTCGTGGTCGGCCAGTTCCGAAGGGTCCACCTGTTTGCGCCAGACCTGTTGCTGCAGCGCATCGATTGCTTCAGCGGGGCGCCCGGTCAACAGCACCTGCCCCTTGTTCATGATCGCCATCGTCGGGCACAGGTCGGTCACGTCCTCGACGATGTGGGTGGACAGGATCACCGCCACGTTCTCGCCGATTGCCGCCAACAGATTGAGGAAGCGGTTGCGTTCCTCCGGGTCGAGGCCGGCGGTGGGTTCATCGACGATCACCAGCCGAGGGTCACCCAGCAGCGCCTGGGCAATGCCGAAGCGCTGCCGCATGCCGCCGGAGAAGGTGCCGAGCTTGCGCTTGCGCGCGTCCCACAGGTTCACCTGCTGCAGCAGGCCATCGACCACCTCGCGGCGCTGCGCGCGCTGGGTCAGGCCCTTGAGCACCGCGAAATGCTCCAGCAGGTCCAGCGCACTGACCTTGGGGTAGACGCCAAAATCCTGCGGCAGGTAGCCCAGCCGGCGGCGCACTGCATCCTTGTCGCGCAGCACATCGATCGATGCCTCGCCTGGAATGGTGAGGGTGACCGTGCCGCTGTCGGCCTCCTGCAGGGTGGACAGGGTGCGCATCAGCGAGGATTTGCCCGCACCGTTCGGCCCGAGCAGGCCGAACATGCCGCGCGGGATGTCCAGACTGACGTTGTTGAGGGCATGCACGCCGTTGGCGTACGTCTTGGACAGCGAATCGATCTTCAGCATGCGACGTACACCTTTCCATGGGAGATGTCTGCGCGTTATCCGCGCATCGGCCTCCCTGCGCATCCGCCGTTGGTCATGGGGGGAGACAGCCGCCGTCGCACGTTGGAGGGGGCAGGTGGTCTGGCGGCGCTTAACCGCGCAGCGACGACTCGCGCACCACCAGCTTCACCGGGATGCTCTGGCTGTCCACCGGCTGCCGGCCGATCAGCGCCAGCAGGCGCTCCACCAGTAGCTGCCCGGCCTGCTTGGTGTCCTGCTGCACGGTGGTCAGCGCAGGGGAAACGGAGGCAGCCAGCGGGATGTCGTCGAATCCGGTCACCGCCACGTCCTGCGGCACCCGCCACCCGGCGTCGCGGAGGGCACGCATCGCACCGATGGCGATCAGGTCGCTGGCGGCGCAGATCGCATCGATCGGCTCGCCACGCGCCAGCAGCAGCTGGCAGGCCTCCTGGCCGGACGCCTCGGTGGTGATGGCATCGTGCTGCAGTGCCGGTTCGGCGGCCAGGCCGTGGTCCTGCAGGGCCGCGACATGGCCGCGGTAGCGCTCCTGGAATTCGGGGTAATGGCTGGAGGCATGGCCGAGGAAGGCGATGCGGCGGCAGCCCTGCTGCAACAGGTGGGTGGTGATGTCATGCCCGCCCTGGAAGTTGTCGCTGCCGATCGACACGCCCGGTTGGCCGGGCAGGGCGGCACCCCAGCGCACGAAATGCGTACCCTGTTCGACCAGTCGCTGCAGGCGGTCGCGTGATTCGTGGTAGTCGCCGTAGCCGAGCAGGATGATGCCGTCGGCCTTGTTGCTGTCCTCGTAATCGGCCTGCCAGTCGGTGGACAGCTGCTGGAACGAGACCAGCAGGTCCTGCCCATGCAGGGCGCAGGCACGGGTGATCGAGCCCAGCATCGAATGGAAGAACGGGTTGATCAGCGAATCGTCGTTGGTCGGGTCTTCGAAGAACAGCAAGGCCAGGGTGCCGGCGTTGCGCAGGCGCAGGCTGGAGGCGTTCTTGTCGACCTTGTAGTTCAGTTCGCGGGCGATGCGCAGGATGCGCTCGCGGGTCTCGGCATTGACCATCGGGCTGCCGCGCAGGGCCCGCGACACGGTCGGCTGGGAGACCCCGGCCAGGTGGGCGATGTCCAGGGAGGTGGCTTTGCCTTTGATGGTCATGTGCGGGTGGGAGGGGCCAGGTGGAAGGTGCCCGGGCATGATGCCATGGGGTGGCTGGCGGCAGTCCGTGCGGGGCCCGGGTTGTGGACAGGCCCCCGGTCATGCGACGGTCGGCGTCCTGCCTTTGGGAGACACCTGGTGACATTTCGCCTGTACCCTGACGTCGCCGACGATTTCCTGGCCCGGATCCGCATCCTGACGCCCGAGGAAGGTGGACGCCGCAGCCCGCCCCGGAATGGCATTCGTTGGGATTTCGCCTACGCCGACGGCGTGCGGGAGCTGGAACTGTTCATGATCTGGCCCGACTTCAGGCAGGCGTCGGGTGACAGCTGGGCGGTGGATCTGCCGTTGCCGGTGGGTGAGCCGCTGCTGGCGGGCCTGACTGTGGTCAATGACGTGCAGCGGGTGAGGCTGCACCGTGAGCGCATCCGGCCTGGCGTCCGCTTCCACTGCCATGAGGGCCCCCGGGTCGTGGCGCGGGGCGAGGTCACCTGTGTCACCGGCCTCCTGCTGGATCGACCAACGCGCCGCTGAGGCAGGTTCCGACCCCGATCGTCCAGATCCCCTACGGGCCCGGGGCTGAGGGAATGGTAAGATGCCTCGTTCCGACATCCCCCATTCGCAACCGTGGGAGACCCGGCGAACCGGCACCCCGTTGGGTGTGCTATCACTGGGCCAGCCCCGGACAACGGAAGAATTCATCTATGGCGCGCGGCATCAACAAAGTCATCCTGGTCGGCAATCTCGGCAACGACCCGGACGTGAAGTACACCCAGAGCGGCATGGCGATCACCCGCATCAGCCTGGCCACCACCAGCGTCCGCAAGGACAAGGATGGCAACCAGCAGGAGCGTACCGAATGGCACCGTGTGGTGTTCTTCGGCAAGCTCGGTGAGATCGCCGGCGAATACCTGCGCAAGGGCAGCTCGGTCTACGTTGAAGGCAGCCTGCGTTACGACAAGTACACCGGCCAGGACGGCGTGGAGAAGTACTCCACCGATATCGTCGCCGACGAAATGCAGATGCTGGGCGGCCGCGGTGAAGGCGGCGGTGGTGGCGGTGGCGGCAACTTCGGCGGCGATCGCCCGCAGCGCCAGCAGGCCCCGCGCCAGGAATACGGCGGCGGTGGCGGCGGCCAGCGTGGCGGCCAGGGCGGTGGCTATGGCAACCAGGGCGGCAACCAGGGCGGCGGCTACGGCAACCAAGGGGGCAACCAGCGCCCGCAGCCGCAGCAGGCGCCGCCGATGGACGACTTCGCTGACGACGATATTCCGTTCTAGAACACTATGTAGTCTCAGTTGTACATTTACCAATGTGGCAGGGAACTTCGGTTTCCTGCCATTTTTTTTTGCCAGAGTTTGCTGGTAGATTTCTATCTAGACCAAGCTGTTCATAAAAGGACCGGCTGTGCGGTTGACTGGCGCGACAGCACCACGTTTCCGAGTGGTCAATGTGACCTTGCCGGCAGCGGGCCCGCAGGAGCAGGAGCTTGTGCCCACGCTGGTGGATGAGCGCACTGGATTACCTCCACGCTTGGCCTTGCGATGGGTGATGCGCTCGCGACGAAATGCGGTCAGTGAAAAGACGTTGGCAGATGGCCTGCGTGCAGCGGCCTTGCTCTACACGTTCTGCGAGGACCGGTTGAATGCATCGTTGGACGACCTGTTCGCTGACGGCCATCGATTGACGGCAAATGATCTTGAGCGGCTGATCGAGTACTTGAGAGTAGGGCAAGGGGATACCCGCGGCGTCCGGGCACTGGCCACGATCGGCCAATGCGTGCCCAACATTGAACGCTTCTTGCGTTGGCTTGCAAAGCCAATGGATCGAGGGGGGAAAGGCTATGTGCCCCCGTCGGAACTGACACTCTACGACGAGCAGCTCCGGCTGACATTCTCGGACTTGCGTGCCTTCAGGTCTCGTGGAAAGCGAATCGAGCCTCTTGCCGCCGGCGATGATGTTGCCCTGTGGGAGCTGATTGGTCCCATCAGGAGCAAGGATGGGCGCTACGAGACGCCGCTGCGCTTTCCCGATCATAACCCTTGGCATCCGAAAACCCGGTTGAGAAACTGGATTGGGGCTCTGCTTGGACGCTACTCAGGGCTTCGGCGGGGCGAAGTCGGGAAACTCCGTACGGACGATGTACGCAACGTAGACGGGCCATGCATCGCAGTGCTTCGGCGACCGCAGGATGTGTTGGATACACGCACCAGCGCTAACCGTCCGAAAGTGAAAACTGTCGAGCGTGAGCTTCCCATCTCCAATGTACTGGCGCTAGCCATTCGCCAGTACAGCCACACGCTGCTCCGTGATGGTGGTCGGCGTGGAGCGCGAACGCCCTATCTGCTCGTGACTGAAGAAGGCACGCCGATTTCCGGTTCGAGCTTGGATGCCATCTGGAAGGCCGTCAATGGACGTCTTTCGCGTCGAATGAGCTGGCACGTGCTGCGACACACCTGGGCCGAAGAAGTTGCGGACGATCTGCTGGAGCAGTATCTGGGCAGTCCGGATTCATCGGAAGTGGTGCTCGGAATGCTGCGCGAGATGGGGGGCTGGGCGCCCACATCGAACACGCCCTTCACTTACATCAAAAATGCGCTGAAGAAGCGCGGCAATGCCTACTTGCGAAAGCGCAATGCACGGTTCGATATGGAGTTAGGGAATGACTCCGACTCCTGACCGCCTTCTCACAGAGCAGCTCAGCGACTTGCCCGAGCTCCCAGAAACAGTGTTGACCAAGGATCGGCAGGAGCTGAGTACGCAAGGTGATATCTGGTCGTTGCGTGCCAATAGTGATGGTGGAGGATTGGTTGAGGTTGACTACCGGCCGCTGCGGAAGCTGTGTAGTGACCGATTCATTCTGATCGTCAAGCTGTTTGTTGCTAAGAAGGCAGCTACTTCGGCTGCGTGGAGCCTCAGAAATATTGTCCAAGCGGCAGCAAGATCTGTTAGATGCTTGCGCACCGGATCGCGAACGGGCAGTGTCAACTGGTCCGAACTGAGAATTTCGGACTTCCAAGCAGTTCTTTCGTCTGGTCTGGAATCACCACAGGGAGTTGGTGGAAATGACTTCGCCCATCTTCGTGCGATCTACGCGTGGGGAGCGCATGTTGCTAGGCTAACTGACTTCGATCCAGCACTCTCGCTGCAGTTGAAGGGCATGAAGGCGCCTGGGAATCTGAAGGGTCGTAAGGTGCTTGGCTCCGATCCTGAAGACGGTAGCTTCACGCCCGAAGAAGTGGAGCTTCTCGACAAAGCACTGAAGCGAGGCTTAGGCAATCCGAAGGGGGTGATCATTGCCCAGCTGTTTCAGGAACTGGGCCTGCGCCCGATCCAAGTGCTGCGAACGCGGTGGTCAGGGTTGCGCCGGTTTGAAGCCAACGTCGTTGAGTCGGGTGAGACAAGAACATTGGTGCGCTATGTGCTGTCAATCCCTCGCGCTAAGGAGCGTGGGGAACACCGGGTTGAGGAAGATCGACCCATCAGTACCTTGCTTGGCGAACGGCTGGACAAGCTCAAGCCGTCGATGCACGACGAAACAACACCGCTTTGTTGGTGGTTGGACCCGGATACGTCGAGCGCGGACCTGCGTCACCTGCTGCAAGGCTGGGTCGATGAGGTTGGTCTCGTCTCGCCTCGAACCGGTGATCTCTTAAAGGCAAATCCTTCCAGATTCCGCTACACGCTGGCAACTGAGGCTGCAAGAGATGGCGCCTCGCGCTTCGATATTGCGCATCTGCTGTTTCACGTAGATCTGCAGAACGTAGAGGTGTACTTCGATGCAGCTGGAACCGTCATGGACCAGATCGAGGAACGCCTGGAAAAGGCATTCGGAAATCACCTGCATCGATTTCATGGAAAGCTTGCTGGCGCCGCGGATGTTTCGCCATATGAGGGGCTGCAGCGAAGAGTGGTCCCTGGTGTGTTTCCTCAGCTTCCTGAAGCGCCCATTCTGCAGATGGGGCTTGGCGCCTGCGGCCATGATGTACAACGGTCCGGGATCTGTAAGTTGGCTCCCCCGATCACTTGCTACCGATGCCCAAAGTTTGCGGCGTTTCGGGAGGTGGATCACAAGGCGGTGGGTGATGCGCTTGAGGCAATGGCGCGCAGCAGGTTCGGTGATCGTGCTGATGACAGGATCGGGGGAGAGTTGGTCTTGACCATCCAAGCCATTCGCGACTTGGAACGGCAGATTGCTGAGGAGCGCGGATCGTGAAGGGTGTTAGGGCAGTTGCGACGCTATTGTCTCCAGCGGAGCGTGCCTACCTCGAACGAGGGAGGGCCGCATTTGCGGTCAGGTTTCCCGGGCAGGACTTCGCCGCTCCCTCATGGAACATTCGACATTTGAAGAAGTCCGGTTCGGGGGACGGCAGTGTCTCGCTGTTGTTCGCGGGCATTGCAAATAGACAGTACAGAAAGAATCTGCCGGATCGATTCGCGGAGGTACTCAAGGCTTACCTGGCCATTTGCGGGAAGGAGCCTGGGACGCTGTACAACAGGTCGACCGCAGCGCGCTGGCTATGGGAGGCACTTGAGGTACGTCTTGGCGGCCATGGTGAGCTGTTCAAATGGGAGAGCTTAGGGAAGGAGGATGCAGAGCGAGCAGAAGACATGATGCTCGAGTCTGGCATGAAGCCAAGCAGTGTCTATCGTCGGTGCGTGGACCTGCAAGTAATGCTGACAGGACTCGCCGAGGCGGGCGTGATCGCGACCGTATCGCCTGATTTCCGCACTCCTCGGCAGGAGAGCGCTGATCGAATGACGCTAGCTGGGCAGGAGGCGAGGTCGTCATTGCTTCCCAGCGAAGAAGCGATCACGGCATTGGCAGACGTTTTTGCTGGGAAATATGCGCTTAGTCCATTTGAGCAACTGGTGTCCTGTATCCCGGCACTGATGTTCGCCACAGGTCTGCGCGTCATTGAACCGCTTCAGCTCGCAACGGATCCCGTTCGAAAAGAGGGAGGGAGAGACTTCCTCTTCTACTTCAAGGCGAAGGGGCATGGGACGATTGAGGAGAAGATCCCTTTAAGCGCCGGGCAAGCAGCTCTGGCGCAGGAAGCAGTACGGCGAGCCTTGGAGCTAACTCGCGATGCGAGGGTTCGCGCAAAGGAGTTGGTCGCATCTCCGCATCAGTTCCCTCTGCCGAACTGGGCGATGGAGAAGGATTGGTTAACTGCTCGCGAGATCGGCGATTTGCTTGGAGCGCAGGGCGCGATGTACCTATCCAAACATGTCGAGACGAGGAAGGATCCGGTCGCTAAGGTCGTCGTGTTCAGTCGGCCATCGCTTCAGAATTATCTGCAAGAACTTCGTGAGAAGAATTTTCAGGAATCTATTCGCGGCGTGACAATGCGCGCGGATGGGACATGGCTTCCTTTAGATGAGGCGCTGTTCATCTGCTTCAAAAATGCCGGGCATAGCGAGAAAGGGACAAGCCCGCTGATGGTCTCCTTGATTCGTCAACAGCAAGTTGGAACTTTCCTAGGTGGGAGTGGGAACGGGCTGAAATCAGTTTTTGAGCGGTTGGGCCTACTGGAGAAGGATGGTCGTGCGATCAATGTCAATTCGCATCAGATCCGTCACTATGTCACCTCCAAAGCATCAGGTGCAGGTATCGCCGACACGTATCTTGTGCGGTGGCAGCGCAGGGCGAATGAGGGGGATCTCCTGGCGTACAAACACCTGACTTCTGAGGAGCGTCTCCGTAGGCTCAGAGAGCATATACGGGCTGGTCGCCTTAAAGGGGACATCGCTGCGATGTACTTTTCTCTTGCGACCGACGAACGCGATATCTTTCTTGAGACGGTGGTCCAGGCTGTTCATGTGACCCACTTGGGCTTCTGTGTCCACGACTTCAATGCTTCGCCGTGCCCCAGTGCTATGAACTGCGTGAAGCGGTGTGGTTCGTACTTGTTCGACACGAGCGATACTTCGCAGCGGCAACGATTGGTTGATCTTCAGCGACGGAACGAAAGAGCGCTCCAGGATGCTGAGGCTGCTCAGGAAGCAGGGGCCGGGTTGCTTGTCGCTGAGTGGGTGGATGAACTTAAGGCGACCGATGAGGGGTTGCGTATTATTCTAGCGACACTGCCAAAAGATGATTCTGCCATTGTTGCCCCGTTCGAGCACGATTCCTCCAAATTTAGGTCTTTGGATTAAACATGGCCAGGCCATCGATAGAAGTAGGAGTGACCGAGAAGGTTGCCAAGTACGTTGCGGATTCTGCATTGCTTCCCTATGGGGAAATGCCCCTTTCCGCGTTGGCGGTTGCGAAGGCTATTGGCCATGACCGCCGTGTCTTGAAGAAGTATGGACTGGATGTCGTCATCGCTGCTGCCGACAAGAGAGCTGCTCGAGACGCAAAGCTCGGTCGGTACACCAAGCGGAGATCTCTTGAAGAACGTGTTGATGCGGAAAAGTTGGAGGTGGATAAGCTGGGAAAGCAGGTGAACTCTCTTCTAGCTCAGCTTGCGTTGATTGAAGCCAACGCGAAACGGATTGGCATTGATCCTGAGGAACTCTATAGGCCGTTAACGCCGCCGGACCGAAGAGTGTCCAGCATCTACGGGAGCAAGAGGGGTCGTGCGCTTGGTGAGCGTTAGGGGCGGATAAGGGGAGAAGTCGCAGGAGCCTCCTTCGGCTTGCCTGACACTCCTCAAATGGAGAGGGTGATGAGCGCGTTTTGACGGGTTACGCTCGGTGCTGGTCCTATCTGGATGTTGGCTGTTGCTGTTCTACTTGCTGGCTGCGCAACCACATCCGAAACTAGGCGTGCCGTTCACACATGAGTCGCCCCTCTGTGGTCTTGAGGGTGCATGCAGCAACATAGTTGCTGCGCAGAATGCAGCCATCCAAGCACAATGTAATGACCCAGCGGTTTCTGCACAGGTCAGGCTGCTAAAGCATATGCCTCAGCAGGGGTCTTCATGCCCAGCGCCTGGTGCGGACGCCGGTGGTTGTAGAACTGGATCCAATCGCCGACCACGCGGGTCGCGTGCTGTTGGCTTTCAAAGCGATGGCGGTGCACCTGAGCGGGAAATCACTGGGTCATTACAAGACCACCCAGGTGGGGTTCGACGGGGCGCTCTACCTGCAGCACCCCGAACCGGGACTGGTGATCGAAGTGACGGGGGTTTGCAAGGCCCAGCTGCGCGCGTGGCTAGGTTGCGCGCCAAGGTCCCGTCCCACATCACCATCGGCATCAGCGGCGATTCGGTGGCGGCGCGCGGGCTGAATGCTGGTTGTGAAGTCTGGTACTCCGTCATTGGCGGCCTGTTCCCCGAGATCGCTCTGCAGATCACACGCTTGTCGGTGGCTGGCCGAGCGCAGGATGCACAGGAATGCTCCGACCGGCTGCAACCGCTGTGGGCGCTTTTTGACAAGCACGGCGGCAGCATCCGCGTGGTGGCAACCGCCGCAGAGCTACTGGGACTTTGCAGCGGCGGCAATCTGCCTCGCCCACTGCAGACACTGACCGGCAACGACAGAGCCGAGCTGGCGGCAGTACTTGCCGCAACGGGTCTGGCCTGAGTCCATGCACGGCAGCGGCACCTCCGACACCCCCGGTCGAACCGGGGGCTGGCCACCTACGTCACAGCGGCGATCCTCGCCCGATCGGCCGACGGTGGCGTGGTCGTGGCTGTCGTCCTGCTGGTCACGCTCTCCGGTGGTAGCGGTACCCTGGCCGGCGCCATGGCAGCGTGCGTGACAGCACCGCACCTGTTCGGGCCCTTCGTCGCTCGCCGTATCGACACCTCCGATGATCCGCGCCACTTCATCGCGGCGGCATGCGGCCTTTTCGCGCTGGTGTTCATGGCGACCGATAGCCGCTTACGGCGGACAGCCTACATGACCATGCTGGTGGCCTTCGGCGTCGCCGCGTTGCCGGTGGTAGCAGTCTACCTTGCGCCCGTGCTTGGCATTTCTGCAGCCAGCGCGGCCCTGCTGACCGCCGTGTACGGAATCGGGAATCTGGCGGGTTCCGCCGGTGTCATGGCACGGCCGATCCGGCTGACGCCCGACCAGGCCATGACGTGGTACGCCGGATTCCTTGGGTTGGCGCTTGTGCTTGTTGCGGCCAGCGGAAGCTTCCAATTCGCCTTGACCACCTACTTCGTCGCCGGGTGCATCGACGCCTACTTCTTTGCCGCTACGCTGGCAGCGCGTACCGAATATGCACCTGCACAGGGCAAGGGCCAGGTGTATCTATGGGTTGGCGCGCTGAAGATCGCAGCGGGGTCTGCCGGCACAGCGGTCGCGGGCATGGTGGTGACAGGCTCGGCGTCGTTGGCGTTGTGGATCGCGATCGCTGCGGTTGTGATCGCGCCTGTGGTGTCGCGGGTTGATCAGCGGGCACCGTAGGCAAGGAGCTGGAAATTGAGCAGCGGTGGGCGTCCGCTGTCGGCCAATAGCGGACCGACCTGGTCGCGGATCTGCACCGCGAAACGCAAGACTTATGGCTGGGACTTACCGGCGAGAGGTGGGCTGCAGGCAGGTGTGCGTTATGATCTGCGGCATTGCGAGCCCCCCCGGCCTGTCAGGCGACGGGTTGAATGAGGTTCTTATCGAATGCGTTCGCGAACTGGGGTGGGGGCGACGCCTTTACCCGCCCATTCGGAATGCTGAATCAGAAGCAGGAAAACTTCCTCACTATGCAGATAGGCCTCGAAAACGACTCCGACGTTGAGCGAACGCTAGCATGGATGCACCATGTGGCGGGTCCTGATCTTGTCCGAAGGATTGAAGCAGCCAAGGAACATTTTTCCAGCGCTTGTTTGCCAACGGCAGGGTCGATGCTCTGGCCTGACCCCATGGACCTCCTGCCACCTGGTGACTTGCCTGCGGGAATGCTACTCCAAGCGCATGCGCTGATCCGCGATCGGCGCTTCTTCGACGCGCGCCTCGCTTCGCGGACAATCCCGTTTTTGAAGCTCATCGGTGGCACCCTTCCCCAACTGCATCGGGTTGAAGGCGCCGA
Organism: Stenotrophomonas maltophilia; assembly: GCF_013464485.1. Lineage (GTDB taxonomy): Bacteria > Pseudomonadota > Gammaproteobacteria > Xanthomonadales > Xanthomonadaceae > Stenotrophomonas > Stenotrophomonas maltophilia_AW. The sequence continues at coordinate 80,514 of NZ_RAUX01000030.1, forward strand.
GGCCCGTGCAAGGGAGTTCCTGAACCCTCGAAATGACCATCCCGAAGGCGGCCTGCTTGAACTGACCACCGCCGCTCGTTATTTGCTGGAGGGGTACCGTCTGAGGTTCATCCCCGAATCGGACCGAAGGACTCCGGATATCGAGCTGCTCTCTGATCGAGGTAATGCCAAAATCGAGTGCAAACGTCTACGTCCCGGCCAGTACGAACTTTCAGAAACCACGAAAGTCCGAGGCATGTTCGCACTGGTGTGCGACCTAGTCGCAGCTAGAAATTCCTTTGTGCACCTGGATGTCACGTTCCTCGCGCCACTGGATTCTGTTCCTGCTAGCTACCTTATGGAGCACATGGAGTGTGCCTTGGGTGAAAATCCGATCGACTACGCGTGGGAAGATTCATTTGCCCGCGGAAGAATCGTGCAGGGCGACCACCAGGCTTTAAGTGAAGACACGGCTGATTCCTCGCTACTGGTCGGTCCCAAGCTCTTCCGTCTGTTCACTCAGACAGTCGTTCCATCGCAGCGGGTCCTGATGGGCGTCCGAGGAACTTCCCATGACCTGGACCCGCGCTACTTGGACAGATTCGAAGCAGTAGCGCTTTGCAGCTGGGACACGGAAAGCCCCGAATCAATTGAGGCCCGCGCCCGCCATGTTCGATCCAAGCTTGCGGAGATCGACCGGCAGCTTGAGGGCTGTGCACTCGGTGCAGCGCACATCGTGGCTGATGCCGAACGCGACGCAAACGCCGCCGACTTGCGCAGGAAGCGGATCCAAGAACAAATCACTGGCTTCCGCTTTGATTCCAACATTGGAGCCATAACCACGCACTATCTATTGACGCACACTGCCGAAACCAAGGCGTGGACCATGGATGAGACCGCCGACTACGCTTCGAGAATGCCTTTGCCTTTGCTGGGTGACCCCAGGCTCTTCATGAAAGGCGAGGAGCTAGGGACCGAGCCAGCTTGGCGATATCCCGCTCCGAACTGAGGACATTTGAACGGGCGTCCAGTGTCCACTTTGGGTCGATTGCAGCCGACGCGACGTCCCCCCGGTTTTGAGTAGCACAGCGATTTGGAGTCCAATCCCCAACAGCTGCATCGGAATTGGCGCGATGCCCTTATGGGCAGAAAAACCAAGCTGATCGCTACAGCTGCCGCTACCGCGATGGCAAGTCGTCCTATGAACGTGAACGACGCGGACTTGGCCTCAATTTACTTTGCTCAAGTGATCTCTGGTCGGCACTTTAAGCTCTGAGGCTCATGCTCAAACTAGCCAGCCGCAGTCAGACTGCAGCAATATCGACGGCTGAGCAACCAGTACCTCGTGACTTGGAGCCGGCGAGCATCAGTTTGCAGTAGGTCGCGAGAAAGCAATTGCACGCTAGGGCTCGACCAATACCTCAGCTTCCAGGTATTGTCGCACCGTCGCGAGGTCACTGAGCCGACCACTGCACATAAGCGCTAGCGCATTATCTCCACTGAACGGAGCAGCCGTATTGGGGCGGCGGACCCAGCCGTCAGCTTGCTGCTGATTGGGAAAGATGGTGCGTAGCGCGCGGTATATGCCAATCAGGTAGCTCACCCGTTCAAGGGTCTCGGGCCAAATATCATCCACAACGCCCGTCTTCAATACAGCGAAGGCGGCCTCCACAGGTTGCCCCAGAATCGCCGATTGCTCCAGTTCTGTCAGGGACCAAGCGTTGACAATTTGAACGAATGCCTGCAAGGCTGGCCCTGCAAGACCAGGGGCGTTCCTCACGAACGGCTGGCTCATGATATCGGGCTAGCCACGTGGGTTATCGGTTGTCGTCATGTGCATATCAGGATTGGCCTCGACCATTCGGCGGTTTCGTCGGCGCTGACATTGCTCTCAAAACTATTTCGTGTCTACATCGTGAGCCTACTGGTACGCGCGGCCAGATGCGCAGGCGTGAGCCTACTGGTACGCAGCTAATCTCAAGTGTTTGATTCTTCGGGAGGCGCCTCGCTTGCGCGCTTCATCAATTCCCATGAGCGCTGGCATCCACAGCAAAACCTCGTCGAGAGTGGGGTTCATTCCTACTAAACTTGCTCCCACTCTGGACGCAGGAGACCCGTGTGGTCAGGACAAGTGTTTCGGACCCCATCCGCATTGCGGAGCTGGCCGTAGGTACGCAAGGCGGTGCGATAGGAGTCACCTTTGCGCCGGGAAAATTCCAGGAATCGGCGATGACCGGCGCCTGGGCCAGGGATATCGACATAGACCTTGCCGCGATCCGCACCTGGGGAGCGGACCACCTCATCACGTTGATCGAGCCCTGGGAGTTCGAGGAGCTTCGGATCACGTCGCTGCCTGAACGCGCCGCTGCCCATGGACTCATCTGGCATGGCTTGCCAATCACCGATGGGGCTGCGCCGGACGCACGCTTGCTGGACCGATGGAAGGCGCTAGGACCCTTGTTGTCGCGGGAGCTACGTGCTGGTCGGAAGGTCGTCGTCCATTGCAAAGGTGGACTAGGTCGCGCTGGTACCGTCGCCTCAATGTTGCTCTTGGACACCGGAACCACCCAAGATGGCGAAGACGCTATACGAATGATCCGACTGGCGCGCCCAGGTGCCGTAGAGACACGGGAACAGGAAGCCTTCATTCGTGGGTGGACGTCGGGATGACCGAAACCAGCGTTCCGGCGTGGTGGCAAAATGGTTCAGCCACGCACTCTTCGACATCGGTACTCCAGAAGCCATTGAGGCGCTAAAGGCACTCTCAGCTCACTCGGAGACTGAGGTTCGTGACGAGATGGCCTGCCGCCTGACCAAACTAGAGGGCTCAAATTGAGACCCAACAAGTGGTTCCAGTAGGACTTCCCCGCCTATGGCTGGGACACTCCTGAACCCGGGCGTTGAACGTCCGCTACTGGCCGAAAGGGGGCATCGGTGCCATGTCAGGTGTCCAACTGGCTGGCGGCGGTGTCGAGTTCGTTTGGCGGCGCTGTCGGGGGGCGTTGATCTGATCAAAGTTCTCGGCGACCTATGGGAATGATGGTTCTGATCGAGCAACGATGCTGGTCACCAGGCTCGGTCGCGTGATCATCTTCTGCTGGTCCAGGCGATCAATCTCATCGGTACCCGCAGGTGCCTAACAAGCTGGTGGCGGTGTCCAGTTCACTTGGTGTCGCTGCCCAGTTCATTTGGTGGCAATGCCCAACTGGCTGGCTGTTTGTAAATGCCCTGACTCGAGGTATTCGCACTCGGATGAATGCCTTCAGCTTGGCGTCCGCATGCGGACCGCTGCCTTCACTATGGGGAGGGGTTGGTAGGCCAGTGGTTGGGCAGGGATACTGCGCCTGAAGCAAATGGTGATAGCCAGCATTTGACCACCTCCTGCCACAAGGACTGACAAGGACTGACCAGGACTGGCAGGACCGTGAGAGTAACGAAGCCCGCGACGTCTGCATGGGCCATTCATCGGAGAACGATGATCTGGGGTTCCGGTCGGGGTTGATCGCCAGGCAAGACCAGAAGTTCTCAACCCTTTTGCAACCGTCCGTGATTTCGGGTTAGAACCCTGGATCGCGTGGACGCCTAGAAGGCTGAGTGACTTCGGTCTACCACCAAGTGCCGGTATCATGTTGGAAAATGCGCAGCCGGCGCCCGGGCCGCACTAGTGCGATGTCTGAACCCATGCCTGCGGCGGTGAATCGCCCAGGATTTCGTAGACACCTCGCAGCCATAAACTATGGCTTAGGCGGAGGTGGTTATGAGCACGAAGCGTTACACGGATGAGTTCAAGATCGAGGCGGTACGGCAGATTGTCGAGTACGGCCGACCGGTAGCTGAGGTGGCTGAGCGACCAGGTGTGTCGATCCGCTGCTGTCCGATGTAGATCCCTCGTCGGTGTAGCCCACGCACTTCCGCCAGATGATGGCGCCGCCGGTCTAAATGTTCGGATCGGGGCCGGCAGGCCGGCCCCATTACTGCTCAGCCCATCGGATCCGAATCAGCAAGTTCAGATCGGCCAATCACAGCCCGCTGGGAGTTCACCGGCTCAGGGTCGGACAGGCCACGGAACGACTCGCCAAGGTCCAGCTCCCCCAGGTTGTACGTGCGCTTGTTTCGCAGCATGCCCAGGCCATCCTGCCACGCCAGGAGCATCCTCTTGCCGATTTCGCGGAAGCCCGGATGCTCATTGACTGCTTCACGCACCGCCGGTGCGACCTCGGAGATTGCCTGGCCAATCTGCTCCACGATCAGGGTTTGATCGCGCGCGGGCACCCCGAATACCGACACGATCGACTGCTGCAGGGTCCGGCCCGGATCCCAAGTCTTTCGACCACCCAAGCTGATGCCTGGCGGGTTCTTGGCGTATTGGCCATAGGCTGCCGTGGTGAGCATGTCGTAGACAGGCGTAGCCTCAACGTCGCGGCGGGATGTGTACCGAAGCGCCACGTTCTTCGCATGGCAGTCGGCATTCCTGAGCGCATAAGTCAACAGAACAACCGTGGCGAGATGTCGGTACGCCCTCATCCTGCGATCGGCAGGAACATGATCGCGAACAGCCCTGGCGATCCGCTCCCACGTGGTTTCGTACTTGTTCGCCGGCCGCATGCCGAGCAGCGCGCAGAAGTCCTCCATGCCCCATAGGGGCTGGCCGTCGTCATCCACGTCGAAGCGATCCACGACCAGCGCCTGTCCATCTCGCGAGATTTCAGTCTTGGCCGTGGGCAGCACCTTCGCCGCCACCTGCATCGACAGGTGCTCGTTGAGGGACACGAACGGCAGGTGCGGGGATGAGCCCTTGATGATGTGCCGGTGGGTGAACAGCGTTCCCTTCTTGTGGTTGCCCAGGCCGGTCAGCTTCTCCGTGTCCAGGAACTTGGGGACGACGCCAGAAACGCCGCTGGTGGCATGCTCGCGCACCAGTTCTGCGAAGGCTTCGGCGGAGTTGTCGCCCTGCAGGAGCGCGGCCACGTCAACCGGTTTGGCCGGCTCATTGAGCGCGGCGCCAGGGGGCGCGATCTGGATGCGCCCGATCATGTTCCTGCCGACCACCGACAGCAGGTTCATTGGGCTGCCGCCGATGTGGGGGCCGAACTGCTCCTGCAGCACCTGCAGCAAGTAGCCCTCGGGCAGGTTCATCTGGAAGATCGGGTGCAGCTGGTCGTCCCAGTCCCACGGCTCCCGCCGCACCGGCATGGTGAGCGACACGAAGTCGTCTTGCTCCACGTCATCGTGGTAACTGAGCCGGCTCGTGAAACTGTTCAGATCCTCCAGCGAGGCGACCTCACGCCCGTGCACATAGACGGACAGTTTCATCGGCGCGGCGCCATGTGCTCTTTCCGGAGCTCATCGAGGTTGCCGGCGGCCCCCTCTTCCTTGAACTCCAGCTCCATGCCCAGGGCGGACAGGACAGCAAGCAGCTTTCGGGATCCGAACTCGGAGACCCTCCCCAGCTCGAACCGAGACAGCGTGTCCGACGACACACCCGCTTGCGCGGCCACATCGGCCTGGGTCATGCGCAGGGCGCGCCGGCGATTGGCGACGGCCAACCCTAGTTCCGTGAGCGTTTGCATTAGACGTATGCACCTAACGAATGGGCGAACGGCCCGACTATTAGGGATATACGCCTAATTTGCAAGCGGCCAGCGCGGGCTTATGGATTCCGCCTTGCCGAGCACCTTTTGTGCTGATAACGTACGTGCCATATGCACACATAAGAATAACGGCTATGCAGGCACACCCCCGCGTGAACTCGTTCCGCCCCGTCGACGCTGAGTCCTTCCAGGAGAGCTCGCCGCACTTCGGCGACTTCGTGACCTGGAATCAGGGCCGATTGTGGCAGCTGATCAACTCCGAACCGGTGTACCGCCAGATGGCAGCGTTCTCCCTGCGTGGCTTGCCGGCGGTGGCCAGCATCACCCATCTGCTCGCCCCCATCCTGGCGCCGATCGACGAACTGGCCGAGACCGACCCGGAGGCGGGCAAGACGGCCGACCGCGCACGCCGGGCCATCGGGTCGATGGTACGCGCCGTCCTGGAGGCCAATGGCTTCCGGAAGACCGGGACGCAGCGAGCAGTACCACCGGAGCCGCGACGCCTGTTCGTCCGCGCCGAAGTCTACGAGCAGGCCCCGCCGGCACCGCCGGAGGAAGGGGAATCCTTCGACTGGGACAAGTACGCCGTGCAGGCCTCTTTTGCCAATGTGCGCAGCCTGTCACCCGACCTGGGCGGCCGGCCCCTGCCGTCGATGTACAGCCCCGACCGGCGCTGGTTCCTGTTGTCCTCCCTGGACATCGATGTCCCAACCGCTTCCGAGGACCAGCTGCGCATCGCGCTCGACGCGGTGAAGCGCAGCTACCAGGCCGAACGCAGCAAGCCGACGTTGAACTACCGCCGCCTGTGGGTGCACCAGATCGATTTCTACGAGCTGTGCAACCTGCTGTTCGGCCTGGTCAGTGATCCGGATGAATTCGCCGATCCTCAAGAACTACTCGAGTCCTGATGGCTAACTCCGGGGCTATCTCGCCGGGCTAGCAACTTTGTCGCGGTGCTTCCACTGGAACAATGGGTAAATCGCCCATTGCTACAAGGAAGTCCATGGAAGCTGTAAGCCCCGTCCTGGCAGACAACACCGATCACGACGCCCTCTTGGCCAGCTCCGCCAGGAGCTGGCGGAGAATGAGGCAGCCAGCAGGGCCTGGCGCGGACGCACCGAGCGCGCAGAAGCTGAAATCGAGCTTCTCCGTGCCCATGACGCTGCCCAGGAACTCGATGTGACCCAGTGGCGTTATGCGCTTCGCATCCTCCCTGTGCCCGATTGCACCCACTGATCCGCGAAGACCCATATTTGTTTCGCGTATTATCTATGTGTGTTACTGGCTTCTTCGGCTAAAGGCGGAAGTTCGCTTGGTTGATTTCAATGTTCAGGGGGCGGCTATACAGAGTCCTTCAAACAGCGATTTAAATGGCTGATATTAAGCGGCAAGCGAGAACTGAAGTCGGTATTGAGCCTGCAAATATTCGTAGGTGATGCCGTCGAACAATTGGGGGGAAAGCATGTATCTGAAGCACATCCGGGCGCGTAACTATCGCGCGTTTGGGGACGGCACAACTGCGCCTAAACTGGATTGGGAGCTCAATCCCGGGCTCAATATTCTTGTCGGCGAGAACGATGCGGGCAAGACCGGCATCGTAGATGCCATCCGGCAGGTGTTACTGACAACAAGCTATGAGCCCGTCAGGCTCTTCGAGCAGGACTTCCACATCGAAGGCAAGAGCCGTGCTCAAACGCTCAGCATCGAGGCTACGCTGTGTGGATTAAGCCCAGATCAAGAGGCATCGGTCCTCGAATGGCTCACCCTCGGTGTGGACGGAACCTGCTCGCTCATCCTCCATCTCGAGGCGCGCTACCACCCGCCACAAGCGACGAAGCGAGCGCGCGTCGAAACCGTCATTCGAACGGGCGCTGCTGGAACCGGACCGGAGGTCGGCTACGCAGTCAGGGAGCTTGTACGCGCGACCTATCTGAGACCACTGCGTGACGCCGAAGCGGAGCTGCGACCAGGCCGCCAATCACGTCTTTCGCAGATTCTTGGCGCTCACAACGACATCTCAGGCCAAGAGATGAACGACTTCGACAAGGCCTCGCCAAAGGACGTTCCTGAGCGCTTGGTCGGCTTGATGGCGTTTGCGCAGCACCACCTGGGTGAGCATGAGGTCGTCAAGGGCGTAGAGAAGGACATCAACGACAACTACCTCGGCCAGTTCGCGTTCTCGGGTGAGAAGCTTCAGTCGCGCATCCGCATCGCTCCCGACCTGTCGCTGACGCCAATTCTTGAAAGGTTTGAGCTGTCGTTGTTGCCCGGTGCGCACATCCATCCGGACGAACGCTGTGCGCGAGGCCTTGGTTACAACAACGCGCTGTTCATGGCCACCGAGCTGGTACTGCTTCGGGGCGGCGAGGAGCTTGCCCTGCTTCTCGTCGAAGAGCCCGAGGCTCACCTCCATCCACAATTGCAGGAACGCGTGATGGATCTGCTGAAGGAGCATTCCAGTGAGGAGCAGGCGGAGAAGCGCGTGCAGGTCATCATGACGACCCATAGCCCTTCGCTGGTCTCGACCGCACGCATCGAAGACATGACGCTGGTGCACAAGGCTCATACCTTTCCGCTGGCCGCCGGAAAGACAAAGCTCAACCGCACCGATTACTCGTTCCTACGCCGCTTCATCGACGCAACCAAGGCGAACTTATTCTTCGCCCGTGGCGTCATGATGGTTGAGGGGCCCGCCGAAGCCATCTTGGTTCCCGCTATCGCTGAGATGTGCGGGCGGTCATTCTCAAAACATGGTGTGTCGATGGTCAATGTCGGACACACGGGCCTGTATCACTACGCTCGTATCCTTCAGCGCGAGGGAGACGGTCCGGAAATTCCGATCCCTGTGGTCTGCCTGACAGACCGGGACATCGTTCCCGACGTCGCAAAGACATATGTCGCCAAACCCGCCAAGGGGAAGCGCTTCGATTCCGACTACTCGGCACTGGAGATGGCTGCAGCTGTGCAGAGGAAGAAAGAACGAGCTGAAGGCGGCAAGACTATCGTGTGTGTGTCAGACCGCTGGACGCTTGAGTTCGACCTAGCGTTACATGGCTGTGCGAAGCTGATGCACATGGCGATTTCGCTGGCAGCCAAGGCAAAGTCTCGCGATGAACGCCTTACAGAAACCGATGAGACAGCGACGTTGGTTGAAGCTGAGTTGAGCTGGACATCGCTGGAAGGTGCCGGGCACACCGAGGAGGAGCTGGCAGCGATCATTTACAAGCCGCTCCAAGAGAAGGACGCATCGAAGGCCATCGCCGCCCAGTACGCAGCCCAACTAGTCTGCACGGGAAAGTATGGAACAGGCGAAGACCTGTTCAAGGCTTTGCCTCCTTATCTGCAGGCAGCACTCTCCCACTTGACTATCGCTCCAGCCGCGAAGCCTGCAGCGACGGCTGACCCAGGAGCGGCAGTACCAACCGCGCTCACCGTGCCTGGAGCTGCAGCGGCAGTCCCGAGCTCCGCACTGCCCCCGGTGCCCGCAGCATTCCCTTCAGTTCCGTCGGCCATCCCGATCGTGGTGTCCCCAGTCGATCCGCCAAGCGCGTCGCCTGGTAGCACGCAGGAGAATGGAGCGTGAGCGCGGTCAGCCTTGAGTCGGTAGACCTAGCTGACCTCGCGACCTTAGCCAAGGACCTGAACTTCGATGACGTAGAACGCCGGAGCGCGCTACTAGAGAACGGTTCGCGTGACTTCAATGCGGTTCCGGGCAGCGGGAAGACTTCATTGCTCGCGGCCAAGCTGCTTTTGCTGGCCAGAAAGTGGCCACATGCGCGACGCGGCATCTGTGTTCTCAGCCACACCAACGTGGCTCGGGACGAGATTGCGCAGCGCCTGGCGGGGAGCACTGAGGGCGCGCAGCTCCTAAGCTATCCCCATTTCGTTGGCACCATCCATGCCTTTGTCAACCAGTTCTTCGCGATGCCTATGTTGCGAAGCCTGGGCCAGAAGGTCGATGTCATCGACGACGTCGTCTTCGCCGATAAGGCTAAGTCGCTTCTTCAGCTCGGCATGTTCTCGGGCCTTCGCGTGTATCTGGAGAACCAGAACAATGGCGACGGCATCGTCAATTCCTTGTTCTATCGGACGGCGGATCTGCAGGTGCAAGTTGAGAGCGGAACACTGCCCGGCACGCACACGGCATCATACAAGTCGCTAATGGCACTTAAGAAGATGCTGACTAAGGACGGCATCTTTCGGCATCGGGACATGTTCGCGTATGCCGACCGCGCGCTCAAGACCTGTCCGCATCTCGTGGATGTCGTTCACCGGCGGTTCCCGATGGTGTTTATAGACGAGATGCAGGACACGTCCTGGGACCAGGAGTCTTTCCTAAATCGCATCTTCGATGGAAAGTCGGTGATGCAAAGGTTCGGAGATGTAGACCAGAAGATTCTCTCAGACGAGGAGAACGCTGACCTTCTCACGTTCCCGCGGGGCGGTTACGGTTGCATCAGCACCAGTAAGCGGTTTGGTCCGGCCATCGCAAGTGCGGTGGGTAGCGTGCGCCTTAGCGGCAATGCCGTTGTTGGAGAGGGAACTGGCTCCCACGCGCCGGTCCTACTCCTGTACTGCACGGCAGATGTAGCCAAGGTGGTTCCGCACTATGGCCGCCTAGTCATCGAACGCTTGACCGAGGAAGACGCTGCGACACGGGTGGTGAAGGCAATGTGTACTCGAAAGTCGGGAGAAGGCAGGGTTGCGGCTGGACGTCACCTTGTGGATTATTGGCCGGCCTATGGTGAAGGCCAGCAAATCACCAGCATGCGTTCTGAGCGCTTCTGGGGGCTCGTCGGGGATGCAAAGAAGACCCTGCTGGAAGCATCGCTCAACTCGCGTGTTTCCGACGTCCGGAGAGCTCTGCTACTGGTGCTCCGCGCGGCAGGTGCGCCTCTGGTGGAGGGCGTTCGAGATGCACGTGCGCTGCCGCGGGCCGCAAGAGAGTTCGGGGCATCAATGCCGATTGAACGTCTTACCCGTCAACTGGCGATTTCTGGCGAGCAACTCTGTATCGTGGGCCAGCGCGATTCGACCATCCAGTTTGTGTATGAGGGACTCAAGTCGTACCTCCCGGATGGACTCGAGTTTGATGAGTTCTCAGCCCTGAGCGCATTTGATGAGCCAGGGCCGCAAGGAACGACGAGCCCGATCGTCTCTACGAAGTGTCAGGTCTCCCACTTGGGACGGAGTCTTGAATTTGGACTGGGCACGACAGCCGGAATGAAGGGCGAGACGCACTCCGCATCTCTGGTGATGGAGTCCTACGGAGGCACCAGCAGAAAATTTGACGTCGCGCTAGGGCTTGAATACATCGCCGGGATTGCCTCGAAGAAGCTCGACAAGCTCCCAAAGACACAGCAGGCCCAAATGCGGAATCTCTACGTTGCGATGTCCCGTCCAACTACGTTGCTGTGCCTAGCGGCAAACGAAGACCGAGTTCCGCCGGGATTGCGAACAGCGCTCTTGAACAAGGGCTGGCATATCGAGGCGGTGAGGTAAGAAGGAGACTGGGGTTAGCCCATGCACGTCTGCAGGCCAGCTACCTCGATGAGCAATTCGGCCGGAAGGTGGCAGGAGGTCGGTTGCTGGTTGGGTTCCTGCAGAAGGGGCAAGCCGTGCTCAAGGATCTAGGAGAGATTTAGGTTCAATTGCGATAGGGGCCGAATTCTGAGTTCAGCCCTGGCCGTAAGGGAAGAAGACCGCAATAGGCAAAGCTCACCCATGGACTAGGAAGATTCATCAGGGCAGGGTGGATGTCTGCTTCTGGCCGTATGGGGTCGTGCGACCCAAAGCGGCCATGGGTGCCGCCGCCGAGCCTACCGCTGGGTCCGGTTATACGCTGGCTTGTTAGCCGGGCCTCGCCGCCCTAAGATCGAACTGTATCAAGGGGAAAGCCACCATACGGTGCTTTGTGGATAAGCCGTATAGCCGGACCCACAAGTCTGTCTATTAGGTAGTTAGGCTTTTTGAGCATGTTTGTCGACATCAAATGGGGAAGTAATGACTAAGAATTCGTATGCAGCAGCCGGATCAGCTGCCGCAGCAATCGCAGCGGGAGCTGTTGCGTTCACGCCCGTAGGTATGGCGGGTGCGGCCGGCCTTGCTATTGCTGGCATAGTGGCTGCACTCGGAAAATCTCAGGAGGACTTGAAGGAGGCCGAGAATAAAGGAATCACGTCCCTCGAAGATGAGGCAAAGAAACAAAGAATTAATATGGAATTCCAAGCCCATCAGGCCCGGGTCGCGCAAGAGCTCGCCATATCCCAACGAATCTATTTCTCAGAATCAGTCGAGATAGAAGAGTTCTATGATGGGCAAGGAAAGGGATCCCTTGGCGTTAAGGGAGATGAATCTGGAATCACCCTTGGAGCTTCAGGCGAAGGACGTCGCGTTACCAAACGCGTCATCAAGTTCGCTGGGTGGGGCCTTTCGCCTCACCCAAACGAAGAAAAGGCCTAGCAGTTCATTCAAGCCGCCCCCGCTGCGCGGGTCGGCTTAATTCCAGAGTTGAATGTCCGCTCTCCTGGCCGATAGCGGACATAGGCCCCGCGGCGAATGTCAACCTCTTCTTTGGCGATTCGGCCAGAGCTCAATTCAATCTGATCAACTGCCTACCAGCTTGTCGACTTCGCCTGCGAAATGATCTTGGGATCTGGGAAGCTACCCTTGAGAATGCACCGAGGCGACCGCGATGCCGGCCGGATTTCCCCTCAGGCGCTATGCAAGTCTACAATATACCGTCAAATACCCAACGGATCGGCTAGCGATGACTCCACCCTGACGCTTGATTGAAGAAGCGACCCAGACACATAGGTCTGGAAGGGTGCCTGTTTCTTTCGTTTGGCGCGCACGGCTGTGCGCGGAGATCATTTTCTATGTCTGCAATTTATCCCCTGCGCCAGCAATGGCTCGGTAACATCCGTGGTGACCTGCTGTCGGGCATTGTCGTTGCGCTAGCCCTGATTCCTGAGGCAATCGCGTTTTCCATCATCGCCGGCGTCGACCCAAAGGTAGGTTTGTATGCCTCGTTCTGCATCGCCGTCATCACCGCCATCGCCGGTGGCCGCCCTGGCATGATCTCGGCTGCGACCGGCGCCATGGCGTTGGTGATGGTCACGCTGGTGCGCGAGCACGGCATTCAGTATCTGTTTGCCGCCACCATCCTGGCCGGCGTCCTGCAGATGCTGGCCGGCGCCCTGCGGTTGGGCTCGCTGATGCGCTTTGTGTCGCGCTCGGTGGTGACCGGATTTGTGAATGCACTGGCGATTCTCATTTTCATGGCGCAGCTTCCCGAGCTCATCGGCATGCCGTGGATGGTGTATGCGATCTGTGCTGTGGGTCTGGCAATCATCTACCTGCTGCCGCTGCTGACCAAAGCCGTTCCTTCGGCATTGGTGGCGATCGTGGTTCTCACGGCCGCTTCCATGTATTTCGGCTTCCAGGTACGCACCGTAGGCGACATGGGGGCGCTGCCTGACAGCCTGCCGTCGTTCCTGATTCCGGATGTGCCATTCACCTGGGAAACGCTCCAGATCCTGCTGCCGGTTTCGGCGACTTTGGCGGTCGTTGGCTTGTTGGAATCGCTGATGACCGCGCAGATCGTCGAAGACATGACCGTTACCCCGAGCCAGAAGAATCGCGAATGTGCGGGCCAAGGCTTGGCTAACACCGTAACGGGCTTCTTTGGGGGCATGGCAGGCTGTGCAATGATCGGCCAGTCGGTGATCAACTTCACTTCCGGTGGCCGGGGCCGTCTCTCGTGCCTTGTGGCCGGCGTGGTTTTGCTCCTTCTGGTTGTTTATGGGTCAAACCTGGTGAGTCAGATTCCAATGGCCGCACTGGTCGCGGTGATGATCATGGTCAGCATCGGCACCTTCAGCTGGCGCTCGCTGCGCGAGCTGGCCATTCATCCCAAGAGCTCTTCGGTCGTGATGATTGGCACGGTCATCGTGACCGTGGCTACCCACGACCTCGCCAAAGGCGTGTTGACAGGCGTGATCCTGTCGGCGGTGTTCTTCACCCGCAAGGTCGGCAAGATGCTGATCATCGACGACACCCAGGTCGAGACCGACTCGCGCGTCTACGTTGTGAAGGGGCAGGTGTTCTTTGCGTCTTCCGGACAGTTCGTGAGTAGCTTCAACTATCTGGATGTCCCCAAGGAGGTCATCATCGATCTGAAGGACGCACACTTCTGGGACCTGACCGCCGTTGATGCGCTCGACCGGGTAGTGATGAAGCTGCGCGAGCACGGCGCGACCGTTGAGGTGTTCGGTCTCAACGATGCAAGTGAGACCTTGGTAGACCGCTTGGGAAAGCATCGTACGCCAGGCGCCACACGGTCGTCGGGTCATTGAACAGATGAGCAAAGCGGGCACCGAGGGGTGCCCGCTTCCTTTTCGGCAGTCATCGAGTTGACATATGGCAAGGCAATACTTCGATTATTCTAGATAAATGGTTGCGATGACATGCGTCCCCTGAATGTTCTGTTCCTTTGCACAGGCAACTCGGCGCGCAGCATTCTTGCCGAAGCACTGGCCAGCCATTTAGGGCGTGACCGTATCCGCGCTTACAGTGCGGGCAGTCATCCCAAGGGCGTAGTTCATCCGGTGGCCCTGCAGGTGCTCGCCGAGATTGGCTTCGACGTTGCCGGGCTGTCGAGCAAGCCGTGGGATGCATTCGCAGGTCCGGAAGCACCGCAGATGGATCTCATCGTAACGGTGTGCGATCGTGCCGCGGGTGAAGCGTGTCCCGTGTGGCCAGGCCACCCGGCTACCGCCCACTGGGGCATCCCCGACCCGGCCGCAGTGCAGGGCAGTGCTGATCAGGTCCATAAGGCGTTCCTGAGCACGCTTCACCAGCTCCAGCACCGTCTCGGATTGCTGTTGGCGCTTAAGCCTGAAGCGCTGGACCGCATGGCCCTGCAATCGCAGGTGCGGGCGCTGGGCAATGGCGCCGAGGCTCACGCGCCAGATAACACCGGAGAAGCCTCCCCGATGTAGTCGCTGATCTGCCTTACTGCCTCGCGCGCGTATCGGGTCACCCCGATCAGCGTGGCCGATGCTGCGCCATTCCAGTCGCCATAGCCAAGCAGCCAAACCGATGGCGCTGCGACCGACCGAACCTGGGTGTCATCCACGTCGATCCGACCACGAGCGTTGACAATGCCCAGTCCTTCCAGGTGCGACAATGCCGGCCGGAAGCCGGTGCACCAGATCACCGCGTCGAAGTTGCGTTCGCTGCCATCTGCCCACTGCATGCCGGTGGCGGTGAAACGGACGGGTGGCGGCATGGAGACCAGTACACCGCGGCGCCGTGCGTCCACCACCGGCGGCACCATCACGATGTCGCCAAAACCATCCCGCGGAACATCCGGCTCGCGTCCTTCCTGCTGAGCCCTCCAGTTCTCGGTTGCGCGTGCGAACAGAACGCGCCCGTCGACATCGTCGGCCAGGAAGGCTGGCTCCCACTGGGTGATCCACGTGGTCTTGGCCACCTTGGAGACCTCGGCCAGAATCTGTGCGCCTGAGTTGCCGCTGCCGATGATGGCCACGCGCATTCCGGCGAAGGGTTCGGGATGGCTGTAGTGGGCCGAGTGCAGCTGCACGCCGCCGAAAGCGTTCAGACCTTCATATCCGGGCGTGCAGGGATGCCGCCACGTACCCGTGGCGCTGATCACTGCACGTGTCTGCCACTGCCGGCCGTCATCTGCTTCCACCCGCAGCCGGCTCCCCGAGCGGCTGATGCGTTTTACCTGCACGGGACGGATGACAGGCAGCGCATACTTATGCTCGTAGCGCGCGAGGTAGTCGAGCACTTCCGCCTGCGACGGGCACGGTTCCCGGGTAGCAGGCATCGGCCAACCGGGAATCGAGCTCCAGCCTGCCGGCGAGAACAGATGCAGGGATTTCCACGCGTGCTGCCACGCCCCGCCAGGTGACGTTTCGGCATCAAGAATCACATAGGACAGCCCGCTGCGACGCAGGAAGTAGCCAGCCGAAAGACCCGCCTGGCCACCTCCGATCACCACGACATCGACGCTGTCCATCGGGACTTCCTCATGCTGCAGCACCTAGGCGGTTCAGCGGCTCCGTGAATCGGCAGGAAAGTAGCTTTTGCCCAGGCGCAGGGCGACGTGGACCAGCAGAATCAGCACGGGCACTTCCACCAGCGGGCCGATAACAGCCGCGAAGGCTACCGGGGAAGCCAGCCCGAACGCCGCGATCGCCACGGCGATGGCCAGTTCGAAGTTGTTGCCTGCTGCGGTGAACGCGATCGCGGTGGTGCGGGGGTAGTCTTTGGCGATCAGCTTGCCCATGAAGAAGCTGATGACGAACTGGATGATGAAGTACAACGTCAGCGGGATCGCGATGCGTACCGCGTCCATCGGAATCCTCAGCACATCGCCTCCCTTCAGGCTGAACATCGCCACGATGGTAAACAGCAGTGCGGCGAGGGTTACCGGGCTGATGGCGGGCAGGAACGTCTCTTCATACCATTGCACGCCCTTGCGCGCCTTCAACCATCGGCGGGTGAGGAAGCCCGCCAGGAACGGGATACCAAGGTAGATCAGAACAGCCTCGGCGATGGTCCAGAAACTGACATCGATGACGCTGCCCTGCAGACCGAACACCGGCGGCAACCAGGACAGGAAGAACCACGCGTAGACGCTGAACAGCGCAATCTGGAAGATCGAGTTGAATGCCACCAGCCCAGCGACGTACTGGCCGTCACCGCGGGCAAGCTGATTCCAGACCAGCACCATGGCGATGCAGCGTGCCAGCCCGATCAGGATCAGGCCGGTCATGTACTCGGGGTAATCGCGCAGGAACAGCACGGCCAGGCCGAACATCAGGAACGGACCGACGATCCAGTTCTGCAGCAGCGAGAGCATCAGTACCCGTTTGTCGGCGAAGACCCGCGGCAGTTCCTCGTACTTCACTTTGGCCAGCGGCGGATACATCATCAGGATCAGACCAATCGCGATCGGGATGTTGGTCGACCCTATGGAGAGGCTGTTCAACGCGCTGGGCACACCCTCGAACAACGCCCCCATACCAACGCCGAGCGCCATGGCGGCGAAGATCCAGAGCGTGAGATACCGGTCCAGGAAGGACAGGCGGGAGGTATCAGTGGTCATGGGGATTTCCGGAAGGACGGTCAGTTGATCTGTGCGATCGGGTCGAGCCGGGCCTTGAGGGCCTCGCAGTCATCCCAGGCGCTGTCGGAGATCTCCAGGAAGGCCCTCAGGCGCGCCTTGATGATCTGGTGCGCGCGATCGAAGGCTTCGGCTTTCTCTCCGTCCGAGCCTTCAACGCCGGCCGGATCGAACAGGCCCCAGTGCACCCGTACAAAGTCGCCGAACACTACCGGGCATGCCTCGACCGCCGCGCTGTCGCAAACGGTGACGATCAGATCCATCGGCGCGGCATCCGCTTCGGCGAACTCGTCCCACGACTTGCTGCGAAGGCCGTCCACCGGGAAACCCTCGCGCTGCAACTGAGCAATGGCAAACGGGTTGACACGGCCGGCCGGCTGGCTGCCGGCGCTGAAGGACTCGTAGCGGTCTTGGCCCCACTTTTTCAGGGTCGATTCGGCCAACACACTGCGAGCGGAATTACCGGTACACAAGAACAGGACGCGACGGGTCATCTGAGCGATCTCTAAGGTGGGTTGGTCAGCAGCCTGCGGGGCGTTCACAGGCCTGTTCGTCGGCACAGCAGTTTTCAGTGAGGTAGGCCACCAGCTCGTTCATTGCCACGAACTCGGCCCGGTAGCAGATGGTCCGGCCACGTTGCTCGGCGCTGATCAGTCCCGCAGCCAGCAGTTCCTTCAGGTGGAAGGAGAGCGTGGCGCCAGGCAAGCAGAGCGTCTGGGCAATGTCACCGGCCAGCTTGCCGCCGCTGCCGGCCTGTACCAGCAGGCGGAAGATCGACAGGCGGGTGGCGTGGCCCAGGGCAGCAAGAGCGTGGGTTGCAGTGTTATGTTCCATAATTCTAGAATAATGGAATCGATATCGCAGGACAACCCCGTGCAGCAGATCCCCAACGTGGTCCCAGGTGCCTTGGACATCCCGACGGCCACCAAGCTCAACGACCCGGCCGCGCGGCCGCACCGCCCGCGCATCCTGATCCTGTACGGCTCGCTGCGGCCTCAGTCGTTCAGCCGCAAGCTGGCGCTGGAGGCGCAGCGGCTGCTGGAAAAGCTCGGGGCGGAAACCCGCCTGTTCGATCCACACGAGCTGCCGATGCTTGACTCGGTGCCAGCCACCCACCCAAAGGTGCAGGAGCTGCGCCAGGCCTCGCTGTGGTCGGAGGGCCACGTGTGGGTCAGCCCGGAACGCCATGGCACCCTTACCGCGGTATTCAAGAACCAGATCGACTGGCTGCCACTGGAAGAGGGCAGCGTGCGCCCCACCCAAGGCCGCACGCTGGCCGTGATGCAGGTCTGCGGCGGCTCGCAGTCGTTCAACGTCGTCAACGCGCTGCGTGTGCTCGGCCGGTGGATGCGGATGGTGACGATCCCCAACCAGTCCTCGGTCGCCAAGGCCTGGCAGGAGTTCGACGACGAAGGTCGAATGAAGCCTTCGGCGTACTACGATCGCGTGGTGGACGTCATGGAGGAACTGGTCAAGTTCACCCTGCTGGTGCGTGGGCGCAGCGACTACCTGGTGGACCGTTACAGCGAGCGCAAGGGGGCCATCGAGGCGGCGGCGCTGGCGGCCGCTGCAGGGGTGGTGGAAACTGTTTTTAACGAGGAGGAAAGTGCGTGAACGCGGTCATCTACCACAACCCCAAGTGCGGCACCTCGCGCAACACTCTGGCGATGATCCGCTTCGCCGGGATCGAGCCGGAAGTGATCGACTACCTGGCCCACCCGCCCAGCCGCGCGCGCCTGGTCGACCTCATCAGGGCCGCGGGCTTGAGCGTGCGCGACGCCATCCGGCAGAAGGGCACTCCTTATGACGAGCTAGCATTGGGCGATGCGGCACTGAGCGACGACGCGTTGCTTGATGCCATGCTGGCGCACCCAATACTCATCAATCGTCCTTTCGTGCAAACCGATAATGGCACGCGCCTGTGCCGGCCTTCCGAACTGGTGCTGGATATCCTGCCGAAGCTTCCCGGACCATTCCGGAAGGAAGATGGAGAGTTGGTGGCCGAGCACAGGGGAGGCCCGGCGACCTAATCTGGGTGCTGGGCCGGGCTGGCCGCCTTTGAGAACAACCGGAGATCCTGCCCCATGCCGACGCTCCATCCCGCAAAAAGCGAAAGTGCGTGGCGTGTCTTTCTGGTGTTCCTATGACTGGGACTGACCTCGTTCGGTGGCCATCTGAGCTACTTCCGCCTCGAGTTTGTCGAGCGCCGCCGGTGGCTGACGGACCGTAGCTACTCGGATCTGGTGGCCTTGTGCCAGTTGCTGCCAGGCCCAGCCAGCAGCCGGTTGGGATGTTGCTGGGCTTGGCTCGCGCCGGCTGGCCGCCTGGGCAGGTTAATCGCATGGGTCAGGTCGCGTTGGCGCTGCACCAGTTCGGCTACGCGCGCCGCCATGCGGTTGGAATGTTCGATGATGACCTGGATCTGCGAGCGCGGCGAGACCGGGCAGCGTCGAATCCCCGCTAGGAAGCGGATCCTGCCAGATCGGAGGGCAGCTGTCGGCCAGAAGTGGATGCTGCAATCATTGCTGCCTGAGCCCACTCTCCAAAGGCAAGGGGGAGCGCCTGCTGTTCGCCCGCTGTCACATCAACTGCGACTAGCTGAAATCTTTGATCGCCTACCTGGCAGGGCATTCCGCGCACCAGCATCCTGTTCGATCTGATGACTAATGATTCTCAGGACTTGCTGCGGTACCGGTGTGCGGCTACCTCGCTATCACTACTTGATCAGGAAGTCATTCAGTGATTTTCCACTTGCTACCAGCTCGGCTATCCATCGCGGTTGCCGTCCTCGACCGGACCACGTCTGGCCGCGCACTGCAGGATTGCGGTACTTGGGAGCGATCTTGGACACTGTCGATTTGGCAGGCCTCCGATCACCTCGCTTCTTGGCGGTTTCGGAGGGCACGATCACTGAAGCGCCGTAGAGTTCCTCTATCGTGTATCCATGATCCTTGACGTACTTGTTGATCTTGGCGCGCATCGCTGTGGCCTTAGGGCGTGACAGCACCTTGGACTGCTGCTTCTCCGCCTGAGCAATCAGTGAGCGAAGTTCCTTGGCAGAAAGGCCGCTGATATCAATAGTCATGAACTCTTCCCCGATGTCGAGGCCCTAGCCTATTCTCAAATGACATTGCGTGTCACTCCATGTCCACTATGAGTCGCTCAATCTCAGGATCGACTACTAAAAAGTGGATCGTGTTAGCTACTCTCTCACTACACATGATTTTCACGTGGCATATGGACCTGAGGACTAAAGACGCGCCGTGAGTGATTGCTGTGGCGTCGCCAAGAGTTCTTTGAGATCGCCAGTTTGAGGCATTGGATGAATCGACGTTAGACTCAAGCGCTTTCCGTAGCAGATCAGGGAGGCAAGGCGCATAACCGTGAGATCAATTCCCTTCATTGTCGCTGCCGCGTTGGCGGGAACTTCGCTGGCTGCAGATGCTTCTGAGGATAACCTCCATAGAGATCCTTACTTTGATCCAGGAGGCGCCGTCAGGTTCAACTATGGCTGGCTCGACTACGGGCCGACCAGCCGCCTGCAGCTTGAACTGCTGCGTGCAGACCTTGACGCTGGAACCGGACCGTTCTCCTTTTCTGCCCAGTACCGCTGGTATGACGGCTTCGACGCCGTGCATCACGCGTACGCGGGCTGGCAGTTCTCCGATGCTACCCAGCTGAAGGCAGGTATCCAGCAGATCCCGTTCGGGCTGCTCCCTACCGTTTCGCAGAGCTTCTGGTTCGGCTCCGGCTACTACTTGGGCATTGAGGATGATTACGATCCGGGCCTTGTAGTGATTCACCGCACCGGCAGCACGACCTGGCATCTCGGCTGGTTCTCCGGAGACGAATACGGGTCCGGGGCTCGCTATGATCGCTACTCCTTTGATGTCGCGCAGACCGAGGCGTTGCCGTATCGCGAGCGGCAGCGACTGCATGCACGCGTGGAGAGTGCGCGCGCCTGGGGCGGCGGCGAGCTGTTGCTGGGCGCATCAGCGTTTGCTGGCAAGGTGCAGAACACTCAGACACGGCGTCACTACGGTCATCAGGGCGCGGCCCTCCATGCACAGTGGCAGCGCGATGGTTGGACCGCGCAGTTGCAGTGGGCGCGGTACCGGTATGACGTGCCCGGAGATCGCATCGCAATGTCGGCGTTCCAATTCCCCTTCCAGGTTGCAGCGCAGGCGGATGTGCCAAGCGCCAACATCGCCTATTCGTTCGGCCAGAAGGGCTGGCTGGATGACATCACCTGCTATAACAACCTCAGCATGACCCGCCCGGTCGGGCACCGCGCGGGCCTTCGTGATTCGTGGCAGAACGTGACCGGTTGCAGCCTGCAGAAAGGCATCATGCTCACCTATGTCGACTGGATCGCTGGCCGCAACATGTGGTTTGCCGGTGGTGATGGTATCGGCATCGACGAGGGAGGACCTTCCCGCTGGCATTCACGGCTGAACTTCAACATCGGCTTCTACTTCTGATCGGCCTCGCGCAAGCCGGAGGCTTCTTCACCCAACAACACGGAGGTATCCATGCAGAGCACGGCTCCGCAACATCCCCCCGTTCGCCAGCGGATTCTTCCGCAGGTGTTCATTCCCACGGCAGCCATCGTCATCGCGCTGCTGGCGCTTGCTGCCATCGCGCCCGATATAGCCACGCGGTGGTTCACCGCGGCCAAGTCATGGGCTGCCAATGATGCAGGCTGGTTCACCATCCTTGCGGTGGCCGGCTTCCTGGTCTTCGTCGTCGGCGTCGCCATCAGCAGTTACGGTCGCATCAAACTCGGCCCTGACCACAGTACGCCGGACTACAGCTACGGCTCCTGGTTCGCCATGTTGTTCGCTGCCGGCATGGGCATCGGTCTGATGTTCTTCGGCGTTGCCGAGCCCATCATGCACTACGCCACGCCGCCGGTCGGCTCGCCCGAGTCAGCCGCCGCTGCCCGCCAAGCCATGCGCATCACCTTCTTCCACTGGGGCATCCACGCATGGGCGATCTACGCGGTGGTAGCGCTGTCGCTGGCGTACTTTGCGTACCGGCACAATCTCCCGCTGCGTGTCCGTTCCGCGCTGTATCCGCTCATCGGCGACCGTATTCACGGCCCGTTGGGCCATGCCGTAGACACGTTTGCCGCGCTGGGTACCATCTTCGGCCTGGCCACCTCGCTGGGACTGGGCGTCATGCAGATCAACGCCGGTCTGAATTACCTGTTCGGCCTGGAGGTCAGTACGCTCGCCCAGGTTGGCTTGATCACCGTCATCACACTGGTGGCCACCGGCTCCGTCGTGGCTGGCCTGGACAGCGGCGTACGCAGGCTGTCCGAGCTCAACATGATCCTGGCGGCGGCGCTGCTGGCCTTCGTGCTGGTCTGTGGACCCACCGTGCACCTGATGCAGGCACTGGTGCAGAACACCGGCATGTACGTTTCCCAGCTGTTCTCGATGACCTTCAACCTTTATGCCTACGAACCCACGGGTTGGCTGGGTGGCTGGACGCTGTTCTACTGGGGCTGGTGGATTGCCTGGTCGCCCTTCGTTGGCATGTTCATCGCGCGCATCTCACGTGGACGCACCGTCCGTGAGTTCGTGGTGGGGGTGTTGCTTGTGCCGCTTGGCTTCACATTCCTGTGGATGACCATCTACGGCAACACCGCGTTGCACATGGTGCGGGCGGAGGGCATCCAGCAGTTGGTGCAGGCGGTCTCAACCGACAGCTCGATGGCGCTCTTCGAGTTCCTGGAGCACCTGCCGCTGACCATGCTGACCTCTTCGCTGGCGGTCATCCTGGTTGCGCTGTTCTTCGTAACCTCAGCGGACTCCGGTGCCCTGGTAATCGACATGCTCACCTCGAAGGGTGAGGAGGAATCGCCGGTCTGGCAGCGGATCTTCTGGGCGCTGCTGGTCGGCGGCCTGGCGATTGCATTGCTGGTGGCTGGCGGGCTGGAATCGTTGCAGGCGGCCACCATTGCCAGCGCGTTGCCATTTACGATCGTCATGATCCTGATGTGCTGGGGACTGCTGAAGGCCATGCATCTGGATGCCACCAAGCGCTCGATCCTGCGCGAGGCACGTATCCTGCCAGGCACCAGCGAGGATTGGCGGGCGCGCCTGCGCCTGCTGGCGCACAACCCGTTGAAGATCGAGGTGACCGGCTTCATCGAGCAGCGCGTCATTCCTGCATTGGAAGAGGTTGCCGCTGAGCTTCGCAAGCAGGATCTGCCGGTCCAGGTCTCCAAAGGGGAGGACGGTCGTGCGTGGCTGCAGGTTGGCCATGGCGAGGAGATGGACTTCTTCTACTCCGTACGGCCCCAGCCCTATGAGGCGCCGACGTTCGCCCTGCAGGATCCCCGTCGAACGGTCAGCGAGGGTACCCGTCATTACCGTGCGGAGGTCTATCTGCGGGAGGGCGGGCAGGACTACGACGTCATGGGGTGGACCAAGGTTCAGCTCATCCACGATGTGCTCGATCAGTACGAGCGCCACCGTCAGTTCCTGGACAAGGTGCGCTCGTAGAATCCGTACACAGATGCCGCCCGGAGGAGCGGCATCTGCCTTGGGCCGGGCGTGACCCTGCGTTGACGTGTCCTCGGCGCCCGACCGTGTTATTGATGGCGCAATTGCCCAGGAAGTTGCCCGTGCTCACCAGATTGAGGCTTGCAGCCAGCAAAGTTACAAAGCGGATGTGGTTCCGCTCGACCCTGTATGGCGCCCTGGGCATCATCACGGCGTTGGCCGGCGCGTTCCTGAAGTTCCTCATTCCCACCGGCCTTGCCGCACGGATCGGCGCCGATTCCGTCGGTAACATTCTTGGCATACTTGCCGCGTCGATGCTGACGGTCACCACCTTCTCGCTGTCCACCATGGTCTCGGCCTACGGGTCCGCGTCGAGCAGCGCCACCCCGCGCGCGGCCCGCCTGCTGATCGAAGACACCCGGGCCCAAGGTGCGCTGGCCACCTTCATTGGTGCCTTCCTGTTCTCGATCGTGGGCCTCATCGCGCTCAGCACCGGCATCTACGGAGACAGCGGCCGGCTTGTGCTGTTCGGGGCAACCATCGCGGTCATCATCGTCATCACAGTGACGTTGCTCAGGGCTATCGAGCAGTTCTCACGCTTTGGCCGCGTTGGCGAAACCATCGATCTGGTGGAGCGGGCGACCAAAGCGTCAATGAAGCGCCGCTCCGAGGAGCCTCGGCTCGGCGGAGCCAGTGCGGTGCCGGTAGGGGAGGGGGCGGTACTGCTGGTTGGCGATCAGGTGGCCTACGTTGAACATGTGGACGTCGCCCGGATCGACGGCATTGCACAAGAACATGATCTGCGCGTTCATCTGCTCTGCCAGCCGGGTACGTTTGCGACCCCAGTCCGTCCTTTGATAGCCATCGAGGGAAATCCGCTTCCGGACGTGCAGAGTGAAGTGATCTCAGCCATTTCCTTCAGTGACGCGCGCTCCATCGAGAATGACCCACGGTTCGGGCTCGTCGTGCTTGCCGAAATTGCCCAGCGAGCCATGTCACCTGCGGTGAACGACCCTGGCACCTGCATCGACGTCATCGGGACCTGTGTCAGGCTGCTCTGCGCATGGTCCAGCCACACCGGGGACGCTGCGACGTGTGATGTGCTCTATCCGCGTGTGCACGTTCAGTGCCTCGATGTCCGCGACATGTTCGAGGATGCATTCACACCCATCTCCAGGGATGCGGCCGGCTCGCTGGAGGTCAACATCCGGCTGCAGAAGGCCTTCGCAGCGTTGGCAGGGTCCTCGAATGAAGCGACAAGAGTTGCATCACAGACCCATGCCCGCATCGCACTGGAGCGCGGCCTATTGGCCATGGATTTCGAAGCTGATCGCAAGGCGCTTCGAGTCGTCGCATCTTGTTTGACTCTGGAAGATGTGGACCAACGTTCGTAGTATCTTCCTATCAATGCCTTTGAAGCGCTGCGCTGGCTATCAGTGCTCGGCTGTGGTCTAGATCACAGCCGGTCAGCTCACCTTCCACAGCATGTATGCGGCAGTAATGAAGATCAGTATTGCAAATACCGTGTTCAGAGCTCCACGATAGTTGGCGAGCTTCGTCGAAGTTGCTGCACCTGCAACACCGCCAGCCATGCCGGCAACGACGAAAACTGCCGCGAGCTTCCAGTTGATCAGACCTGCATGCGCGTAGTTAAGTGCGGTGGTCATGCCAAATGCGGCGACGGCGACGAGCGAGCTTCCGACGGCGGCGATGATCGGCATTCTCGTCGCGGCCACCAGTGCGGGCACGATGAGGAAACCTCCACCAATGCCAAAGAAGCCGGAAAGCCCGCCGGCGGTGGCGCCCAGTCCAATCAGTGCTGGCGCGTTGCGTCTGCCGAGCCTAGCATCTGCGAGTCCAGGCGAGTTGCGCCTGCGAAGCATGGCGATGCCGACAACAACCATGACCACAGCAAACAGTGCCAGCAGTCTCTTGCCGTCGAACGCCTTGCCCAAGCTGGAACCGAGGTATGCGCCCGCGATCCCCACCAAGGCGAAGACCGAGGCACAGGGCCAACGAACATTCCCTCTACGGGCATGCATCACCAGATTCGACACCGCATTGACCGCCACTGCCAGGGCGCTGGTTCCGATTGCCACATGCGGATTTTCCACTCCGACCACGTAGAGCATCAGTGGTACCGCCAGGATGGATCCGCCTCCACCGACCACCCCCAGGACGAAGCCGACCAGGATGCCAGACAGGCCGCCCAGCACCAACTGCAGCAGAGATAGCGTTTCCATATGTCAGTCGCCGGACGCCGGTCCTTGCTGCAGCCGTGTTGCGATGGAGGAAAGGTCATAGCCCGCGTCCGAAGCAACAGACAGGACGTGGGCAAACGACGCTCCATTGTGAACGACTTCCGACAGCGCCCAAAGCATCGCAGCACGGGTGCCGGTTCTGCAGTACGCGGCAACAGGGCGTGGCAGCGCGTCGATCAAAGTGGCAAAGGTATGCACCTCATCATCGGTAATGACGCCAGGCACTACAGGAAGATAGGCAAACTGCATGCCCGCCTGGTGGCAGGCAGCCTGCAGCGCATGGTGGCTGGGCTGCTCCGGCTGTTCGTCGTCGGGCCGGTTGCAGATCACGCTGGCAAAGCCCAGCTCCTTCAGGGCTTCAATATCCTCCGGCAGGAGCTGACCGGACACCTTGAGGCTGGCAGAGAGTGGCTTGAGATTCATGGTTGTCCCGTAGTTGCAGTGGGGCGATGAATGAGTCCATGCAGGAGCACGCCAGCGATCATTGCCGTGGCGAAGATGATCGCGAAGGGCTGGCCGGTTCCCAGCAACGCGATGGCTGGGCCGGGACACACTCCGGCCAGTCCCCAACCCAGACCGAATATCGCCGCACCAATGACCAGGCGCCGATCGATGATGCGATGGGTGGGAATGTGCAGCGATGCGGCAAGTAGTGGTGTTCTGCGGGCGCGTATCCATAGGTAGGCTGCGCCGAAAGGAATCAGAGCGCCCAGCATGACCAGCGCCAGAGAGGGGTCCCAAGCGTCGCTCACATCAAGGAAAGCAAGCACGCGAGCTGGGTTGACCATATCGGATACGACCAGTCCCAATCCGAAGAGTGCGCCGCACAGGAACGCAGCGAGACGGATCATGCCGGGCCCCCGGCCACAATCTGCAACACGGTTGCCGTGGCCATGCCCATGAGCATGAACACGCAGGTCGCCACCACCGATCGCGGCGATGCCCGGCCCAGGCCGCAGACACCGTGCCCACTGGTACAGCCAGCACCAAGTCGAGTCCCGTAACCCACCAGCAGTCCGGCAATCACCAGTACCACAGCTCCATTTGCGGACAGCGCCGGCAGTGGTATTGGCCTTGCCGCCAATGCCAAGCCTGACGCCAGGCCAAGTCCTGCCAGGAACAGAGCAGCACTGCCGCGTCCGGCGTCACCGGACATGCCCAGTGTCCTGGCAAGCAGGCCCGAGATGCCGGCAACGCGGCCGAGAAGGACTAGATAGGCTCCGGTCGCTGTTCCAATCATGGCGCCGCCAGCGAGCGGCCAATACCAAGCCAGATGAGAGAGCGTCATAGCAGGTCCACCGGCAGCTTGAGGTAGCGCACGCCGTTTTCCTCGGGCTCGGGCAGATGGCCGGCGCACATGTTGACCTGCACGGAAGGCAGGATCAGTCGCGGCATCGGGAGCGTCGCATCACGGGTTTCCCGCATTTCCACGAACATTGCTTCGGTCACGCCCTCGTGCACATGCAGGTTGGTTGTCCTTTCGGCACCGATGGTTGTTTCCCATGCGAAATGGTCCCGGCCGGTGGCTTTGTAGTCATGGCACAGGAATACGCGGGCGGCGTCGGGCAGGGACAGCAGGCGCTGGATCGAGCGATACAACTGGCGCGCCGAGCCACCTGGAAAGTCGCATCGGGCGGTGCCGTAGTCCGGCATGAACAGCGTGTCTCCAGGAAATACGGCGTCGCCGATCACGTACGCCAGACAAGCGGGGGTATGGCCTGGCACGTGCAGCGACATCGCCTGCAGATTACCGATGCGGAAGGAGGCACCGTCGGCGAACAGGCGATCGAACTGGCTGCCATCCCGCTTGAATGCAGTACCGGCATTGAAGACCTTGCCGAAGGTTTCCTGGACTGCGGTGATGTGTTCGCCAATAGCTAGCGCGCCTCCCACCTGCTCCTGCAGCCATGGAGCCGCGGACAGGTGGTCGGCATGTGCGTGGGTTTCCAGCAACCATTGCACCTGCAGGCGCTCGGCACGCACGTAGTCCACCAACGCCGATGCGGAGGAAGTGGACGTGCGGCCTGCGGCCATGTCGAAGTCCAGGACGCTGTCGATGATGGCGCACGCTGAAGAAGTTGGATCGCGCACGACGTGGCTGGCAGTGAACGTAGCAGGATCAAAGAACGTCTTCACGGAAGGCGAGGGAAGCAGGCCGGCACGCGCATCGCGGACCAGGCGCACAGCCTGCTCCAGGGGGGCGTCTACCGCTACGGATGGGATCATGACTGGCTCCAGGAGGCTTCGCGGCCTAACTATTACATCGTTACGTAAGCTATGCAACTATTGAAGCATGCTAGATTGCACGGGTTACCCATGGTGTTCGCATCACATCAGCCGCCCAAGTTGCCATTGCCTGTGACCAGCCCCCCATTCAGCCCGTCAGACCTAGCCACGATGAAGGAGCGCGTGCCCGAAGTCGCCGAGCTGCTGCGCTTCATGGCTACTCCTTCGCGCCTGTTGCTGCTATGCCAGCTCGCGCAAGGTGAAATGACGGTGCGGGGACTGGAGGAAGCCACCGGCATTCGACAGCCGGCGCTCTCCCAGCAACTGGCCGAACTCCGTCAGCGAAAGCTTGTAGCGACCCGACGGGAATCACGGTCGATCATCTACCGCATGGCAGACCCGCGCGTTGCAGCACTGCTGGGCGCGATGCATGGGATCTTCTGTGCGGACGATACATCAACTTGAAGTGGCCTAAGGCGTCTAGATGGGACGGGCTAGACTCACTGACCTAGGGGAATTTAGGCCATCGGCGTAGTCTGCCCCAAAACCAATTGACCGCAGCAGGCTCGAGGTCTGCTGCGGCCTAGGGATGTTTATCAGGGATGGGGTGGATGTCTGCTTATGGCCGCTAGAGGACATTGGCAAGCGAATCGACAGGGATGCTGCCGTCCAACTCTTGGATTAGGAAAATTTATCGGGGTTGGGGAAAGGTGACAGGCCCGGTGGCTTCTCATAGCTAATGTCTGCCGCCAATTTGGAGCCAGCTCGACGGTTGGTTTTATCAGAAGAACTGGAAACTGATCAGTGCTTCCCTAGAGGAGATGGGGGGCAGATGCCCAGTTGTGCAGAAAATCCTCTTGCTCCAATGTCTCAACGGCGCCAGGGCGTACCTCTCTCACGCGCCTGATCGCATCCTCGCTGCTCAGAGAAGTCTTGGTAGCGAGGAGAAGCATGCCGGCGACAGTGCCTGCTCTGCCCAGCCCACACTTGCAGTGGACGACAATCCTTTTTCCGTCAAGTAGCGCGTTGCATATGGGCGTCTCCACTTCCTTCCATAACTGGAGGAACCCGAAGTCGGGTGCAGCGCCATCCACAATCGGCAGTCCGTACCACCGTAGACCATGGGCTGCTGCACGCTCCGGCAGAGCGGCGATCCGAAGATCCCCGAACTCCCAAGGCTCGATTAGACTGATGAGATGACCTGCACCCCATGAGCTTATAGCTTGAAGGTCCATATCCAAGTCTCGTGACCACGATCCGGTCATAGCTACGTCTTGATGCTTGCCTGGGGCGAACGTCACTCCGATGGCCCCGCCGCAATGGCCAACCGGGAGAGTCGCTATCTGAAGAGGGTGGGAATGACTGGTCCTAGTCACGCTGTCTCCGGCTATAGAGTGGGGCGCTCTGTCAGGCAGAGTATCTAGAGTTTGCTTCGCCTGCGGCTCTCGCGCGATGGTTGCGAGCAATGCTTAGTCAGGCGAGCCAGAATGCAGCGACAGTCTCTCCCCTATGCGTCTCTGAGCGACCTGCAAACCACTGTCATTAGTAAGGTACGGTGATGCGAATAGGGGGGCTTCAACCCAGAACTTAAGTTGATCTGGGTGGATGTAGGGGCGATGGTCGTCAAGCAGAAGAGCTTGGCCAAGTAGTGGAGAAACGAATCGAAGGTCCTTGATAGAACCAGTCCATTCGACGTAGCGGACCTCTGTAAACCATCCAGGTACATTGCCTTCCTCAGTCAGAAGTGATGCGATTCTCAGCGCTATATGCCGAGGCACCGTCGTGAACAGCACAAGCTCATCAAAGGAAGTTCCAGCATAGTTCAGGAAATCCCGAAGTCCTGGTCGAGGAATCTGGCTGACTGCATTGGAGATGAGGGTTCCCTCAAGATCGAGGGCGAGGATACTGGGGCGCATGCGATAGGACCTATCTACGTTTGAG
This sequence comes from Stenotrophomonas maltophilia, assembly GCF_013464485.1. Taxonomy (GTDB): domain Bacteria; phylum Pseudomonadota; class Gammaproteobacteria; order Xanthomonadales; family Xanthomonadaceae; genus Stenotrophomonas; species Stenotrophomonas maltophilia_AW. The sequence continues at coordinate 110,182 of NZ_RAUX01000030.1, forward strand.
TGCGTCGCAGAAGACGCGATCTGAGTTCTGGCCCCTCTTGCTGCGCAACCAAGATGGGAGGGGCGAGCCAGTAGTTGTCGCCAATGGGTAGCAGACTCTCTAATGCAACATCGACCATCAGCGGTCGCCGCCACATAGGGTCTGGCAGGAAGCAGTAGTCAGACTTGCTTAGCGTTCCTGATGCTTGCTTGTGAGAGAGCCAGTTTGCTCGACTGCGTATCTCGCGGCTCAGCACGGTCAATGCTGCGGATTCGTCGCCGCCGGTGCTTAAGAACTCACTGGCAGCTCCTCGGACTGATGACCAGATCACGTATCGCTTGCGTCCCAAGCTCAGGTCACGCCACTCTCTTTCCTGTACACATAGAATCTCCTCGGCGTGTTGAATGCCGATCCGATGCTTGCGTAGCAATGAAACGAGATAGGCAGTAGCTTCGCGGTCGGAAAGCTGACGCCAAAGCCACTGTCGGTCCTGTGCTCCAAGCGAGGGGTGCCAGGCTCTCAGCGCATGGGTCAGTGAAGTGCTCAGATCGCCAGGCAGCTGACTGCTCTCCCGATAACTCCAGCTAATGGGGTCGTAAAGAGATCGCTTTGTAGAGCCATTTGACGAGCCCGTCTTAGCTAGAACCCCTGCTGTCTTAAGGAACAGCAGCAAGTGCTGCACGGTCGCTGTGTCAGCGGCTACAGGTGCGGAAATCGAAGTGGAGCGCTCGAGCGCGCACCACGCGCACGCGTAGAACGGCCCAAGCGATGCGAGCAGCGCATCGAGGTCTGGCCACGGAGGGATGAGGGTCTGTTGGTCACGACCATAGATCACTCGATCCCCGGCAGTTCAACCGGCTCTGATGCTAGCAAGCCACCGGAAGGTCGTCTACACAATTTTCATGTAGGCCCCGGCTCGGCCATAGATTTCGTTCCGCTCCTCTAGGCGGACCCAATGGCTACCAAAACGATCTACCAAAGTGCATACCTTCGGTTGGTCGGCCTTCTCCGCGAGCGACGCGAGTCGTTGGGTATCAGTCAAACCAGGCTAGCCTCTCACTTGGGGTGGCCTCAGCAGAGAATCTCTTCCGTTGAGTCTGGAGCGCGGCGCCTGGACGTGATGGAGTTCTGCCTCATCGCCGCTGCCTTGGGATTCTCTCCCGCCGAGGTCTCTGATCAGGTCTTGAAGATGCTACAGAGCGTGCGCGGCAATCAGATCAAGGACAGGCAGTAGCGAACGATCGCAGCAGTCGCGCTAGGCCTGATGACTGGCGCGGGCTTTTCCGAGGTGCGCGACGTGCCGCTGCCGATGTTTGGCCTTGGGTCAAGCGAAGGCCGTCCTGCTGATCGACTCGCTCGACGCCTTGCGCGATCACTTCCAAGCTGCTTCATGGCGGCTCGGGGCCAGTCCAAAGAGAGCATACGTCCGTGGGTCGAACGATTGAGGTCCTCCTACTGCCTCTTGGTCCATTTCCCGGGGAGATGACCTGTCATGGAGACCGGGGGGGCTACTCCCCGCCATTTATGTACACTCAATTTTTGCTCAGGCCCCTGTATTCTTGCGCGAAATTTGCTATTTCTATCGCTTAGTTTCGTTTATGTACATTCTTCACGATAACTTACTACCGTTCTAGGACACCTATCCTCACGCTTTGTAGCTAATGGATCCAGGAAGCCCCTTCTACTAAGGGGCTTTTCTATTTTTTGCTCACTACTTTTGTAAAATAAAATGGTATAGTCATTCATATGTAGTAAATGTAGAAAAAGACCTTATGTCCTCGCTTGCGATGCGCGTGATGAATCAAGGTGAGCGCGTGCCACTTCTGCTGGACGATCAGGGGCTTCCTGTGTTCTACCCGACGCTCTTTGCGACGGCGCAGTTGCGCAACGCCGGAGCGGCCGTCAATACGATTCGAAACGCTCTCACGCACATCCAGGTGCTCCTTCGATGGGAGATGCAGGAAGGACGCAACCTCGTTGACGAGTTCACGGGTGGGACGTTCCTTTCGTTGCCAGACATCGTGTCGCTGCGCGATTTCGCGAAGCTGGACATGCGATATGTGGGCGCTAGAGAAGACACCGAAGTGCGCTCGGGCAACGTGGTGGCCTTTTCTGATGCACGGGTAGGCCCGACGGTGGCGCGTCCCTCGGTGACCCAGCGAGTGGCCTACAACCGCATGACGACGATCGCGGACTACCTGGAGTTCCTCGGCGGCGTCATCATCCAGCATCGCAACTCTGCGGAGTTTGCGCACGATTTGGCTGAGATGGGCAAGCGCATTCGAAAGCACCGCCCACGAGGGTCCAAGCACGGACTCATTCAGACGCCGGTCGAGAAGTCGCCTGATCCAGGGGTGGTCAAGCGGCTGCGGGAAGTCATCGCCATCGGGAGCGACGAGAACCCGTTCAGCGATCCGACGATCCAGCTGCGGAATGCGATCATCATCGAGTTGTATCGAGTCACCGGCATGCGAACGGGCGAACTGCTCAGCCTTTGGGTGGAGCAGTTTCATCTTGGGCACGAGCCAAGCGTCAGCGTTCGACGCAATCACGATGACGTGCACGATCCTCGCGCTTATCAGCCGACCAGCAAAACGAAAGAGCGCATTCTGCCGATCTCGGACGAGCTCGCAAAGCTGGTCCAGCACTACATCCTTGAAGTGCGTGCACGCATTCCTGGAGCGCGACGACATCCCTACGTTTTCGTATCGCACAAGGCCGGGAAGACCTTTGGGAGGCCGCTGTCGAAGAATGGCCTGTACCGAGTCATCGAGCGAGTCAGCGCGGTCTCGCCAGAACTGGCGGGCATACATCCTCATGCACTGCGCCATCACATGAATTACGCGCTGTCGCTAGCGATTGATCAACACAATGCAGCGTCGCGTTCCAATGACGCCGAGCAGATCATTAGGGAGGGTCGCGAGCAGGACATTCGTGCACACCTCAATGGACATCGCAACAAGGAGTCGGGCAAGGTCTATAACGAGCGTCATATCCGTGAACAGGCCGACAAGGCCATGCGACTGCTTGGCAGCGCACTTGCTCGCAATAACGATAAGAAGGTGGGTGATGAAGGCAAGCGCTAAGGCGAATGCAGCCGTACCAGAGACTGCTTCGCCGCGTATGGCTATATCGAAGGATGGCTATTCATTCGATCCGAAGGACATGCAGTGGAAGCTCAATAAGGATGTTCAAATCTCGCTTGGTGTCATAGATGACCTTGAGCCGGATTGTAGGCAGGGTGCCCGCCTCACCCTTCAGCGCTACGCAGAGGAGCAATCCGCCTCACATACCTACAACATGGCTGAGCGCATGAAGCGGTTCATTCGTGAAACGGGGTCTGCTGAAGTGTCTCCGGCTTCGCTCATGAACTGGAGAGCCTCACTCGGATTGGATGGGGAGTGGAATCTGGGGGGGCTCAAGGGGTTCTTGCTGGCATGGCATGACTATGGGTTCGCTGGGATCTCCAAGGATGTGGTTGAACTACTTGAAGGTTGGCGTATCACCGGCAATGAAAAAGGCGCAGCTGTGGCAAACGGCTGCCCAGAAACGGGACCTTTCACGGATATTGAGCTGCAGTCCCTATTGGATTGGGCGAATCTCGCGGTGGTCCAGAAAACGATTGATTTCGAGGATTACGCCTATCTGTTGATGCTGGCAATGACTGCTCGGCGACCCATCCAGATCGCTGCGCTCAGAGGCAAGGATCTGGCTTTGCCGAAGGCAGGCGATAGCTTCTATACGCTAAATGTTCCACGCTCCAAGCAGCGAGGTGGCTCCTTCCGCGGTGAGTTTCGTTCACTTCCAATCCCGAACGATCTTGGCGTTGTGTTGCAGCAACAGCACAGGGGCTCAGTCAAACTTGTCGAGAGTCGAGTGGGATATACGTTGCACGCATCGCTGCGGGATGAAATTCCGATCTTCATCAATGCATCCAAGGCGTACACACTTCGACGCAACACCGATGGTTTCGCGCTTAAAGAGTTGCTTCTTGGAGGTACGCCTGATCTTTTGCACGCGACGACGACATCATTTAGTCAGGCGCTACAGCGCGTCGCACAAGCGTGCACAGCGCGCTCGGAGCGGACTGGCGAATATCTCCGCCTCACAGCCACGAGATTCCGCTACACACGAGGTACGAAACTTCGGAGGGAAGGATTCGGGGCATACGTGATCGCAGAGTTGTTGGACCAATCCGACATCCAGCAGGTCAAGGTCTATACCGAGAATACGGCCCAAGAGGCGGTGTTCATCGACCGGATAGTGGGCCCCGCCCTTGCGCCATTTGCACAAGCTTGTCTAGGAACGCTGGTTCGCAGCGAACGTGACGCGATACGCGGCGACGACCCTACCAGTCGTGTGTCGAATGATCGGCAGAACGCCGTGGGGACATGCGGAAACTTTGGCTTCTGCGCCAGTGGATATCGCGCTTGCTATACATGCGTGCACTTCCAGCCCTGGCTCGACGCTCCACATTCGGAAGTGCTCGAGGATCTTTACGCTGAGAAACTCAGGGTGAAGGAGGCTGGATGTGCGGAGGTGGTGGTCAACGCCAATGATCTCCTGATACTTGCTGTGGAAGACTGCGTCTCGAAGTGCGCTGCCATGCGTCAACAACTGGCTGGCGCATCGTGCCTCGCTGAGGTGGCCGATGGCTGATGTCGTCCTCTTTGTACCGCGTGACGCACGATTTGCCAGCGAAAATTTGGCTGAGTTCATACGGCTTGCACGTGAAGATCTAACCGCATTCGGTGGGCGAGACGGTTGGGAAGAGCACAAGTGGAGGCTTGGAAAGACATCAGTTGTATTTGCCACGAAGACGAAGGAATTAACGAGCCATCGTTTCACCCCGATGGCAGAGCCGTTCATCCAATTCGCCAAGGCATACGTTCGTTATACGTACAGTCACAAGCCCGTTAAGAACATTGACTATCCGCTTCGAGCATTGCGTTGCATTGAAGCGGCTCTTCTTGAGTCCCGCGGAGGTGCCGACGTCAGCGGCCTGAACGGGGCTGTGATGGATGTGGCGGCTGCCAAGTGTCGGGAGTTCTACAAGAGCGACGACGAGAGATGCCAGACGGGGCGTCAGATGGCTCGCATTGTCGAATTCCTTCGGGAGAAAAAGATTGTCCCTTCCTTGCAGCAGTGGAAGTCGCCGTTCCCGAAGCCGAAGATACTGACCGAAGACATCGGAGGCGCGGGGAAAGCACACCGTGCAGCGAAGCTGCCGTCCAACGAGGCAATGTTCGCTTTGGCTGAAATGTTTGCAGCCGCCGATGATGTCGAGACTCAATATTTTTCCTCTATCGCCACGCTTTTGATGGTTGCACCGTCGCGAATTTCTGAGGTGCTCGCGCTTCCAGTTGACTGCATTCAGTGGGATACCGACGAATATGGAGCGCCGCAAATGTGCCTGCGATGGCGGGCAGCGAAGGGCAAGGGAGCCACGAAGAAGTGGGTGCCTTCGGTGATGCAGGATGTTGTCATCGAAGCCGTGCGTCGGCTGACCCAAATCGGCGCTCCCGCTCGTGCGGCTGCCCGCTTCGCTCATGATCACCCTGGAAGATTTATGGATCATCCGGGCTGTGTGGTGACGGTGGGCGATGCCGCCGATCGTCTGCTGATGCCGAATGAAGTGGCAGCTGCTCTAGGGCTTCGGGTTCACAGAAAAACGTACCGTACTGACGGCACGCCCACTTGGTCGCAGGTGGTTGGGGACAAGCGGTTGAAAAAGCTCCTTGATCGGGGTGACATCTCCTACAAGGATCTGGCCGCCTACGTTTTTGAAGGGTGCGCCGGGCCGGATTGGCCATTCATTGATGACAGCAGGACAGTGAAGATCTGGGATGCCCTCTGCCTGCACCGCGTGAACGAGTTCCATCGCGAACATGAAGTCAAGCGGTTCTCATGGGCAATCGCCACATCAACGATGGTGAATGATCGCCTGGGCGGGAGTTCGGATCTCTCGCTCTTCGAGAAGAAGGGCTATCGGAACTCAGATGGAAGTCCAATCAAGCTCACGACTCATCAGCCCCGTCATTGGCTCAATACCCTGAGTCAGCGGGGCGGTATGGACGAGATGACGTTGGCTCAGTGGTCGGGCCGCGCCCGTGTTGCCGACAACGCGCACTACGATCATCGTTCGCCAGAGGAGCGCATGAGAGAGGTGCGAGACATCCTCAAGGTGGAACATAAGTCGCTACTTGAACGATTCCAGAGCCGTCAACCGGTCACTTATCAAGAGCTTGGGGTAGATCGCCTGGGGACCGCCAAAGCTACGCTCTACGGGATGTGCGTTCACGATTACGCGATGAGTCCCTGCCAAAAACAGCGTGAATGCATGACTTGCAAGGAGCATGTATGCATCAAGGGGGATCACGTGACATTGGATCGAATCCTGCTTCTGGAGGCGCAAACCAAAGCGCTTCTTGATCGGGCCCTCGAGGCTCGCGAAGCTGGGGACTTCGGCGCAGACCGATGGGTGGACAACCATAAATGGAAGTTGGCACATGTGCAGGCGATGCGCATGACGTTGGAGCATGATGGCGTGCCCGATGGCACTGTCTTGCGCATTCCAGATGGTCACGATCCTTCGCCAGTGCGGCGAGCGCTGATTGAACTAGGCGTAGTCCTGCCCGATGCTCTGGCTCTGCATCCTCGCGTAATTCCCTTGGCACTCGCATAAAGCCATGCCGAAGAAGATTGTCACGAAATCGACCCTACCCAAGATCCTGCGGGTATTGGATCAATGGGAAGGCAAGTTGACCTGGGATGCTTACTGCGATCGAGTTGCCCAAGCGCTTGGCATCGATTCCGTGAGCCGCCATGCGTTGCTCAATTATCCTGCAATCAAGGAACACTACCGGCGTCGGCAGCAGGAGCTGAGAGAGGTTAGGGATCAACGGCCAAGAGACTTCACGATGGAAGTTGCAAATCGGCGGATCGCGGATCTTGAGGCGCAGGTGAGCCGGCTTGAAGCCACCAACACGTTGCTGCTTGATCAATTTCGGCGGTGGCAATACAACGCGTACGCCAACAACGTGCGGATGGATAGCTTGAATTTGGATAAACCACTGCCTGCGGTTGATCGGTCAGGACATGGGGCGAAAGGGAAGAGTAGGTAGATTTTCGAATTGCATCGAGCATCGGCAAGCGGTCGAACAGTTGGCAGATCTTGATGCAGCAGGGAGCGAGGATGTCTCACTTGAGCGTTGTTGTCTCAGTTTTTGAGACTCACGTGGAGTAGCTTCGGGTCACTGGAGTGTGGGATGCGATGGATGAACCTGATTCAAGCTTACTGGCCGGCTATCGCTGCAATGGCGTTCTCGTTGCTGGCCGTAGGAGTGATATCTACCTTGCGGCACAGTTCATTTGGTACGGAGTTGATGGCTAGTTGTTGGCGCGCACTTAAAACTGACCCAGGCTGCGCGTTGAACTTTGACCCACCCGGTGTACGGGGCTGAGGGTATCAGTTGGTGGTCTGGGTGGTGGCCTCCTTTGCCCTGATTCTGGCTTTGGTCTTGTTGGCGGCGGTGCTGTTGCGCAGCCGCCAGGAGTCGTTGCCGGTCTCCAGGATGTGGCAGTGGTGGGTGATGCGATCCAGCAGCGCGGTGGTCATCTTGGCGTCGCCGAACACCTGACCCCATTCGGAGAAGGCCAAGTTGGTGGTGATGGCGAGGCTGGTGCGCTCGTAGAGCTTGCTGATCAGGTGGAACAGCAGCGCGCCGCCTGAGGGGGTGAACGGCAGGTAGCCCAGTTCATCGAGGATGACCAGGTCGGCATAGGTCAGGCGCAGGGCGATCTGCCCGGCCTTGCCCTGGGCCTGTTCCTTCTCCAGCGCATTGACCAGTTCGATGGTGGAGAAGAAGCGCACGCGCAGGCGATGCTGGCGCACGGCCTGGATGCCGATGGCGGTGGCCAGGTGGGTCTTGCCGGTGCCCGGTCCACCGACAAGGACGACGTTCTCGGGGGTGTGGATGAAGTCACCCTGGTGGAGTCGTTCGACCAGTGCGCGATCAACGGGACTGGCCGCGAAGTCGAACCCGAGCAGGTCACGATGGACGGGGAAACGTGCGGCCTTCATCTGGTTGGCCTGGGCACGAACCTGCCGTTCGGCGGACTCGGCCTGCAGCAGTTCGGCCATCCAGTGTTCGGGCTCCATGGTGTGCAGGCGCATCTTGGCCAGCAGTTCGGGCCACTGGCTGGCCATGCCGTGCAGCTTGAGCTGCTGCATGCGCAGCGGCAGGTCAGGCGTCGACATGATCTGCCTCCCGCAGGGCGTCGTAGCGGGCCGGATCGGACACCGGCGGATGACGCAGCGTCACTCGCGAGGCGACCGTCTCGATCGTGCGGTCCGGATGCTGCAATCGCCCCAGCACGTTGAGCACGTGGTCGGCGCGCACCAGGCCGGACTCGAGTGCCAGTTCCACCGCCACCAGTACCGCTTCGAGCCCGTGCACGGGTACGGCGGCCAGCACCTGGGCCATGGCGCGGTCGCCGTGAGGCTGGCGCAGCAACACCTGCTGCAGCTTGCGCAGCGGATCGGGCATGGACAGGAACGGCGCGCCGTCACGCAGTGCCCCCGGCTTGCGCTGGACCAGGGCGATGTAGTGCTGCCAGTCGTAGTGGACCCGATCACGCTCGAAGCTGCGCCGGTGGCGGGCGACCTCGGCCTCGCCGACCACCACGGCCAGTTCGAAGGGATACACGCGCAGGCTGGCGACGGCGTGGGCGTGTTCGCACGGCACGCTGTAGCGGTTGCGCTGGAAGCTGACCAGCGCGGTCGAACTGACCCGCACCGGCCGCTCGATGTAGCCGTCGAAGGGCGCGGGCATCGGCATCAGGTGGGGCTGTTCGTCCTCCAGAGCTTCGGCCACGGTGATGTCGGAGGCATCCGGATGCGCCTGCATCGGCCAAGCGGCGCGGCACTCGCTGGCGAGCCAGGCGTTGAGGGTGTCCAGATCTGGCCAGTGGCGGGCCCCGGCCTCGATCCAGATCTGTCGGCGCCGGTCCTGCACGTTCTTCTCGACCCGCCCCTTCTCCCAACCCGCGGCGCGGTTGCAGAACTCCGCGGCGAACAGGTAGTGGCTGGTCATGGCGTGGAAGCGGGCGTTGACCCGCCGTTCCCGGTGCTGGCCGATCCCGTCCACCGCCGTCTTCATGTTGTCGTAGATGCCGCGGCGCGGCACGCCACCGAAGGCGGTAAACGCCTGGGTATGAGCATCGAACAGCATCTCGTGGCTCTGGGTGGGATAGGCCACCAACCAGAAGGCGCGGCTGCAGGCCAGCTTCACGTGGGCGAGATCCAGCGGCATCTTGGCGTGGCTGCCGACGAAGGCGTACTCGCGGCTCCAGTCGAACTGGAAGGCTTCACCCGGAGGAAAGTGCAGCGGCACGAAGGCCGGGCGGCGGCTGGCGCCGCCGGCCGCCTTCCACTGGCGGATGAAGGCCGTCACCCGGGTGTAGGTGCCCGGATAGCCGATCGCCTGCAACTGCGAGAACAGCACCTTGGCGGTGCGTTGTTCCCGCCGGGGACGATGGCTGTCGGCACGCAGCCACGTCTCCAACTGGGACCGGTAGGGATCGAGCCGGGAGGGCGAGGCTCGCCTGGGATAGACCGGCTCGGACTGGCCGCTGCGCAGCCATCGCCGGATGGTATTGCGGGATAGGCCCGTGCGCTTGGCGATCTCGCGCAGCGGCAGGCCATCGCGGAAATGCATCCGCCGGATCTTGGCCAACATGACCATGGTGATCACTCCTGAAATCCCCCGAGCAAAAGATGCTCAGGATGTGGGCTTCAGGTGGGTCAGTTTTACCCGCGCATCACCGCCGAAAGTGGGTCAGTTCTGGATGCGCGCCAACACCAAGACGGGCCGATCGGCTCTGGCACTGTCGCGGGAGCTGGGGATCGGCTACGACGCGGCCTGGCTGCTCAAGCACAAGCTGATGCAGGCCATGGTCGAGCGTGAAGGCAGGCGCCAGTTGGCCGGCTGGGTCCAACTGGACGATGCCTATTTCGGCGGCGAGCGCCGGGGTGGGCCACGTGGCCGCGGTGCCGACGGGAAGCAGGCGTTCGTGGCCGCCGTGCAGTGCTCCGAGGAGGGCCATCCGGAAGTGATGCGGCTGGATGTCGTCAAGGGATTCAGCGCCGATGAGATCGGCGCCTGGGCCACGCGCCACCTGGCCCCCGATACCGTCGTCGTATCCGATGCCCTGGCAGGGTTCAATGCGGTGGGCGAGGTGGCCGGCACCAGCCATCGCCGGCTGCGGACGGGCAGCGGTGGGCACAAGTGCGACCATCCGGCACTGCGCTGGGTCAACGTCATGCTGGGCAACGTGAAGACCGCTCTGCGCGGCACCTACCATGGACCCCGGCGCAAGTACGCCCAACGCTACCTGGGCGAGTTCTGCTATCGGTTCAACCGACGGTTCGAACTGCATCGGCTGGTTGCACGATTGACCTACGTGCTGCTCCGTACGCCGCCGCTGCCCTATCGGATGGCAACCGTGGATGCGATAGCCGGGTAATCAGGAACAAAAAAGCCACGTTGAATCCAGACTCCAAGGCATTGCCGCATCATAGCGGCAGCAGAACCGGCACGAGAAGGACCGTCACCACCAGGGCGATCATCGCCAGCGGCACGCCGATCTTCACGAAATCGACGAAGCGATAGTTTCCCGGCCCCACGACCAGCATGTTCACCGGCGATGAAACGGGAGTCATGAAGGCCGTCGACGCGGCAAGCGCCACGGTCATGGCGAAGGGATAGGGCGAAGCCTCCAGCCCCGCCGCAAGGGCAAGCGCGACCGGCGCCATCAGCACGGCGGTCGCGGTGTTGGAGATGAACATGCCCAGAAGGGCGGTGACGAAGAACAGAACAGCCAACACGGCACGCGGAGAACCGGACCCTACCGTCGATAACAGCCAATCGGCCGCCAGATCGATCCCGCCCACTTCCTGCAGCGCAATCGAGAAGGGCAGCATGCCGACGATCAGAACCAGCGTCTGCCAATGGATCGAACGGTAGGCGCCGTTCATGCCGACGCAGCCGGCAAGGCCGAAAAGCAGGCAGCCGATCAGCGCCGCCAGAACATTGGGCACGATGCCGCTGGCCATCATGAAGACCGTCAGGAGCAGGATCGCCACCGCAAATGGCGCGCGCGACCGGACGGGCGCTACATCGTCGCTCTCGACAGGCAGGTTCAGCAGGATCAGCCGGTCCGGCGAGCGCGGCAGACGCTCTATCGCGCGCCAGGGGCCGATGACAAGGAGTATATCCCCGGCGCGGAACCTCACTTCCGTCACCGGCTCTTCCAGCGCCTTGCGTTCGCGCCTGACCCCGACGACCGTCACATCGTGAAGCGATCGGACATCGGCCTCCGCCACGGTTTTGCCCACCAGCCTCGAATCCGGAGAAAGCAGCACTTCGGCCATGCCGATCTCCTGACTGCGATCCCCGAAATAATTGGCGGCCAGTTCCATCGGGTGCAGCCTGAAGCTGCGAGCCACTTTCCCGATATCGAGATCGCGCCCGCACGCATCGATCATCAATATGTCCCCGGCCTCCAGCTGGCTGTGGGCGTGCGGGCGCAGAAGCTGGCGGGAAAAGCGCCTCTCACGCTCGATGGCGATGATATTGATCCCGGCGCTGCCGCGCAGGTCGAGCGTGGCGAGCGGCCGTCCGATCAGGGAAGAATAGGGATCCACCGCAAAGCGGTATTCGCGGCCCTCCAGTCCGTATTTCTCTATGAAATCGCGAAGGGTGGGGCGTTCCGGCCCCTGCTCCGCTTCCGGCACGCCGGCGAGGAAACGGCGCGCGGCGAGCATATAGATGATGGCCAGGACAAGCAGCGGAAGGCCGAAAGGCGTGAAGGCGAAGAAGCTGAATCCCTCATAGCCATGCCGCTCGAGCTCGGCATGGACCACGAGATTGGGCGCCGTGGCGACCAGTGTCATCATGCCGCTGAGCAATGCCGCGACCGACAGCGGCATCATCAGCCGGCTGGCGGGAATGCGGGCGTTGCGCGCGATCCGCAGGACTATGGGGATGAAAATGGCGACCACGCCGGTCGAGCTCATGAACGAGCCGATGCCCGCCACGACGATCATCAGCAGCACGATCAGCCGGGCCTCGCTGCGGCCGGCCTTGCTGACAAGCCAGTCCCCCAGCATCTGCGCCACGCCCGTCCGGACCAGCGCCTCGCCCACAACGAAAAGCGCGGCGATGAGGATGATGTTGGGATCCGCGAAGCCGGCGAATGCCTGCTCGACGGTGATGACCCCGGAAAGCGGCAGCGCCACGATCATCATCAACGCAACGGCATCCATTCGCGGACGGCCGATCGCGAACATGACAATGGCGGAAATCAGCAGGGCGAGGACAAGGGCCAGGTCGGACATCGTCCCAGCCTAGTGCATTTTTTGCAGTCAGGGGAATCCGCGCGCCGCAAAGAGGTCCGGCGGCCGCCTGTTCGGGGGTGACTTGCCTACTCCGGTTTCCGGCTGGCGGGCTGCCGCAGGCGCAGGATATTATCCAATACGGAAGGATGCAGCGGCCGGGCGAACTGGCAGCCGACCACGAATTCATCCACCCACACGACCTTCGCCTGCTGGGGCTCCAGCTGCGGCAACCTTATCCAGCAGGTGTCCCCGATACGGAGCGCCTGGATCGCGGCAATACGCACGCCATGCGTGGAAATGTCGAGGATCTGGACATTGGTGCGGACGTTCCCCTTGCGGAACTGCACAGTCGCATTCAGCGGCCGCCGCTCGGCAAGGCGAGAAATCTTGCCCAACCTCCTGCTTCCAGACCTGCTGCAGGCGCATTGGCCGGACTTTCTCGCGCGCCGTGAGGTAGAAGACCGCCCGCTGCCCGAGTATGTGCGCGAGGAGTTCGAGACCTACCTGCGCTGCGGCGTGCTCGAGCACGGCTTCCTGCGCGTGGTCTGCGAGCASTGYCGKGCCGAGAGGCTGGTGGCSTWYTCCTGCAAGAAGCGCGGCTTCTGCCCCAGCTGCGGSGCGCGGCGCATGGCCGAGWSSGCGCGGCAYCTGGTGGASGAGGTGTTYGGCCCGCGGCCKGTGCGGCAATGGGTGCTGAG
>NZ_RAUX01000004.1 GCF_013464485.1 Stenotrophomonas maltophilia
GGGGCGGCTGGGGGGCGGCTGGGTAGAGTCGACTGTTAGTCGACTATCGCGCGCAGCGCGGGGATTTTCGCCGTCGGAACGAAGAGCAGTCGACTGACAGTCGACTCTACCCAGTCGACTATCGCGCGCAGCGCGGGGATTTTCGCCGTCGGAACGAAGAGCAGTCGACTGACGGTCGACTCTACCCAGGCGACGCCAACCCGCTTGCAGGGCGCCGGAATGGTCCGGCGCCCCACGCACCTGCCTACATCCAGCCCGGCACCACGAACACCAGCCACGCCAGCAACGGACCGAACACCACCACCAGCCCGCTGTAGACCAGAAAGCGGCGGAACAGGGTTTCGCGCTCTTCCTTCGCTGCCGAGGCCACCACCAGGGCGCCATTGGTCGAGAACGGGCTGACATCGACGATGGTGGACGACACCGCCAGTGCGCAGATCACACCGGCTGCACTGAGATGGCCCTGCATCAGGAACGGCACGGCCAGTGGAATCGTGGCGCCCAGTACCGCCGCCGACGAGGCGAAGGCAGACACGATGCCGCCGACGTAGCAGACCAGCAGCGCGCCCAGCAGCGGGATACCAATACTGGAAACCCCATGGCCGATGAAGTCCACCGCGCCGGCGTGTTCCAGCACACCGATGTAGGTCACCACGCCACAGATCAGCAGCACGGTGGACCAGCTGATGCCATCGACCGCGCCCTTCTGGCTCTGTGGCGACAGCAGCGCCAGCGCCACCGCCACGGTGATCGAGACTAGGCCGACGTTGAGGTTGTAGATCAGCGCGGCAACGCCCAGGCCCAGCAGGCCGATCAGGGTGAACAGCCGCTCACGGGTCAGGTTCACCGCATCCAGCGCCACCGGATCATTGGACAGGGTGCCTCCGCCAGCGGCAACCAGTGCGCCGTGGCCTTCGATGGCGAACTGGCGCAATGATGCCTGCGGGCCACCGGCCATTGCCAGCTCGGCATTGCCGATCGTTCCGGCCGCGGTGATCGAGCCGCGCCGCAGCAGAGCGATGCCACCGAAGGCGAAGAAGCAGATCGTGGCCATCATGAAGTTGAAGCCGAGACTGGTCAGGAACACCGCCATTTCAGTTACTTCCAGCCCGGCTTTCTGCACCACGCCGTTGGTGATGCTGCCGTACACGCTGATCGGCGAGAAACCGCCGGCCTGCGCACCGTGGATCACCAGCAGGCCCATCATCAGCGGGTTGATGTTGTATTGCTTGGCAAAGCGCAGCGCGACCGGCCCGATGATCGCCACCGCGGCAGGGCCGAGTGCGCCGAAGGCGGTGAGGACCGCGGTGATCACGAACATCACCCACGGAATGGCCACGATATGACCGCGCACCGCTTTCACTGCCCAGTGCACCAGCAGGTCGATGGTGCCGTTTTTCTGCGCGATGGCGAACAGGTAGGTGATGCCGACCAGGGTCAGGAACAGATCGCCGGGGAATCCGGCCAGGACCTCCTTGCCCCCCATGTCGACCCACAGGCCGCCAATGATGAAGGCCAGCGCGAAAGCGACAGCTCCCATGTTGATCGGCATCGCCGTGGCGACGATGAACATGATCACCAGACCGATGATCGTTGCGATTTGTGGACTCATGCGCCCTCCCAGACACGTGACTCACGTACAGCGCGGATGGAGACCCGCCATCCCGGGGTAAGGCGACGTACTGCGTGTTGCGTGATACGTACTGCTCGAACCCGTTACTGCAGCCGCTCCAGCGCGCTGCGGACCCATGCCGCGGCGCCTTCCAGGCTCTGGAACTCTTCCACCGCGCGAACTTCGCAGCACGGGTAGGACGGCGCGACCATGCGCGCCAGTGCATTGCCCGGGCCCAGCTGCAGGAACACCCGCGCGCCGCGCTCGAAGGCCTGGCGCATCACATGCGCCCATTCGATGGTCTGGGCCAGCTGTGCCGACAGGGTGTGCACCGCTGCCGCGCGATCACGTACCGGCCGTGCATCGATACCGGCCAGCAGCGTCAGGCGTGGGGCCTGCAGCGCAGAGGCATCGAGGGCCGCAGTGAACGGTTCGACTGCCGCTGCCAGCAGCGGTGTGTGCGCCGGCACGTGCACCGGCAGCGGACGGATGTCCGCACCCTGTGCACGTGCCGCATCGGCCAGGCCCCGCAGCGAGGCATGGGTGCCGCCCACGATGAAATGGTCCTGGCCGTTGGCAATGGCCACGTATGCGCCCTGTGCATCGCACAGTGGCTGCAGGCTGCGGCGGTCCAGGCCGAGCACCGCCTGCAGGCCTGCATCGGCGGGGCTGGCGTTGTCCATCAGCTGTGCGCGCCGAGCGGCGAGCGCCAGGCAGGTGGCGGCATCAACGCTGCCGGCGATCGCATGCGCGGCCAGTTCACCGATGCTGTAGCCGGCCACCAGCACCGGTGCAGGTACCACTTCGCGAAGTCCCTGCCAGTGTGCCAGCGTCGCGGCACACAGCAGGGGTTGCGCGAGTGCATTGTCGAAGCGCGATGCATCAGCGGCTGCCGCGAAGACGTCGCGTCCAAGCACCGCGCTGGCAGCCTCCAGTACGTCGCGCGTGGCCGGCAGGTCGCGCACGCGATCAAACATTGCTGCATGCTGCGCGCCTTGCCCGGGGCAGAGCAGGGCAAGGCTCATACGCCCTCCTGCTGCAGCAGGAACCAGCTGCAGGCGAGCAGATCGGCACTGCCACCGGGGCTGAGGCGGCGCGCGACGAAGCGCTCGCCGACGCTCTGCAGGCGTGCTTGCCAGCCGACTGCGAAGACGCCGCCGGTCCGCAGAAAACTGCGCGCCTGCTGCTGGGCCCAGTGCAGGCCATCGGCGCCGCCACGGTGCAGCAGGTTGAGGTCATCGATGTGCGCGACCAGCTGCATCAGGGTCTGGCACAGGGCCGCATCGCGCGGCAGGCCTTCTTCCAACGCTTGGCGCAGCGTGGGCACCGCCAGTTCGCGCAGCACAGGGTAACCGGCAGCGGCCTGTTCGCGGACACCCGGCACGCCATGGCGCACGCGTGCCCGCTGGCCCGGGCTCTGCGCATCCAGCGGTGCACCGGCGAAATCGTTGGCCCAGTGCTGCACGCCCAGGCAGACTCCCACAGCGGATACAGGCTGGCCCCGCTGGCGTCGGCAGCGGGCAGCGGACGCGACCAGCAGGCCGAGGCTGAAGATCGCACCCCGATGGGTATTGATGGCGCCGGTGGCGCGCAGCATCGCGGTTTCGGCGGCAATGCCGTGTGTGCGCAGCCGTGCGAATGGCGCATCGTTGGCACCGGCGTGGGCGATCGACGTGAAGTAGTGGCGCAGGGCAAACAGGCTGCGCAGGAATGTGCCGGCGTCCATGTCGTCATGGCTTCCGGTATCAAACGGAGTGACCAGGCCCGGTTTGGGAGCCAGTGCCAGTTCCACATGCAGGCTGGCGATGGCCAGGCGGCCCAGTCGCGCGCTGTCGACCGCATCTGCATCCGGCGGGTGGGAAGGCAAGACCGCACTCACGCTACCACTCCGTTTGCCTCGAACAGGCGCTCACGGACGTGCAGTGCAGCACCCTCCAAGCGCTTTACCAGTACCTGGCGGCTGTCACCGGCAAACTCGCGCCAGTTCACCGCGCCGCCATCAGGCAGACACAGTTCGCCATCGACGCGACGGGCATGCTCGTGCTCCCAGGCGTTCAGGTGTGCGGCAAGTGCATCGGCCTGCGTACGGCTCTCAACCTGCCACAGCAGGTCGATGTCCGAGCGTGCGTGCACATAGGGCAGGCCGCTGAGGTGCTGCCATGCGAAGGCGCCGAACACGCGTGCCGGTGCAATGCGCGCCACTGCGCGCAGGGCCCTTTGCCAATCGGTTGGCACACCCGTGGTGAGTACCGCGTCCAGTGCCGGTGGCAACTGCAGGCGCTGCACATCCTGCAGCGGCACACGCAGCGCAAGGCGCAGCTTGCCCTCGTTCGGCGGCAGCGGCACACCTAGGCGCAGGCGCGGGTCGGGGTCATCCGCGGCGCGGCGCGCCACCATCGCCGGCAGGCCCTGCGCGAACCACGCTGCCAGGCGCGGTTCCTGCGCAGCCACGTCGGCGCGCCAGTCGGCGTTGGCCGACAGCCAGGCCAGCGTATGGCGGGCGGGCTGCTCAGGCATCGCCGCGGGCCACGGCAGCGGAAACGCCCGCCGTCAGCACTCGGCCGCCACGAAGCGCCCCCAGCGCCGCACGCGCATCGCCTTCGGCAGGCGTGCGCAGCGCCTGCAGCAGGTGCTGGGCAAGATCGCCGTCCCACAGTGATTGCACCGCACCCATCGCAACGTAGTTGGCCACGCCCGGCGCGAATACCGGCGAGCTCTGGCTGAGCGCCTGCAGCTTTTCCAGCGGCTGCTTGGTCACTCGCGCCATCGCACGCAGGTCCATCACGCGTACCTGTGCATCGGGCAGGGCATGGATGTGGTCGGCCATCAGGCCGAAGGACAGGAAGCCACCACTCACCGATTCGCCGTACACCAGGGTGACCAGGCGCGCACCACGGCGGCGGGCCAGATCGAGGGTCTGCGCGAGGTGCGCGAAGTAGCCGTTGATGCCCAGCAGTTCATCGCGACGGGCCAGGCGCTGGCCGGCGGTGTCGGCCAGCATAACGATCGGCCGTTGCGGGTGGGTGGCGGTGCTGGCCAGCACGGTGTCGGCCAGCGCAAGCGCGTGGTCGACACCGACCTCGATGCGGTCGGTGGTGCCGATCACGGTCACCTCGCCATCGTCGGTGGTCGCGCTGCCGGTCAGCACCGAATCGTTCACGGCAATGGCGTGCCCACGCGGGAACAGGGCGTCGAGCAGGGTCTGCAGCGGGGCGGTCATGGCAGTCTCCTGTCGGCGGTGGCGGCAAGGAAGGCGTCGGTGTCCAGCAGAGGCAGTCGTTCGGGTCCGGCGATGCCCTGGCGGGCCCAGATCTCCAGGCCATCGCGGCAATCGCCCCAGGCCTGCACGCGGGCTTTCAGCGCGGCGTGGCGTGCCTGCAGGGCGGCCAATGCAGTCTCGGTATCGCTGCTGGCGGCATCGGGCTGCAGCGCATCGCTTGCGGCCTGTGCGAACGCTTCGATGGCGTCGGGCACCAGCACCTGCACCTGGTCGATCAGATAGCGGTGCTTGCCGCCGGTCACCCGCCAGACCAGCGCGCGGTCACGCGAGTCGAATTCCTCCACGCCGCGTACGGTCTCGATCACTTCCGGCCCGGACAGCGACAGCCGGCCTTCCTCGGACATGATCACCGTGGTGCAGCAGCGCGCGACGATGCCCATGCCGCCGAATGCACCGTTGCCGCTGCCGATCAGCGCGACGACCGGCACGCCGGCCGCGCGTGCGCCCAAGGTGGCACGCATGATTTCGGAAATGGCGATCAGCCCGGCGTTGGCTTCATGCAGGCGCACACCGCCGGTATCGAGCAGCAGCAGCACGCCATCGGGGCGGGTTTTCTCCGCGCGACGCAGCAGGCCGGTCAGCTTGGCGCCGTGCACTTCGCCCACGCCGCCGCCCATGAATTCACCCTGCTGTGCGGCCAGCAGCACGCGTCTGCGCTGCAGCGTGGCTTCGCCGACGACGATGCCATCGTCGAAGGCCGCCGGCTGGTCCAACTGGGCCAGGTGCGGGCTCATCATCCGCCGCGCTGGGCCGAGGAATTCACGGAACGAACCGGCGTCGACCAGGCCGGCGATACGCTTGCGCGCATCGGCTTCGTAGTAACTGTGGCGCTGCGCCCGGTTCATCGTGGATCTCCAGCAAGCAGGGTTTCCACGGCCTGGTCCAGGCGCAGGCTGACCACGGCCGGGGTCGCGCCGGCATCGTTGATGGATACGCGCACGTCGCGCAGCGGATGGCGCTGGGCGAAATCGCTGATCACTGCCTGCCAGATGGTGCCGAAACCCTGCGCGGCGGTGATGATGCGCACCGTCATCGCACCGTCCTGCGCTGCCGGTTCCAGCAGGATCTCCAGGTTGCCCGAGGCCAGCACGCCGACCAGCACCGCGTCGCGCGGGAACTGCACGGCGGTGCGGCCTTCGAAGCGATAGTCGAGGGTTTCCATGCTCTGTCCCTTACCAGTTGCGGAAGCGTTTGGGCGGTTCGTACAGGCCGCCGGACCAGCGCACCAGGTCCTTCACCGAGCGCGCTGCCAGCAGGTCGCGGCTGGCATCGCGCGGCGAAATGCCCAGGTCTTCCGGGCGGCGGATCACACCACGGTCGCGCAGGTTTTCCACCATTGCGCGGTCACGGCCAAGGCCGACGGCGGTGTAGCCGGACACGCCGCGTATCGCCTGTTCGCGTTCTTCCGGCGTGCGGCACAGCAGCAGGTTGGCGATGCCTTCCTCGGTCAGCACATGGCTGACGTCGTCGCCGTAGATCATCACCGGCGGCAGCGGCATCTGTGCGCGCTCGGCCAGTTCCCAGGCATCCAGGCGGTCGACGAAGGCCGGCGCCATGTGTTCGCGGAAGGTTTCCACCATCTGCACCACCAGCTTGCGCCCGCGCGGCATCTCGCCGGGCCGCGCGGCCTGCTGGCCGGCCTTGATCCAGGCCTCGCTGGCATGGCGGCGGCCGCGTGCGTCCGAGCCCATGTTCGGTGCGCCGCCGAAACCGGCGATGCGGTCGCGGGTGGCGGTGGAGCTGTTGCCCTGCAGGTCGATCTGCAATGTGGAACCGATGAACATGTCGCAGGCATACAGGCCGGCGGTCTGCGAGAAGGCGCGGTTGGAACGCATCGAGCCATCGGCGCCGGTGAAGAACACATCGCCTCGCGCGGCGATGTACTTCTCCATGCCCAGTTCCGAACCGAACGAATGCACTGATCTGACGAAGCCCGATTCGATGGCCGGAATCAGAGCCGGGTGTGGGTTCAACGCCCAGTGCTGGCAGATTTTTCCCTTCAGACCGAGTGACTCGGCGTAGGTAGGCAGCAGCAGTTCGATCGCCGCCGTGTCGAAGCCGATGCCATGGTTGAGCCGGTTCACGCCGTACTCGGCGTAGATGCCCTTGATCGCCATCATCGCCATCAACACCTGGATCTCGGAGATCTGCACCGGGTCGCGGGTGAACAACGGTTCGATATGGTTCGGCTTCGGTGCCTGCACCACGAAGTTGACCCAGTCGGCCGGGATATCGACGCGGGGGAGGGTATCGACGATCTCGTTGACCTGGGCGATGACGATGCCGCCGCCGAACGCGGTGGCTTCGACGATCACCGGGGTGTCCTCGGTGTTCGGGCCGGTGTAGAGGTTGCCGTGGCGGTCGGCGGCCTGTGCCGCCACCAGGGCCACGCGCGGAGTCAGGTCGATGAAGTAGCGGCCGAACAGTTCCAGGTAGGTGTGGATGGCGCCGATCTGGATGCGCCCTTCGGCCACCAGGTTGGCAAGCCGCACCGACTGCGGGCCGGAGAATGAGAAGTCCAGTTTCGAGGCGATGCCGCGCTCGAACACATCCAGGTGCGAGGGCAGCGACAGCACCGACTGCACCATGTGCAGGTCGTGCACGCGGGCCGGGTCAAGGTCGGCCAGGGCCTGGGCGAGAAAATCGGCCTGCTTCTGGTTGTTGCCCTCCAGGCAGACCTTGTCGCCTGGCTCCAGCAGTGCATGCAGCAGCTCGCCCACGTCGCCGGCAGCGACCTCGCGTCCTCGAGCCCACGGCGCGGCACGTTCCAGGCGCGCCTGCCGGCTGCGTTCCAACGTATCCCAGCTCGGGTTCATCGACCGGCTTCCGATTGGTGTCAATGTAATTACTGCATAATTATGAAGATGGCCGCAACCTGCAGTGCAGCAAAAAAAGAAGGGCCCGCGCGGAGGCGGGCCCATTCAGGTTGCAATGCAGGGTGACCCGCATCGATCCGGGTAGTTCCGGCCGCKGGCCGGCTCCACGCGATGCAGGGTGTTGKAACCGGCCWGCGGCCGGTTCTACCGTTTGCAGTTGCTCAGAACTTCCAGCGCAGGCTGGCCGACACGAAGCGCGGCTCGCCGAAGTTGTTGTAGTCCAGGTTGGCCCAGTAGGTCTTGTCCAGCGCGTTGCGCACGCTCAGCGTCGCCGTCCAGTTGTCGCTGATGCGGTAGTTGGCGTTGAACTGCACCAGCGAGTACGCCGGCTGGTTCACCGTGACCGTGCCGCCCAGCGGGTAGGCGATGTTGTAGCCCTGCACCTTGCTCTGCCACTGCACGCCGCCACCGATGCTCAGTCGCTCCAGCGCGCCGCGCAGCTGCAGTTGCGTGTTGAGCTGCAGCAGGTCCTTGGGCGGGTTGGCGTACAGCAGGTCGGTGGCGGCGCGGGTCACCTTGACGTGGGTGTAGCCGGCGTTGACCGTCCAGCCCGGCAGGATCTCGCCGTTGACGTCGATTTCCCAGCCACGCGCCTTGGTCCCGTTGACGCCGATGAAAGCCGAGGTGCCATCGCTCAGCGAGCCTTCCGGCACGCCCATGTCACGCACCGCGTAGTTGTCCTGCTTGGCTTCGAACACCGCTGCATTCGCGGTCAGGCGCCCATCGAACCACTGCGTCTTGACGCCTGCCTCCAGGTTCGAGCCCTGCACCGGTGCCAGCAGGTTCTCGTTGCGGTCCTTGTAGTTCTGCGGATTGAAGATCTCGGTGTAGCTGGCGTAGGCCGACACGTTGGGGGTGATGTCGTAGACCAGGCCCACGTACGGGGTGACTTCATCGCTCACCTTGTAGGCGCCGCTGGTACCGGTATAAGCGCCTGCCGCGTTGTAGGAGCGGCTGAGCGTTTCCCAGCGGCTCAGCCGCGCACCGGCAATGAGCGACAGCGGATCGGCCAGGCGCAGGCGGGTGGCCAGGTAGACGCCGCTCTGCGTGGTCTTGGCTACGCGGCGTGCGCCGGTACGGCGGTAGGTCACCTCGGAGATGTCACCGTTCCAGGTGTAGACGTTGGGAATGTAGTAGCAGCGTTCGCTGCCACAGCGCGCCCAGTCGGTCGGGAAGTTCAGTGCCAGGGTATTTGTCGTGCCTTCCAGGTCCGACCACTGCGCGCCCACGGTGAGGTCGTGCTCGCGGCCGAACAGGTCGAAGCTGCCGGTCAGGTAGGCATCGACGTTGCGGCGGGTATCCTTGGAATCACCGGCGGCTGCACGCAGGAAGATGCCCGAGCCGGTGACCGGGTCCGGGTTGCCGGTGCCGTACAGCCGCACGTTCTGCACGTTGCCGCGGGTGTAGGCGGTGTTGATCTTCAACAGCCAGTTGTCGCCGAAACGCTGTTCCAGGTTGGCGAAGGCGGTGTTGCTCTCGCGCTTCCAGTAGCTCCACTTCGGCGACAGGTTGGTCGAGCGCGGCAGGTGCGCGAAATTGCCGCGGTTGTCGAAGAACGGCACGGTGCCCCAGGTCGAGCCGGTCGGGTTGTTGTCCTGGCTCTGGTAACCCAGGGTGATCGTGGTGCTGTCGGTGACGTCGCCTTCCAGTACCGCCATGCCGGCCATCTTGTTCTCGTCGTAACGGTCGTAATACAGGCCACGATCGGTGTAGGCGGCGACCACGCGGCTGCGGAAGCGGCCGTCGGCGGTCAGCGGTGCGGTCACGTCGGCTTCCATGCGGCGGTAGTCCCAGCTGCCGGCGCTGACCGCAAACGACGCATCGAACTCCTTGCCCGGGCGCTTGCGCAGCAGGTTGACCGTGGCCGACGGCACGCCAGCGCCACTGAGCAGGCCGTTGGCGCCGCGGATCACTTCGATGCGGTCGTAGAAGGCGGTGTCGTACTCCTGGTTGGTCGAACCGCTGTAGGTAGGAATGCCGTCGACCTGGAAGTCGGTGATGGCAAAGCCACGTGCGTAGTACAGCGGTCGCTGGGTGTCATAGAAGGACACGCTGACGCCGGTCACATTGCGCATCACGTCATTGATGCTGAACAGCGATTCGTCCTGCAGGCGCTTCAGGCTGATCGCGGTGGCCGACTGCGGGGTCTCCTGCAGGGTGATCGGCAGGCGCGTAGTGCTGGATGGCGGAGCGGACTGCTCGGCACGGACGCTGACCCGGTCCAGGGTCTTGGCATCGGCGGCGCCATCGGCAGCGGCAAATGCGCTGGGCGCGGCCAGCAGGGACAGCGACGAAAGCAGGGCAGCGGGCAGCAGCGCGCGGCGGGGCAGGCGGTCATGCAGGGGCGGGGACATGGTGGGCTCGAGGCTCGGAAGCGGGGAAGGGCGGCAACAGTCGTCCAGCACCCGGGCGGCGGCTTCGGGCACATCAGGTCCATCTGGGAGGGGCGCGGTCACTGCGCAGGGTGCAAATGTAAATAATTCTTAACAACATTACAATTCGCGTCATTGTGCAGCGGCTTTCCGGCACCGAGCATCGCCTCCTGTAGAGCCGAGCCATGCTCGGCTGCTTTTTGCTGCAGCGGAGCATGGGCTCGGCTCTACAGCAGGGAGCGGCCCAGACGCGAACGGCCACCCGAAGGTGGCCGTCCGTCAGCATCGCAGGGAACGAACAGGCTTACAGCGCCTGCAGTTCCTCGTTGGCGTTGCGCTTTTCCTTGGCCGGCGCCGGAGCCGCTGCCGGCACCGTTGCCGGTGCCGCCGCATTGGCGTCCACCGGTACCTCCAGGTACGGCAGCTTCAGGGTCTGGCTGGTCAGCGTGCGGATCTCGTTGACCAGCGCTGCGTTGTCGTTGAGCTTGCGCCCGTACGACGGCACGATCTCGCGCAGGCGGGTTTCCCAGCCGGCCTTCATCTGGCCCGGGAAGGCCTTGGCCATCAGGTCCAGCATGATCGGCGGCGAGGTCGACGCGCCCGGCGAAGCGCCGAGCAGCGCGGCGATGGTGTGGTCCCTGTCAGTCACGATCTCGGTACCGAACTGCAGTACCGGGCCCTTCAGCGGATCACGCTTGATGATCTGCACGCGCTGGCCGGCGGTGACCAGCTTCCAGTCGCCCGGCTTGGCATTGGGGAAGTACTTGACCAGCTCGGCCTGGCGGTCGGCATCGTTCAGGCGCGCCTGGCCCATCAGGTACTGCACCAGGTCCAGATTGTCCTTGCCCACTTCCAGCATCGGACCGACGTTGTTGTGGTTCACCGACGAGTACAGGTCCCACCACGAGCCGTGCTTGAGGAACTTGGTGCTGTACAGCGCGAACGGCCCGAACAGGACCACCGGCTTGCCGTCCAGCTTGCGCGCATCCAGGTGCGGCACCGACATCGGCGGCGAACCGGTTTCGGCCATGCCGTAGGCCTTCACGCCGTGCCGCGAGGTCACGTCCTGGCCCTGGAACGCGAGGAACTGGCCACCGACCGGGAAGCCGGCGTAGTCCTTCGATTCCGGAATGCCGGACATCTGCAGCAGCTTCAGCGCGGCGCCACCGGCACCGATGAACACAAAGCGGGCGTGGGTGGTGGACTCGGTGCCGGCCTTGAGGTCCTTCACCGTCACGTTCCAGCTCTTGTCGGCGTTCTGCCGCAGCGCGCTCACCTCATGGTTCAGGTGCAGGCTGAAGTTCGGGCTGCGCTGCAGGCCGGTGGTCAGCTGGCGGGTGATCACGCCGAAGTTGACGTCGGTGCCCAGCGGCATCCAGGTCGCGGCCACCTTCTGCTTCGGGTCACGGCCTTCCATCAGCAGCGGTGCCCACTGCTTGATCTGCGCCGGATCCTCGGAGTACTGCATGCCGTAGAACAGCGGGTTCTTCACCAGAGCCTGCTGGCGCTTGTGCAGGTAAGCGATGTTGTCATCGCCCCAGACGAAGCTCATGTGCGGGGTCGGGTTGATGAAGTCGCTGGGCTGGCTGAGCCGGCCTTGCTTGACCTGGTGCGACCAGAACTGGCGCGAGACCTCGAACGATTCGGCGATGCCGACCGCGCGCTTGGTCTCGATGCTGCCATCGGGCAGTTCCGGGGTGTAGTTCAGTTCGGCGAACGCCGAGTGGCCGGTGCCGGCGTTGTTCCAGCCGTCGGAGCTTTCACCGGCGACGCCGTCGAGGCGTTCGTAGACCTGGATGTTCCAGTCCGGCTGCAGTTCCTGCAGGTAGGTGGCCAGGGTGATGCTCATGATGCCGGCGCCGACCAGCACCACATCGACGGGCTTGTCGTTGCTGGCGGCGGGCACCGAGCGCTGGGTCAGCGGCCAGTACAGGAACAGCGCGGCGGCCAGCAACAGCAGCACGAGCAGGGCGAGCAGGGCCTTGCCAAATTTCTTCATGGGGGCGGGATCGTTGGCGGAGGGGAGGAGTTCAGGATGCGCATGGAGCAGGGAAAGGGCGTGAAGAAACAACGCTTTGCAGCATCCCGGGGAAGATTCTAACCGGAACAGGTCCTGTTTTTGTGCAATGCACCATCCTGTGGCCGTGCTGGTCAAGGTAGACTTGTCGGCTGATTGCGGACAACCACAGGCCACGGAGGGGCCGCGCGACGATGTCACGGATGCTGATCGTGGTAGGAGACGCCCTGCAGACGGGCGGTTCGGTGCTGACAGGTTCCCCGCATACGGACATCGAAGGCCGCGCCGTCGCGCGCGTCGGTGACCGGGTGATCTGCGCCCGCCACGGACCGGGTTCCATCGTCTCCGGCGACAGTACCCTGATCATCGACGGCCAGCCGGTTGCCCGCGACGGCGACAAGGCCAGCTGTGGCTGCGCGCTGATGGCCGGCAAGCAACAGCGCGCGCACGTGGCGGGTGGCGGCGGTGGTAGTGGGAGCGGTGCCGTGATGACCGCGGTAGCCGCGGCAGCCAAGGCGTTGCTGAAGACGCCACAGCTGCAGACGCCGGGGTTTGCGCCGCCAGGTACCCAGGCGCCGCAGTGCTGGGTAGACGATCATTCGTTGCGCGTATCCTGTGACGCCGATGGACGCTACTTCGAGAGCTATGCGCCGGAGGGAGATCGCTACGAGTACGATCTGCCGGTGAATTACCAGCTGGAGGTTCCGTTGTCTGCTGGCGGCGACATCGTGGTGAGGCTGAAAATCCGGCTCGTTGCGCAGGAGCGGATCAGCGCTGCCGAGGTCGCGGCGACGAAGCGCCGCATGACCGAAGGACTTGATGGATTCTGGAATGGGCAGTTCCGCCTCCAGATCACTGACGCGCCCTGCGGTTCGCGCACCTTCCCACTCCGGTTCGTTGCCGAGTTCGTCCCCTCCGGCGAGGATGTCGTCATGGAGCTCTACCGGCATACCACGCGTGCAGAAGTCTTTGCTGGACGCATCGCGATCGGCCTGAATTCAAGCGCGTGGGTCCACGCCCATGAATTCGCGCATTGCCTGGGCCTTCCCGACGAATACATCGACGAAGGCACGGAAAGCGGCACGATCAAGTACTTCCGGCCCGACGGCATCCTGGACAGCGCGGTTGTCACCACCCAGGCAAGCCGCACCGAGGACGATCCGGAGGCGACGATCATGTTCGCCCTGGACAGTACGCTGACCAAGCCCCGTCATGCGTGGGGGATCGCGCGTGAAGTGCGGGAACTGCTCACCGAAGCGATCGGGAGAGAGATCGTATGCGCCGTTTCGTAATCATCGTTGCCCTCATCCTGGCCCTGTCGCCCATGGCCGCTCACTCCCGGGAAGTACCAAGCATGATCCAGCTGTCCGCCCACTGCGCCGGTGGAGTACCGTGCCGTTTCAACGGCGAGCGTCTTGAAATCGAACTGGTTGTGCGCAACGCCGGCGCTGCCCCCGTCCCGTTCCCGGTGGACTATTACCTTGACCGGGGGCCGGTGTTGAAGCTGGTGGACAACCATTCGGGGAAGGAGCGTTCGCTGAGCAGAGGCCCCTCCAATCTGGCACTGATGGAAAAGATGCAAGCGCTGCAGCCGGGGCAGTCGATACGGATTCCGTGCGAGATTTTCCCGGCGGACATCGAGCGGTTCGCGCTGCGGCCGATCGACGTGAACGCGGTGCTCAGCGTCACGCCGACGCCCTCGCTTCCTGCCGCGCAGCTGCAGATGCACAGCGTCCAGCTGCGGATCGTGGATGCAAGGTCGGAAGCCGCTCGTCCCTGAGGCCGGAACGGACGGGCTGACATTTCCTCATCCGGTCCCCGGCGTCATCCTGGCGTTCACGCCCGGGTCGCTTGCCGGTCAATGAGCTGGAGCCGTTGGCGCCGGAGCAGCCTGTCCGGACGACCTGCACGGTGATGCCGGACCTGCTGCGCCCGGGCTCTTTCAGGGACCCGGTTCAGCGCAGTTCGAGAATCTCATCGCCGGCCTCGTCGATTTCACCGGTGGGGCGCCAGCCCAGACGTCGGTAGAATCCATGCGAGCGGGAGCACGGATCGGCCGAGCAGGCCAGGAACAACCGCTGGTGACCGGCATCACGGGTCAGGCTGACCACCTCCTGCAGCAGCTGGCGACCGATGCCGCGGCCTTCGTAGTCCGGCAGCAGGGCCAGTACCAGCACCTCACCGCTGTCGCGGTCGGCGAAACAGTAGCCGGCCATGCGCTCGCCCTCCCAGGCGATGCGGCCAATCGAATCGCCCTGCGCGATGCCGGCTGCCCAGCTTTCCTCGGTGATGCCCAGCACCTCCAGCTGCGCGGCGCTGAAGGCGTTCTCGCGGGTGCGCCCGCGCAGGTCGATGCAGGCGGCGGCGTCTTCGGGACGCGCATCGCGGAGGGATACAGGCATGCAAGGCATCCTTGCAGTGATCGGCCGGCCAGTATCCGCATCCCGCATGGACCCTGTGTGGAGGCTGCGTGGAGATTGGATGGAGAAAAAGGGGACGGAGGGGATTAAGTCGTTTAAGGCCCAAACGTCATACAGGGCAGAGACGACTTAATCCCCTCCGTCCCCTTTTTCAGCGCTTGCGCCGGATCAGCGCGGAGGATGCGTCCAGCACCGCGCGGGTCAACAGCGCCATGGTCTGCACATCGCCCTTCCAGTGCTGCCAGTACAGCGGCACGTCTTCCCATGCGCGCTGACGCACGTAGACCAGGCGTCCTGCGTCCAGGTGTCGCTTGACCAGCGGCAGCGGGTTCATGGTCCAGCCCATGCCACCGAGGTTGGCCTGCACGAAGGCGCGGGTAGACGGAATCCACCAGGTCGGTGCGGTACTGGGCAGGTCGCCGCCGGCCATGCGCCGCGCAAAGCGCGACTGCATGTCGTCCTTGCGGTTGAACACCAGCACCGGTGCCTGCGCCAGCGCCTGCGCGGTCACGCCCTTGGCGAAATGACGCTCGCGGAACTCCGGGGTGCAGGTGGCTGCGTAGCGGATGCTACCCAGTGCATGGATCTGGCAGCCCTGCACCGGCTCGTCGAGCGTGGTCACCGCGCCCAGTACCGTGCCCTGGCGCAGCAGCTCCACGGTGTGGTCCTGGTCCTCCACGCGCAGGTCCAGCGTGGTGCCGGTGGTCTGCGCGAACTGGTACGCCGCCTGGGGGAACCAGGTTTCCAGGCTGTCGTGGTTCACTGCCACCGGGATGCTGGCCTGCGGCAGGTCCTCGTCGGCCAGGCCCATCCGGTGCAGCGCATCGTGCTCAAGAAGGGCCGTCTGCTCGGCCAGTTGCACCAGCAGCTGGCCTTCGGCGGTCGCCGTCGCCGGGGTGCCGCGCTTGACCAGCAACCGGCCGATCCGATCCTCCAGTGCCTTGACCCGTTGTGAGATGGCCGAGGGGGTGACATTCAGCGACTGTGCGGCGCGGTCAAAGCTGCCTTCGCGGATCACTGCGGCCAATGCGCGCAGCTGGGCGTGGTCGATACGCATCGAATTAAGTTCCGCTAATGTTGGTTTAGTAAGTTTAGCTCGTCTTTTCCATGTTGCGGCGCGACAATGGCGACCGTTCCGGTGCTGTCCGCCTTCGCGAGGCACCGTCCCCCCAAGCAAGACAAGGCAGTGAATCCCATGTTCTCGGTCATCTCCGCCAGCACCGGCCTCGGTGCCTGGTTCTCTGGTGCAGCTACCGGCATCGGCCTGTTCGCCGTGGTCGGCGCCCAGAGCGCCTTCATCCTGCGCCAGGGCATCCTGCGCAAGCACATCGTGCCGGTGGTCGCCACCTGTGCGGCCATCGATGCGATCTTCATTTTTGCCAGCGTGGCCGGCCTGCGTACACTCACCTCGGCACTGCCGTGGCTGACCACTGCGGTGCTGTGGACCGGCGTAGCGTTCCTGGCCTGGTACGCGATGAAGTCGGCGCGCCGCGCGATCGCCGGTGGCGGCGGCATGGGCGAGGCTGACAGCGATGACGGCAGCCGCCGCGCCGTGCTGATGGCCGCTGTCGGTTTCTCGCTGATCAACCCGCACTTCTGGCTGGACATGATGGTGATCGGCTCGATCGCCGAGAACTTCGGCAACGCCCGCATGGCCTTCGCCGCCGGCGTGGTCACTGCCAGCTGCCTGTGGTTGACCGCCCAGGGCCTGGGCGCACGCCTGCTGGCGCCGCTGTTCACCAAGCCCAGTACCTGGCGCGTGCTCGACGGCACCATCGCGGTGATCCTCAGCATCCTGGCCCTCACGTTGGCGGTGCGCGGGGTCCACTGACCCGGCGCACGCCCCCCGAACCCACGTCCTGACTCTCTCTCCAAGGTAGTGGTAACGACGGCACCGGCAACGGTGCCGTCGTTTTTTCTGCCCTGTGGCGCAGGCTGCCTTCACGTGCCTAGAATCGTGCATCCGGACAGGGTGTCCGGTTTTCCATGGGGGAAGGATGCGCAGGATTGTGCTGGCCGTGCTTGCGAGTGCGGCCATGGGAGCGGCGTCGGCCGCCACGCTGGACCTGGACCGCTATCTGCGGCAGGAATCGTTCACCGATATCAAGATTTCACCGGGGGGCGAGTACGTTGCCGCCACGGTACCGCTGGAGGCCGGGACGGCACTGGCGATCTATCGCATCGCCGACATGAAGATGGTCGGCAGCTTCCGTCCTCCCCGCAACGATCACGCCCATACGTTCGACTGGGTCAGCAACGAGCGCTTGCTGGTGGGCATGGCACAGAAGCTGGGCGTGCTGGACCGGCCGACGCCGACCGGCGAGCTGTTCGGCATCAATGCCAACGGCAAGGGCGGTGAACTGCTGGTGGGCTACCGGGTTGCCGACCAGAGCCTGGGCACCAACATCAAGGTCAAGCCGGCGGGCATGGTGGCTGCTTACCTCAGTGATGAACTGAAGGACGATGACCGCAATGCACTGGTGACGGTGATCCCGCTCGTGGGAAGTTCGCATGCACAGATCGAGCGCATGGATGTAATCACCGGTCGCCGCAATGCGGTGGCGCGGGCTCCCGTTCCTGATGCCGATTTCATGACCGATGAGCAGGGTGAGGTACGCTTCGCACGTGCTGTCGTCACCGATGGCACGCAGAAGCTCTATTACCGTGCGGGCAGCAGCAGCGAGTGGATCCTGCTCAACGATGAGTCCCTGAGCAGGCACATCGAAGTGCCTCTTGGCTTTTCGGCCGATGGCAGGCTCGCGTATCTGCAGGTAGAGCAGGACCAAGGGCCCGACGCCATTGTCAGCTGGGATCCGCGGAGCAATGAGCGGCGTATCGTACTGCGCGATGAGACCGCCGATCCGGCGCGCATCATCCGCCGCCCTGGCAGCCGCGTGCCGGTAGGCGCACTGTTCCTCGGTGCGGCCCCGCGAACCGCGTTCTTCGATGACGCCTCGGACGAAGCGCGCCTCTATCGCAGTCTGGAGGCAGGTCTGAAAGGGGCGGTCTACATCACCTCCAGCACGCGCGATGGCAGGACGGTGCTGGTGGAGAGCTGGTCCGGCCGGAACCCGGGTGACTTCTACCTGTACGACACCGTCGGCAAGCGTGCGCAGCATCTGATCAGCCGAAGCGACTGGATCGATCCGGATCAGGCAGCGGAGGTCCGCCCGATCAGCCTGAAAGCGCGCGATGGGCGTCCGCTGCATGGCTTCCTTACGGTCCCGCACGGACGCGAGGCCCGTGCGCTGCCGATGGTGGTGCTGCCGCATGGCGGTCCGATCGGTGTCGCCGACGATGGCGCCTATGGCACCGAGACGCAGATGCTGGCGGCGGCGGGCTACGCGGTGTTGCAGGTGAACTTCCGTGGATCGTCCGGCTATGGTCGTGCCCACACCCAGGCCGCGCGCAAGCAATGGGGGCTGTCGATGCAGGATGACGTCACCGATGCCACGCGCTGGGCGATCGAGCACGGCGTGGCCGACAAGGATCGCATCTGCATCTATGGGGCAAGCTATGGTGCCTATGCTGCAATGATGGGACCGGTGCGCGAACCCGGGCTCTATCAGTGCGCGGCAGGCTACGTCGGCATCTACGACCTGCCATTGATGTATGCCCGTGGGGATATCCAGAGTGACGAGTCAGGCCTGGCCTACCTGCGCAACTGGTTGGGGTCGCCCAAGGATCTGGCCGAGCGTTCCCCGGTGAACCTGGCCGCGCAGGTGCGGGTGCCGGTGTTCCTGGCTGCCGGTGGGCAGGACCAGCGTGCACCGATCGTGCACAGCGAGCGCATGGAGGCGGCGCTGAAGAAGGCCGGGTCGCCGGTGGAAAGCCTGTACGTCAAGAACGAAGGGCATGGCTTCTACAACCCTGCCAACCAGCGCGCGTATTACAGCCGGTTGCTGGCATTCCTTTCACGCAGCCTGGGTGGGCAGGTGGCCGGCCAGGCCACATCCGCCGAGAAGGCCAGCGCACCCTGAGGATACAGCGGGTGGCGGATGATCGATCCGCCGCCCGCTGTTGCCATCTGCAGGGGCTACTTCACCCCGTGCATCATCCGCTTCAGCAGCGGCGCAGCAATGAACGCCGCCAATGCACAGCCCAGGCCGATCCACATCAGCAACCAGAACAGGTGCGCATAGGCACCGGCGGCGGCGACCATGTCCAGCGATTCGCCTTCCGGTACCTCGATCGCGGCCAGCTTGCCGAACAGCGCGGCCAGCGTTTCCGAAAACGCGGTAGCAAGGAACCAGGTGCCCATCATCAGGCTCATCACCCGTGGCACCGCCAGCTGGGTCACCGCGGACAGACCAACCGGCGACAGGCACATCTCGCCGCTGGCCAACAGGAAGTAGGCCAGCACCAGCCACCACACGCTGGCCATCTCGCCGGTGGCACCGACCTGCTGCGCCGCCAATGCCAGCGGCACGAACGACAGTGCGCCGATCACCAGGCCCCAGGCTGACTTCACCGGCTTGCCCGGCTCCCAGCCACGGCGGTCCATCCAGGTCCACAGCGCGGCGAACGCCGGTGCCAGCAGCACCAGGAACAGGCCGCCGAGATAGGTCAGCGAACCGGCGGTCTGCGGAATCACCAGGCAGTCGCGCACCAGCAGCACCAGCATCAGCACGACGATGGCGGCGAAGAAGGTGCGCGGCGCAGATGAGCCTGGACGGCGGTCGGACAACCGCGCGCTGACTACGAAGCCCAGCGGTGCCAGCAGCAGCGAGAGGATCGACCACGGCAGCGGGGTGCCACCGGTGATCACCAGCGACGGCACGATGTCCTTGGTCAACAGGCGGTCGGTGAAGGTCACCCACGAGCCATAGGACTGCTCGTACATCGTGAAGAACACCAGCGCCATGAAGATCAGCACCATCAGCGCGACCATCTGCTGGCGCTGTACCGGCGTGCACTTAGTGCCGGTGAACCAGGCGAACCAGACCAGCACGCCGCCCAGCACCACCAGCATCAGCATCAGCGCCAGGCTGATTTCACCGCCCAGCGCGAACGCGCCGTTGCCGGCGGCCCACATCAGCCACGCCACCGGCAGCACACCGAGCATCGCGCACAGATAGATGAGCCATTCGCGGGGCAGGCCCAGCACCTTCTGCCTCAGTGCTGCCGGTTGCGGCGGCTCGGCGTGGCCCTGCAGGTACTTCTGGCCCCACAGGAACATCGCCAGGCCGGCCAGCATGCCGATGCCGGCAGCGCCGAAACCGTACTTCCAGCCGTAGGCCTCGCCGAGGAAACCACATACCAGCGACGAGAACAGCGCACCCAGGTTGATGCCAGCGTAGAACAGCGAGAAACCGGAATCGCGGCGCGGATCGTCCTTGGCATACAGCTTGCCGACGATGGTGGAGATGTTCGGCTTCAGGAAGCCCACGCCCATGATGATCAGCGCCAGCGACACGTAGGTCACTGCCAGTGCCGAGGTATCGCGCACCACTTCACCGTTGACCCGGTACGCCGCGTGGCCCTCGAACGCCATGCCCAGGTGGCCGAGCACCAGCAGGATGCCGCCGAACAGCACCGCCCGGCGCATGCCCAGCCAGCGATCGGCCAGCATGCCGCCGAACACCGGGATGCAGTACACCAGGCCGCCATAGGCACCGAGCAGATCCAGGCCGGCCTTGTCGCCGAACAGGTGGTACTTGGTCAGGTACAGCAGCAGCAGCGCCTTCATGCCGTAGAAGGAGAAGCGCTCCCACATTTCGGTGAAGAAGCAGACGTAGACGCCCTTGGGATGGCCCAGGAAGTCGTCGGAAGCAGGAGCGGCAACGGTCATCGACGGCGGGAACGACGGAAAGGGCGCGATTATAGGCCCCCGGGCCAGTGCTGGCGGGCCGGGGATTCCCCCCACGCGTGGAGCGTGCTCACCCGCCGCTGCCGCTTACAGGTAACGCAGCCACGCCAGGTCCCGCCGCCTCGCCTTCAACTGCGCGAACGCCAGGGTTGGCGGGTACAGCACAACGGCCAGTGCACAGGCCACCAGCAGCAGGCCGCTGACCGAATCCAGCGCGTACAGCTCGCCATGGGTCGGGCCCCAGGTCGCCAGTGCCGCCAGGTAGAGCCCTTTCAGGACATACAGGTGCAGCAGGTAGAAGAACATCGGTGCGGCACCGATGTCGGCCAGCGGCCGCAGGCCACGCGCCAGCGGCGGCCATTCGTACAGGCGCAGCAACAGCAGGCCAGCGCCGAGGGTCAGCAGCAGGAACTGCAGCGACGGCGGGTACTTGGTGACGTTGAAGATGCTGAGCCAGGTGCGCAGCGCGGAGGTCTGGTACTGCCAGGACGCATCGCCGTACTCGTTGGCGAAGCGCAGCAGGGCGAACAGGGCCAGCGCACCCAGGCCGGCCCACAGCAGCCTGCGCTGGCGCCGGGCAGGATCGCGGTCGCGGGCAAACCACGGACCCAGCAGGTAGCCCAGCGCGATCACTCCGATCCAAGGCAACACCGGATAGGACGTGCGCAGGCGCAGGGAGCCGGCCTCGATCCAGTCACGCTGGTGCAGTACCTTCCACAGCACCGCCAGCAGGCCGTTGCCTTCCACGCGCAGGCCGTCGAACAGGTTGTGCCCTGTCACCAGCGCGACTGCCAGCCCCAGCAGGGCAGCGCGCGGCAACCACAGCAGGCCAGCCAGCGCGATCATGCTCAGGCCAATGGCCCAGATCACCTGCAGGTACAACGTGTCCGGTGGGAACTGGAAGGTCCAGGCGAAGTTCACCAGGGTCAGCTCCAGTACCACCAGGAACAGCCCACGCTTCAGCAGGAAGGCGGCCGTGGCCCGGCGCGGGTCGGCCTGGCGCTGGCCATACAGCCACGCCGACAGACCGGTCAGCAGCACGAATACCGGGGCGCACAGATGGGCCAGCAGGCGGCAGGCGAACAGCGCAGGGGAGACCGTCGCCGCGTCCATCGGGTCGCTTACCTGTTGCTGCAGGAAGAAGGTTTCGCGCACGTGGTCCAGCAGCATGAGCAGCATCACGGTGCCGCGCAGCTGGTCGATGGAGGCCAGTCGATGGGAGGGGGAGGGGGCCACGTGAGATGCTCGACTGGCGTGACAGGATATAACATAACAATGACGCATTTCCATCACGCACCGAGAGGTCCCGTGAGCGCGCGTCGGCTCAGGGCAGGCAGACCGAGGGACTCCAGCCCAGCGCCTTGTCGTAGTGGACCTCGATCGCTCGCAGGCTTCCGTCGGCGTTGGCCTTCACGCAGAACCGGGCGTTGTAGAACTGGGTGGCGCCGGTCCTGGTGGCCGACATCGAGACGTCGTACAGGCGTCCAGGCTGCAGCGGCATGGCCGTTTGCCTTGCAATGGCGTTGGCCGGCACTTCTCCATAGAGCACGCAGGCTCCGGGAGGAAGCGGGAGTGAGGCGGGATGGGCAAACCCGAAAGACCATTGCCGCCGTAACGGTGGACTGATCGCGTCATGCACCTCCACACCAAACACTTGGGGAGTCCCACCGATACGCTTGCGCTCTTTCCTGGGGAGTCCGAAACAGGGCTTGCCGGCGTGATCGGTGACCTCGACCGCGCCAACGCGGCTCCAGGCCGATGCGTAATCGCACAGCGGCATCAGGCAGAACAGGGTCACGATGGCCGTGACTGGCGACTTGATCGTGCGGAACTGCAGTGGGTTGTTCATTGGGCAGCTCAATGACATGCGTTCAGTTCGTGAACACGATGCACGGGAGTTGAGGCACTTCAAAGCATGTTGCCCGGAGTGCTGCAGTGGTGGCGGGCCTGCTGCATGTAGACCGCGGCATCCGGCAGCCCCCTGGGATGTACCGGAAGGGTTTGATGCATTGGCCGAGTTTGGCTGAAAGCGGCTATCCCACCGGCTGCCCGGCCGCAACCCTCCCGAACCGCACTGGACTTGCCGCCCCCTGAACGCTAGCGTGACCAGGATTTTTTGCCAGCAGGGGCTTCCATGAACCACGACGCTGCGCCCAAGCAGCTCACCTTCCGCGCAGTGGCCCTGGCCATCGTGCTGGCGGTGGTGCTGTCGGCCGCAAACGCCTATCTCGGTCTGTTCGCAGGCCTGACCATCGCCACCGCCATTCCCGCCGCGGTGATCTCCATGGGCGTGCTGCGCCTGCTGGGCGGTGGTTCCATCCTCGAAAACAACATCGTCCAGACCGGTGCCTCGGCCGGCTCGTCGATCGCCGCCGGTGTGATCTTCACCATTCCCGCGCTGGTGATCATGGGCTACTGGCCGGACTTCAAGTACTGGTGGGTGCTGGGCATCGCTGGCCTCGGTGGCCTGCTGGGCGTGCTGTTCTCGGTGCCGCTGCGCCGTTCGATGATCGTTGAAGACCCGCTGCCGTTCCCGGAAGGCAAGGCCGCGGCCGAAGTGCTCAAGGCCGGTGAGAACCCGGGCCCGGGCCTGAAGATCCTCGGCCTGTCGGCGGTGATCGGCGCCTTCGTGAAGCTGGCCGCGGAAAGCGGCATGCGCCTGATTCCGGATGCCTGGGCCACCTCGGCCTATGTCGGCAGCTCCAAGGTCACCGCCTTCATCGGCACCAACCTGTCGCCGGCGCTGCTGGGCGTAGGCTACATCGTCGGCCTCAACGTCGGCATCGTGGTGGTGTCCGGTTCGATCCTGACCTGGCACATCGCCATCCCGATCTACCAGGCGTTCTTCATGAACACCGATCCGGCACTCGCCGCGTCGGTCGCCACCGCTTCGTCCACCGAAGCCGCGTTTGCCATCTGGGGCGCGAAAATGCGCTACCTGGGCGTCGGCGCGATGCTGATCGGTGGCATCTGGACCCTGATCTCGCTGCGCAAGTCGCTGCTGAACGGCGTCAAGAGTGGCTTTGCGGCTGCCCGCAAGAGTGGTGGCCCGGTGCTGGCGCACACCGAGCGCGACCTGCCGATGAAGTGGATGCTGGTGGCGCTGGTGGCCTTCGTGCTGCCGCTGCTGGCCCTGTACCAGGCCATCGTCGGCCAGTGGCACGTGTCGATCCCGATGACCCTCATCATGATCGTCGCCGGCTTCCTGTTCGTGTCGGTGTCGGCCTATCTGGCCGGCCTGATCGGCTCGTCCAACAACCCGGTCTCGGGCAT
Source organism: Stenotrophomonas maltophilia (assembly GCF_013464485.1). Lineage (GTDB taxonomy): Bacteria > Pseudomonadota > Gammaproteobacteria > Xanthomonadales > Xanthomonadaceae > Stenotrophomonas > Stenotrophomonas maltophilia_AW. The sequence continues at coordinate 23,660 of NZ_RAUX01000004.1, forward strand.
CACCATCTCCACCATCCTGTTCGCCTCGGCGGTGCTGGTCGTGCTGCTGGGCGCCGATGGCCTGAAGCCGGTCGGTGCCGGCGGTGCGCCGCTGGGTGCGGTGGCCGCGATCATGATCGGCGCGGTGGTGTGCTGCGCCGCTGCGGTCGGCGGTGACAACCTGCAGGACCTCAAGGCCGGCTACATCGTCGGCGCCACGCCGTGGAAGCAGCAGCTGATGCTGGGCATCGGTGCGTTCTCGTGCGCGCTGATCATGGCCCCGGTGCTGAACCTGCTGGCCACCGCCTACGGCATCGGCGTGAAGTCCGAGCTGCATCCGAACGCACTGGCTGCGCCGCAGGCCAACCTGATGGCCTCGGTGGCCAAGGGCCTGTTCGGAGGCGAACTGCCGTGGACCTTCATCGGCATCGGTGCCGTGGTCGGCGCCGCCATCATCGCCTTCGACAGCTGGCTGAAGTCGCGCAACGCACGCTTCCGCGTGCCGGTGCTGGCGGCCGCCATCGGCATCTACCTGCCGCTGGAACTGATGGTGCCGATCTTCCTGGGCGGCCTGATCGCCCACCTGGTCGAGCGCTTCCACAAGGTGCGTGCCGACGATGAAGAAGGCCGCGACCGCGTGCACAAGCCGGGCGTGCTGTTCGCCGCTGGCCTGATCACCGGCGAAGCCCTGATGGGCATCGCCATCGCGATTCCGATCGTGGTCAGCAGCCGCGCCGACGTGCTGGCCGTGCCGTTCCACCTGCCGGGCGCACAGTGGATCGGCCTGGCCGTGCTGTTCCTGGTCGGCTGGCTGATCTACCGCACTGGCAAGTACGCCAAGGCGTAAGCAATGGGGGCCGATCCCTTCCCGTAGGGAAGGGATMGGCCCCCAGGTTCATTGGGTAGTGCCGGCCTCWGGCCGGCGGCCACGGAATGTCCAAGGGCCTTGGCGTTGCCGGCCAGCGGCCGGCACTACCGCAAACCGCGCTACGGCGCGGTTTGCTGTTTCTGGCGATTGCCCGCCCGCAGGCATGACCGATGGCCTTGGCAGCCCCGGCCGCACGGGCCTAACATCGGTTTTTTGCCGTCCTGCGGAGACCCCGATGAAACTGCGTCATGCCCTGCTGCCACTGAGCCTGCTGGCCGCCCTGCCCAGCGTTGCCGCTGCCCGTGGCCTGGAAGTCCGCGACATGGTGGCCATGGACCGCGTCTCCGCGCCGGTACTGACCGCTGACGGTGGCACCGTGGTGTTCGCCAAGCGCAGCGTCGACGCCAACCTGAAGGCCTCCACCGCGCTGTTCGCACGCAATCTGCGCACCCGCGACGCGGCGCCGCCGAAGCAGATCACTCCGGCTGGCTGGAGTGTCAATTCCGCTTCGCTGTCGACCGATGGCCAGACCGTGTACTTCCTCAGCGCCAAGAACGGCAGCCAGCAGCTTTACGCGCAGCCGCTCAGCGGCGGTGCTCCGCGCCAGCTGACCGACTTCCCGGTGGACGTGGACAGCTACCACGTGTCGCCGCAGGACGACCGCGTGCTGTTCAGCGCCGGCGTGTTCCAGACCTGCGCCTCGGACCTGGCCTGCACCGCAGCGAAGCTGAAGGAAAAGAAGGACGCCAAGGCCAGTGGTCAGGTGTGGGATTCGCTGTTCGTGCGCCACTGGGATACCTGGAACGACGGCCGTCGCAACACCCTGTTCGTGGCACCGCTGCCGGCGGCCAAGGCCGGTGCCGTCAAGGGCGCTTCGGCGCTGAGCGCCACCATCGACGGTGATGCGCCGTCAAAGCCGTTCGGTGGCAATGATGATTTCGTGTGGTCGCCGGATGGCGCCAGCGTGGTGGCCAGCATCCGCGTGGCCGGCAAGCAGGAACCGTGGTCGACCAACTTCGACCTGTACCGCTTCGACGCTGCCGGCAAGCAGGCGCCGGTCAATCTGACCGCGTCCAACCCGGCCTGGGATGCCGGCCCGGTGTTCAGTGCCGACGGCAAGACCCTGTTCTACCGTGCGATGAAGCGCCCGGGCTTCGAGGCCGACCGCTTCGGCCTGATGGCGATGGACCTGGCCAGCGGCAAGACCCGCGAGATCGCCCCGCAGTGGGATCGTTCGGCCGGTGGCATCGCCCTCTCCGCCGACGGCGCCAGCATCTACACCACCGCCGATGACCTGGGTGAGCACCCGTTGTTCCAGATCGACGTGGCCAGCGGCAAGGCCACCAAGCTGATCGGCGATGGCAGCGTCACTGCGGTCAACGTGGCCGGCAACAGCGTGGCCATCACCCGCAACAGCCTGAAGAGCAACGACCAGGTGCTGGTCGGCCTGCTGCCGGCCGCGGGCGAAGCCATCGGCGAGCTGCGCGCGCTGACCCCGGCTGCTGGCGACGTGCTGAAGGATGTGTCCTTCGGTGCCTACGAGCAGTTCGAGTTCAAGGGCTGGAACAACGACACCGTGCACGGCTACGTGGTCAAGCCGCACAACTACCAGGAAGGCAAGTCCTATCCGGTGGCGTTCCTGATCCACGGTGGCCCGCAGGGCAGTTTCGGCAATGGCTGGAGCTACCGCTGGAACCCGCAGACCTATGCGGGCCAGGGCTACGCGGTGGTCATGATCGACTTCCATGGTTCCACCGGCTACGGCCAGGCCTTCACCGATGCGATCAGCCAGCACTGGGGCGACCGCCCGCTGGAAGACCTGCAGAAGGGCTGGGACGCGGCGCTGAAGAAATATTCCTTCCTCAACGGCGACAAGGCCTGTGCGCTGGGCGCCAGCTACGGTGGTTTCATGGTCAACTGGATCGCCGGCAACTGGAACGGCCCGTTCAAGTGCCTGGTCAACCACGATGGCGTTTTCGACCAGCGCATGATGGGCTACGCCACTGAAGAACTGTGGTTCACCGAGTGGGAGCAGGGTGGCACGCCGTACCAGAAGGCCGCGAACTACGAGAAGTTCAACCCGGTCAACCACGTGGCGGACTGGAAGAAGCCGATCCTGGTGATCCACGGCCAGCAGGACTTCCGCATTCCGGTCGAGCAGGGCTTGGCTGCGTTCACCGCTGCACAGCGCCAGGGCATCGAATCGAAGTTCCTGTACTTCCCGGATGAAAACCACTGGGTGCTGAAGCCGAACAACAGCATCCTGTGGCATGACACCGTCAATGCCTGGCTGAAGCAGCACATCGGCAACTGATGGTTGCAGCGCCGCCCTTCGCGGCGGCGCTCTGCTTTCTGTAGAGCCGAGCCCTGCTCGGCTGCTTCTGCCTTCCTTCCGCCAACAGCAGCCGAGCATGGCTCGGCTCTACAAGAGCACCTGCATGATCCAGAACGACATCGTCGTGTTCGGTTTGATCGCCGCCACCCTGGGCGCCGTGTTCTGGACCGCCTCGCGCGAGCAGGGCCTGTGGAAGCGCTTCTACACCTTCGTGCCGGCGTTGCTGCTGTGCTACCTGATTCCCGGCATCTACAACACCGTCGGCCTGATCGACGGGCAGAACACCAAGCTCTACAACCCGATCGCGCGCGACATCCTGCTGCCGGCGGCGTTGATCCTGCTGACGCTGGCGGTGGACATCAAGGGCATCCTGCGGCTTGGCCCGAAGCTGGTGCTGATGTACCTGGGCGCGTCGGCCAGCATCATGCTCGGCGCGGTGGTTGCCTTCCTGCTGATGCGCGCCGTGCATCCTGAAACCGTGGCCGGCGACACCTGGGCGGGCATGGCCGCGCTGGCCGGCAGCTGGATCGGCGGTGGTGCCAACATGCTGGCGATGCGCGAGGTGTTCGACGTCAACGCCACCACCTTCGGCCAGTTTGCGGTGGTCGACGTGGGTGTCGGCTATGTCTGGATGGCCGCACTGATCTTCCTGGCCGGGCGCGCGGCGAAGATCGACGCGCGCAGCGGCGCTGATACCTCGGCCATCGATGAGCTGAAGGAGCGTATCGCACGCTTCCAGGCCGAACACGAGCGTATTCCCAGCCTCACCGACCTGATGTTGATCGTAGCGGTGGCCTTTGGTGGTGTCGGCCTGGCCCACGCCATTGGCGCGCCGCTGGCGGCCTGGTTCAAGGCCAATGTCGGCTGGGCTGCGCAGTTCAGCCTGGACGCACCGTTCGTGTGGGTGGTGGTGCTGTCGACCACGCTCGGACTGGGCCTGAGCTTCACCCGCGCACGCACGCTGGAAGGCGCCGGTGCGTCGCGGCTGGGCTCGCTGCTGCTGTACTTCCTGATTGCCTGCATTGGCATGCAGATGGATCTTCTGGCGCTGCTGGACCGCCCGTGGCTGTTCCTGCTTGGCCTGATCTGGATCAGCGTGCACATCGTGCTGCTGTGGTGCCTGGGCAAACTGCTGAAGGTGCCGTTCTTCTACTTCGCCATCGGCTCGCAGTCGAACATCGGTGGCCCGGCCTCGGCACCGGTGGTGGCTGCGGCGTTCCATCCGGCGCTGGCACCGGTGGGCGTGCTGCTCGGCACGATGGGCTATGCCACCGGTACGTATCTGGCCTACATCGTCGGCATTACCCTGCGCGCGCTGGCGGGGCAGGGCTGATCGCGCACGGGACGATAGGGTCAGATCCTGTAGAGCCGAGCCCGCGCTCGGCTGCATCTGTATTTGTGCAGGTAACAACGAAGAGCAGCCGAGCGTGGGCTCGGCTCTACAGCAGATCCACGCCATGCGTGGCTGGCGGCTACGCTGCCTGTAGCAACCCGCGTTCGATCAACCACGCCTTCGCGTCTTCGGCATCCTGCTCGAACCGCGCCGAGTGAAAAGAGGGGCGCCGCAAGGTCCGGCGCGTCGCCACGCGCCCATGGTCAACCGCGCCCGTGGCTTTACGCCACCGGCAGGCCGCGTTCGATCAACCAGGCTCTGGCGTCTTCCGCGTCCTGCTCGAACCAGGCTTTTGTAGACCCCAGCCGGTAGGTGTACCCCCACGCATCCATGTCGGCCATCAACCGCGCGCTGCCAACTCCCGGCAGCTGCCCGGCCAGCACAATCTGCAGGTAGCAGGTGGCATCTTCCTCGGCCACCGAGTCGGTGGCGTCGGTGTGCACCTGCGCGCGCCGCTCCGGCGGCAATACGATCAGGTGGCAGGCTTCGTGCAGCATCGAGTGCACGGGGGTGTCATCGCGCACATAGACATTGCTGGCGATGATGCCCGCCTCGGGCTCGCCCCAGTAGCTGCCGGGAATCGGTTCGCCGGCCACCACGTGGTGCAGCAGCAGGCCATGCGCGGCGAGCAGGCACTGCGCATCGGCGAAGGCGATGTCGCCCACGCAGGTGATGTCCACGGCGGTTGTCGTATCGGTCATGCAGGTCACGCAGCCCCGCCCATGCAGGCACGGGCGGGGCGGGGCATCAGGGTTTGTCCGGGCCTTCAGGCAGCGCCACGGAGATGTCCAGCACATCGTGCTGGCCATCCTTCACCAGGTCGACCTTCACCGCGTCGACGTCGATGTTCACGTACTTCTTGATCACTTCCAGCAGCTCGCGCTGCAGCAGCGGCAGGTAGTCCGGGCCACCGCGGTGGCTGCGTTCCTGCGCGATGATGATCTGCAGGCGGTTCTTCGCGGTTTCGGCGGTGGTCTTCTTCGCTTTGAGGAAATCGAACAGGCCCATGCTTACCCTCCGAACAGCTTGCTGAAGAAGCCCTTCTTCTCGACGTTGGTGAAGCGCATCGGGCGATCTTCGCCCAGGATGCGCGCGACGGCGTCGTCATACGCCTGGCCGGCTGCGGATTCGACATCCAGGATGACCGGCTCGCCCTTGTTGGAGGCGTTGAGCACGTCGCCCGATTCGGGGATCACGCCGATGGCCTTCAGCCCCAGCACTTCCTCGACGTCGGCGATGCTGAGCATCTCGCCGGTTTCCACGCGCAGCGGGGTGTAGCGCGTCAGCAGCAGGAACGCGGGCACGTTCTGGCCGGATTCGGCCTTGTGGGTCTTCGAGTCCAGCAGGCCGATGATGCGGTCGGAGTCGCGCACCGAGGACACTTCCGGGTTCACCACCACCACCGCGCGGTCGGCGAAGTACATCGCCAGGAAGGCGCCCTTCTCGATGCCGGCCGGCGAGTCGCAGATGATGTAGTCGAAGCCATCGGCCGCCAGGTCCTTCAGGACCTTGCCCACGCCTTCCTGGGTCAGTGCATCCTTGTCGCGGGTCTGCGAGGCGGCCAGCACGTACAGGTTGTCAAAGCGCTTGTCCTTGATCAGGGCCTGCTTGAGAGTGGCTTCGCCGTGCACGACGTTGACGAAGTCGTACACCACGCGGCGTTCGCAGCCCATGATCAGGTCGAGGTTGCGCAGGCCGACGTCGAAGTCGATCACCGCCACCTTCTTGCCGCGCCGCGCCAGGCCACAGGCCAGGCTCGCGCTGGAAGTGGTCTTGCCCACGCCGCCCTTGCCGGAGGTGACTACGATGATTTCAGCCAAAGGACTTCTCCTGGTTCTGCATATGTTTGGGTGCTGCGTCAGTCCAGCGCAGCGATCTTGATCTGGTCCTGTTCCAGCCAGACCTGCACGGCCTTGCCGCGCAGGTTGTCCGGAACATCGTCCAGTACCTTGTAGTGGCCTGCAATGGCCACCAGTTCCGCATGGAAATCACGGCAGAAGATGCGTGCCGCGGTGTTGCCCTGGGCACCTGCCAGCGCGCGGCCGCGCAGGGTGCCGTAGATATGGATGCTGCCATCGGCGATGACCTCGGCGCCGGCGCCGACAGTGGCCATCACGGTCAGGTCGCAGTTTTCCGCGTACAGCTGCTGGCCCGAGCGCACGTTGCCCAGCTGCATCCGGCCCGGCTGCGGAGCCGCAGCGTCGGCAACCTTGGCCACCGGCGTGGCGGGGGCCGGCTTCGGTTCGGCACGGACAGCGCGGCGCGGCTCCGGTGCGGGCGGCGGCGGCTCGGCGTCGGCGCGCTCGTACTGCGCGCGGAACTTGGCCAGCAGCGGCAGGCCGAGCTGCTGCGAGAGCAGGTCGATCGCACTGGTGCCATAGGCCAGCGCCACCGGCAGTACGCCGGCACTGCGCAGGCCATCGACCAGCGCCTGCGCGGTGGCCACGTCCGGCACCTGGCTCAGGCCGCCGAAATCGAGGATGACTGCGGCGCGGCCGAACAGCTTCGGCGCACGGGTGACGCGCTCGCGCATTTCCTGCACGAGCCGTTCGACATCCAGGGTACGGATGCGCAGGTTGGCGATGCCCACCTGGCCGATCTTCAGTTCACCGGCCTGTTCGTAATCGAAATTCACCGCCACGCTCAGGTCCCCGTCGGCCGCTGTGCCTGCGCCGGCAGCTGCCGGGCGCGTGTCCATGCCACATCCGGCAGCTTGCCGCCGTAGGTCTCCTGGACCCACGGGTAGCTGCACAGTTCCTTGGCCAGCATGCTGGCGCGCACATCCACCTGGGGCATGGTGTTCTGGCCCAGCTCGCGGAAGCCGAAGCTGCCGTGGAAGAGCAGGGCGGCATCGGCGCCATGGTCGAGGAAGACTTCGCAGGTCATCTGCGGGTAGCGCAGCTCGGCGAAGCTCTGCGCGTCGGCATAGAACGCACGGCCGACGCCACCGCCACGACGGCGGCTGGCGACCACGATGCGGTCGATATAGAAGAACGGGGTGTCCAGCTGCTGCTTGAACCAGGCGAAGTTGCTGCTGTCGTGCTGGCTGTCGCTGCCGAAGCCGATCAGGAAGCCGGCCAGGTTGCCGTCGCGCTCGGCGACGCGGAAATACTCAGCGGTTTCATAGAACAGGCGCAGGCGGGCCGCATCCAGGGGAAGGATGGCCAGGCCAGCGTTGTTGTTCAAAGCCAGGACGGAATCGAGCTCGTGCTCGCGCACGTCGCGGATGACAATCGACATTGTGACTCCGTGGGGTAACGCGGTTGGTCCGTCAAATTGGACCCTGCGCACGATTATTGCATGCCCTGGGTGGGCTGCGGCATGAACAGGGGACCGCAGATGCATGACTTCCGTGGGAGTGCGCGACGCAGGCCGGGCCCGTAGAGTGCTGGCATGTTGGGAGTCCTCAGCCATACCCGCGTCCTCCGTCTGGCCGGCCTGTTTACCTGGGTCATGGTCGGCCTGCCACTGGCGTACTCGCAGTTCGAGAACCTGCACAGCCGCAGCGATATGGGCAGCTGGGCGATCCTGCTGTTCGTCGCCTATCTGTCCTTCGGCGCCGCGTACTACTGGCTGACCCGCCTGCTGCGCAGCGACAGCGACAGTCACACCACCTGGCTGGACCGCGGCCTGCTGCTGCTGCTGACGGTTTCGGCGCTGGGCGTCAGCTACCTCAGTGGTTCCGGCCTTGGCAGCATCCTGATGATGGTGGCTGCCGGCGTCATTCCGTGGATGCTGTCGGCGCGCCTGTGCGTGCTGTGGCTGCTGGTCAGCCAGTTGGCGGTGGCCCCGGTCTATTACATGCTGCTGAACTTCCCGCTGTTCGAAGCGGTGATGCAATCGCTGCTGTATGGCGGCTTTTCCATGTTCATCTTCGTGACCAGCCTTGTCGCGCGGCAGCAGACCCAAGCCCGCGACGAGCAGCGCAGGCTCAATTCGGAGTTGCGCGCCACCCGCGCCCTGCTGGCCGAAAGCGCCCGGGTCAATGAGCGAACCCGCATTTCGCGTGAACTGCATGATCTTCTGGGGCATCAGCTGACCGCGCTGACCCTGAACCTGGAAGTGGCCGGCCATCTGGCCGAGGGCCAGGCGCTGGACCACGTGAAGCGCTCGCACGCCCTGGCCAAGCTGCTGCTGGGCAACGTGCGCGAGGTGGTCAGCCAGCTGCGGGAGACCGGCGCCATCGACCTGGCTGCCGCACTGCGGCCGCTGACCGAGAACGTGCCATCGCTGGACATCCAGCTGGACATCGAGGATCCGCTGAACGTGGAGGACCCGCAGCGGGCCCACGTGCTGCTGCGCTGTACCCAGGAGATCATCACCAACGCGGTGCGCCACGCCGGTGCCCGCCACCTGTGGATCAAGGTGTACCGTGAAGCCCCCGACCGGGTGGTGGTCGAGGCCCGCGACGACGGTGTCGGCGCGGATATGGTCAATGTGGGCAATGGCTTGCGCGGCATGCGCGAGCGCCTGCAACAATGTGGTGGCCAGCTGCAGGTCGAAACCCGGCCCGGCGAAGGCTTCCGCCTGCGGGCGACGGTGCCGGCAACGGTGCTGGTGGCAGCCCTTACCAAGGTTCCTGAAGGAGTGCGTTGATGATTCGCGTCTGCCTGGTCGACGATCAAACCCTGGTGCGGCAGGGAATCCGCTCCCTGCTGGCGCTCGACGGCGGTATCGAGGTGGTGGCCGAGGCCGGCGATGGCCGGCAGGCGGTCGAGCTGATACCGCAGGTACGCCCCGACGTGGTGCTGATGGACATGCGCATGCCGGTGATGTCCGGGCTGGAGGCGCTGCAGGTGCTGTCCCGGCAGGAGCAGCTGCCACCGACCATCATCCTCACCACCTTCGACGACGATCAGCTGGTCCTGGCCGGGCTCAAGGCCGGCGCCAAGGGCTACCTGCTCAAGGACGTGACCTTGGCACAGCTGGTGGGGGCCATCCGCACCGTGGCCGAGGGTGGTTCGCTGGTGCAGCCGGCGGTGACCCAGCGCCTGCTGTCCGGTCTGGAGCACATGCGCAACGAGTTCGTCAGCCTGGACCGACCGGACCCGCTGACCGACCGTGAAACCGAGATCCTGCGGCTGATGGCCAGCGGCTTCTCCAACAAGGAGATCGCCAACTCGCTGGGCGTGGCTGAAGGGACCATCAAGAACCACGTGTCCAACATCCTGTCCAAGCTGGGCGTGCGCGACCGTACGCGCGCCGTGCTGAAGGCGTTCGAGCTTCAGCTGGTCTAGGGAAAATCCTTTCAGGACAATGGTTTGGGGGCAGGGCCTGGCCCTCGGCCGGGGCTGCCCCCTACTTTGCGGGTATCGGTATGCGGTACCCTTCGAATTCTTTGTCCATACAAATACGCAGCCGGCAGGGAAACCGGTGCGCCAATCCCGATAAACAATGCCCGCGAAGCCTGCTAGGATTGGCGCTTCGCTTCAATCAACCCGGCCGTGGGATCGGCCCCGGAGACTCTCTGAATGACCCGTATTATCGAGTTCCTGATCGCCTTGGGGATCGTGGCTGGCCTGTTCGTCATCATTGGCGTATGTCTGCCGGGCGAGCGTCACATCACCGAAAGCATCGAGACCAACCGCAAGATGACGATCGTGTACGACACGGTCAGCAGCCTGCGCCGCTTCAAGGACTGGAACCCGCTGGTACTGCGCGATCCCGCCGTTGAACTGAAGCTGTCCGGCCCGGCCTCCGGCAAGGGTGCCACCCTCGACTTCACCTCCAAGGACCTGGGCACCGGTTCCTGGAAGATCACCGAAGCCGAAGAGAACAAGCGTGTTGCGATCGCCATCGAAGACGCCACCAAGGGTCACGACAAGATCACCACCTTCACCCTGGAGCCGACCGGCAAGGGTGGCCGTAACGTCAAGATCACCCAGGACTACTCGGTGAAGTACGGCTTCGACCTGTTCGGCCGCTACGCCGGCCTGTATGTCAGCCGCCAGATCGGCGACGACATCAAGATGGGTCTGTCGCGTATGGCCAACATGCTGGCCAGCGTTCCGAACGTGGATTACCGCACTCCGGAAGCCCCGCTGACCGACCTGGCCATCGTCGATGTGCCGGTTGAGGATCTGCTGGTCGTCAACGCCGGTAACGTGGACCGCGGCCAGGAGACCATCACCAAGTCCATCAAGGACAACCAGGAGTGGATCAAGCGCGTGATGGAGGCCAATGGCCTTGAAGCCGCTGGTCCGTTCCGCATCATCACCACCGACTTCGGCCAGGAGAAGTACGCCTTCGACATCGCCCAGCCGGTGAAGAAGAAGGGTGCCGAAGGTGCCACCGCTGAAGAGCTGACCGTCAAGATCGACGGCGGCGCTCCGGTCAAGTATGTGCACGTGGCTGCACATCGTTCGGCGCACGCTGCCTACACCGGCCACATGGCGGGTCTGGACGTTGCCCGCAACGGCCTGCGTGCCTGGGCGGTAACCTCCGGGAACGAAGTGATCGACCGTCCGTACGAATCCTGGAAGGACGGCATCGATAAGTCGTTCACCCCGGAAGGTACCTACGACATCTACTGGGCCGTCAAGTAAGCCTCGGCTGCCCCATGTAGTGTTGGGCACGAAAACGCGCCGCTTATTGCGGCGCGTTTTTTTTCATCCGGCGCCCGGCGTGGGCGCAGCGCAAGGAGCCCTCATGTTCAATCTGGAACGCCGCGCACGTAAGCCTTCCCTGCTGGCCTGCCTCGGCGCGCTGCTGGCCGCTGCCTCGATCGGCTTGTCAGCCTATGCTTCGCACGGCGTGGCCGATCCGCTGGCGCAGCAGCATCTGAACATGGCAGCGCTGTATGCGTTCGCGCATGGCGCGGTGCTGGTGGCGTTGGGGCCGCGTGCGCAGGGGGCAATCGCGCACCTGGCGCTGTATGTGCTGCTGCTGGGCGTGCTGCTGTTCTCCGGCAGCCTGGTGGGCGGTGCGTTGTGGCAGTGGCCGACGCGCATGGCGCCGATCGGTGGCACCAGCATGATGGCCGGTTGGGTCCTGCTGGCGATCAATGCGCTGCGGCGGTGACGATGTGATGACGCAACGACTGTAGAGCCGAGCCCGTGCTCGGCTTCGAGTGAAGCGATCCGCGCCTGCATCGGGGCCAGGAGCAGGCGACTGACAGTCGACTCTACCGGGCGCGTGATGCGGATTCAGCCGTTGGCCGGCTTCCAGCACCAATGCCAGGGTTCGTAGACGATGCCGTGCGGGTTGTCGCGCGGGTAGCTCAGCTCGAAGCCATGTCCGCCGGCGTGGGCCTGCAACCACGTGAACGCCTCGGTGGCCTCGAACGCTTCCTCGGCCGGGGCGTCGCCCGGTTTGCCGATATCCAGCGCGTGGCCGCTGTGGTGTTCGCTGAAGCCCGGTGCGGCGTTGACCTTCAGGATGTCCGCCACGCTCAGTCCGCGTGCGCGCTTTCGTTCGAAGATGCCCAACTGGTAGGCATGGCTGCGGAAGCCGGAGATGGCGTCCAGCGCAATTCCGTCCTGCGCGGCGTGCAGTCGCATCCGCCGCCAGCCCTGTGCAGCGCCACGGCGCAGCCACAACGGGCGGGCGAAACGGTCGCGACCGGCGAAGTGCAGCAGGCACGGCTCGGGTTCCAGTGGCAGGCCGCTTTCATCGGCATAGCGCCGTGCATCCAGGCCAAGCTGCTGCAGGCGTTGCTGCAGTCCGGCCAGCGGCAGCCATTGCTCTTCCAGTGGTGCAGCGGACGGCCGTGCCAGTGGCGTGTCCAGCAGCGCCAGGGCTTCCTCAACGCCGGGCTCGCGCGCCAGGCGTGGCACCATGGCGTGTACGCCGTGCGCCACCACGGCTGCCAGGTAGCGGCCATCGCGCTTGCGCCGCAGCACCCAGCGCGCCTGCGACAGCAGGCGAGCGTCCGGGTTGCTGCGCGCGCGCAGCAGCTGGGCCGGCCATAGCTCGATGGTCTCAGTGTTGATCAGCAGAGGGGGGTGTCGTTGCATCGCCGCAGCTTACTGCCGTGGCGCGGGCACGGCCACCTTGCGCAGTGCATCCAGCAGTGCCTGCGGCCGGTCCAGGCTGAGCAGCAGGGTGCTGCCATCATTGACCGGCAACGCGAGGACACGTCTGCGATCAGTAACCAGGGCGAAGCCCTTGCCGCCCCCCAGCAGGCGGAAATGACCCGAGTAGAAGCCCGGCATCGCATAGCCGTTGGTCTTGAAGCGGATGCCAAAGCGGCGGTCACGCTGCAGGTCGACCACTTCGGCCTGGTCCAGCCGCAGCTGTGCCACTGGCACGCGGCGCCGGTACATCGTCGAGCGCACGTCCAGCACGTCGGCGGCCAGTTCCACGCGGCGGCGGAAGAACGCGGCCCCCAGCCCCGCAGCGAGTACAGCGATTACGGCCAGGCTCCATGCCGCACTGCCGCCCATCCGGAACCAGGGCGGGGACAGTGTTACTTCGATCCAGGGCGCGCTCGCCGGTGCGTTGTACAGCTGCGCATACACGCAGGCCACAAAGGCAGCCAGCAGGGGCAGCACGATCCACAGCACACGCAGCGGCGAGCTTTCGGCCACGTCGAACGGTTTCGGGTCGCTTGCGCCCATGGCTCAGCTCTCCTTCTTGAACACCAGCATGGCCGGGCGCATCGGCGCAGGAATGATGATATTGACCAGTTCCCAGCCGAGCTGGCCCTGGCGGGTCAGCTCGCTCTGGATGTCCTCGGCCTTGAGCAGACCCATCATGGACGTCTTGACCTCGATCGTCTGGTAGCTCCAACGCTTGCTCATTCCTTTTCCTCTTGCGGTGGCGTGGGTCTCGGCAGGCGTCCTGCCTTGCGCAGGGCGTCGCGTAGCACGTATTCGATCTGCGCATTGAGGCTGCGCAGTTCGTCGTCAGCCCAGCGCTGCGCCGCGGCCAGGACCTCGGCATTGATACGCAGCGGGTAGGCTTTCTTCTCACTCATGAAAACTCCTGGCGGGGCGGCGGGACGCCCCGTTGCGAGAGTGGTTCAGTACAGTGAACCAGCATTGACGATCGGCTGGGTGCCGCGGTCCGAGCACAGCACGGTCAGCAGGTTGCTGACCATATGTGCCTTGCGTTCCTCGTCCAGCTGCACGACGCCGTTCTTCTGCAGTTCGGCCAGGGCCATTTCCACCATGCCGACCGCGCCGGCCACGATGCGCGTGCGCGCGGCGATCACGGCGTTGGCCTGCTGCCGTTGCAGCATCGCCTGTGCGATCTCGGCGGCGTAGGCGAGGTGGCTGATGCGTGCGTCGATCACCTGCACGCCGGCATCGGCCAGGCGTTCGGCCAGCTCGTTCTTCAGGTGCTGGGAGATCTCGCTGGCGTGGCTGCGCAGGGCCAGCTGTCCATCCTCGTGCTGGTCGTACGGATAGCTGGTGGCCATCGCGCGCAGCGCTGACTCCGACTGGATGTGCACGAAGCTCTCGTAATCGTCCACGTTGTAGACCGCCTCGGAGGCATCGACCACCTGCCAGACGATCACCGCGGCGATCTCGATGGGACTGCCATCCAGCTCGTTGACCTTCAGCTTCCCGCTCTCGAAGTTGCGCACGCGCTGGCTGACCCGGCGCTTGGCATAGAAGGGGTTGTTCCAGCGCAGGCCGTTGTCCTTCACCGTGCCGACGTACTTTCCGAACAGGCTCAGGACTGCTGCCTGGTTGGGCTGGACGGTGTACAGGCCGGCCAGGATGAAGACCGCAGCGAAGATCACCAGCATGCCGGCCAGCATCAGCAGCAGGTTCGGTGAGCCGGAGCCGGTCCTGGTCGTCGCCCCGAGCACGAACAGTGCGGTGCCAGCCAGCGCGGCCAGCAGGGATCCGGCCAGGGTGCCCAGGCCGTTGAGGGAGGCAAGCGACTTCTCTTTCATGGCAGTACGTCCTTGAGGGTTCGGATTGAAGATATCAAAGTGATATCACGTGTTGACTACCGTTCGTCGGATGCCATGGCCAGGGTGCGCGGCCAGCTAGAATGCCCACCCGCCTTCACATCGCTGCTGGAACCGCCATGGCCAAGCTTGGAACTCCGTTGTCCCCCTCCGCCACCCGCGTGCTGCTGCTGGGCTCTGGCGAACTCGGCAAGGAGGTGGCCATCGAGCTGCAGCGGCTGGGTGTGGAAGTGATCGCTGCCGATCGCTATGCCGATGCGCCGGCCATGCAGGTCGCGCACCGCTCGCACGTGATCGACATGCTCGATGCCATGGCGCTGCGTGCGCTGATCGCCCAGGAGCAGCCGCATCTGGTGGTGCCGGAAATCGAGGCGATCCACACTGAGACCCTCGTTCAGCTGGAACAGGAGCAGGGGCTGCGGGTGATCCCGACCGCGCGTGCCGCGCGCCTGACCATGGACCGCGAAGGCATCCGTCGACTCGCCGCCGAGACCCTGGGCCTGCCGACCTCGCCGTACCGCTTCGTCGATACCGAAGCCGAATACCGCGCTGCGGTGGCAGCCATCGGCCTGCCGTGCGTGGTCAAGCCGGTGATGTCGTCATCCGGCAAGGGCCAGAGCACCCTGCGCAGCGAGGCGGACATTGCTCCGGCCTGGGAGTACGCGCAGACCGGTGGCCGTGCCGGTGCCGGCCGCTGCATCGTCGAAGGCTTCATCGACTTCGATTACGAGATCACCCTGCTGACCGTGCGCCATGCCGGTGGCACCTCGTTCTGTGCGCCGATCGGCCATCTGCAGAAGGATGGCGACTACCGCGAAAGCTGGCAGCCGCAGCCGATGTCGAGCGCCGCGCTGGCGCGTGCCGAAGAGATTTCGCGCGCGATCACCGACGACCTTGGCGGCTGGGGCCTGTTCGGTGTCGAGCTGTTCGTGAAGGGTGATGAGGTGTGGTTCAGCGAAGTGTCGCCGCGCCCGCACGACACCGGCCTGGTGACGCTGGTATCGCAGGAACTGAGCGAGTTCGCGCTGCATGCGCGCGCCATCCTTGGCCTGCCGATCCCGGTGATCCGCCAGAGCGGCCCGTCGGCATCGTGCGCGCTGCTGGCCCACGGCGAGGGCGTGCCGTACTTCAACAACGTCGCCGCCGCGCTGCAGGTGCCGGATACCGCCGTGCGCCTGTTCGGCAAGCCGAGCGTGCACGGCCATCGCCGCGTCGGCGTGACCCTGGCGCGCGCTGAAACCATCGACGAAGCGCGAGCCATCGCGCGTGATGCCGCCGAAGCCATCGGCGTCGAACTGCGCCCGTAAAGCGAAAAGGGGACGGAGGGGATTAAGTCGTTTGTGGCACAAACGACTTAATCCCCTCCGTCCCCTTTTCCCGGTGGGTACCGACCGTTGGTCGGTACGAATTTCCATGCAGTCGACTAACAGTCGACTCTACCCAGTCGACGCTACCGCACATCCACCCACACCAGGTGGTGGTCGCTGCCGTCGGCGATCTTCGCTTCCGGACTTTCATTGGCCGGCCAGAAGATGCCGCTGTCCACGTATTCGAAACCGGTCGAGGGCAGCACGTAGTCCAGGCGCATTGTGCCGGACTTCGGGCCGAAATCGCCGGTGGCGTGGAACGGTGCGCCCTTGCGCGCGATGCCCTTGGCCGCATAGGCCAAGCTGGTCTGTTCACCGCCGACGCTGCGCGGGGTGGGGTAGCGCAGCACGCGGGCGTTCTCTATCAGCTCGACGATCGCCTCATGGCGGCCATCGCCATCGACCGGGTCGTTGTTGAGGTCGCCCAGGATCACGAAGCGCGCGTCCTGCGCCAGCCCCTCGCACTGGCCCTTGTCGTCGCACAGCCACGGCTTGTCACCCTGGGACAGGTATTCCTGCCACAGGCGCAGTTCGTCGTGGTTGCGCGCGGCATTGCGCTTTTCCGGGCCGTCGAACACCGGCGGGGTCGGGTGCGAAATCAGCGCGTGGACCACGCCGGCCGGGGTCTTCACCGGCACGTCCCAATGCGACTTCGACGACAGGCGCAGCTGCGACCACACGTGGTCGTTGTAGAAGCTCTTGCCGGTGCGCGGGTCAACCGGGCGGATCGCACCGGGCATCGCACTCCACTTCAGCAGCTGGAAGCTGCGCACCTTGGCTTCGTCGATCGGGTAGCGCGACAGCACCAGCATGCCGTACTGGCCCGGGTGCAGGCCGTAGCTCCACGCATCGTTGCCACGGCTGCGGCCTTCGCCGCCGACCACGCCGTTGTTGTCCAGGTCCAGTCCGCTCGGCACGCCGGTGTTGACCGGGGCGAGGTAGCGGTAGGCGAAGTGCAGCGGTTTACCGCCGCCGGGCTGGGCCACTTCCAGGTAGCGTTTCTGGAACAGCTCGGCGGCGCGATGGGCGTCGTCGAAATCGAATTCGTTCAGCAGCACCAGGTCCGGGCGCACCTGCTGCAGCACTGCGGCGATCTTGCGTGCGTGTTCGCTGTCGCCTTCCAGTTCCTTGATCAGGCCGCCGGCGTCGTCGGAGTACAGCGAAGTGTTGTAGGTGGCCAGGCGCAGCGCAGTGGACGGCTTTTCGGTCATCGCGGGGGACTTGGCGAAGGCGGGGGCGGTGGCGCCGCAGAGCAGGGCCAGGGCGAAGATCAGGGGTTTGGCGTTCATCCCCCTATTCTGCACCCGGCCCGGTGTCAGCGGTTTGTCAGCGCCCGTCCAGATCATTGTCGAAATCGTGCCAGCGGCGGCCATCGTAGGCTTCCAGCGGATGGAAGCGGCGCTTGTAGTCCATCTTCTGGTGACCGCGGATCCAGTAGCCCAGATACACGTGCGGCAGGCCCTCGCGGCGCGCCCACTCGATCTGCTGCAGGATCGCGAAGGTGCCCAGCCCGCGCGCGGCGTGGTCCGGGTCGAAGAACGTGTAGACCGCCGACAGGCCGTGCTCGGTTACGTCGGTCACCGCCACCCCCAGCAGTTGGCTGGGCTGGCCGTCGTGGCCGGGCAGGCGCATTTCCATGAAACGGGTGTGCGACCAGCTGCCGATCAGGAACTGCTCGAACTCGTGTGGGCCATGGTCATCCATGCCGCCGTTGGCGTGGCGGTGGGTGAGATAACGGTGGTACAGCGCGAACAGGTCGTCGCGGGCGGTGGCGGCGGTGATCCGCACCTCCAGGTCGTCATTGCGGGTGGCGCAGCGGCGCTGGCTGCGGTCCGGGGAGAAACGCGCCACCGGGATGCGCACCGCCACGCAGGCCTGGCAGTGCGCGCAGTGCGGCCGGTAGACCAGGTCGCCGCTGCGACGGAAGCCCCAACTCAGCGCCAGTGGATAGAGCGCACCGAGGCGGCGGTCGTTCGGGTCCAGCACCAGGTCGCGTGCCACCCGGTCCGACCAGTACCCGCAGGGGTGCTCGCCGGTCTGGAAAAGTCGCAGTTCGTCGTCTCTGTCGCCATGCATCGCCATGGGCACAGCATAGCCCCAGGTTGTCGCAGTGGCGGCGACTGTCCGCCGGATGAATGGAACCGGCAGCGGCGTCAACCGATGTCGCGCCCGGGCGTTGTTGTCCCCCGAGGGTGAAGTGATCACCCCGACGCTGTTCCCATCCCCAGGAGTGACCTCATGATCCGTACCCCCCTGCTGCTGGCCCTGCTGCTCGGCACCTCCGCTTCCGGTATCGCGCTCGCTTCCGACACCCCGACCACGCCCGCGCAGCGCCCGGCCAAGCTGGACACCAACGGCGACGGTGTCATCGACCGCAGCGAGGCCGCTGCCAACCCGCGCCTGGCCGCGAAGTTCGACGAGCTGGACAAGAACAAGGACGGCAAGCTCTCGCGCGATGAGCTGCCGCGCTGGAAGCATGGTCGACGTAGCCACGGAGGTGAGCGCTGGGCCAAGCTGGACGTCAACAAGGACGGCCGCATCAGCCGCGAGGAAGCCAAGGCCGATCCGCGCCTGGCCGCGCGCTTCGACCAGCTTGATCTGAACAAGGACGACTACCTGGACAAGGCCGACCGCGAGCTGCGCATGAAGCAGCATCGTGATGCCTGGTTCGCTGCAGCCGACACCAACAAGGACGGCCAGCTGAGCAAGGCCGAGTTCGACGCCGCCAAGGGCCCGATGCACGGCGGCCCGCGCCATGGTGGTCCGCGTGACGGCGCTGCGCCGAAGCCGCAGCGCTGAGCTTCAACGCAGTGATTGACGACAACACCGGCGCACTGCCGGCGTTGTCCGTTACAGGCGGCCGCTGCGCATCAGCGAGTACACCACAAGCGCGATGACCATCAGGTTCATGGCGATGATGCCGGTGCGGCCGTACATCGATTCGAACTTCCAGTTGATGCCGGTTCGCCCGCGGCGGGCCGAATCGCGCGCGATCATTGGCGCCATTACCCGCTGCAGCGGCACCAGGCACTGGTAATTGACCACGCCCAGGCCTACCGCCAGCACCGTCAGCTGTCCCCAGACCGGCGCCTGCAGCATGACCGCCAGCAGGATCGCCAGGCACCAGAACATGCCAGTGATGATGTTGAGATAGAGGAAACGGCGCACGTCGGCGCGCTCGGACGCCGTTTCGGTGTACGACATCAGGAAGCGCCCGCCCAGGTAGCTGCCGATCGCACCACCGACCACGCCGCCGATGACCGCCCCCCAGCTTTCGGCCGGCAATACATGCAGCTGGCCCAGCGTGGCGGTCAACGAGCCCATCGCAGTGCCTCCGGCAACACTGGCGCCGCCAAGGCCCAGCTTGCTGCCGCCGATGCCGACGCCGGTGCCAAGCAGGATCGCGGCACTGGCCGTGCCGGGGGCGGCCACCAGCACCATCGACACCACAGCGGTGGCGAACGCGGCGCTCGGCGCGCTGCTGCGGGCGAACTCACCGAAGCGCTGCAGCAGGCCGTCACGCACCAGGGCGCGGGCGCGCGACAGGCGCTTGCGCACCGCCGCGTCGCTGAGGCCGAGCAGGTCGGCCACCTGCTGCGAACGCTGGCCTTCACGGTAGTACAGCAGCAGCACTTCGCGGCTGTCGGCAGGCAGGGCGGAGATGATGTCCTCGGCAGCGATCTCTTCTTCCACCCGCTGCAGGCGGTCGGCTGCGCCCGGCGACGGGTCGGCGGCCATGCCCATCGCCACCTCGGCCGCCTCGCCGGTCAGCGGCCGGCCACGTTGTGCACGCAGCCAGTCGCGGGCCAGGTTGCGGGTGATCTGCCGCAGCCAGGGCAGGAAACTGGTCGAGCTGCGCAGCTGATGCAGCTGCTGCCAGCCCTTCACGAAGGCCTCCTGGGCGATGTCCTCGCTGGCCTGGCGGTCGCGGGTGATGGCCAGCGCGATGGCGGTGACGGTGTTCTGGCAGGCCAGCACGATACGGCCATAGGCGTGCTGGCAACCGCCGGCGGCGGCCGGCAGTTCGCGTTCCAGGGTCTGGTCGATCGATGCGGCGAACGTCGTCATGGCGGCGGCTCTCCTGCTGGGATTGTGTCCCAAGACGGAGCCGCGCGCCCAATGTGACCGACTTTCTGTGCGGTAGTGCCGGCCGKTGGCCGGCAACCSCAGCCCGCCGGACGGGTTCACGAGGTTGCCGGCCWGCGGCCGGCACTACCCGTGCGCTATTTGGACGGCTGGATGCGGACCCGCACTTCTTCCTCTTCCGGCGCGGCCTGCGGGGCCGGTTGCGCCTGCTGCGGCTGGGCCTGCGGGGCAGGGGCCGGTGCCGCAGGCGCCGGTGCGCCGCGGTGGCGCAGGCCGATCACAAGTGCCACGCCGGCGATCACCACAAGCAGCGCGATGCGGATGCGCCAGGCCCAGCTGCGGCCGCCGCTGCCCGCTTCCGGCGCGTCGCGGAAGGCGAACTCGGCGGTGGGGTGGTCGCGACGGGTGGTGTCGAGCAGGCGCGCCTCGCGCAGGATTTCACGCGCGCGTGGCTGGTCGTCGGCGCGCACGATCCACACCGCCGGATAGGCGTTGGCGTTGCCGAGGTCGGTATAGCTGAACTGGCCGCGGCGGCGGGTCTTGTACGAGCGCCCGTTGGTCACCTTGACGTCGATGCCATGCTCACGCAGGAGCTCGGCCACGCCTTCGACGGTTTCCACGCGCTGGCTGCTGAATATCTGACGCATCGGTTTACTCCTTGGCCGGCACGGCGGACGCCGCTGCCTGGTCGGGAACCACGCGGATCAGGCCTTCCTGCGCGGTGCTGGCCACCAGCACGCCGTTGCGGGTGAAGAACTGGCCACGGGCCAGGCCGCGCGAATCCTGCGCGCTGGGGCTGTCCAGCGAGTACAGCAGCCAGTCGTCGGCGCGGAACGGGCGATGGAACCAGATGGCGTGGTCGAGCGAGGCCATCTGCACGTGCGGGTGGTAGTAGCTGATGCCGTGCGGGAAGGTCGCCGTGCCCAGCAGGTGGAAGTCGGAGGCGTAGGCCAGCAGCGCCTGGTGCAGCTCCGGCGCATCGCCAACTGGTTCGCTCAGGCGCAGCCACACCTGGTGGTAGGGCGGGCGCTTGGGCGGGTTCAGTTCGTCGCGAGGGTAGACGTGGCGGAACTCGAACGGGCCGCCGCGCGACAGCCAGCGCTGCACCTTGATCGGCAGCCGCTCCAGCACTTCGGCCGGCAGCGGACGGTTCGGCTCGATGTCTTCCGGCTGCGGCACTTCGGGCATCTTGTGCTGGTGCTCGGCACCGGTCTCGGCCTGCTGGAACGAGGCCGCGCAGAAAAAGATCACCTTGCCGTGCTGGATCGCGGTGATACGGCGCACCGAGAAGCTGCCGCCATCACGGGTGCGGTCCACGTCGTAGACGATCGGGTGGTCGATGTTGCCCGCGCGCAGGAAATAGGCGTGCAGCGAGTGCACGTGGCGGCCGTTGTCGACCGTGGCCTGTGCCGCGGCCAATGCCTGGCCCAGTACCTGCCCGCCGAACACGTACTTGGTGCCGATGTCGCGGCTCTGCCCGCGGAACAGGTTGTCCTCCAGCCGCTCCAGGGTGAGCAGGTCGATCAGCTCGGAGACGACGGGTTCGGGCGTGTCGTTCAAGGGGGCGGCCACAGCAGTGAAAGAGGGCCTGATTATACCGGTGCAGGCCGGCACTACCGTTTACTTGCCCAGGCGCGCCACCAGCGCCTGCAGTGCATTCTGCGCATCCGGGGCGAACCAGGCCTCGACAAAGCGGTCCAGCTGGATCAGGTCCGGGTGCAGCGCCTCGTGCAGGTCGGCGCGGGCAATCGCGCGGGTCAGCAGCATCGGCTGGCGCGGCTGCTTGAGCAGGTTCTGCAGCCAGGCCACGGCACGTGCCACCACCAGGTCACCTTCGGCCAGCTCATCGACCAGGCCGATCTGCACCGCCTGTTCGGCGGGCACCAGCGAACCGGTGGTCAGCAGGACGCCAGCGCGGTGCATGCCCACTGCGCGGCGCAACAGGCGCTGGATGCCCTCCGGCGCGATCAGGCCGACCTGCACTTCGTTCAGGCCGATGGCATACGGCCGCGACGGATCAGCGCTGCGTGCCATCACCCGGTAGTCGCAGCACAGGGCCAGCACGCAACCACCGGCCGGGGCGTGGCCGGTGATCGCCGCCACCACCGGGATGCGGCTCTCGGCCAACGTGCGCACGGCGCCGAAAAATGCGTTCCAGGTGTCCAGCAGCTTGTGCTTGTCATCGCCATGCGAAAGCAGGTGCGGCACGTCCATGCCGCCGGTGAAGATGCGCTCGCTGCCCGACAGCACGATGCCGTGTGCGTCTTCGGCCATGGCCAGCTCGATGGCGTGGATCAACTGCCGGCACAGTTCGGTGTCCAGTGCGTTGACCGGCGGCCGCGCCAGGCGCAGTTCGCGGATGGGGCCATGGTTGATCACCTCGATGAGCGTCGTCATGCTGCGGTCTCGTTGCGAAGAAGGAACCTGGGCGATGATAACCAAACCATTCGTTGGCGTATTGTTGGTTCTGTGTGCGGCTGCAGCATCGGCCTCGGCCGCAGAACCGGCCTGCGTCACGGTGGAGCAGGGGTGGGCGCGGCTGCCACCGAACCCGGCGATGCCGATGACCGCCGGCTATGGCGTGATCCACAACGGCTGCAGCAAGGCGGTGGCGATCACCGGCGCAAGCAGCGCGGTGTTTGGCGATGTGTCGCTGCACGAGACCACGATCGTCGATGGCATCAGCCGCATGCGCGCGATCGAGCGCATGCCGCTGGCACCGGGTGCGCGCGCCGAACTCAAGCCCGGTGGCCTGCACCTGATGCTGATGCAGGGCAAGGGTGCGTTGAAGGAAGGCCAGGCGCTGCCGCTGCGGCTGCAGCTGGAAGGCGGTGGCGAAGCGAGTGCGACGTTGACCGTGCGCAAGGCTGCGCCGTAGCGGGATGGTAGTGCCGGCCGCTGGCCCGGCAGCACAGGAAATGCCGGCCAGCGGCCGGCACTACCGCGGGGTTTTACGTCCAGTCGTACGAGAACAGCACCGTGCGGCTCACCGGTTCGTACAGCATCACGATGGCGTCGGCACCGGTGGCGCACCAGTTGTAGCCGGCTACGTCGGCGACGGCGAAGAATTTGTTGCCATTACGGGTGATGATCACCGTTTCAGCATCGTCCGTAGCGTTGGGGTCATCGGCAGCCTCGGTGAAGCCCAGTTCGAAGGCCGCGGGAATCTCCGCGGTCTCGGTCCAGTTGCCGAAGCCGATCGGGCCACCCAGCGTATCCAGGTAATCGCGCTCGCTGGCTTCACCCTTGCCATAGCGCGAATAGCAGGCCAGACGGCCATGCGTGGCATGGTAGTCACGCGCCTTGGCATAGCTCTCGCGCATCTGCGCGATGTGTTCCCGCGCGTGCTTGTCCTGCACCGCGTCGCCGATGAAGTAGCCCTCATTGCCGAGGAAATGCATCTCGTTGGCGGCAGTCAGTTCGAAGGCGATCCAGTTGGTGCCGGTGAATTCATTGTGGTGTTCTTCGGTGGTCTCGCCGATGCAGCCGTCATAAGGCTCGATCGGGCACAGCATCGTTGCCATCTGGCCAGCCAGCTCCGGCCGCAGCACACCCAGGTCGATCTTCAGCAGTGGCAGCAGGTGCTGGCCGAGCCAGGCCTGGTCGGCAGGGAAGACGTCGGTAGGGAAGGGAACCATGCCGGGCAGCAGCTCGCGCAGTTCGGTCTGGTGAATCATGTCAGTCCTTTGATCAGTGTCGGCGGTGCCGGCCGTTGGCCGGCAACTTCATTACCGCTGAAGCGTGCCGACCAAGGTCGGCACCTGCCAGGGCATTTCAGGTAGACGCGTTGCGGATCGCATCCGGCAACGGCGCGCTCTTGCCGGTCTGCGTGTCCATCCAGACCACCACCACGTTGCCGTCCGAATACAGCTTCGACTCGTCCTGTTGGTCGACGATGCGGTGGCCGATGGTCACGCTGCTGTTGCCCAGGCGCTCGACGAACAGTTCGACCAGGATGTCGTTGGGCCACACGATCGGCAGCCGGTAGTTGACGTTGGTCGCAGCCACCACCGGTGCGATGCGGTCGGTCATCGACACACCTTCAACGCCCAGCATCCAGCGCACACGCGCTTCTTCCAGGTAGGAAATGTACTTGGCGTTGTTGACGTGCCCCATGCTGTCCATGTCACGCCAGCGCACGCTGATCGGGATGCGGGCCAGGATCTTGTGTTCGCTGCTCATCAGGCGTCCTTCTTCTTGCTTGCAGTAGCGGTCTTGCTTGCTTTGCCGGTGCTCTTCGCGGCCACCGCCTTCTTCGCCGGCTTGGCGGCCTTCTCGGGCTTCACCTTGCGCGGCGGGCGGGCGTCGGGCTTGTTGGCCACGGCGGCGGGCTGCTCGGGACGCGCGCTGGTGGAAGGCAGCATCCGCGCCAGGAACTGGCCGGTGTACGACTGCGGGCAGGCCGCCACGTCTTCCGGCGTGCCGGTCACCAGGATGGTGCCGCCGCGGTGACCACCTTCCGGACCCAGATCGACGATCCAGTCGGCGGTCTTGATCACGTCCAGATTGTGTTCGATCACCACCACCGTGTTGCCTTCGTCGCGCAGCTTGTGCAGCACGCCCAGCAGCGCTTCGATGTCATGGAAGTGCAGGCCGGTGGTCGGCTCGTCGAGAATGTACAGGGTGCGGCCGGTATCGCGGCGCGACAGTTCCTTGGACAGCTTCACGCGCTGTGCTTCACCACCGGACAGCGTGGTCGCGCTCTGGCCCAGCTTGATGTAGCTCAGGCCCACGTCCACCAGCGTTTCCAGCTTGCGCGCGATCGACGGTACCGGTTCGAACAACTTCAGTGCATCCTCGACGGTCATTTCCAGCACGTCGTTGATGTTGAAGCCCTTGTACAGGATCTCCAGCGTCTCGCGGTTGTAGCGCTTGCCGTGGCAGACATCGCAGGGCACGTACACGTCCGGCAGGAAGTGCATCTCGACCTTGATCAGGCCGTCGCCCTGGCAGGCCTCGCAGCGGCCGCCGCGCACGTTGAAGCTGAAGCGTCCCGGCGAATAGCCGCGCGCGCGCGCTTCGGGCACCTGGGCGAACAGTTCGCGCAGCGGCGTGAACAGACCGGTGTAGGTGGCCGGGTTCGAGCGTGGCGTGCGGCCGATCGGCGACTGGTCGATGTCCACCACCTTGTCGAACAGGTCCAGGCCATCGATCTCCTTGTAGGGCGCGATCGGATGCGAGGCGCCGTTGATCTCGTTGGCGGCCAGCGAGAACAGGGTGTCGTTGATCAAGGTCGACTTGCCCGAGCCGGACACGCCGGTCACGCAGGTCAGCAGGCCCGACGGGATCGCCAGATCCACGCCCTTCAGGTTGTTGCCGGTGGCCCCGCGCAGGTGCAGGGTCATCTTCGGGTTCGGCGTGTGACGGCGCGCCGGAATCTCGATCGCGCGCTTGCCCGACAGGTACTGGCCGGTCAGCGAGCGCGGTGCCTCCAGGATGTCCTGCAGGGTGCCCTGGCCGACGATCTCGCCGCCGTGCACGCCCGCGCCCGGGCCGATGTCCAGCACGTAGTCGGCCAGGCGGATCGCATCCTCGTCGTGCTCGACCACGATCACCGTGTTGCCCAGGTCGCGCAGGCGGGTGAGGGTGCCGAGCAGGCGTTCGTTGTCGCGCTGGTGCAGGCCGATCGACGGCTCGTCGAGCACGTACATCACCCCGACCAGGCCGGCACCGATCTGGCTGGCCAGGCGGATGCGCTGTGCCTCGCCACCGGACAGTGTGTCGGCCTTGCGTTCCAGGGTCAGGTAATCCAGGCCGACGTCGACCAGGAAGCCGAGGCGTTCACCGATCTCCTTGACGATCTTCGCGGCGATCTCGCCACGCCAGCCCGGCAGGCTCAGCTCGCTGAAGAACTTCAGCGCCTCGTCGATCGGCAGCACCACCAGCTCCGGCAGCGGGCGGTCGGCGACGAACACGTTGCGCGCGGCCTTGTTCAGGCGTGCACCATGGCATTCCGGGCACGGCTGTTCGCTGATGTACTTGGACAGCTCCTCGCGCACCGCCGGCGACTCGGTTTCCTTGTAGCGGCGCTCGAGGTTGGGAATGATGCCCTCGAAGCGATGCTTGCGCTGGGTGCGGCCACCAGCTTCGGTGAAGTAGGTGAAGGTGATCGTTTCGTCGCCGCTGCCGTACAGCACGGCCTGCTGCACCTTGGCCGACAGCGAGTTCCACGCGGCGTCCACGTCGAACTTGTAGTGCTTGGCCAGCGAGGCGATCAGCTGGAAGTAGTAGGCGTTGCGACGGTCCCAGCCACGCACCGCGCCAGCGGCCAGCGACAGCTCCGGGTGCACCACCACGCGCGAAGGGTCGAAGAACTCGGCGATGCCCAGTCCATCGCAGCCGGGGCAGGCGCCCATCGGTGCGTTGAACGAGAACAGGCGCGGTTCCAGCTCCGGCAGCGAGTAGTCGCAGACTGGGCAGGAGTACTTGGAGGAGAACAGCGCCGGCGTGGCGTCGGCGGTGTCCAGGCTCTGCACCGAGGCCATGCCATCGCCCAGCTTCAGCGCGGTCTCGAAGCTCTCGGCCAGGCGCTGCTTGATGTCCTCGCGCGGGCGGAAGCGGTCGATCACCGCCTCGATGGTGTGCTTCTGGCGCAGCGCCAGCGGCGGCACCGCATCGATTTCATGCAGCTCGCCGTCCACGCGCACGCGCACGAAGCCCTGCGCACGCAGCTGGTCGAACACCTGGGCGTGTTCGCCCTTGCGGTCGCGGATGACCGGGGCCAGCAACATGTAGCGCTGTTCCGGGTCCAGGGTCAGCACCTGATCGACCATCTGGCTGACCGTCTGCGCTTCCAGCGGATAGCCGTGGTCCGGGCAGCGCGGGGTGCCGACGCGGGCGTACAGCAGGCGCAGGTAGTCGTAGATCTCGGTGATGGTGCCGACCGTCGAGCGCGGGTTGTGCGAGGTCGACTTCTGTTCGATCGAAATGGCCGGGGACAGGCCTTCGATGTGGTCCAGGTCCGGCTTTTCCATCACGCTCAGGAACTGGCGCGCATAGGCCGACAGCGACTCGACGTAGCGGCGCTGGCCTTCTGCATAGATGGTGTCGAACGCCAGCGAGGACTTGCCCGAACCGGACAGGCCGGTGATCACGATCAGCTTGTCGCGGGGCAGGTCGAGGTCGAGGTTCTTCAGATTGTGCGTCCGCGCGCCGCGGATGCGGATGAAATCCATCGCCATGGGGGATCCGGTTGTGGGGGCGTTGGCTGGGTGCCGGGCCAGCAGGGAACGGCAATCGGTCAGCCTACCGAGGTGACCAGATGGGGGCAATGGGCGACAATGCCAGCCCGATGTCTCATCTGATGAGATAGGCCGACAGCTTTGTGTAGAGCCGAGCCACGCTCGGCTGCCTGGACCCCGAACCGTTCAGCCGGGCATGGCTCGGCTCTGCAGGATCGGCCCCCCGGGCCGTTCAGGGGTTGACTTGACCCGAGCCCGTTGATCTGCGTACAATTCCGCTCCTGTCCGCCCTCGATGGCGGCAGCTCAGACCACAATAACTACAGAGGAAGGCCTGGTCATGTACGCAGTACTGGTCACCGGCGGTAAGCAATACCGCGTGGCGCAGGGCGAAAAGCTCCGCATTGAAAAGCTCGAAGTCGAAGTCGGCAGCGAGATCAAGTTTGACAACATCCTGATGCTGGGTGACAGCGACGGCGTGAAGCTGGGTGATGCGCTGAAGGGCGCTGCCGTCACCGCCAAGGTCCTGTCCCAGGGTCGTGCTGACAAGGTCCGGATCATCAAGTTCCGTCGCCGCAAGCACCACATGAAGCGTCAGGGTCACCGTCAGTACTACACCGAAATCGAGATCACCGGCATCGCCGGCTAAGCATCAGGAGAAGCAGTCATGGCACATAAAAAGGGCGTAGGCTCCTCGCGCAACGGTCGCGACTCCAACCCGAAGTACCTGGGCGTCAAGATCTTCGGCGGCCAGGCCATCGAAGCCGGCAACATCATCGTGCGTCAGCGCGGCACCCAGTTCCACCCGGGTTCCGGCGTTGGCCTGGGCCGTGACCACACCCTGTTCGCCCTCGTGGACGGCAAGGTGGAGTTCTCGGTCAAGGGCGCCAAGAAGCGTCGTACCGTCAGCATCGTCTCGGCCGACGCCTGATCCAGGCATCGCTGGCGCCCATGCCTCGGCATGGTTGTGCTGGATGAAGAGCACGCTGCATGGAGAGCCCCGCTTCGGCGGGGCTTTTCGTTAGAGTGAGCGCAAGACCGGCCATGCCGGGTTGCCGGCCCGCGGCCGGCATGACATTCAAGGCGGCGGCCWGCAGGCCGCGCCCATCGCAGGCATCGAAACAATGAAACTGGTAGACGAAGCAGAAATCGAAGTGTTCGCCGGCAACGGCGGCAACGGCTGCATTGGCTTCCGTCGCGAGAAGTTCATTCCGCTCGGCGGCCCGGACGGCGGCGACGGCGGTGCCGGCGGCAGCGTGTACATCCGCGCCGACGAAAACCTGAACACCCTGGTCGACTTTCGCCATGACCGCATCTTCAAGGCGCAGCGCGGCGAGAACGGCATGGGCCGTCAGGCCTATGGCAAGGGCGGCGAAGACCTGACCATCACCGTGCCTGTCGGTACCGTGGTGATCAACGTTGCCACCGACGAAATCATCGGCGACCTGACCCAGCACAACGACCGCCTGCTGGTGGCCAAGGGCGGCCGCGGCGGGCTGGGCAACATGCACTTCAAGAGCTCGACCAATCGCTCGCCGCGCCAGGCGCTGCCGGGCGAGCCGGGCGAAGAGCGCACGCTGAAGCTGGAGTTGAAGCTGCTGGCCGACGTCGGCCTGCTGGGCTTCCCCAATGCTGGCAAGAGCACGCTGATCCGCGCCGTCTCGGCGGCGACGCCGAAGGTGGCTGATTACCCGTTCACCACGCTGTACCCGAACCTGGGTGTGGTGAAGGTGGAGAACTACCGCAGCTTCGTGATCGCCGATATTCCGGGCCTGATCGAGGGCGCGGCCGACGGTGCCGGCCTGGGCGCGCAGTTCCTGCGCCACCTGCAGCGCACCCGCCTGCTGCTGCACCTGGTGGACATCTCGCCGATGGAAGGTGGCGTGGAGGGCATCTCGCCGGTGGAGCAGGTGCGTGCCATCGAGCGCGAGCTGGAAAAGCACGATCCGGAGCTGCTGCAGAAACCGCGCTGGCTGGTGCTGAACAAGGCCGACCTGATGTTCGAGGACGAAGCGAAGGCTGCGGCCGAGCAGATCGTGGCCGAGCTGGGCTGGAAGGAGCCGTGGTTCCTGGTTTCCGCGCTGGGTCGTGAAGGTACCTTCCCGATCATGAGCCGGATCATGGCCTTCTTCGATCGCCAGAAGGAAGACGAGCTGGAAGCCCGCAACGCGCAGTAGAGTCGACTGTTATTCGACTGGCGTGGATAGAAACCCGGCWTCGGCCGGGTTTTTTGTTGGCTGCCGCTCTTCTGTAGGGCCGAGCATGGGCTCGGCTGCTGTTCGCGCGGCCAGCCGAGCATGGGCTCGGCTCTACAGGGTGGAAACCGCAGGCAACAAAAAACCCGGCCGGGGCCGGGCTTTTGTCTGCTGCCCAGCCCCGAAGGGCAGGGCGGCAACGCCGGATCAGGCGGCCTTGAGGGCCTTGATGCGGTCGTTCAGGCGGCTCTTATGACGAGCAGCCTTGTTCTTGTGGATCAGGCCACGCGCGCTGAAGCGATCCAGGATCGGCTGGGCAACGGCGAAGGCGGCTTCGGCGCCGGCGGCATCGTTGGCGTCCAGCGCCTTGATCACTTTCTTGACAGCGGTGCGCAGCATCGAGCGCTGAGCCACGTTGCGCGCGTTGCGCACGACGGTCTGCTTGGCGCGCTTCTTGGCGGACTTGATATTGGCCACGGTGGTGGTTTCCTGAAAAAATCGGTGTTATGGGAACAGCAAGCTAGCTAGTATGATGGCCCGAGAAATGCACGTCAAGTCGATTGTCAAGAGGGACGCTGAGTGAGTTCACCGAAGATGTTGCGAGGCCTGCTGTCGTTCAGCAGCATGACCATGGTCTCGCGGGTGCTCGGACTTGTCCGGGACCAGGTGATCACCACCACGTTCGGCACCAATGCGGTTACGGATGCGTTCTGGGTTGCCTTCAGGGTACCCAATTTCCTGCGGCGTTTGTTCGCCGAGGGCTCGTTCGCCACCGCTTTCGTGCCGGTGTTCACGGAAGTGAAGGAAACCCGCAGCCACGCCGAACTGCGTGAACTGATGGCCCGCACCGCCGGCACCCTGGGAGGGGTGCTGATGCTGGTCACCGCGCTGGCGCTGATCTTCGCGCCGCAGTTGGCCTCGGTCTTCTCCAGTGGCGTGGATACCGACCCGGTCAAGCAGGGCCTGCTGGTCGACCTGTTCCGCCTGACCTTCCCCTTCCTGCTGTTCGTCTCGCTCACCGCCCTGGCCGGCGGCGCGCTGAACAGCTTCCAGCGCTTCGCGATGCCGGCGCTGACCCCGGTCATCCTCAACCTGTGCATGATCGCCGGTGCGCTGTGGCTGGCCCCGCGGCTGGGCGGCACTCCAGAAAAGCAGATTCTGGCGCTGGGCTGGGCGGTATTGGCCGCCGGCATCCTGCAGCTGCTGTTCCAGCTGCCCTCGCTGAAGGGCATCAACCTGCTGACCCTGCCGCGCTGGGGCTGGCGCCACCCAGGGGTGCGCAAGGTGATGACGCTGATGGTGCCGACCCTGTTCGGCTCGTCGGTGGCGCAGATCAACCTGCTGCTGGACACGGTCATCGCGGCCAAGCTGACCGACGGCTCGCAGTCCTGGCTGTCGCTGGCCGACCGCTTCCTGGAACTGCCGCTGGGCGTGTTCGGCGTGGCGCTGGGCACGGTGATCCTGCCGGCGCTGGCCCGTCACCATGTCAGCACCGACCGTGAAGGCTTCTCGCGTTCGCTGGACTGGGGCCTGCGCATGACCCTGCTGATCTCGGTGCCGGCCATGCTGGGCCTGCTGTTCCTGGCCGAACCGCTGATCGCCACCATCTTCCAGCACGGCCAGTTCACCGCCTTCGACACCCGCATGACCGCGCTGTCGGTGTACGGCCTGAGCTTCGGCCTGCCGGCGTTCGCTCTGTTGAAAGTGGTGCTGCCGGCGTTCTACGCCCGCCAGGACACCAGGACTCCGGTACGCGCCGGTGTGGCCGCGCTGGTGGCCAACATGGTGTTCAACTTCGCCCTGCTGGCGGTGCTGTACCAGGTGATGGTGCCCGATGAGCTGAAAGCGCAGGGCGTGATGGCGGCCATCGGCAAGCAGCCGGGCCTGCATCTGGCGCTGGGCATTGCCAGTGCACTGTCCAGTTACCTGAACCTGAGCCTGCTGTGGTACTGGCTGGGCAAGACCGACGTCTACCAGCGCCGGCCGGGCTGGGGCGGCTATCTGCTGCGCCTGCTGCTGGCCTGTGCGGCCATGGTGGGTGTGCTGCTGGCCCTGCTGCACTGGCTGCCGGCGTTCTCCGCGATGGGTGTCTGGGAGCGGATCGGCAGCCTGGCGCTGCTGGTCGGCGGTGGCGGTGCCACCTACGCGGTGGCCATGGTGGCGATGGGCTTCCGTCCGCGCGATCTGCGCGGGCATTGATCACGGCTTGTGGCGGCTATACTTCAGGGTTACACCATTGAAGCGGCGGCCCGGGTCGGGCCGGAACGAGAGTTGATGAGCAGGCTGTTCAGAAGCGTCGAGGGCGGGGAGCTGTTCCCCAACGGAAGCGTGGTCTGTATCGGTGCATTCGACGGCCTCCACCTGGGGCATCGTGCGCTGGTCCGCCACGCGGTCGCCCGCGCGCGCGCCTTGGGCGTGGCCGCGGTGGCGGTGGCGTTCGAGCCGCTGCCGCGTGAGTTCTTCGCCCAGGGCACACCACCGCCGCGGCTGACCCTGGCGCGCAGCAAGGTCGAGATCCTGCGCGAGCTCGGCGTCGATGCGGTCGGCCTGCTGCGTTTCGACGCAGCGATGGCAGCGATGCCGGCCGAGACCTTCGTGCGCCAGCTGCTGGTCAAGCGCCTGGGTGCGCGTGAGGTCTGGATCGGCCCGGAGTTCTGCTTCGGCAATCGCCGTCGCGGCGACCTGGCCCTGCTGCAGAAGATGGGCACCGAGCTGGGCTTCAGTGCTGGCGAAATCGAAGCAGTCGACCTGCATGGCGAGCGCATCTCCAGCACCCGCATCCGCCAGCTGCTGCAGGAGGGCGACTTCGCCCGCGCCGGTGACCTGCTCGGTCGTCCGTACGCGATCAGCGGCCGGGTGGTGCGCGGGCGCCAGCTCGGCCGCACGCTGGGCTTCCCCACCGCCAACCTGCGTTTCCCGAAGACCCCGGCGCTGTCGGGCATCTATGCGACCTGGGTGCACGGCGTGTTCGACCAGCCGTGGCCGTCGGTCTCCAGCTTCGGCACGCGGCCGACGGTGGAGGGCGTGGAGCCGCTGCTGGAAGCCCACCTGTTCGACTTCCAGGGCGATCTGTACGGCCGCCACATCGACGTGGAGTTCGTCGCCAAGCTGCGCGACGAAGAGAAATTCAACGATCTGGCGGCGCTGACCGACCAGATGCACCGCGACGCCGAACAGGCGCGCGCCATCCTTTCCGAACATAGATTGCGAGCCACTGCGTGAGCCAGGACTACAAGACCACCCTGAACCTGCCAGCCACCGAATTCCCGATGCGCGGCGACCTGCCCAAGCGCGAACCGGGCATTCTGGCGCAGTGGGAAGCGCAGGGGCTCTACCAGCAGCTGCGCGACAACGCCGCCGGCCGCCCGCTGTTCGTGCTGCATGACGGCCCGCCGTACGCCAACGGCCGCATCCACCTCGGCCACGCGGTCAACAAGATCCTGAAGGACATCATCGTCAAGTCGCGCTACCTGGCCGGCTTCGATGCGCCCTACGTGCCGGGCTGGGACTGCCATGGCCTGCCGATCGAGATCGCAGTCGAGAAGAAGTGGGGCAAGGTCGGCACCAAGCTCGATGCCGTTGAATTCCGGCAGAAGTGCCGCGAGTTCGCCGAAGAGCAGATCAACATCCAGCGCGTGGACTTCAAGCGCCTGGGCGTGACCGGCGACTGGGACAACCCGTACAAGACCCTCAGCTTCGATTTCGAGGCCAACGAGATCCGTGCGCTGGCCAAGGTTGTGGCGAACGGCCACCTGGTGCGTGGCGCCAAGCCGGTGTACTGGTGCTTCGACTGTGGCTCGGCGCTGGCCGAAGCCGAGATCGAGTACCAGGAAAAGGAATCGCCGGCGATCGACGTGGCCTACGCCGCGCGCGATGCGCAGGCCATCGGCCTGGCGTTCGGCGTGAGCGTGCCGGCCGACGTGGAAGTGGCGGTGCCGATCTGGACCACCACGCCGTGGACGCTGCCGGCCTCGCTGGCGGTGTCGCTGGGTGCGGAAATCAACTACGTGCTGGCCGAAGGCCCGGCGCACAACGGCAAGCGCCGTTGGCTGGTGCTGGCCGCCGCGCTGGCCGAGCGCGCACTGCAGCGCTATGGCGTTGAGAGCGTCGTGCTGCACGGTGAAACCACCGGCGCCGCGTTGGAAAACCAGCTGCTGGCGCACCCGTTCTACCCCGAGCGCGAGATCCTGGTGCTCAACGGCGACCACGTCTCCGACGAAGACGGTACTGGTGCGGTGCACACCGCCCCCGGCCACGGCCAGGAAGACTTCGTGGTCAGCCAGAAGTACGGCCTGCTGGACAAGTACAACGCCGGTCAGGTCACGCCGATCGACGGCCGCGGCGTGTACCTGGAATCGACCCCGCCGGCCGGTGACGTGGTGCTGGCAGGCCAGCACCTGTGGAAGGCGCAGGAGGCCATCGTCGGCGTGCTGCGCGACAACGGTGCGCTGCTGGCCTTCCATCCGATCCGCCACAGCTACCCGCATTGCTGGCGCCACAAGACGCCGGTGGTGTTCCGCGCCACCCCGCAGTGGTTCATCTCGATGGACAAGGCCCACCTGCGCCGCGATGCGCTGGCCGCCATCGACACCGTCGGCTGGTTCCCGAGCTGGGGCAAGGCGCGCATCCAGAGCATGGTCGACGGTCGCCCGGACTGGACCATCTCGCGCCAGCGCACCTGGGGCGTGCCGATCGCCCTGTTCACCCATCGCCAGACCGGCGAGATCCACCCGCGTTCGATGGAGCTGATGCAGCAGGTCGCCGACCGCGTCGAAGCCGAGGGCATCGACGTGTGGTACTCGCTGGATGCCGCCGAACTGCTGGGCGCCGAAGCGGCCGACTACGAGAAGGTCACCGACATCCTCGACGTCTGGTTCGATTCGGGCGTCACCCATGAAGGCGTGCTCGCTGCGCGTGGCTTCGGCAAGCCGGCCGACCTGTACCTGGAAGGCTCCGACCAGCATCGCGGCTGGTTCCAGTCCTCGCTGCTGACCGGCGTGGCGATCGACAAGCGCGCCCCGTACAAGCAGTGCCTCACCCACGGTTTCACCGTGGACGAGCACGGCCGCAAGATGTCCAAGTCGCTGGGCAACGGCATCGAGCCGCAGGACATCATGAACAAGCTGGGCGCGGACATCCTGCGCCTGTGGATCGCCTCGGCCGACTACAGCAACGAAATGTCGCTGTCGCAGGAAATCCTCAAGCGCAACGCCGATGCCTACCGCCGCCTGCGCAACACCGCACGCTTCCTGCTCGGCAACCTGGACGGCTTCGATCCGGCCCAGCACCTGCAGCCTCTCGACCAGATGGTCGCGCTGGACCGCTGGATCGTGCACCGCGCGTGGGAGCTGCAGGAGAAGATCAAGGCGGCCTACGACGGCTACAACATGGCCGAGATCGTGCAGCTGCTGCTGAACTTCTGCAGCGTGGACCTGGGCTCGCTGTACCTGGACGTGACCAAGGACCGCCTGTACACGATGCCGACCGATTCGCACGGTCGCCGTTCGGCACAGAGCGCGATGTACCACATCGCCGAAGCGTTCACCCGCTGGGTCGCGCCCATCCTCACTTTCACCGCCGACGAGCTGTGGGGCTACCTGCCGGGCGAACGCGCCGGGCACGTGCTGTTCACCACCTGGTACGACGGCCTGGCGCCGCTGCCGGCCGATGCCCAGCTCAACGCCACCGACTTCGACCAGCTGCTGGCCGTGCGCGAGCAGGTGGCCAAGGTGCTCGAGCCGATGCGTGCCAACGGCGCCATCGGTGCCGCACTGGAGGCGGAGATCACCATCGCCGCCAGCGAAGAGCAGGCCGCGCGCTGGCAGCCGCTGGCCGATGAACTGCGCTTCCTGTTCATCAGCGGTGACGTGCAGGTGCGCCCGGCGACCACCGACGAGGTGTTCGTCAGCGCCCAGCCGACCACCAAGGCCAAGTGCGTGCGCTGCTGGCACCACCGCGCCGACGTCGGCAGCAACGCCGACCATCCGGAACTGTGCGGCCGCTGCGTGAGCAACATCACCGGTGCCGGTGAAGTGCGGAGCTGGTTCTGATGGCCGCCCCCCGTCCGCATCCGAACGCCCTGGTCTGGCTGCTGCTGTCGGCGGCCATCATCGGCCTGGACCAGTGGTCCAAGGCCTGGGTGCTGTCGAGCCTGCCGGAGTTCCAGCCGGTGGTGGTCATCGACGGCTTCTGGAACTGGTACCGCACCTACAACACCGGTGCGGCGTTCAGTTTCCTGAGCGACGCTGGTGGCTGGCAGAAGCACTTCTTCACCGTGCTGGCGATCGTCATCAGCGGCCTGATGGCCTGGTGGCTGCGTGGCACCGCCCGCGGCAACTGGAAGGCCGCCGTGCCGTATGCGCTGATCATCGGCGGCGCGATCGGCAACGTGATCGACCGCCAGGTGCATGGTCATGTGGTCGATTTCATCCAGTGGTACGTGGGCAGCTATACCTGGCCCTCGTTCAACATCGCCGATTCGGCCATCGTGGTGGGTGCCATCGGCATCGCCCTGTTTGGCCTGTTCGACGGCAAGTCCGCCAAAAAGGCGGATAATGCCAATCCGAAACCGTAAGCCGGCCGCTGCCGGGAGATTGAACTGATGGATGTGCTGCTCGCCAACCCGCGTGGTTTCTGTGCCGGTGTCGATCGTGCGATCGAGATCGTCAAGCGCGCGATCGAAACGCTGGGCGCGCCCATCTACGTCCGCCATGAAGTGGTGCACAACCGCTTCGTGGTGGACGACCTGAAGCAGCGCGGTGCGATCTTCGTCGAGGAACTCGATGAAGTGCCGGACAACAACACGGTCATTTTCAGCGCTCACGGCGTGTCCCAGGCCGTGCGCCAGGAAGCCGAGCGCCGTGGCCTGAAGGTGTTCGACGCCACCTGCCCGCTGGTGACCAAGGTCCACTTCGAAGTTGCCCGCCACTGCCGTGCCGGCCGTGACGTGGTGCTGATCGGCCACGCCGGTCACCCGGAAGTGGAAGGCACCATGGGCCAGTGGAACCGCGAAGCGGGCACCGGCCAGATCTACCTGGTGGAGGATGTGGAGCAGGTTGCAACGCTGCACATCAATCAACCGGAA
This sequence comes from Stenotrophomonas maltophilia, assembly GCF_013464485.1. GTDB lineage: Bacteria > Pseudomonadota > Gammaproteobacteria > Xanthomonadales > Xanthomonadaceae > Stenotrophomonas > Stenotrophomonas maltophilia_AW. The sequence continues at coordinate 60,009 of NZ_RAUX01000004.1, forward strand.
AACTTCGCCTACACCACCCAGACCACGCTGTCGGTGGACGACACGCGCGGCATCATCGATGCATTGCGCGAGCGCTTCCCCGCGATGCAGGGCCCGAAGAACGACGACATCTGCTACGCCACGCAGAACCGCCAGGACGCCGTACGCGACTTGGCAAAACGCTGCGACCTGGTGCTGGTGGTCGGCTCGCCGAACAGTTCCAACTCCAATCGCTTGAGCGAGCTGGCCCGTCGTGAGGGCGTTGAGTCGTACCTGATCGACGGCGCGCACGAGATCGACCCGCGCTGGGTGGAAGGCAAGCAGCACATCGGCGTCACCGCCGGCGCTTCCGCACCGCAGGTGCTGGTCGATGGCGTGCTGGCGCGCCTGGCCGAGCTGGGTGCGACTGGCGTTGGCGAGCTGGACGGGGAACCGGAATCGATGGTGTTCGCGCTGCCGAAGGAACTGCGCCTGCGCCTGGTCGACTGACCGGACCTGACTCTGGTGGGTGCGAACCTGCACAAGGTGGGTGCGAACCTTGGTTCGCACGCCTTTGGCGTGCGCGGATGAGCGCTCGCCCCATGACCTTTGGCCATGGGGCAGGGCACTCTACAGGCCTAGCATCGGAGGACTCTCCGTTGTTGGAACCTGCCCGATGAAGACCCGAGCCCTGGCGATGTCATTGCTGTTTGCGCTGGCGGCCACGCCTGCATTTGCGCAGACCTCGCCACAGGCCAACGCGGCGGCTCCCGGCCTGCTGCGTATCGACGTGGATGCACGCGACCTCGCGCGCCGCATCTTCAAGGTCACCGCCACGGTGCCGGCCAAGCCCGGCCCGATGACCCTGCTTTACCCGCAATGGATTCCCGGCAACCATTCGCCCACCGGCCCGATCGACAAACTGGCCGGCCTGCGCGTGACCGCCAACGGCAAGCCGCTGGCCTGGCAGCGCGACCAGTACAACGTCTATGCGTTCAAGGTGGACGTGCCCGAGGGCGTGAGCGAGATCGTCGCCCACTTCGATTTCCTGTCCTCGCAGGGCGGCAGCCAGGGTCGGGTCGTGATGACCCCGGAAATGCTCAACCTGCAGTGGAACGCCAATTCGCTGTATCCGGCCGGCGTCGATGCGCGCAACCTGCAGGCGCAGGCCAGCGTGACCCTGCCCAAGGGCTGGTCGTTCGCCACTGCGCTGGAGACCGCGCGCCGCGACGGTGACACTGTGGTGTTCAAGCCGATCTCGTATGACCATCTGGTCGATTCGCCGTTGTTCGCCGGCGAGCATTACCAGCGCATCGATCTCGATCCGGGCGCGAAGGTGCCGGTGCACCTCAACGTGTTCGCCGACGAAGCCAAATCGCTGAAGCCGAGCGAGGCGCAGATCACGATGCACCGCGCGCTGGTGCAGCAGGCCGACAAGCTCTACGGTGCGCGTCACTACAACCACTATGAATTCCTGCTGGCGTTGACCGACCGCCTCGGCGGCATCGGCCTGGAGCACCACCGTTCCAGTGAGAACAGTGCCGACCCGGGTTACTTCACCGAGTGGGACAGCAACGCGTGGATGCGCGATCTGCTGCCGCACGAATACACCCATTCCTGGAACGGCAAGTACCGTCGCGGCGCCGATCTGGCCACCGCCAATTTCAACGTGCCGATGGGCGACAGCCTGCTGTGGGTGTACGAGGGCCAGACCCAGTTCTGGGGCCAGGTGCTGGCGGCGCGTTCGGGGCTGTGGTCGGCCGCGCAGGCGCGTGACATGCTGGCCAATGTGGCCGCGACCTATGACCGTGGCCGGCCGGGCCTGGCCTGGCGCCCACTGCAGGACACCACCAACGACCCCACCATCGCCCAGCGCCGCACCTTGCCGTACCGCAACTACCAGATGAGCGAGGACTACTACTCCGGCGGCCAGATGCTGTGGCTGGAGGTGGAAGGCAAGCTGCGCGAATTGAGCGGCAACCGCCGCAGCCTGGATGACTTCGCGCGGGCGTTCTTCGGCGTCGGCAATGGCGACTGGGACGTCAACCCGTACACCTTCGACGATGTGGTGGCGACCTTGAACGGTATTGCGCCGTATGACTGGGCGGCGTTCCTGCGCGGCCGTCTCGACGGGCACGGATCGCTGACCGGCGGCCTGGAGCTGGCCGGCTGGAAGCTGGTCTACCGCGATACCCCGAACGATGCCTACAAGGCGCAGGAAAAGCGCGCCAAGGCGGCATTGCTGGCCTACTCGCTGGGTGCGACCGTGCTCGACAGCGGCGTGGTCGGTGATGTGATCTGGGACAGCCCGGCATTCAACGCAGGGCTGGCGCCGGGCATGAAGGTGATCGCCGTGGGTGGCCGCGAATACAGCAGCCAGCGGCTGAAGGATGCGGTAGCCGCTGCGGCCAAAGACAAAGCGCCCATCGTGCTGCTGGTGAAGCAGTTCGACCGCATCGAAACGATGAACATCGACTACCACGGTGGTCTGCAGTACCCGGTGCTGGAACGCATCGCCGGCAAGCCCGACCGTCTTGCCGACCTGTGGAAGGCACGATGACGCCGCGCATCCGCGATGCCGTGATCCTGGTGACGGCGATGCTCGCCATCGTCGGCGCGTACCTGCACGGCGACGGGCGCTGGCTGCACTGGCTGGCCAAGCCCGCCACCACGCTGCTGATCGCCGCCATCTCCTGGCACGTGCGTGATCCTGCGCAGCCGTTCTACCGGCGCGCGGTGCTGGCCGGCATGCTGCTGTCGAGCGTGGGTGATATCGCGCTGATGCTGCCGATCGACGCGTTCGTGCCGGGGCTGGTCGCGTTCCTGTTGGCGCACCTCTGCTACATCGTCGCCTTCCGCGATGGCCTGCGTGCCGGGCGTGGGCTGCTTGCCGCCAGCGTCCTGCTCGGCGCGTTCGCTGTACTCAATGTATTTGGCCTGTGGCCGCACCTGCCCGCACCAATGCGCATTCCGGTGCTGGCGTACGTGGTGGTACTGGCCTCGATGGCGGTGCTGGCCCTGGCACGTCAGTGGCGCCGGCCACAGCCTGATGCCGTGGAAGCCCGAAGCGCCCGCTGGGCCGCGGCAGGTGCATTGCTGTTCGTCGCCAGCGATTCACTGCTGGCCTGGGACCGCTTCGCCGGTGGCCTGCCGCTGGCCAGCCTGCTGGTGTTGTCCACCTACTACGGCGCGCAGTACGCCATCGCGCGCTCGGTTGTGCCTGGCCATCGGTAACCTGGCCTCGTTATGATTTTCTGATGGATAGGGAAATCAACGCGCTGGCTGCAGCTATCGATGCCATCCGGGCGGAGTGGTCAGGGCCCCGGGTCGCCATGCATCAGCATGGGGAGTGTCCTTTCCTGCTTCGATCTTCCTTTGTACAACGCAGTGCTGCGGTACCAGCAGACCGACGATTTCAGGGCTGTTCAGCGCAGTTGCTCGCATTCTGGGACAGGTACGCTTCGGCGGAATTGTTCAAGGACGAGCAATTCGGTCAATGGGGCATGGAGATGCTCAGCGTCGAGGATGCACACGTTCAGACGGCCATTCTGGCTGGTTCGCGTCCGTTGGATTTCCGGAGCGGCGATGTCGTATTTGGTCGCTTCTACGGCGACTCAGATCTACTGGTGCTGAACGCCTTTGGCACGGTGCTGGTCTGCCTGCCTTTGGACGAGCGAAAAGATTGGCCTGAAGCATCGGACTCGCTTGCAGGCTTCCTATCCCGGCTGCATGAAGCCCAAGGTTCCAAGTACTGGGAGTTGTGATCCATCGAGGGTATCCGCATTGGCTGCCCGCTGGTTCAAGTCTTCTCGTCACAGAACAAATGGCCTTGCTCTACCTGCTGGAGTAACGGCTGCCAGAGCTGGATGGGCCGCGTTGCCTACTGGCGACTTACGCCGCGGGCGTTGCCCTGTGCGTCGAACTGCAGGCGCACCGATTCGCGATCACCGGCCACTTCGTCCGGCAGCCATACCAGTTTGCCGGCTTTGCGCACGATCACGTAGACATGGCCGACTTCGGATGCGGGGTTCTGCAGCGCATTGCGCTGTTCCTGCAGCGCTCTGGCCACGCGTGGCACGGCATCGAAATCGATGCTGGCCAGAGGCGTGCTGCTGCGTTGCAGGCTGATGGTGGGAGCGAACTGTTGTGGGTTCACTGGATTGCCCTTGCGCCATTGGCCACGCTCGAAGTGGTAGCTGTCGACGTGGGTTGGCTGCTGTGGATCGACCAGATCCAGGTTGATGCGACCATCATCGTAGAAGTGAATGCTGTGGAAGACCGTCAACCGCTGTCCGGCCAGTCCCGGCAGCTGCTCCAGTGCCTGGCGCGCGGCCTGCAGATAGTCCGCATCGAACAGATGGTTGTTGCGTTCGGGAATGGGAGCCGGCCGCGGATCGGGAATCGGTGCAAGCGATGCGGGTTTCTCGCGCGACGGCTGCGTACCGATGGGTGCTGGCAACCGGTCGCGTTGCACCGAGTGGCCCAGCGTTTCGCCGATGGTCTGCATGGCGCCGCCAGCAACGGCCACGCCGGCCAGCACCAGCAGTACCAGCGAGAACAGCAGCCGCGTGGAGGGCGGCTGTTTCATCCTCCCTCCAGGCGCACGTTGCTGCGGTCATCCGGGTCGTACAGCAGCGTCACGTGCTCGCGCGGGATGTTGGCCAGTTCAATCAGCGGGATGAAACGGCGCACGCGGGCCTGCTGCACGTTGCCTTCGCGGTCGATGTATTCCAGCTGGAACTCCACCTGCGGTTGTTCGTTGAGGTAGGTGCCGGTCTGACGCACCTTCACCACCCTGGCCTCCACGCCGATGCCGCGATACTTCAGCGCATCGCCGCGGGCATCGGCGTGCAGCAGGCGGCCGAGCAGGCGCAGGCCCAGCGCATAGCCACACAGCACCAGCGGGCACACCAGCAGCGGGTGACCGAACGACAGGAAGGTCCAGCCCAGCCCCTCGCTCTGCAGCCGGTAGGCCCCCACATAGGCAGCTGCAACGGTGGCGATGCCGAGTGCTGCACCGATGCCCCGCCGCCACAGGCCGGCGACATCCAGTTCAGGCTGGGCACCGTCCAGCACGATATTGGGGAATGCCCCGGGCGTCCGGCCCAGGCGCGCATCGATGTGCCTGCCCACCTCGAAGCGATGCAGCTGGGGTTTGCTGTCGACCACCAGCATCTGTTCGCGGATCGGCGTGCCGGACAGGTTCTTGAAGGACAACTGCAGTTTCCATTGCGCGAAGCCGCGCACCTGCACGCCGGTCTGTTCGGCCTGCTCGATCAGCGCACTGCGCGGTTCACCGTCGACCAGGATCGACTGCACCCGGTGCAGTGCGCGCGGCGGCCCCAGCAACAGGTAGTGCAGGAAGGCGAGCAGCAGAGTCAGCCACAGCGCCAGCGACAACGCGAGCAGCAACAGTGCCTGCCACGGTGCACTGCGGTCGACCAGCGCCACCGGCCACGAGGTACCGAGATAGAGGATGCAGGGGAAGGGCAACGCGAAGAACAGCAGGAACGCGCCCCAGAACCAGAGATAGGCTTTCATGGGGGAAGGGGACCGCGGTGGAACAGGGCGCGTAGATTACTACGCTTCAGCGGAACTGCAGGGTAAGCAGGTAATAGCGACCGAGCGGATCGTCCAGCCCTGGCATCTGCCCGCCGTTGCCGACCAGGAAGTTCACCGGTTGTGCATCGAGCACATTGTGCACGTCCAGCGCCGCGACGATGCGTGGGCCGAGGCGGCGTGCCAGGTGCAGGTTCCAGCGCAGCTGGCGTGGATTCATGCAGTGGTTCTGTTCGACCTGATCCTGCGGGCACTCGGCCCCGGGCAACCAGGCACGGGTGCGACCGACCTGATTACCGCGCAGGGCGATGTCCCAGTTGCTGTTCTGCCATTGCACGTTCAACACCGCAGCCAGCTCGGGTGTCACGTGGCCGCGCAGGTCCACGGCGGCCTCGTGGTCACGGCGGCGACGCAGCTCCTGCTGTTTCAGTGCATCGAGCGACAACAACCACTGGCCGTTGCTGCCGCTGTCGATGCGGTACTCGCCACGCAGCACCCAGTTGCGGGACGTGGTGCGGCCGATGTTGTCGAATGACAGGTGCAGGCTGCTCAGGTGGCCGTCTTCATCCAGTTCCCAGGTGCTGCGATTCCACACCGCGTCGCTCGGCTGCAAGGCGAGGATCTCGTTGCGCAGTTCCACGATGTTGTGGGTCAGCGACAGCGAGAACGTGTCGTTGGGCGTCCACGTGGCCGCCAGCGAATGGCTGCGCGATCGTTCGGCCTTCAGTGCATCGTTCTCAACCACGTTGGCCGTGACGCTGCAGCCGCCACCGCGTGTAGCGATTGCACATTCCGGAAGCGCACTGGACACCGGAAGCGTGATCGAGCCGAAGTAGCCGGGAGGCCGCCGTTGCTCGAACAGGCTCGGCGCACGGTAGCCGCGCCCGCTGGCCAGCAGGAACGACCAGTGGGGTGTCGGGCTCCAGCGCAGCCCGGCACGTGGCGAGAATGCCATGAAGCCGCCATCGCGGTCCCAGCGTGCAGCCAGGTCCGCGCGCAGCGTGGGTGCCAGCGGCAGGCCCAGCTCGGTGTAGACGCCACTGCTTTGTCGTGACAGTTGGCGTTGCTGCTGCGGCAGGCCCAACGCAAGGTCGCCCTGGCTCAGCAGCGCGTCCGGACGCGAGACCCAGCGTTCATGGCGCAGGTCGATGCCGGTGGCCAGCTGCGCATTGCCCCCGGGCATCGCCATCAGCTCACGCTGCACGCCCCACCAGCCCTGCCATTGTGCGGTGCTGCCGCGGTTGCGGATGGATGGAAACAGCGCGTCCACATCTGCTGCCGGCGGCGCGTCGAAACCCGGAGTGAACCTGCGTGCCTGTGTTGCTTCAAGCAGGCGCGTCGTGCGCACGGTACCCGCAGTGGACAAGGTGACTTCGCTGCGCTGCGCGCTGATGCCCGCCTCCCAGCTGCGTCGGCCCTGGTCACGGCCGATGCCGAAGGTGATGTCCGCATCGGTGGCGCGGACGCTGGGGCGCACGTTGCCGGCCTCGCGCAGCACACTGTTGAAGGTGATTCCCCGCGAGACCACCGCAACGGCAGTCGGGCCCAGGTCGAAGCGCTGGCGGTTGTGACTGGCCCGTGCCTCGACATAGGCATAGCGCCCCTCACCACGTTCATGCCGGTAGCGCAGGTAGGCCGATGCAGTATCCGAGGCGGGCTGCAACGAGCGCGGCCGCGCGCTGTCAAACCAGCAGCCATCCTCGCGCCGCTTCAGGGGCGGCTCGCAGCGCCGCGCGGGCACGTACCAGTTGCCGAAGATCGCGCCGATCGGATACAGCGAGGTTTCCGCATGCCAGTCACGCTGGTCTCCGGCGACGTGCTCGACACGGTGCAGATCGAGGCCGGCGAACCAGCGGTCCCCGTTGCCGCGCGCGCCGCCGGTGGCGGCCTGCAGGCGGTACTGGCCGGCATCACCGCGGCTGCTCAGGCCGGTCTGCAGCATGGCTTCGGGCCCATCGGCCTGGTCGCGCAGGATGATGTTGACCACGCCGGACATGGCATCGGCCCCATAGATGGCCGAGGCACCGCCGCGCACCAGTTCGATGCGGTCGACGAAGCTCAGCGGAATGCCGCCGAGGTCGGTGAGCCCGCCTTGTTCCAGCGATACCATCGGATAGCGGGGCAGGCGCCGGCCGTTGACCAGGAACAGGGTGGCACGCGGTCCCATGCCGTCGAAGCTGGTGGTGGCTGCAGCACCGACCGGCAGGTACTGCGAATCACCGCTGCGTGCGCTGCTCATTGCGGGCAGGCCATTCATGCCGGGCAGATGCCGCAGCAGGTCGAACAGACTGCCGTAGCCACTGCGCAGGATGTCGGAGCGGTCGATCGTGGTGACCGGCAGCGTGGTCTGTACCGAGGTGCGTGGCAGGCGGCTGCCTGTGACGTGGATCGGCGCCAGTTCCACCTGGCGCGGCGATTCGGGGAGGCTGTGCAGAGGTGCCGGCGCCGCCACCGGGGCGGGTGCTGCAGCGATGGGCGCGGTGCGGACACGGCGAACCACGAAACCACCAGACGGCGTGCGCAGGATGGTCACCGGCATGCCGGCAACCAGCTGTTTCAGGGCGCTGGCCGGATCGGTCTGGCCATGCGCGCCGTCGGTGCGAAGCCCTGACAGCTCACGGCCATCAAACATCAGGGCGATACCGCTCTGCCGTGCCCATTGCTGCAATGCCGATGGCAAGGGGCCGGCGCCGATGCGGTAATCGTGGGCGGCAGCGGACTCACCGGCCATGGCCGCAGGCACTGCCGCCAGCAGCAGCGCCACGCACAGCAGCGGCCGGAGCAGCCTCCACTGCAGCGCGCCCGGTCCTGCCATCACCGCAGACCTCCTCAGTACGTGCGGCGCAGTTCCAGCGCGCCATCCGGGCGCGTCTGGCCAGCGACGGACCAGCCCAGTTCCAGCGCGGACAGCAACTCCTGTGCATCGCCTGCGCGGAACGTGCCACTGACCGCCAGATCGGTGATCTCCGGATCAGCGATCACCAGCGGTGTACGGCCATAGCGGTTCATGCGTTCGACCACGATCGACAGCGGCGTGGCATCGAATACCAGTTGCCCATGCAGCCAGCCCTCGGCCGACGCCGTAGACGACAGCGCCGGGCCGGGCTGGATGCGCCCGGACGGCAGTACCTGCAGTTGCTGGCCGGGTGCCAGCGTGTGCTGGGCCACACCGCTGCTGACCTCCACCGCACCTTCCAGCAGCGCGACTTCGACCAGACCATCCTGCAGGCGTTCGACCTGGAAGGTTGTGCCGATATCGCGGATCGTGCTGCTGCCGGCACGCAGCTGCAGCGCCTTGCGCGACGGCGCGACCTGCAGCTGCAGGCGGCCGCGTTCGAGGTCCAGCTCGCGATGGCGCCAGCCGAAGCGGGCACGCAGCGCGGTGCCGGCATCGAGCGTGACCACGCTGCCATCGGCCAGCGTCAGCTGTTGCGGCAGATGGCCGTCATTGGCATAGCGCTGGGGGGCGGGATTGCCATCCACGGCCACCATCCAGCCCACGCCGATGGCGAGGCAGACGCCGGCGGCGGTGGCGAGCGCAGGCAGCCAGCGGCGTCGGGGCGGTCGCGCCGCGCGTGCCGCTGCGGTGCGCAGCCAGGGATCAGCGGCCAGTCCCTTGCCCTGCTGGAACAGGTTCTCGGCCTGCACCCAGGCTTTGACATGGGCAGGATCTTCAGCCAACCAGTCTTCGAACGACTCGCGCTCGGCCGACGTGCAGTCCGGGGCTTCCAGCCGCGCCACCCAGGTGCTGGCACGCTCGAACAGCGAGGCGTCTTCCCTGTGCCGGTGGCTGTTCATTCCGCATCCCTGTCGTTGTGCAGTGGGTCCGGTCCCAACTCCTGGCGCAGGCCCTGCAGGGCACGGGCGATGTGTTTTTCCACGGTCTTGGCTGTAATTCCACAGTGCCGCGCGATCTGTGTATAGCTCATGCCGGTGATCCGGTTGAGCAGGTACACCTCGCGCGCGCGCTCGGGCAGTTTGAAAAGGGCCTGCCGCAGCAGGGAGAGCATCTGCCCGGACTCGGCCTGGCGCAATGGATCCGGTGACGAGCTGGTGGGCTCGTCACTGCCATCGTGCTCGGCCAGTGACAGATGCGGTCGCGATTGCGGCGAGCGGCCGCGATCCGCCAGGCGGTTGCGGGCGATACGATACAGCAGCAGGCGCAGTTCGTCGGGGCCGTGCGCACGATAACGGATCAGCCGTTCCATGCAGTCCTGGGCGATGTCCTCTGCATCCTCCGGCCCGACGCCCCGCGTGCGCAGGAACGCGCACAACGGTGCCCGTTCTTCGCGCACGAACGCGATGAAAGCGTCCGCAGGCACGGGCGGCTCCGGCACGTGATGGATCAGGGGGGACGGGGCGGACAGGGCTAGCCTCGACAGACATTGGCGGATGCGTCATCGAGTTTTACGCGACGATGACCGGATGGGGAAGAGTGTGTAGTACTGCGCGTTTCATTGTGAATGCGTTCATGTTTATTGGCCGGGCAGGCTGGGGGAGTTTGCGGTACTCCGACGTTTGACTCTTTACCCGCGTGTTGCGGGTGGAGAGAGAGAACGTATGAAGCATTCGAAGTTGAGCCTGGCCCTGGCCGGGCTGATCGGCGTTGGCGCCATCGCGGCAGCTGATGACGTCATGGCAATGAGTTATCACGTGCAGGACGATCGCGTTTTCCTCAGCGGCGGTGTCACCGTCGCCGATGTGGTGGCGCTGCCCGCACTGCTGGCCAAGGCGCAGGCTGAAGGCCGTCCGATCCGCGAAGTCGTGCTGCGAACGTCCAACGGTGGCGCGCTGATCGCCGGCGAGTGGCTGCAGGCGGTGATCCGTACCCAGGGCCTGGACACCATCGTGTCAGGCCACTGCATTTCGTCCTGCTCGATCATGCAGTCCGGTGGCGTCAACCGTTACCTCGGCGGCGATCTGCCGCTGGTCGACTCGGTGCAGATCCATGCCGCCAGCAGTGGCGGCAAGATCACCTATGCGCCGTCGGCACGCATGACCCAGATCTACACAGGCAACTACGGTGGCGGCATGGATGCGGGCCTGTTGCACAAGGCCATGTACGAAGTGGTGCAGCCCAATGGCCTGCTGGTATTCCGCGACCCGGCGCGCACCACGGGTACCTCGGTCACCTTCGATCCGGATGGCAGTGGCAGCAAGCTGGAGTCATTCCCGGGCCAGGACATCCGCAGCAACAAGATCATCACCGCGAACGGTTACCGCGATCCGGGTGACACCCTCAACGTCACGGCCAACGTGAGCGGCGACATCAACCCCGGTTACCTGCGCACCGGTCGCCAGCTGCAGACCTTCGTCGACGACGATTTCGCGCGCTGGAACACCGACTGGGCCAGCACCTACATCAACTATGCGGTGAGCCTGTACAACTTCTCCACGCGGGGGGCGAACGGTATCGGCGCACAGTCGTTGCAGCAGCTGCTCGCGGACCCCGACCTCCAGGATGAACTACGCGGCCAGCTGCGGCTGGCCGATCTGGATGCTTCGACCCTGGCCAACTCCGCCGGCGTGATCCGTGTCAGCAATGGCGCCACCTGGCGCACCGCCGAAACCACCGGTGCCGATTTCATTCTGGTGGACAACGGCACCATCGCACTGGAGGGGGGGGCGCTGCGCGCCCCCGAGCTGCGGGTGATGCCGGGCAGCATCGTGGTCGGCCACGGTGATATCGCATCGGTCGGCACCGACAGCGATGCGCTGCTGAATGGCACCGGCCCGTCCTACCGCGAAGATGGCTTCAACCGCCTGCGCGTGTTCGGCGCGCTGATGCCGCGCGGCGGTGATCTGGTCACCCACGGCTACGTCAACATCATGCCGGGCGGCCAAGTGCTGTTCGATGTTACCGAAGCCGGTGGTACCGGCAGTGGTCGCCTGCGCGTCGGCAGCTTCTACGATGGCGGCACCGAGGAGGGTGCGCTGGTGATCGCGCAGGGCGCACATCTTGCGTTGAATGTGGCCCAGGGCTTCTATGCCGGTGCCTACCGCCGCGATCTGGTGGAAGGGCCGATCTACCAGGAGGGCTTCCAGGATGTCGTGCGGCTGGGCGATGCCGGCTACAGTGCCAGCATCACTGCCGGTGAAGTGTTCCGTCCGCGCCACAATTCGCTGCTCAGCTTCAACGTCAACCAGACGGCCGACGGCCTGTGGCTGACCGCCAACCCGGGCTTCGACCAGCTGGGGCTGTTTGCCAACGGTACCTCCGGCGACGGGCTGGGGCGCGCGCTGGCAGCAGCTTCGGACCGCCAGGACAGCGGCCTGAAGTCGCTGCTCGGCGCGCTACAGTTCGCCGACCGTGATGTGATCGCGCAGCAGGCCGGTGTCCTGCGTGGTGACGCGCACGCCAGCCTGCGACTGGCCGACAATGCACTGATCGGCAGCATCGGCAACGTCGTGCAACAGCACCAGGCGGCGATGCGCAGTGGCGGTGATGCAGACGGGCTGGCTTCGCAGGCTGCGCAGTCGGTCTCGTCGCAGCCGGGCATGCGCCATGGCAGCCTGTTCAACCAGCTGGCCATGCATCTGGTCGAGCCGGCCGGCGGCAGTGCTGGCGGCAACGAGGCCGGGCACAGCCGTGGGCTGTGGGCGCGCGGTTTTGCCAGCCATGGCCGCATCGATGCTGACGGCGGCGTGGCCGGCCTGAGCCACAATGTCGGTGGCATCGTGATCGGTGCCGACACCCGCGTGGCCGATGACCGCGTCACCCTGGGTGTCAGCGTGGCGGCGGCCGATATGTCGACCAAGGCCAGCGACGGCTCCGGCTTCAGTGGTGACGTGCGCGCGCTGGACGTGGGCGGGTACCTGGATGCGACCTATTCGCGTGGCTACCTGTCGGCGGCCGTGCGCTATACCGATCTGCGCCATGACACCCGCCGCAGTGTCAGCGGCATCGATGGCCTGCAGCAGCCATTGCGTGCGAAGTACAGCAACGATGCGATCTCCGCGCGTGTGGAACACGCGTTTTCGTTCACCACCGGCAAGGGGCTGGTGATCCAGCCGTTGCTGCCGGTGGTGGACTACGCGCGTACCTCAGCCACCCGCTTCAACGAAGGGCAGGGCGCGGGTGCGCTGGTGGGCCGCAGCGGCAGCCTGGAGAGCATCCGCGTGGGTGCGGGTCTGCAGCTGTTCAAGACCTTCGAAGGCAACAACGGCGAGCGCATCACCCCGCGCGCGCGGGTGGTCTGGCAGAAGGAACTGGGCGATTCGCAGGCCCGCTACAGCACCGGCTTCGCCGCGGCACCGGATCTGGTGTTCGGCGCCAGCAGCCAGGCGGTGGGCGAGCAGGTGCTGGCCTGGAACCTGGGCGTGACCAGCCGTGCCAGCGAGCGCCTGTCGATCATGGCCGACTACGTGGGCGAGCGCCGCAGCGGACAGATCCAGAACGGCGTGATGCTGGGTCTGGGCTACAGGTTCTAAGCGGCACGTGGCACCGGCGATGCCTGCATCGCCGGTGCCATCCCCAGAGGGTGCGTTGCTGCGGTATGGTCGGCGTGGCATTCCACCCAGGCCCGTCCATGCAGATCGCCGTCTTCAGCGCCCGCCCCTATGATCGTCGTTTCCTTGAGGAGGCCAACCAGCGCGATGCCGCTGGAAAGGGCTTTGCGTTCGTCTATTTCGATGCCGCGCTGGATGTGCATACGGCCGCGCTGGCGCAGGATTGCGCCGCGGTCTGCGTGTTCGTCAACGACCGGCTTGATGCGCAGGTGCTGCGCGCGCTGCACGCGGTGGGTGTGCGGGCCGTGCTGCTGCGCTGTGCGGGCTTCAACAATGTGGATCTGGGGGAGGCGAAAGCGCTGGGCCTGTTCGTCGCGCGTGTGCCGGCCTATTCCCCCGAAGCGGTGGCCGAACATGCACTGGCGCTGGTGATGACGCTCAACCGGCAGACCCATCGTGCCTACAACCGCGTGCGCGAGGGCAACTTCATGCTGGATGGCCTGCTCGGGCGCACCTTGCATGGCCGCACGGTCGGCATTGTGGGTACCGGCAAGATCGGGCTGGCCACCGCGCGCATCTTCAACGGCATGGGCTGCACCGTGCTGGGGCACGATCCTTATCCGTCGGCTGCGTTCGGCGGTATCGGCGATAGGGCCGGACTGGATGAACTGCTGGCGCGTGCCGACATCGTGTCGCTGCATTGCCCGCTGACGCCTGAGACCCACCACGTGATCAATGATGCGTCGCTGGCGCGGATGAAGCCGGGCGCGATGCTGGTCAATACCTCGCGCGGCGCACTGGTCGATACCCATGCGGTGATCCGCGCGCTGAAGTCGCGCCGCCTCGGTCATCTGGCCATCGACGTGTATGAGCAGGAAAGCGCGCTGTTCTTCCAGGACCTGTCCGGTGAGATCATTGACGATGAGGCCTTCCAGCGCCTGATGACCTTCCCCAATGTGCTGGTAACCGGCCACCAGGGCTTCTTCACGGTGGAGGCGCTGCAGGAGATCTCGGCCATCACGCTGGGGAATCTGCGGGATTTCGTGGCCGGGCGCGCGTGCGGGAACCGGGTGGAGGCGGGCTGAGCCGGGTGGATTGACCGCCGGGGCGCCCAGCCCGTAAAATCGCGGGCTCCGCCGGAATAGCTCAGTTGGTAGAGCGGCGCATTCGTAATGACAAGACGCCCCGTTTTGTTCACCATCGATTCAGTAAAACGCGACCTAAGTCCTTGATTTGTCGTTCCGGTGACCATTCCTGGGACGGGGCAAAGCAGCAAAAAACGGCAAAGATTGTCCCAGCTTTGTCCCAGCCCTCCCGGCGCACGTTCTAGTGGACCGCTCTCTGTGATTCGCTTTTAATCTCCTCACCGCAATCAATTCCGGTTGCGCAAAACGAGGAGACTTATGAACAAAGCGAATTACGCAAATGCAATCGAAACCACCACCACCTGGTTGACCCCGAAACGCATCATTGAAGCCCTAGGGCCTTTCGATCTCGATCCCTGCACTCCCGTAGAAGGGATGCCTTGGGCGACGGCAGAAGAGATGTGGACGCCGTTAGAAGATGGGTTGGAAACGCCCTGGTCGAAGAAGAAGTTTGTTTGGCACAACCCGCCTTACGGAAGGGGTCAGGAAGCCTGGATGGAAAAGGCTTCCACCCATGGCAACAACATCACGCTGGTCTTTGCTCGCACCGACACCCAATGGATGCATCGATTTGTCTTCAATCATGAAGAAGCCCGCGCTGTTCTGTTTACCGAAGGCCGTTTGAAGTTCTGCAATTCCAAAGGCATTGAAGGACAAGCCTCTCCCGCTGGATCTATCTTTATTGCTTATGGCATGCAGGCGGAGAAGCGATTGAAAAAGGCCTGGCTCAATGGCGACATTGATGGGCATTTCTTGTCACTCAATCGAATGAGTCAGATGCGGCTTGATCTGGATCTCTAACGCTTCACTGAAAACAAGGAATTGGCGATGAGCCAGTTGAACTAAAAAGGCCCCAGCAACGGGGCCTTTTTCTTTTCCGATGTTACACGTTTATAGGGCAAAGCCGCGTTTGAACTCTTGCTTTCTTTGAGGGCTCCCCGATTCAAGAGTTGGCGCTTTGAGATATTCTTTGAAGTGATTTTTCAAGTCAAGATGCTCGATCATTTGTTTCGCATTGGAATATTCGTTCTGCCACTTGTTGATATCCGCACCGAATTGAATCATTTTTTCGGCAATTGCAATGTTTTTCACTGCTGCTATCGGATCATGATCATCTCGATTGCGCTCAACTCTCTTGAACACTTCCGTCAGCGGAGGGGCGCTGAATCTGTCGTCTGTTTGATCGAAGTCGAAACCTGAATTTCCAAGCAATTCGACCATTTCCACGCTATTGCACCAAAAAGCCATGCCCCGGTCGTGATATTTCGGACTCGGATCGATGCTCGCCCCTTTCTCGATCAAGTATTGAACTTTTGAGAGATCATTGTGAGCAACTGCATGCGTGAGCGGGGACTCTTCGTCTGTAAAGTCCAGGTCAGTCACGTGTTTTTCAATGAAATGCTCGAAAACATCCCGATCTCTGATGTCGTGAACAATTGGATATCTTCGTTCGCGCTCCAATCTCTCATAGTCTTTCTTATGGATGTTGTCGTAATCATCCTTCTTGCAATGATATTTGCCGTTGACATCCGCGCCTTTGCGAATCAATGAATCGATAAGCTCTACGTCGTAGTTAGCCGCTTTCCCGCTGTCGCTCAAATCATTGACTTCTTTGATATGAGTGTTGAGTCGATATGTCAGATGATCAAGATCTAAACGTTCGGCTTTATCCGCGTCAGCTCCCAAATCGATCAACAATCGTTTGGCTTCGGGATTGACTTGCTCATCGCGGAGATAGTCGTTGTTTCTATGCCCGTTCGGACTGCATCTATCCACGAAAACCATGTGAGAAATGAATTCTTCATCAATGTCTTCCGCTTTGATTTGTTGTTCAAATACTATTTCATGCAGCCTCTGTATTTCATACGGGGAATCGGAGTGGTGAAAGGAAAGAGGATCTCCGGATTTCTCGTGTTGTTGTCTGAGATGCCTCTCTAACACTCCTAAATTTTCAAGTTTGTCGTAAAGGCTTATCTCGCCACTTGTTGAATTCAATTTTAAGTTATCCAGGGCCACGGCGCGTTCTTTCGCTGACGCCGAATTCTCTTCATCGTTAAAGAAGCTTTCTATACTTTTACTCATCGTTTGTTCTCCGTTTCAAAAAAGGCGGATTGCCTCCTTTTCACATTGAACGCGAATCCGTTTTTGTCAATGGCTTTTCTGCCGCCCATAAAAAAGCCCCCGGAAAAAGGGGGCGGCTGTGGTTCAACTGGACGGGAAAAGGTTTAATTCGTCATAGACGAGCGAACAGCTTCACTGAAATTACGCAGATTTTCCTTGTCATGCCAGAAAGATTGGCGTTGACCGACTTTGGCTAAAACATCATCTAAACGTTTGCCGGAAGCGACTTGTTCGTCAACGTAACGACCGGTCAGCGCTAAACCCATTTCTATTTCTTTGATGTTCATATTCATTCTCCTTTTCCAAAAAGGCGGATTGCCTACTTTTAGGATGAATGCAATTCGGTTTTTGTCAACAGGTCTCCTGTTGCCCAAAAGAAAGCCCCCTTTCGGGGGCAGTTGTGGTTCCTCTTTAAAACCACATCCCCACTCGTGGGGCGAAGTGTCAACGGGAAAATAGGAGATAAAAAACCGCTGACTCTGTGAGACTAGATCGGATTCGTCGTTTGTCAACCTCTTCTATTCTTTGTCGGCGTGCGGATAAATGCATGTGAATAATTTATGCTCTGCCCCTCTAGCTTAGCTCGGAGTCGGGAGGGGCGTTGTTGGTAGGAAAATTCCTAATGAAATGCCTTTCTTGTTCAAAGTGATATTCGGCGCTCGGTGTTGAACTGGATTTCGTCAGCCTGGATGGACAATCCGTGTCCACATCTCTGATGTATGAGGTTACAATCGACTTCTGCCGCCGTTGCTGACGCAGTTCCTGGATTGGAGCGGATGAGCCCTGGTGGGTCGCAATGATGCAGCTAACTCGATTTTGTGCGTTTGACCGCAACGAACTGAAAGACTAAGAAGGGCATAAATAATGAATGCAGCCGCTAGCCTTGCGCTGTGCCAATTCGCCGAATCAATTAAGCAGAAATTTGCTACGCACATTTCCGGCGAACCAGAGGACCAAATTCGGGCTCCCTTCGAGCAGCTTCTGGGTGACATGGCTAGAGCACTAGGAATTGCCGGGATCATCCCTGTGGGTGAAACGCGGCTCAGCAACGGAATCGGTCGCCCTGATTACAGTGTCGCTAGAGACAAGCTGACTTGCGGTTACGTAGAACTTAAGGCCCCTGGGAAGGGGGCAGATGTAAGCCAATTCAGCGGGCACGATAAAAAGCAATGGGTGCGCTTCAGCAACCTTCCTAACATCATCTATAGCGACGGGCACCACTTCAGCCTCTATCGCACAGGGGAACTGATTCATCGATGCTCTCTGGCTCAAGATCCTCGCCAAGCCGGACAAATCGCTGTTGATGAGGATAGTTGTGAGCAACTGCTCAAGCTATTGCGCGATTTCTTCGAATGGGAACCGATAGTTCCTAGTAATGCGAAGCAGTTGGCAAACTATCTGGCACCACTATGCCGCACACTTCGTGACGACGCGCTGGACACGCTTAAGAACAACGTTCCTGCGGTCGTGTCTGCGGCGAGGGACTGGAGAAATTATCTATTTCCAGGTGCTAACGACGCTCAATTCGCGGACGCGTATGCGCAGACAGTGACGTTCTCCCTCTTGCTCGCTCGCTCGAATGGCAGTGACACGCTCTTTATTGATGATGCTGTCGCATCGCTTACGCACGCCAGTAGCTTGCTGTCACGCGCGCTGCAAGTGTTGACTGATCCTCTGGTTAAAGAGCACCTAGGAGCAACCCTCGACATGTTGATGCGTGTCATCAACAAGGTTCCAACCGGAACTATGAGTGGTGGTCGGCGTGATCCATGGCTCAATTTCTACGAAGATTTCCTTGCTGAGTATGATCCCAAGTTAAGGCGGGATGCTGGTGCGTATTACACCCCTGTCGAGGTGGTGAAAGCTCAAGTATGTATCGTCGATGACCTTTTGAAAAAACGGTTCGGAAAAAAATTTGGCTTCGCTACGGGCGGAGTCAATGTATTAGATCCAGCTGTGGGGACTGGGACATACCTCCTGGGTGTGATCGAGCACACTTTGGACGATGTGGAAAAGAATGAGGGTCCAGGAGCGGTAGCTGCTCGCGCTGACGTGCTTGGCGGCAGTCTGTACGGGTTTGAAATAATGGTTGGTCCGTATGCTGTGGCATCCCTTCGTCTGACCCGAATGTTGCAACAGTATGGCGGTCATCTGCCGGGTGATGGCACCCAAATCATGCTGAACAATACTTTGGAGTCGCCGCACGAAAAGATTCCGGAACTTCCGTCTTTCTATCTTCCTATTGGTCTTGAGCACAAGCGTGCTAAGCGAGTGAAAGAAGCCGTTCCAGTCTTGGTGTGTCTGGGTAATCCGCCCTACGACAGGCACGAGGCGTCTACCCTTGAAAACCAAGCAATGACCGGAGCATGGGTGCGCTGGGGGGAGAGTAAGAACGGGCAGGATGCAATTCTTAAAGACTTTATTAGTCCAGTAATAAGGGCAGGGAAGGGCGGTAGTCTCAAGAATATTTACAATCTCTATGTCTATTTCTGGCGCTGGGCGCTTTGGAAGACGTTTGAGCACGATCTGGCGACCGGGCCTGGCATTGTGAGCTTCATCACCGCGAACTCATTCATCGATGGAGATGCATTTCTTGGAATGCGTCGCCACATGAGGATGCTCTGTGACGAGATATGGATCATCGACTTGGGAGGGGAGGGTCGTGGCAGCAGGCAAGATGAGAATGTGTTTTCGATTAAGACCCCTGTTGCCATCACGGTTGCGGTCCGATACGGGAAGTCAGACCCCGGAGTTCCCGCAGTCGTCCGCTATTCACGAGTGGAGGGTGGCCGGGCTTCTAAGCTTCATAAGCTTGAGTCTATGAAATCGCTTGCAGAATTGGAGTCGAAAGAAGCGTCATCTGACTGGGATGCACCATTTAGACCTGCCGGTAGTGGTGAATACTTTAATTGGCCGCTGCTGACAGATCTCATGCCATGGCAGCAATCGGGAGTGAAATGTGGACGGACTTGGGTTGTCGCCGCTGACCGGGCGACACTGGAGAAGCGCGTAGCGTGCCTGCAGACTTCTGAAAAGGCCGAGCGCTCGCTGCTATTCAAAGACTCTCCGACAGGCAGGAAATCAGGTGACAATGTAGGAGCTATTTATCCGGCTCCATCTGAAAAGGTCCGGATTTGCGATCTTACCGCTACGTCAACTCTGCCGGTAATTGAGCGCTATTCGTTTAGGGCTTTTGACAGGCAATATGTAGTCGCCGATGGCCGATTTTTGGATAGAGCGAGCCCGATGCTGTGGACGACTGCCTCTGAAAAGCAAATCTATCTCGCAAGTCAGTTCACAAGCGTCCTGGGCTCAGGATCTGCTATGGTGGCGAGTGCAGAGATACCAGATTTGCATTTCTTTGCCGGGAGAGGCGCAAAAGACATTATCCCGCTATACCGAGATTCCAAAGCCACGCAGCCAAACATACATCCAGAGCTTCTGCCCACTCTGGAAGAAATGTATCAGGTCCCGGTTAGTCCTGAAGATTTTGCTTCCTACGCCTATGCACTGCTAGCTCATCCGAATTTTTCCGACAGATTTAAGACTGAGCTTGAAAATCGCGAGGTGCGACTGCCTTTAACTTTAGATGCAGATCTCTTCAAGAGAGTCGCTAGAGTGGGGCGTGAGCTGATATATCTTCATACTTATGGTGAGCGGTTCAGTAAAGAGTATTCATGGCCTGCCTCAAGCGCAAAGTATTTGACCGGAGTTGATTCAAGGGCGATGCCTGAGGATTGCATCTTCGATGCAAAGACAAAGACCATTAGGATTGGTGATGGTGAGTTTGGACCTGTGAGCAATGATGTTTGGGCGTATGAGGTGTCTGGACTAAAAGTCGTCCAGTCGTGGATTGCATATCGACTAGCCAATAGAAAAGGTAAGAAGTCCTCCGCCTTGGATGAGATAACTCCCGCCGGATGGTCCAGCGAGTTGTCAACCGAATTCATCGACTTGCTAACGATCTTGGAGCGCACTGTAGAGCTGCAGTTGCTGCAGGAAGAGTTGCTCGATGAGGTGGTTTCTGGATCACTCGCCACCAAGGATTTCAGCCTAGTGCCTGAGGTGTATCGCAATCCGCCCCGTGCCAGTGCCTCAGGTAATCACGATTTGGAGCTGTAGTAGGCATGTGTTCACCCCTCTGACTTGATAGCCCTAGATCAGCGCTGCCGTTAGCGGCGCTAGGCTTCACAGGGTCGAACTGCCCCTCCTTACCGTCCAACACAGCAGTCATTGTGGTCCGGAGGAGCGGCGACCCGATTGCGATCAAAGCGACAGGCGCTTGCAGGGACGCCCACCTTCCGTTACACTGCACCGCTCAGCCGGATTGCCCGAGTGGTTGAAGGGGCTACATTCGTAATGTAGATGCGCAAGCACGTCGCAGGTTCGAATCCTGTGTCCGGCACCAAATTTGAAGCCCCCGGCGAAAGCCAGGGGCTTTTTTTTGGCCGATGCCAGCCGATAAAGAGTGTTTGAAGCTAAGGAGCAGCGCTGTGACCCGTATCAAAGACTACATTCGTGAAGTGATGAAGCAGAACGAGGCAAGGAAGATTGCTCTTACTGCTCCCGATGAGGCGTTTACCAACGCAGATCACGAGGTGGACAACGATTGGTTGGCCTCTCTCCAAGCGACTGAGTTGCATATCAAGGACGCTATGCGGCGTTGGTTCTTAGCTCGGTTCTGTCATCCTGCACAAGCAGGATACGATTACAGCGATCAGACCGGTTATTTGTTTCTTGACGGTGGTCCGTTCAACGCCCAGGATGAGATTTTTAACCGTTTTCAAGGTTATGTAGATGACTCACTGATAGCCGAGGTCTGCGAAGAGCTTGTGCAAGAGTCAGGCGAATACTGGGCACCCACAGCTCTCATGCAGTATCGACAAGACGAGGACGTTGATGTTGATGAGCGCAGCGACGTTATGCAGCGCTTGGATTTCAGAATCAGTCGCTTGCATGACATTATGCAGCTCGAAGGCGATTTCGTGGCGGAGACGGCTGCAAGGAACCTCATCTATGCAGCTGTTTTCTCCGCACTCGAAACCTTCTTGTGGGAGACACTCGTTTACTGGATTGAAGTAGATGAACGGGTGATGCGGAATCTTCTTTCCAAGCATCCTGTTTTCAAAGCAAAAACGTTCAGCTATGACGATATCTTGGATTCCAAAGACCCGGTTGGTGACGCCAAACTGGCCATCCGCACGCACCTGCAAAATGTTGTTTGGCATCGGTGGGAGCGAGTTTCTAAACTTTATTCAGTTGCGTTCAGAATGGAGTTCCCCGACCCATTTGAATTAGAGGGACCTTTGGAAATTCGGCATGACATTGTTCACCGTAGCGGTGTATCTGCTGAGGCGGGTCAGGAACGAATCGTGTCATGGCAAGAGGTCCAAGACTTGTGCCGCGTCGTCATGAACTTTGCGAACCTGCTTGAAAAAAATATCGCAGAGGCCTTTGTTAATTTGGACAAGCCACAGCAAATGAATAAAGGTCAAAAGCGATGAACTTCCACATCCTCGCTCTCTCCACCGCTGAAATCGTCCAAACCACCTTTCCTGGTCGTGTCACCTTGACCCCCGCAGAAGTGGCCCTGGTGCTCTTCGGCATCGGTGACAAAAGTGGCGCACAGCGCGTCAGAGAGCGTTTGGATAAAGGCAGTCTGTTGCCGGGGTTGAAGAAGAGCGGAGGGCGCTGGCTTATCCCCGTGGCTTCTCTTGTCGCGAGCCTTGAAGCCCTGGAAAAGCCGGTGCCAGCAATGATGGAAGAGAGCAGGGGCAACCAAGGGCCGGTCTACATCCCCATGCGCTCGGGGACTCATTTGAAGCAAGGACGTTCGAAGAGCCGTATTGGACACCGCCCCGGCATTCTTGCGATGCAGTCCACGGAAGCCTGGACCAGCGTTTGGAAGAAGTATGATGCGTTGGAGATGATTCGCGATCAGGCCGAACGCCGGATACTTCAAGAGGATCTTCGGAAAAACGTCCGCGCTACTTCCGGTGCTAACAACGGAATTCAAGAAGAACGATTTTAGGCGAAATTAATTTTTTCAGTCTCAGCCAGTGAGACGCCGATTCGATATGCTTCTTTCTGCCCCGATTGGCGGGCGTTGAAAGGAATGTTATGAGTCTAAATGCAAATTCGCTGTTGAATCTTCATATCAACAAGGCAGTGGTAAGTGCGTTCTTTGAGAATGACTTCCAGCAGATGATCGAAAGACTGAAATCTCAGCCGCTAGACGGTAGACGTGAGTATGATGTGATGACGCACCATCTCGGATTGTTTTTTGGCATGCACAGCGAAAGATACAGTCTTGATGAGTTTATGGTTCACTGGGAGCAAGATGATATCTCCACCAAAGTTTGCACCGGAACGAATTTGGTCGCAGTGAGTTGCAAAGGCATCGTCTTTGATGAATTTAATTTGAGTGAAGAAGCCTTTGTTATTCTAGTTGAGTTCGAGAGGCTTCGGAAATACTTCCTCAATTCATGAGAGTCCTAATGAAAACCGTTCCCTAAAAGCCCCTTCACCGGGGCTTTTTTGTTGCCCTTTCATTGACAAAAGCCGGATGTGGCATAGGTTTAAAGAGTGGAATATCCCACTTGTTTAATAATTGGAGGTTGTGTGTCAATGAAATCAGTCAGCGCACTATTCTTAGCCCTTGCTTTAACCGCCCCAGGCCTCTCCCAGGCTTCGGAAACCTCAGCTCGCGTCTACGGAAAGCAACAAGCGCTTTCCCAGCAGAACGTGAAGCTGGGGGAAGTGCTCTATGTTCAAGAAGTCCGTATTCAAGACCAGAGCTACCGCCTCAACACGGGCTCAGCAGTCGGAGCATCAACCGGCTACTTGCTCAGCAAAAACCGCAGTGGCACCGAAAGGACGATTGCGGGGCTGGCTGGGGGAGCTATTGGCACTGCCGTGCAGCGACAGGTGACGAAGCGTAGAGCGGTCGAAATCTACATCCGTTTGGAGGGCAAGAGCGATATCTTCTCAGTCGTTCAAGACGATGACCAAGTGATTCGCCCTGGGGATCACGTCTTTGTCAGCGGAAGAGGTAATCAGATGCGTGTCACGCCATTGAGGTAATGACAAATGTGTTGCAGAAAGAACAAAGCCCCCAATCGGGGGCTTTTTTATTGGCTGACAGTCCTTGCGCACCAATTTCTCTAAGTTGTCTCTGCGTTGTCTACAAGCTCTATTTTTGAACGTGTAGAAGTCGAATCCATTGCGGCACTAGGCTTTAGAAGGTTTTTCTACATGTTCTACATGTTTCCAGGTAATTGTTTTAAACGTAAAGATCAGATCATGCTTTCAAGAGTGATCACCAATCAATCAATTTTCCGTATGGATAATTCTCAAGCCATCTTATAGAAACTTGTAGAAAGCGTTGAATCCTTTGTGCCCCAATGCTTTCCGTTTCTCTATGTTGAAAAAGCAAACCCAGAGGTAACCCGGAGACAACTTAGAGAATCTTTAACTGCCACATTAAAAAACGAGAAGTACTGACCAAATCTATCAATTGGGTTTCATTTTGTTAGTTTATTGTTTTGACAAATATTTTATTCGTCGTAACGTAGCTACAAGGATTTCATAAAAAGGTATGACTATGAAGAGAGAAACGGAAATGAAAAGCAAAGAGAAGGTCTTTCGATTTCGAGTGTCTGACGAAAACTTGCGTCGATTTAATCAGATGGCGGAGCAAGAAAAAGTGACGCTATCTGAGTTGACTCGGCGTTTGCTTGAAGAGCATGCCGCTCAGTTTCAGGCATAAAAAAACCCCTCCTGGCAGAGGGGTGTGAATAAACAACAATTACAAAGGGTGAAAAATATGCAATTACAAGAAAATAATAGCGCGCATGCGGGATTTGTCAATGGTTCTGAGCAAATTGATATCGACTCTTTTGATTTATCTGACGCTGAATTCAAAGAAAAATACGGAGAAAAAAATCACGGTCTAGGAGCTGGAATCATTGTTGATAAGACCAAGAAAGCGGTCACTAAAAAGAGTGGTTTAAGCGATGTTGCACTCAAAGCTAAGGGCGATGCACTTTTGGCCGAAGGTCAGGTCAAAACACTTCTTCCAAAGGCTCCGCGTCAAGGCGCCAAAGACGATCACGTTTCAACTCAGTTCGTTGAATCCGTCATGTTCACACGCCCGGATTTGAGCGCTTATCGTCTCGATGACGAAACAATGATCCATCGCTGGACCGGAAATCACTATCAGTCCCTAAGCACCAAAGATGGGGTGAGTGAAGCGTTGGCATGGCTGCGGAAATACCGTCGAAAAGATGCAACAGAATCGAAGGCGAGTGAAGCATGGCGCTCGCTTGAAAGCACACTTCGATCAGAGCGTTCGTTCACTGACTATGCGTTCGGTAATGAAAAGGTGATTCCTTGCCTGGACGGCTATCTGCATCTTGATAAACAGGGCGATATCTCTTTTCACAACCCTGATCGCAAATTCGGATTCCGGCACCTCATTCAAGTCCGATGCGGATTGGAAGAAGGGGGTCGGTTAGAGCCGAAGTCGCTTCGTCCTGAATCTCTGTTTGCTCAATTCCTCAATCATGCTTTCCCAGAAAAAGAAGTTCAAGCGTTCGTGCAAGAACAGTGTGCTATGACCTTCTTGCCCATCAACTACCAAATGTCAGCATGGTGGTATGGAAAAGCAAAAACGGGGAAATCAACGCTGAAAGACCTAATGGCGCTGTTCCATCCGCGCCGAAGCGTGGTTCAAATGAAACTTAACGAGATCGATGTTCCCTTCAATACTCAAAGACTTTTAGGTGCGAGCTTGATCACGACAGACGAAGTGAAAATGGAAGGAAAGTGGCATGAAGAGTCTTGGAAATCGATTGTTTCGCAAGCGCCAATGACTATCGCCAGAAAGCATAAAGAGTCTATCAATAACTATGAAATTAAGGCGAAATGGATCGTCTGTTCGAACCAATCCCCCAAGATTTCTGACGATAGTGAGGGAGTGTGGCGTCGGCTGAGTATTGTCGAATTCAAGAACGTTATTGAAGGTCCGAACGTTGACGATTACCACAAAGTCATGTTTGAAAAGGAAGGTTTTGAAATCTTGCAATGGATTTTGCAAGGGGCACAACGACTGATTCGGCGCGGCCATTTCCTTCCTGAGAATCAGTGGCCGGAAGCGTGCAGAAGAACAAAGGGCGCGGCGAGAACGGAAGCGAATACAGTGACGCATTGGTGTGAAGAAGACGCTGTATCGACTTGCGGAACGTTTACGGATAAAGCGCAAATCTACGAGCGTTACTGGAAGTTCTGCAACGCAGTTCAAGTTGATCCCATGGCTCCCAACATTTTTTGGCGATACGTCCGCGCTCGGTTCACTGACTACCAAGAAAAGAAACTGAAAATTAAGGATTCCAGCGGACGATACGTCCAGCCGTATGTTGCCAACATTGCTTGGTGCGGAGACGTGGACAGAGAGCTTGAAGTCTTGAATGAAAGCGTGGATATCCCCTTCGGACTGTGAGAAGTCAGCGATGAGCAGCCAATAAAAAAGCCCCTCTCAACCAGGGGCTTTTTTCATGCCTGCTTGCCAAATCCTGTTCTTCTGTTAGTTGTTAAGCACTGTCCGCATTTGTATTGAGGTGCTTTATGTTGAACGAAAAGAACGGCGCGTTCGAAGAGCGCGCAATGACGCTGGAAGGCGCGTTGGAATCATTGGAGGTTGGAACGTCCTACATCGCAAAGATGGAGAGCGACGGGGTTCACTTCCTTAATGGCGATTTCTCGCATTTTTGGAACGAAGAGCAGATGGTTGCCGAGCTGGAAGAGCAGGAGTTCATTAAACTTTTGCTGTCTCATCTCCGAAACGGCCAGCAAATCATCCTCCTCAGAGAAGGAGACATTCGATGAGCCAGATGACCGATCACACTGAAAGAGTCGCCCAGCTCTTCATCGAGCTGATGCAGAAAGACCTAGCGCCTTTCCAACGCCCCTGGTCGCCGGGGCAACCGCGTCACACCGCCAACCTCGCGCCCGTGAACGGGCTCTCTGGACGCAACTATCACGGCGTCAACGCGCTCTACTTGCACATGCAGCAGCTCTACCAGGCCTACGAGTCCAATGCATGGATGACGTTCAAGCAAGCCTCTGACCTTGGAGGAAAGGTCAATAAAGGGCAGAAAGCCACCCAGGTAGAGTTTTGGGACTGGCCGGACAAGAAAGACGCCCAGGAGGGGGATGCGGAGGAGGAAGCCGTCCAGGGCCGCAAAGGCCCACGAGTGTTCTACGCGAACGTGTTCAACGCTTCTCAGATCTCCGGTCTTCCAGAGCGCTTCTATGCGCCTCCTACCGTGATGCCCGAGGAGTGGAGGCACGAAGAAGCCGAGCGCGTGCTGCGCGAATCCGGGGCCTCGATAAAGCACGATGGAGGGAACCAGGCGTTCTATCGCCCGATGACCGACTCCATCCACCTCCCTCAAATTCAGCAGTTCAAGAGCGCAGATCTCTACTACGCCACCGCGCTACACGAATTGGGGCACTGGACCGGACACCCGTCCAGGCTCAATCGAACCTTCGGCACGTTCGGTGATGAGCGATACGCGCAAGAGGAATTGAGAGCGGAGATCTTTTCCTACATGTCCAGCCAGCGGCTTGACCTTCCGCACGAACCAGAGCGGCACGCCGGATACGTGAAGTCCTGGATCAAAGTGGTTCAAGACGACCCGCGAGCCATCTTTAAAGCCTGTGCGGATGCGGAGCGCATCTGCAAATTCTTGGGCGTTGAGCAAGCCTTAGCAAAACGGGAAGCGTTCCAGGTTGAGGAAAAGAGCAACGTGATTGAGTTCCCTGCGCCGAAAGCGGTGAAGCGGAAGAGTAGGGGGATGGCGATGTAGTTGAACAGAGACAGAGTTGCTTGTCTCTGTTCAACCCTCTACCTATTGAGACTTCAAGCCCAGCTGGAAGGCCTTGTGCTCCAACTCTTTGGCAGACTTCGCAGTGTTGACCGCGATATCCATGTCAAATCCAGCGCCGGACGGTGCGGCGGGCCCGAACCCCAGCGCGCTGGACTGCTTCTGAGCAGCATCGCGACGCTGCGCCGAAGCCAAGCTTGCTTCCAACTGTTTGGCATTCTTCGCTATGAATGCGCCCATTGCCCACGCGCAACGTTCTTGCGTCGTCATTCTTGAAAAGCCGGTGTTCACTGTCGCAGCGTATTGAGCAATGAGCGGTGCCGAAGATTTTTGAAGCTCGCTCTGCGATATCGATGCAGTCAGCTGTCTCTGATACGCGCGAATCAGCTTTTTCTGTGCTTCATCAACGTGCCCGCCTTGGCTATCCCTTAGCAGCTTTTCTTGTTGTTGAGTGGAACGTGCTGCCACGCCTTGCGCGTTCCTCTTCAAGCCCTCCAATCGCGCCATGTGTGCGGAGAACTCAGGAAGCGCTTCGAGATCATCCTCCTGGCCAAAAACGTAGACGCTAACCATGGCGACTGCCCCAGCCGGAGCCCCGCAAAGAACGTCGTCCGGACTAGCCGTGTAGACAGGAGTGCTGCCTATCGTTGTCTGTTTTGAAAGAAGCAGGGCGTAGTTTGCCGGAAGGGACTTCAATCCGTTTCGTTCTGCGTAATGATGAACCTGATTGCTGATATCGCTATCGGCCTTCATCATCGTCGTCCAGAACATCAACGCTGGCAGACGGACTGGGGCAGGTTGTGCAGTGGCATGAGTCGCTGCGGTGGTCAAGACGCACGTCAGAATCGACGCATGAATGGCGGCTCGGCTGATTTTTAGGCTCACGCTAGTTCCATAGCAGTAATAGGCCGGTTGTCGGCCATCCTGGTTGAATGGTAGCACGCCCCTAAATGGGAGTTGGCCTGCGTTATCGTCCCGAAAAAGTTTAATGAGCGCCTGGGTTGCGCGATTGCACTTCCGATCTATATTTAGAGTTCAACCTTTAAATATACGGAGGCATTTATGAGTAGTGCGACTACCCCAAAAGAACATCGAAAGACCGCTCCACCCCTGTTGGACAAATCCCGAATCTCGGAATTCAAAACGAAATCCGCTGCGATCAGAGCCTGGGACTTGATAGAGAAAGAGGACCGTCTGCCATCCATTCGTGCAGCCGTGTTGTTCGAAGCAAGACAAAAGCCCGACACCTACCTTGATGACCGCCCTAAGGGCGAGATCAACGAGGTAGGTGTCTGGATTCCAGACCCGGCAGAAATGAGTGAAGAAGAACGACTGTCGCTGACCGCTCCAACGGTCGATACACCACAGGCCTACTTCTATTCTTGTCTTTCTATCCATCACTGCGCACTGCGCTACCAAAGCTCAGTCATTGATGTGCGAGCGATTCAGCTCATTGCCTCACTGTTGAACGTTTCGTTGGAGCAAAGCGCTTCGCGAGTTCATCAAGAGATTTCCAAGCTCACCCGCGTTCTTTAAAGCGGAATAATTTCACACTTTTACAGAAAGACGGGTTGACGCCCGTCCTTTCTGTTTTAAGTTCAAAGAAGGAAGCTAGTTTTCCGCTTCCTTCCTCCATTACACAAACAAGGAGTCACTCATGTTCAGTTTAATTCGCGCAGCCGCGTGCTGTGCCACTCTTCTCTTCGTTCTCTATCATCCCAAGCTCGCGTTCAAAGATCGAGCCTTCCAGGCACTCGACACGATAGCGATCAGCATCGCTGAGATCACTGGTCAACAAGTCAGGTCGCCAACTTCCTACAAAAGAGTCACGGCTGCTGCCGATGCGGGCGAGGACTTCTACGAAGCCATGATTTCGGGCAGAGCTTACGAGAATCAATAAAAAAGGGGCCGAAGCCCCCTCTCGCGTCAGAACGATTCCGCTCCGCTCAGCTTCTTGTCACGCTCACGCATCTGAACGTTTGATGCATCAGACCGGAAGATGATCAGACCTTGTTCGTGATTGAGCATACCCACGTATTGGATCGAGATGCCTTCCAATGCCCAAAAAGCCTCTACGCTGTCGTAGCGAGCGCCGAACCCGTTTTGAAGCTTCTCGACGTTCGTAGACGTGGGTTGGCCCCACTTCGCAGCCAACAGTTCATAGATCTCTTGCTGACGGTCAACGCCCTGCGTTTCAAGCGTCACGTCTTCGATCTTGCCAGCTATCGTTGTGACTTTGCCAACGAAGTAGATGCCATCCGGAATGGCTTTCCGACCGAAATTGACCTCAACCGACGTGTTTTGCGGCATCTCGCCAAGTTCCAGCTTCAACTTGCCGCCCTGGTCGAAGATGCTGGCTTGCCAGCACGGGGTGTTTGCGGGCTCATACTTGTATCGAATCGAGCCGTAGGCGCGCTCTTTCTCGCACTCTTGGAGGTTCGCAGCTTGTCCAAGCTCGATGCCGCCAATTTGCTTGGACGGAAGCTCTTTGACCGGAGTAGGTTGGGACTGTGGAGAAGCGTCAGAGGTCTTTTCGCTCTGCTGATTGCACGCAGAAAGAGCGATGAGAAGGAAAAGTGGGGAGAGTCTTTTCACTGTGTAGTCCGTTACGATGCCGGTAGATAGAACGCATTTCACACCAGGGGCTTCGCGATAGCAAGCCACAAAAAAGGGAGCCGAAGCTCCCTTTGGATGATGCATTTTCATGTCGTTCTCTTAGTCAAGAATGATGCTCATGCCGACGCCACCCATGGGTTTCGTACCGTTGCCGCCGAAACTAAGACCCGCTGAGAAGCTCACCTTTTCGCTTGTGCGAACGCGGTAGCCCACAGCCATGGCTGACGCTCCACCGTTGAAGCCAACACCCGCCTGAATCGCGACTTTTCCAACTGGCAAGCCTGCACCAGAAGCAGCCATCATCGACATCGCTGCGGTTTGAGCCCCCAAGCCATTGAGACGCTTTTCAATGCCATCGAAGCGACGATTTGTGGCTTCCCACTTGTCGTTCAGTTCGTTTCGCAAGTCGTAGATTTGTCCGCCGTTGACCGCATCAGTTGAGCCTTGTTCGATGCGGGCATCAGCAACCTGCGACACTCGGCGTCCGCCAACTGCAACCTGGTTGTCTTCCGTCGTTCTGGTCTGATTTCCTAACGCTACTGAGTTCTCGTGCGTTGCTTCTGCCACATTGCCAACTGCTGTTGAACCCTTAGCACTGGCACTCGCACCCGTTCCGACCGCTGTTGCTCCCTCTTGCAATGCCCGAGAATTGCCTCCAACGGCTGTTGTCGCTTCACCGTTTGCTACTGAGCCACCCCCGTTCGCCGTGGCGAACTTTCCTGCGGCTGTCGCCTCTGCACCAGAAGCAGACGCATGAGCGCCGCTTGCGGTTGCGCCAGATCCAACTGCTGTCGCTCCGCTGGTGCCTGATGTCGCAACTGCACCATTTCCGACTGCAATCGCGTTGTCCCCAAATGTGACAGCGGGTGTGTTGTAGCCGTTGGTCGTGTCATCCGAGATCGCGATGTAGGGGTTCTCCTTTGCACCCTCGCCACCGCTCAGGCCGTCTTGACCGTCGCGCCCCGGTTGGCCGTTTTCACCAGCGGCACCAGCAACTCCAGGATCTCCCTTGTCACCCTTGTCACCCTTGTCTCCTTTGAGACTCGCAAGCCACTCGCGTTCTGTGCCTTCGTAGCCGTATTGCTGAGCCAATTCATACGCTGAGTAGCCGTCTTGTCCAGCACCACCGTTGCCTGCTCTCTCTATTCGTTCGTCCAGATTGTCCAGTGCACTGCTGATCGTTGTGTGTGTGCTGTTGTCTCTGAAATACCAAGCAGGGCTCACGAGGTTGCCGTTTTCAAAGCGAGTGCCGCCACCGATGATTCGCGCCACACCTGCAAGCTGCCCCATCGCCGCCGCATCCGTGTCTCTCACACCATTGGCGATGTTCGTCAAACGATTGTCGCCAAATGCGGTCGTTTTGGACTCAACACACATTGCTCCCGCGCCTACGGCTGTGCAGTCGTCAGCAAGCGCGCTTGCGCCTGCACCCAACGCAAGAGTGCGGCTTCCTTGAACACCCGCGTTCTTGCCGAACGCTGCGGCGTCCGTGATTTTTCCACTGGCGCTGTTCGCGTAGATATTGCTTCCGACGAACACAGAATCAGTCACAACCACACCGCTGGCATCCAAGAGATTGCTGTTTCCTACAATGGCGTTGTTGCTGCCCTTTATGCTGTTGTCATTGCCGAACACCGCGCTTGAAACGCTGCTCGCTGCTGCGTTGTCGTCAGTCCTGATGACGTTCCGGTTCCCGTGAATGTTCGGGTCGTCCATGACGCTGTTGAGCATGATGGTCTTGTTGTCGTTACCGACAATATTGCCTCGAACATCTCTGTTTCGATTGCCGAAAATATTCGCGGACGTTGCGTTGTTCTCATTTCCAAACAAGTTGACGTAATCGCCTGCACCCACGGATTGCGTTCCGATGATGTTTCCGTTGCTGCCGTAGCTTTGGCCCGAATCAGTGCCGATCACAACGCCGCTATTCGACTTGACGTTTTTGCCGATTCCTACGCCCCCGTTGTTCGCACAGATGATGTCGCTCTTCGCATTGACGCCAATAGCCACCCCGTCCGGACAGGCTCTCACTTCCTCTCCGATTTGCACCGGTTCTGCGGCGTTTGCGGCAGACATAGATAAAAGAATCGCCAGGGCGATAGTTGATAACGCAAATTTGTTTTTCATTGAATGCTCCAGTTTTTTTGTTGGACATTCTTTATTTCTAACACTGAATTCCAATTTGACAAGAGCACTCAAAGCCGGTTTTGCAGCAGATGACGCAAGAGAGGTTTGGCGTGCTGCGCACAAGTCAGCGAACCCGGTAAAGAAGGCGAATTCCGCCATTGATCACAGTGCCGTCTGAGGTTCCGAAGGTTCGGAAATCGATGTCCACCAGTTTTCCATTAAAGTTCAGCGTGCGGATCTCCGAGTAGTTGATAGAGTTACCAGGGCTGGGCGTATTCCCGTTTGCCGATTGATAGAAGCCTTGCGTAGAACCGTTAAAAGTAAAACTCACGTTTGCCCACGCCCGGACCGGCCCGTAGCTCTGCGGCCAGTCGCTCGATACGCTGGCAAGGGTGGTCCAGTCCGAACTTTGAGCAAGAACCAAGCCTTCTTGGATGGTTCGAGTCGTGTTTGTGTTCGAGATGAAGAGCTTGCCGCTCGCAACCGTCAGGCCCTCTGTTTTGCACGCGCTCTCATCTTTCGAGAACACCTCACCTGTCTCCGCCCAGGCCCACTCGGTGTAGGAGGGGGAGGGGAGAGTGGTCTGGCCCGCAGGGCACGAATAAGAGACGTTACGTGTTCCTTTAAGCCGCGTCTGATACGTCATTGAGCCCGTCATGCCAGAAGGGCAGGAGCCGCTTCTGTTCACCGTTTGATACGTCTCCTCTTGCGCGCTTCCGGGACAACTCTGACAGCTGCTTCTGTCCGTTTCCCAGTTCGTCCATACAGGTTGCCCCCACGCTTCGGGACACGTCTTTTGACGCGTAGAAGTTGCATT
The DNA here is from genome assembly GCF_013464485.1 of Stenotrophomonas maltophilia. GTDB lineage: Bacteria > Pseudomonadota > Gammaproteobacteria > Xanthomonadales > Xanthomonadaceae > Stenotrophomonas > Stenotrophomonas maltophilia_AW. The sequence goes on from NZ_RAUX01000004.1 coordinate 92,687, forward strand.
CCCATAGCTGCCAGCAAGGCAGACCGCTGGCTGAGACTCAAACGAAGCGCTGCAAAGCGCTGGGGCGGTGGGAGGAACAGCGGGAAGAGGGATGGGCTCGGGGAGTGCCGGCACAATCGGAGCCGGGGTTGGATCTGCAGGAAGAGCGCAAGAGCCAATCAGAGACCAGCACTGGGGAAAGGTCGTCGCTTCCCACACTTGGTTGCTGATGCCAGGGCAAGAAGGGAGTGCGGGCTTGGGACCACACTGCGGCACGTAGGGGTGAACGGGTGTGGCTTCCTTTCCACCCGCCGCCGCTTCTGGATTGGTTAGGCCTGGGCCCTGAGGCGGGTTCTTCTCCGTCTGATCTCGCTGAGGAAGGTTTAAAGGCGTGGCAATGAACTGCCCAATTTTCTCGTTGTAATAGACAAAGCTGACAACGCGAGCGCTTGCGCATGCTTTCGTCAACGCGGCAACGTCCAATCGATCGTTGTTGTTCTTGAAGATGCTTATTCCATCAATCACGACATCGTAAGTATTGGGCGCATTTGCAGAGACGAAATCTGAGCAACTTGCAGAGCTGACGTTCGTGTAATCCAGGGTAAATGCATCCCCAAAGTGCCGGATGCCAAAAGGCTGTGCATCAATGACGCCGCCCCATTCGTTTCGTATCTTTCCGTTTTGGAATTGCCCCGGCTTGATGAAGCGCTCTTCAATCAGGCGCTCACTGCTGACGCCTTCATAGCTGCCTACGATTCCAAAAGCTTGGTGGATCTCCGTCGCCAAGTCGTTGAGCCTTTCGCTCTCCGCGCGCGTCTGCGCGCGCGCTTTAACCGGCTGGTAGAGCACGAATGCGACAGCGCCGACCACGCTAACGATGCCAGCTGCAATGAGTAGTTCGGTCAATGAATACCCGGTTTGTCTTTTCATTCGCGTGCTCCTTTTCTCTCCTGTCTTTCCTTATTGAAAGCGATTGAGGCAAGAGCGCAAGGAGAATGTTTTGACTAAATAGAAAAATTGAGAAATATCTCTCGTTTTTCAACCTGGACAGTTTTCAGTCGTCTGTTTAACTGAATTTATGGGTAGTGCGACTACTCATAAACAAATATGAAAACAGGAGACGATTTATGAAATTAGAACATTTATATAGAAACGAAGCCGCATTCTCGCTCGAAGACAACGCTTTTGCGTTCTTCAAACAATCGCAGAAGTCGAAGCGCGATGAACGCAGAAGCTTGAAGCAGCGTTATGACCGAAAAGCGCCCAGGGAAAACCCGTTGGATGCAGTAGTGCAGGGGGTGTGGGAATGAACTACTCATACCTGCTACTGCCAGCTGTGCAGACCAAACGACTCGACGTAGTGAAAGCAGCCGTTGGAACAGCTGTCTTGCACCGGCCTCAGCACGACTTCATCAACGACGCCGATTCCAGGGGATTTGCCGCATTGGCACTTGCCAGCGTTTTGTGGACCCAAGAGCAAGACGCAAGAGCACGAGAAGAACTGGATGCGATTGTGGCGTTTCTGCTCGACTTCAAAGCCAACCCATTCCAAGAGGTTGGTGTAACCCTAGTGAAGCGTTATCACGCATGGAGCGGTCGAAAAGAGTTCGAGAGACGACCCGGTAAGACCATTGCAGAGATCTGCGGAGGCCGAATCCCGCCAGCATTAAAAGCCTATATCAAAGCCGATGCAGAGCGCGTCCCGGTGCCTGGAAAACGCATTGAAGAGCAAAAGGAGGCCGCGTAATGTTCACCATCCTCCTCATCCTAACTGTTGTCTTCGCTTTGATCATGGGTTCGATTCAACCGAATAGAGGTGACTCATGACCGTCCGCCTATGTCTGCTTTCCGCGAAAGGCGGGGTAGGGCGCACTACCCACAGTCTTGCTCTCGCTAGTTACTTCGCTGAGGTGGAAAAGAAACGCGTTCTCCTGATCGACCAAGATCCTCAGGGCAGCGCTCTCGCATGGTCAGCTTTGGCTGATGAAACGCCTTTCGTCGTGGCTCGCTCTCGAAGCAAAGGCTTCCATGTGGAAATCCTCGATACGCCTCCGCGCCTCAACGACAACGAAGTCCTTCCGGACGCTGATCTCTACATCGTCCCCACCGCCTTGGATGCCGTTTCATATGTTGTGTTCTTGCGCACGATTGACCTCTTAAAGCGGAAAAAGAAGCGCTTCATCGTCGTTGCGAATAGGGTCAACAAAGCGAGAGCAGAGCATAGGGAACGGCTGTCAAGCACCGAGTTGAAAGGCGCTGTTGTCATCCCGGACAGAGCCGGGTTTTCCCGCGCGTATGCGGAGGGGACAACCATCTACCAAATCAAGGGGAGAGGGGTTCGACACGTCCAGTTCGACACGCTCTCCATCGTCAAAAAAATCAAATCAGAGGTGAACGTATGAAAAAAATGAAAGACCTGTCTGCTGCACTCACTGTCGTGCATCAGAGCAGACACGACGCAGTGATGCATGAGCGCCTGGAAGACGTGTTGCCAGGGGATAAGGTGGCAGCAGGGGACGAGCCAGCGCGGAAGACCTATTTCCAGTTCGAAGAAGGCACTGTATCCCGCAGAAATGCGCACACCGGGAAGCGAATCCACTTGGTTCTAGGAACACCAGGAGATCTGGTTTCGAAGCCTTCTCTTCATGACTACCGGACGGACGAAGGCAAGCGGGCGAATCGAATGATGATGACCGTTCCGCCGAAGCTTCGGGAGCAGCTCCGAAAGCTGACCGGCGCTGAGTTCGACTACGAGGTCCCTATTGCGACTTCGATCATTGCTTTGGCGTCATATGTCGCCCAGAAGCTTGTTGATGAACGCAAGTGCTTGACAGTAAAGGCATGGGAGGATGAAAGGAAAACCCAGCGGCAGCTTTACAGGCGAGTCGTGAAGAAGCGAAATGGGCGCAATTAAAGAAAGACCGACTTCTTTTGAAAAAGGGCTTGCTAAAGTTTGGCGAGCCCTTTTATGATCCATTTCGTAGCTCGTTCCCACAACTTTGGAATTAGAAGAGATGGCAAACAAGAACCCGTCGCACACTCCGACTCCCTCGACCACGCCGAACAAAGAGAACGCGGGAAAGCCGGAACAGACTCCGGTGCCTACGCCTCATCCGACTGCGACTCCCACCCAGTCGAGCAAGGCAAACGAAGACAGTCGCACTTTGGAGCAGTTGGAACAAGAGGCGCAGGAATTGCGCGCGAAGATCGCCGCAATCGAAGAAGTGAAGAAGGGGAAGCTGGCTGCTGAGGCGGAAAAAGCTTTTAACGACGTTCTTGCATCGATTCGTCAGTTCGCTGAACACTTCAATGCAGACCAGGTTGATGAGATCGTTGAGGAGATCTACGAGCGCAGCGCATCTCAGAGTGCGAGTGTTACGAAGAAGACCACCAAAAAGACGGTGCGGAAGTCTGCTGCTAAGAAGATCGCTCGCAACGTGAAAAACTATCAGCTGCCGACCGGTGAGACCTACGGCGGCAAGGGGCCTACGCCGCAAGCATTCAAGGATTGGGCTGAAAGTGCCGCAGGCAAGAAGTGGCGTGACCAGAATCCGGGTCAGAAATGGCCGTCTGCCTGATTCAGCCAGAAATTCTTGCCTAGACTAAGCCCACCGAAAGGTGGGCTTTTTTGCCTTAAAAGAAGCGCTAAGAGCAAAAGCCTGGACCGCTGGTGCGGTTGCGCCTAGGGCGCGGCTCCGCCCTGAATTGTGGGTAGTCTGCCTACTCATGATGGAACTTTTTCACAAATTTTTGTTTTAGTCGAAAAGCGCGTCTTGCGTGTTTTTCTCCGTGTCTTAGGGTCTAAGTATGGAATGAATTTTCATCTCTACCCCTTAAAAACCGGAGAACAATATGAACACCACTACTTTCGCACTCAACGTTGCCGACAGCTTCTGGCCCCATTTTGGAGACGGGCTCATGTTCGCATTCATTGCGATCTCAGCTGTAATGCTCTTTGTCATCCTCTACAAAGACACGTCATCGAAGAAACTCGCACAAGGCTTCTTGAAGGCTCGCGAAGTGTCTTCCATGATTCGTCCAGGTCAGCGTTACGAAGGCACTGATCACAGCGTGCACTACATCGCTACCGACCGCCGCAGGCCGTTTTTGGTTGTGACTAAGCACGCTGAGTTCCTCTGCGACTTTGACCGTTTAGCGCGGTTTTACGCGGGCGAGAGGTTCTTCTTATGAAGCATTCCGGTTCGGCATCCCTAGTTACCAAACCTCTGATTGCGTTCCATCGCCTTGAATTACCGTGGTGGTCATAGACACTGAGAGGTGAGGTGCCCCTCCCAGGGACGGAGGCGACTGAGTATCGTGCATCGGGAAGAGGTTCGATATGTCCCGATATACAGCGTCGATCAACTTGTATAGAGCATCGAACCCCATCGTAAGACCTCGAAGCCTCATTCCGTCGCCATTGTCAGACAGCGCCACGAGGATTGGACCATCGCCGGTTTGTCCTGCGGCGATTTGAGAGTGCATATGTTCCTGCTGCCTGCGAAAAGCATTCAGGGACTGCTGCTCGCTATCTAGTGCCAGGACGAATGCGGATGTCATTTCCCCTTTTTTTGACAAAGCGCGGATACAGGCTATCGCCTTTTCAAGCGACGTGATGCAGTCTTCCATTGCGAACGCATAGTCGAAAATGGGCAAATATCGGCCCTTTGCCATCTCGGCAGAGGACCTTTGGCCCTCACTTACCTGGTCAAGTATCAACGACCTCGCTTCGTTGTAATGACGGGCCATTTTCACAAGGCAATGCACCAGCCAGGAACGCCACTTCCTTTTTTCGGTTGACACCTCTGGTTCTGGAATAAATATGTTCATCATCAGAGCATGTGCGCGAAGGCCTTCAATGTTTAGATGAAGCGGTGGCATGCCGCAATGTGTCGGTATGGTCACTCGGCGTCTCCAATATTGTGAAATATTACCGGTTTTGCGTTTTAGTCTAATCTGGTTCGCCAATCGCTATTGCCAAATCTCCGTTCCGGTTTACATTGATTTTAAGGAAGTCATTTTAACGCTTCCTCCTTCAATCTCATAGAAAAACACGGAGCAGAACTCATGAACGCGATTGCACAACAAGAATCATCAAAGCACTACATCAGCGAAAGAAAAATCATCAGCGATTTGCACGTCCTATTTAATGCGTCAGCGGCAGGAGGCGCACGCGTGTCAGACAAAGCGGTGGTATACAGCGCAGAAGCGTTCGCCGACTTCTTCGACTACCAAAGCTTTGGAGATATGCATCAAGCGATTTACAGCAAAGAGCTTGAAGAGGTGCAGATCTTTAAAGGCTTGCAAATGGGCAGATACCGCTTCTTCTACGTCTCCAAAGACAGCAGTGCGGTTTACGGCTTCTACTCAGCTCACGACAAGTTCTTTCAAGAATTGATGCGAGAAGAGAGAGCGCTGAACAACCACTACTTTTTAGAAGAGTGTGTCGTATGAGACCGCTCTTCGAAGAGATGCCGATTCAAAGGCTTTCTTGCTTGCTTCCTAGCGTTCGTCTGCATGCAAGCCTGGACGCCGATCTGAGAGCACTGGCGGCGCTTCAACAGAAGTCGCTGGTGCAAGTCATGCGCAACATTCTTTATCACTACTTGCAGATCGAAGAAGAACTGATGCGGCTGGAAATCGAAGATGCTCCCATTCGACGTTCTGCGAAACAGGAACAAGTGATGAGCCAGAAGGTGAGTGTCACCGAAGAAGTCAAAGACGCTTTTGTTCAACGTGCCCAGGTTCTCTATCTTCCGCAAACAACAATGCTACGAATGATCTATGAAGCCGGGGTTGAGCGGTGGAAGCGAACCCTGTGAAATCAACCGCGCACCTAGATTAAGGGCTCCACTAGATATGGGGCCTTTTTTATGTCCCAAATTTGTGAGATATGCCCAGTTTTTCAAATTGATTCTTTTATTTTGCATTAATGCTATTGCCAGATTCGATTTCTCGTTTACCTTTTAATTAAGAGGCTCATTTGACTCTGTCCCCACTAAAAACAAAAGGTGAACACTATGACGTTAGAAATTACAGATATCGCAGAAGCACGAATCTTTTTGAAGCAATACAATGCTTATGCAAAACTCACAGATTCCGAAAAAGAGGCTGCTTACAACGGGGCCATGAAATACAGAAGAAGACAAGAGCGCACTGAGCACCCGACCGGACATTTCGACAAAGCTAAACGGTTCTATCCTGATGCGGCTGAAAGCCCAGGAGGCATCATTCAACGGACCATTAGAGAACCTAGCCGCGCATGGCCGTTCAGCTACATGGTTGCTTGTCGCTCTCTTACGCACTGCTGCTATCTAGAAAGCGCTGACGTAAAGCACGCTCGATTGGTTATGAAACTTCATGATATTGCAGTAGACGAGACTGCTGAGTCGTATGCGGAATTCATCTCACAAATCGAAGAGGCATCCGTCGATGCCCTGGCGCTTACAAAGCCACCGAAAAAGGCCTAATCCAATGCTAGCGTCACCCTCTATAAAGCCTCCTTCACCGGAGGCTTTTTTTATGCCTAATCAAGCATCACCAAGTCTTCGATACGCGTCTTTCAGCAAAGTGAGTTCAACATCAGCCCGCCCCAACGTTGTCAGCTGGTCCGTGTCTCTGAGCATCATCATCTCTTGCCTTTGCCGCTTGCTAATTCCCCGGACTGGCGTCTTCTTCTTAGCGCGCTTCAACTCGCCCAAGGTGCCACTTGTGGGTAGTCCGACTACCCAGCAGTTGAGCGCAGCCAGCACGCTCTTTGCTCTTTCGAGATGTTGGGCTGGAACACGCACACTTACTTCGCTCGCTCGCTCTTCAACCACTGCCGCAAGCTGGCTTCGCAGGACTGCCAGCGCGGCTCCGCGTCCATGCTGCTCACGATCAAAGACCAGGATGTCCCCATCTAGGGCGACTCTCACTCGCGGACTCTTCCAGCGCTCTTCCAGTGCTTTCCTGAGCGTCTTTCGATTGACTGAGTAAGCGACAGGCAGTTCGTGGTTCTGCGCCTGCTCAGCCGCTTCTGCGCGCTTCACCAGCAAGCCTGGAACGTTCTTTGGCAACACGCGGTGGAAAGGCATAGCAAGCCACCCAGCAAGATCTGACTGGCTCTTGCTTCCCAGGCACTCATTGCACGCGAGAACAATGCCTGCGTCCTTCGAACCACCAACCTGCACAGGGATGAGTAGAGAGCTTTTCGCTCTTCCGGGAAGCGGCGCATCGCAATACGCGCACAAGCCTTTCTGTTGCTCTCTCAAACTTCGTCTGATCCACGTCTTTGCCATAGCGCTTCTCCAATTAAAAAATTCATAATTAATTGGTAGCACGTAAGTCGATTCTGACAAGAGCAAAAGCCAGAAAAAGCGGCTAAATGCAAAAGCCTGGGAGCTGTCGCTCTATTGCGCCCATGGCGCGGCTTCGCGCTTTTACGGGCTTATTAAACTTTTTCAGTCCAATCCCTTTCTATCTTCAACTCCATGTTCCTTACACCCCGTCACTTCCAAAAACGTGAACTTATACCGCTTTCAATATTTGACCTCACTTCGCTATTGCCAAATTCGATTTCCGTTCTAGTCTTGAATTAAGCGATTCATTTGAGTCTCTTCCATTCACAACGAAAAAAGGAAATGCACATGAGAAAAATTGTAGAGAATGAAATCAGTTACACATTTATTGAAGAAGTGCTGTTCTTGACGCTGCGTGGGGACCGCAAGAAATTGAAGCGAGAGTATCGAATCGCCAAAGAGTTGGCTTGCACCATCATTAAAGAAGTTGAGCCCGGAGGAAACTTGGCATGCGTGTCTTGGTTTGAAGACGAGGAACTTCGCGGTCTGCCTTTTGACACGTTCCTTGTCGGGAAGAAGCGTCAGGGAGACAAAAACAAGCTCTTTGTCCAAGCCGATGGGAAAAAAATATGGGCAGAAGGAGCGGAGGAAATCGTTCTCTTCATTCTCTTTCAAAAATGTAAGGGGTCACCCAGCTTTTCGCCATACGAAAGAACGATCCGAAATGTGATGTTCGCGAAAACCAACTCGAAAAACCCCGGTTTTTCAGTTATCGCAGAGTGGTTGAAATGAAAGCCTCAGTCGAACAAGCCCTCGCTAAGAGGGCTTGTTTATGGGCGTTGGGGTTGGAAAAGTTTAATAAGCGCCTGGAACCAAAAGCGTGAACTATTCCCGCTTTTGAATTTTCGTGCTGGTTCTGCTCTTGCCAACTCTCAAATCCGATCTACTCTCAAAAGACAGGACTCATTTGAGCCACAATCCAACAAACAAGGAGAGCTATGAAAAGAAATCTACAACCGAAAGACGAGCAATTAAACCGTGTTGCCCCCAACCCCCGCGTCAGCTTTCAACTCAATGAAGATCTTCGTGATTGGAGCGCAGAAGCCGAGTGCCGAAAAGCAAAGCTGCAGCGTCAAATCATTCAGCACTATTTGAACAACTTTGATGACGAAGAGCTGCGGCTTGAATTGCATCTAGCCGAGACCGAAGAGTCATATGAGGATAACCAGAATCAGGCTGGCACCTGGTTGCAAATGACGCGGATCTCGAAAGAAGACCAAGCTGCAATTCGCTTGCGCGCTGACGCACTCGACCTTTCGAGAACAAATATGGTTCGGCTGATGATGCAAGCTGCTGTGAGGCGTTGGAAAAAAGCAAAGCGAATACAACTCAATTCTTTAATCAAAGGAGATCGGCATGAGAGATATTAGTAAAAGACCCAAAGCCCCGATTCTGACAGAAGTGAAACGCCGCCTTTCGGTTTGTCTTCCGCTCGCCCTAGTTCGCATCTTGAACGAAGAACAGAACCGGGTCGAGATAGCCGTCAAGGACGCGCTCAAACAACTCGATTCAAACCGTAGGCTCGAATCGGTTCAGTTGGATAGCTCTGAACGCTTCGCAGTCAAGCAAGAGCCTATCGTCATCACCAAAGAAGGCGAAGACCGCTACCTCGTTCGCGATGCGTGCTCTGTCTATGCTGACAAGACGCGCGTGTCTTGCGTTGAAGACATTGTTCTTTACCTGATGTTTTCCAAGCTCAGGCTATACGCGCCAGACCTCGCAGCTGACATTCGGATGTTTGAGCGGAAAAGGCTGACGAAGCAAGAGTATACAGTGCTCGAAAAACGCCAAAGACAACTGGAAACCGAATTGCGCTATATCCGCCAACGCTTGGCGTAAATTCAGTTAAAAAACGAGAGATATTTCTCAAATTTTCATATTGACTGTAAGGGGTCGATTGACGAATTCGGAATTTGAATTACGCTTTAATTAAGAGGCAATTTTGTCTTGAACTCCAAAGGAAAACAATCATGAAAACATTAATCACATCAAAGCAAATCGCTGACAACCAATTCGTCTTCGTCGCTGAACTCGCTTCAAAAGGTGGTGGCAAGTTCAAACACCCAGGTGTGCTGCGACTGATGAAGACGGACAAGAAGGGGTTGGAAACGTTCAACCAGCATTCGCGCATCATGAACAACAAAGGCTACGAGCAAATCGACTACGAGAATGTGGATTTGAGATGCAAAGGGTCACGCTCTGGTTACGCTAAAAAGCTGTTGGCGTTGGTTGAGCAGATGAATGCAATCCACTGAGAAGGAGGAGGCATGAAATGCCTGGACTGAGAAGCCCCCGATGACGGGGGCTTTTTTATTGGGTGAAGAAAAAAAGACGCTTATTAAACTTTTTCTGGTTCTGGAATTGAAAATTGGGAAGTTCTTCTCGTTTTTAACAAATGGCCTGGATTCAATGATTGACAATTGGTGGGCGTGTAATATCTTTTAATTAAGAGACTCAATTGAATCTCTTCAATTAATTAAACTTGGAGAAATATATGAATATTGAAATTGAAAAGTATGATGAACTCATTTCGGTCATCGCCCCCTACAACGCTGCTTTCATCGCCCAGGCGAAGAGGATCGGAGGGAAGTGGGACGGTGGTGACAAGTCGTGGAACTTTGACATCAAGCTAGAAGAGAAGGTAAGAGCGCTCTGCTTGCAGTTTTATGGGACTGATGGCCTGAAAGTTGACCTTTGCCTCATCGAGGTCGATTTAGAAGCGAATAAAGAACAGTGGCAAGGCCCCTTAACCCTTGCGGGCCGGGTGCTCGCCTCAGCTAGGGGACGGGATACGGGAGCAGTTCTAGGCAATGGCGTCAGCGTTTTGAAGGGATGCTTTACCTCAGGAGGCTCTCGACAAAACTGGACGACTGCCGTTGGACCTAACGGGGTCACCGCTTTGATTCGAGACTTCCCTAGGGCCGCAGCAGAAGCGCTGATCGCCAGAGGGGAGATTCCGGTTCGCATCGTCGAAGACGCTCAGAACGACAGAAACAACCTGATAAGCGAGAAGGAGCGACTGCTGGCACGTCTTGCCGAAATCGAGGAGTTGCTGCAAGAGGAAGAGGTTGCATAACAGGGAGAAAGGCAATGCTTGCCTGGAACTAAAAAGCCCTCGTTACTGGGGGTTTTTTTATTGGATAGAGGAAACGAGGTGCTTATTAAACTTTTCCGCACCCGTTCTCTATTTGATTTGAGTGCAAATAAATGATACGTACTTCTCAGTTCCAACAATTAATGCGTAAAAACAATTGAAATTAATTCAATAAATATATTATATTTACTTCAAGCCGCAATAACGCCGCTTCATAAAAAAACAAACGGAGGAAACTATGAATAAATCAATTGGAGATGAGTCTGAGAAAATCACGTGTCGTGAAGCGACCTATGAAAGTGTCCGGAATACTGGTTGCCCTTATTTCCCATGCTTTGGTGAAAGCAAACACCAATTTACGGAAGCAGCCTCCTCGCTCTTACGAGAGCTGTGTGACGAGTATCGAGTCGGGAGCTGGTCATGCATGGAGCTGTCAAACGGAGCCTGGTATGTGTATCCGCTGGACTGCGAAACCATGTGCTTAAAAGACGGCGATGGCGGACTGCATCTGATGAGCGCAGACGGAGCAGGACTGGCTGTGACAGCGTATCTGGTCAATCAACTGAGCTGGATGTATCACGAAGACGGACAGGCTGAGGAAAGCATGGTGGCGTCCGATCACTTCCATAACTTGCGGGAGTTCTATTTCGAACATCCCGATGCAGCTGCAATTTTTAATGTCGTTGACTAAGAAGCAATACGCTGCATGCAGTTAGCGAACTGGGAGAACAAGCGATGCTCGCTTCAAACGGAAAAGCCTCCATAGCATGGGGGCTTTTTTTATGGGTAAAGCAAGGGGGGATTAAAAAAGTTTAATAAGCACCTGTTCAGTCAAATCTGTGAACTTTGCCCGGTTCTCGATTTTAGTCTTTCTTTCTTATCTTTGTGAGCTTGTCAAAAGTGCATCTCCGTATAACTTGAATCTATGGGTAGTTCGCCTACCCACAATTCTATAAAAACAGGAGAGTAACTTATGAAAAAACATTCACTCAGCATCATCAAGGAGCTAGTCATCGCTCACCCCGATTTTTCAGCTCAGACCTTTGTTCTCAGCTACCTTCCCCGCCAAGGCGTGGTCTTCAAAGAATATGAGAGCGTGACAGAAGCCATTCAAGAGCTGGTCTATGAAGAGACAAAGCGTGTCATTGCGAAGGGAGAGTCAAAAGTAGCAGTCTTGGTCGAGCGGAACACGGGTGACCACCTGGTAACCGACCACGAGCTTCTGGAAGCGTTTGAGGCTTTCTCTGATTACAGCCAAAAATTTGGTCGGAAAGAGATAGAGACGGTGGTCAATTTTGCTTTCCAAATTATGAACGGGGATTACAAAAGCGTATGGAACTACTGAAAGCTATCGCCCACAAAAAAGCCTCCTTAGTTGGAGGCTTTTTTCGAGAGGAAGGAGCTGTTAACTACGTCCTACTCTTCCAGGAGGCTTTTAAGCATGGCTATCGCAGCGTCGGCTTGACCAACGCCGTTCTTTAAAGCTCTTTCATGCCACATCAATGCTGCTTTCATGTTCGCAACGTCTTGTCGAGACCACTGTTCAGCATCTGTGTTGATTCGCCGCATATAGATGAGCCCTAGATTGTATTGGGCTTGGGGATTGTCAGATTCAGCGGACAATTTGGTGAAAGTGTATTGCTCTTCCAGCAGCTGTTCGCTCGCGTTCCCATCGTCAATCAACATTGACGTGACCTGAGACATCGTTTCCTGACAGAACGCGTTTCCGTTTAGAGCTTGATTTCTCATCTCAAGCGTTGCCTGCGTTTTCCCGATCTTACCCGCTAGGCGCTCAAAATCCTCAGGGCTTTCAATCGGAGCAGACAAAGAGGGAGTGGTGACTTCCATCTGCTCAATCAAATTGGTAACGATCTGCAGTCGGAAGCGAACCATGAGATCTTCGTTGTCGAAGAGCTGCATGCAGATTTTCAAAAGGAGCTGCTGAGGGCCGTCAGGCCCGTCAACAGCAGGGTTGGAGCGGTTCAACGCTCCCTTGTAGTCTGCTTCCGAGACGCGGCTTTCCTCAACGAAAGAGCGTGCCAAAGCGTTCCCTTGGGAGGCCGCATCCAGCTCTTCCATGTAGAACTGATGCAGGACGCTAACGGTTGGGATCTTGGAGGCAACCATGGCCGCGTAGTGATGGCTCGCTTCATCGAACCCCATGCTTTCAATTGCTTGCAGAACTTCCGTTTTTTGATTGGCCGAACCGAACATGTCTACCCCCTGTGGATGATGGGACATCGTAGCAGGCAGACCGGGTAGGGTTTTTCTGACATGTGACTGGGTTCACACTGCGCTTACAATGTGAGCAGTCTTCAGTGGAACAGGGGAAGTTCGTGCGCTCTACCATTTTTCTGAGCCTGAGGCTCGGCCTAGCCCTTGCAGGCTTTTCAGGGGGAGAGGCGTCTCCCGCCTTCGGCCCAGATGCTCAAGGGTTGACCCGATGATCCTGGGTATCTTGGTTCTTCTCGTGCTCGGCTTCTTCTTCCCTCCGCTCTGGCTGGTTCTGATCGGCTACCTCATCTACATCTATGCCTCCCGGCACACTAGGAAGGAGCGAGCTGTGGAGAGCCGCATCCGTGCAATGATTTCTGCCAGGAGGGACATGGCGACGTTCTCTGAACTCTACTACGAAGCTGCCAGGTCATATGCCGTCTCGAAAGGCTGCACTGTCTCAGACCACGAGGCGGCATCGGCTTCTGTGATGATTGACGGGAAAGCTTATTACGCCGTCTTTTTAAGAGAGCGCGATGGTGGCACGACGATTACGCTTCAAGATCATGCAGCAGTGGAGAAGTGGATTCAGGACGATATAGATAGCGTCATCGCTGCTGGGAAGGCCGTTGAGCAAGCCCCCGATTTCGGTTTGATGGACACAAGCACGCTCGCTCGGCAGAGAACTGACGAAGCCTTCCAAATACTCTTGGGTCGAGCTGATGATGGGGAAGCAGAAGCGCAGAACGAAATTGGATTCTGTTACGGGAAGGGTGTGCACGTCGCCAAAAATTACAAATTAGCCCATCACTGGTATGGGAAGTCCGCAGAGCAAGGGTTCGCGAACGCGCAGTTCAACTTGGGCGTTCTCCACTACCAAGGACTAGGTTGCAAACGGGATATTGGGCAGGCTGAGGAGTGGTTCAAGCGTGCAGCGGCCCAAGGTCACCAAAATGCGCAGCAGAATTTGCGACGTATCGAATTGGAGAAGCCTCTCGTGTTGGAGCTCTATGCTGTGAACCAGCAGCTTGGAAAGCAGAAAGCTCCCGGCTTGGTCGATTTCAAGCTCGCCCACCTCTATCTTGACGAACTCAAATCGCTGGTGGAGGACGAAGAGGTGCGTCAGGGCTTCGTTCTGGCCGCGACCAGCGGACAGATTTCGTTGGCGAAGGCGGCAAAGATTCAGGACGCCGTAACTTGGGCGTGGAACTTGTCGTCAGCCACTCCGCTGACGTATCACCAGATCATCAATGCGGTCTCGAACGACGATTGGTCTGTTTTCAACGGAATGCCGGAAACCGGCTCAGGGACCTGAGGGCGACACATGGGATTGTTCAGCGGCATCAAAGACAACTTTAAGAAGAGCGAAGCAGCGGTCTGTGTCCAGAACCTGTTGGAACAACAGCAGCGCATCGGCTACTTCACTGGCAATCCGGCCAATTTTGCGAACGTCATCGTCCAAGCAGCCTGGGACGACCGCCCCGATATTTTTAGCGGGAAGTTTGGTCAACGACCGCACAAAATTGCAGTCACCGCCGTGGCGCTGTCCAGGGCACTCTCTGTGAGCAGAGAGGGAGATGTCAACCGAGTTGCACTGCTCGCGTGCCTTGGAGCCGCATTGTCAGAGGCTCATAAGAATGCAGGCTTCTACCCCTTTAACAACCTCGATATGACTCTTATTGAAGCGGCTGGCGAAGTGTTCATTGAGAAGGGCAATGAAATGGGCGTTCCGATGTGACACGCATGCCAATCGGCTCTTAGTTCTACCGAAGTGTCAGAAAAATTCAACAGGGGGTTTGCAATGAAAAAGAAGACAATGGGAAGCGTGCTCGCAGCGCTGATGGCTCCTGCACTCGCACACGGGGCAGATTTCATGGGCATCGAGCTGGGGGCAAAGTTCGACTTGCCTGAGTGCCAGTTCACCGGGGAGGGATATCTCGCCCGCTACACCTTCGTCTTCGATCAGCCGGTTCGGCCATGCTGGAAACGCAGCATCCTTAAAGGCAAGCCGGGCGAGACGCTGGACAAGGAGAGCAGCTTCAAGATCGACTTCGTGACCAGCGATGGCAAGACGCCTCTCGGTGTTGGCACGGACTCCACGCTCATCGTTGTTGATGGCGTAGTGGAAGGTGTGCAAGCCACCACAAACGGATATGAGCACCAGGACAGCATTCTTCGTGCGCTTCAAACGAAGTTCGGTAAGCCCACGTCTCTCAAAGAAGAGGCCATGGAAAACCGCATGGGTGCGTCCTTCCGATCTCATGAAGCGGTCTGGAAGACACCGGCGCTTGAAGTCAAGTTCTCTGGCATGGTTTCCAGGATTGATTTCGGCTACATCTCCGTGTTTACGCCGAAGGCCACCGTCTTTGTCGAAGAGGAATACGAGCGTAAGCAGAAAGCTGCACCGTCGTTCTAAACCACTAAGGAGAGGGCTATGCCGCAGGGCAAGGTGTCAAGACGCAGCCGACTGTTGAACGCACTGGCGCTTCTGTTCGTCGGGCCGCTGGCCTCTTGGCTGGCCTACGGCCTCTTCGTAAAGTTTCAAGAGTCGCTAGGCTCCCTGTCGTCTTTACCGATGACCTGGGCCTACTGGCTCGGCATCACGGCGATACCTATGATTTTGAGTCTGGTGCTCGTTAGCTTTGTGCGGCCAATCTATGCGTGGGTGGTGTATGCCGCTGGCAGCGCGTTCATGCTATATGGACAAGCAACTCTTAATAGCTTGAACGCGACCAATGGCTGACCGCACCTTCCGCTTCCCAGTTGGGCCGGGTCATGGTCGATGCAATATATGTGGGCAGCAACGAGACTTGACGGAGAACCATGTTCCGCCCAAGTCTTGGAGTCCAGGTAGAGCGGTTCGGATTTGGAGTATTTTGGATTCGGTTGCACAAGACGGGCCTGGGGAGTTCGAAAAGCGTTCCTATGGGGTTCCTTTTCGAACGCTGTGTGCCGATTGCAACGGAAATATTCTTCAACCTTACGACAGAGAGCTTGCTTCTCTGACCAATCAGCTTGCTAAGGCAATTGGTCAGAAAAGAGAGGGGATTCCGTTTTATGGTTCGGCACTCGTAAGGCCTAGGCGTGTTGCGCTTGGAGTTCTCGCTCATCTGTGTTCGGTGGGTCTTGATAGATATAGTGAGCACCTATCCAGCTATGTTCTAGGTATCAATCAGTCATTGTTGGATGACGTAAAGATATACTACTGGCCTTATCTCCATTCTCCAATGACCATCGTCCGTGACTATCGGGTGTTCGATTTCTTCTCAAAGAATCTCTCCAACATTTTCATCCTGAAAGCCTATCCTGTTGCATTCGCAATAGCTATTGGTGGTGGAAAATCATTTTTGGACGATGCGGATGTTCGCAATTTTGATGAGTATTCAAGCCTGGGCGTCGATGACGAAGCGCTGATGCATTTTCAGTTGTTCAGAATGCCATCGCAACGATGGCCTGAGTGCGGCGACGAAAACAGCATGCTAGCCCTTGACTCTGCATCAGCCTTCAACGTCACAGGTAAACGCACAAACAGCAATGACATAGTGACCATCTGGCACCAGCCCCAGTAAAGACATTGGCCGACAGTAAGCCTCCTTCAATGGAGTTTTGTTTGTGCTCGGAATCCATCAAGTTCTTGTTACACTTTTTCAATCCCCACGCAGCATCCTCTTCATGATTTGACTCAACACCATATTGCTATCGGAAAAATCCACCGCTCCGGCTACCCATTTGCCCAGTTACACTCTTCAATGTCGCCTCACTAATCATTTAACTAGAAGCGGAAAAGGGGGGCGTTTGACTCAGCTGATGGTGGATGCAAGGAGAAAGGGGCGTCGTAGTAGGCAGGATAAGTAGGGTTTTTCTGACGTGTGACTGGCTTCACACAACGCTTACAATGTGAGCAGTCATCAGTGAACAGGGGAAGTTCGTGCGCTCTACCATTTTTCTGGCCATCGGGCTGGCACTAGCGCTCGCTGGGTGTCAGAGCCAAGAAGCGTCTCCGGCTTCCGGCCCAGATGCAGCAGCTCCTGCTGAGCAAGCTCCGGCCCGTCTGCCCTGGGTTTGGCGTCCCTGGCCGTTCGACGCTCACAGCGCTCACGTCCAACTTGATCCGGCCTCTGGCAAGGTCCAACTGACCTCTCCGCGCATGTTTGCGGAGTGGTTCGACAAGAAGCTCCCCGAGCTTCGAAAGGGCGAGTTCGAGACGACCGCTGACTACAAGAAGCGGGTCCAGGACGTGGACACAGCCTTAGCGCCTATGGCGAGCGGTGATGTCTACCTGTTCCCGCCAAGCTCCCCGTATGCAACTTATGACGCCGACAAGCAGGTCTTCCGTCTTGGCACGATGCGCTGCTACGACTGGGGCGATACCGGTAGCCAAGTGTGCCAGCTGGCCCAGTTGCCAGCTCCGCCTGGGGAACGATTCGGCACTCAGCTCCACGCGGTGATCCCGACCAAATCGGTTCGGCGCTGGGTAAAGGACAACGGATTAGAGATCGACTTCGCTTGCCCTGTTCCGGCTGCTGATGCTCCGGGTCTGAAAAATCGGGTCCAGTTTGCTTACGGTTTCCGCTTCACTTCTGGCGAACCTCTCAGTCCAGATGCGCCGATGACGTTGGATGATAGAACCTACTTCCATCATTACGGCCTACGAGCAGATCTTGTTCTAGCGCTGTGCTACGACACACGGGATGGAAGAGTCATTAGCAGAACGATGTTCTAAATGCGCAGTGGCGGGATATGTTAACGGAGATGTCTTGATGCCAGAGTTATCACTCACATTCATTGCAGATGTTCTAACGGTCGCTGGTTTCATCGCCACACTCTGGGTGTTGTGTTTGACCTTGACACTTTCGAGCAAGTTCCTCCGACGTGCTCGATTACCTCAGATTAAGAAAGAGCTAGAAGGCATGAGTAGCGAACTGCTCATATCCATGACCAACGATGACTCTATCGGAATCGGAGGAGTGTTGGCTCGATTGGATGCATCTCTTGAAGGTGTTAGCGGAAAGCTTCCATATCGGAAAAGAAAATCAATCCGGAGTCTGCGAAAACGGATTCAATTCCTGACGGAGAAGAATATGCTCGATATCGATTCGACGAAAAGCGTCTACACTGAACTGCTCGGCGTGATTCAGTTTCTCAAAGGGCTGGCAGACGACAACGTAATTGGAGTGGATTAATGAACCTGCACGACATGGCAATGCGTTTGGTTGAGAAGGTCACTTGGGAAACGGTCCAAGGAAAACTCAAATGGCGGTTCGGTAGTGCGCCGAAACAACTGACAGACGGCAAGGACGATAAGATTGAGATTTATGTCCAGGCCAAGTTCAAAGGGCAGACGCTAGCACTGTTCGAACGGCGGTATAAATACTATGCGGACGTTGATGACTGGTCATGGACATTCCAAAAAGTTTTCGCAATCATCGATGGTTTTGGGCGAGTTATCTACGAATCGAGCGATTCTAGTTTGGAGATCAACAACCTTTACGACTTGGCGTTCAATAACGCTGGCGATGTTGAGAACGTCATGAACATGCTCCTGTCCGACGACTAAGGATGTGTGATGATGTTCTGTAAGCACATTGTTCTGATTATCCTTTCCTGCGGTTCCTTTCCCGCTTGGGCCGACTCGTTCGAACCGCTGTCATGCGGAGCAGTAGCAGCGGGTGCCAGTGAGAGTGATGAGGGGAACATCGAGAGATTTGCGACTGAGGTTCCGAAGACTGCTGCTAAGTTCCTCGCTGACAACATTCGAAAAGAGTTGAAGGCGCAAGGTGCGGATGATTTCAATGCACTGAGCGTGTCTCTTGATTACTACGCTGAGACCGCTCTACCTATCGCTCAGGAAGTGACTGCTCAATTCGCTCTGATTGCCCGCCAAGAAGGTTCCTATGTCAACGGCATCAAGCGGTATTGCAAAGAAAAAACCAGCTCCGTCGGTAATTTCTTTCATCTGGCATTCGATGCAGCTTTGGACGATAAGTTAAAGGAAGCTGCGAAGTCAGTGAATTAAAAATATACGTCCTCTCGCTTCGTCATTGAAAAAGCCTCCTTCACCGGGGGCTTTTTTATGTCCTCAATTTGCTAAGTGCTTATTAAACTTTTTCAATCCCGTGCCAACATGCCTCATTCTAATTAGACTAAAACCCTCATCGCTTTTGAAAAATCCACCGCCCCAGCCATCCATTTCCGTCAAACACTACCGTCATTATTGAATCGCCAATCAGTTGACTAAAAGCCACATCTGGTTCGTTCCTCTTCCAAGTTGCGTTTGACTAAAAGCGGAAAAGAGGAGGGCGGGTGAGTCAGGTGATGGTGGGCGAAAGGGTGGAAGAGGGAAGGTGTCCTGGTGAAGTTGAGTCGGTTGAAGGCGGTAAGAGAGGGAAGGGGAGACGAAGGGTTCGGGGATGAAAAACCAGATGGTGGGAAGTGAGAGCGGGATTGAAAAAGTTTAATGAGCGAGTGGTGACTTGGAAGGTGGGTGGGGAGAAAAGCGAGAGGGGGGGGGGTAAGGGAAGGAGGACGGTGCGACGAAGAGCGGAGAGCAACAACGAAAAGCGGAAAGGCAATAGCGGTAGAGCGAAGAGCAAAAAAACGAAAAGCGTCGAAGCGAAAATCAAAATCCAAACTTCCTCACTCCGACTGAAAAACATAGCTCGGAGGTTAGCGGCTGGCGATGGCTAGCGGCGACTTTTTTCAAAAGTCTTGCGCCATCGCTTGCAGCCTTCATGGGAAAAACCTGATTGGCGTCCCCTTGATGGATCTAAGGGGTTCAACATATACACAAGACGCACCATGGTGTTTTCGTCTTGCGTCCAACTTTGCGTGAGTATTACCGCAAAACTCTTAGAGCCGTAAGCGTTATCCGCTGAATCCAAAGCATTGCACTCAATCTGACGCTGAAAAGCAGCCAGAGCCTTGTCGTGCTTGAAAGAAAAGCTGAGTGCAATGGTATTGACGAATTTGAAATCCGATCTATATCTAAATCATGACGTTTGGAAAAGAAAAAGGAGAGAGCGTTGAAGAAGAGAAAAACATACAACATCGAAGCTACAACGCTCAGTCGAATGAGCGAAAGAGCAAAGCAATTGCGAATTCCGGAAAACGCATTGGCGCGCCTCTTTTTTGAACGAGGCCTTTCCTCAACTGACGATCAGACAAAAAAAGAATTGACGGATCTCTCAAAGAAGATTGAGCGCGATTCGATTGAGAGCCAAATCAAAATCTACGACGCGGTTCAACTGATGCGACGTTCGCATGACGAATCGATTGCGTCGATGAAAGAACAGATGAGTCATTTCATCGACGCGATGAGCGAGATCCTCCTGGCATCTCCTCAAATCCAAAAACAGCCGACTCAAAGAACTCAGGCGGGTAAGAGTTTGGCTGATCAATAACCCGTCAAATCACATCGTTCACAACACAGGAGAATCATCCATGAAATCAAAATTATTAGTCACATCTATCATTACTGCCTTGGCTTTAAGTGCGTGCGCAACGGTTCCAGGCGGCTTCCAAGCCGACAAGGGCCGCGTCGCAAAAGCTTCAATAGCCGGCTGCGCAGGAGGTGCTCTGTTAGCCAAATTCACAGGCAACAGTGACAACGCTCTCAGAGCTTGCGCAGGGGGCGCAGTCGTTGCGGGTGTCGCGTCCTATTCGGCCCAGGTCAAGGAAGCAAAAGCTGTTGAAGAAGCAGCAAAACGCGCGGGCTTGCAAGCGCAAGTCAAGACAGAAGAAGTGGGGCAGGGCGCTGAACGCAAGAGCGAGCTGAAAGAGCTGCGCTTGCAATACGACCCTAATGATCTTCGCAACCCATCGGCTGAGACCAATGCAGTCTTCGACAAGCTTGCGAGCTTGATTAAGAACAAGAAACCCAACTCGAAATTGGAAGTTGAGTTGAGAGGATCGGACAAAGCGATGTGCTTGAAGCCCGCTGAGCTTTTGAGAATCAGAGGTGTCGCATTGTTAGACGTTGGCGCTTACTCAACGCCGCCAAAAGCGACAGTCCCACAGGCGGTTGTTGGTGACGCACAGATGCCTCATGCCACGGTCTCAGCCAACTGCACAGGAGTGCACGAGATTGTCATCAGTCCCATCACCAGCTTGTAAGAAAACCAAAGGAGCGGTTAGCCATGCGCTGATCGCTCCTCCTATAAAAGGAGAAATGAAATGAAGAAATCATCAATAGCCACTGTCCTCCTGCTTTTTTCATCGGCGGTTGTGCATGCCGAGCAAATCAAGAACGAGGCTGTTGCGGTGTCATCAACTGCGAAGTGCCAAGCTGTTGTAGGACCGAAGAATGCAACAACCACTTCTGAGTCTGACTATCGATATAGCAGMCTGCCGTTWTGCGATACGAACGCTACTCACGATCAAGAACCAGGCAGCGATGGTGTAGTGATTGCAATATCGTCAACTGCGAAGTGTCAAWTTGTTGTTGGACCGAAGAATGCAACAACCACTCCTGAGTCTGACTATCGATATGGCAGTCTGCCGTTCTGCGATATTGAACGACCAAAGGAAGAGATTAACGACGGGTTTTTTATCAAGAAAATTGCGAATGATGGTTCGGTGATCTTATGAACAAAGAAACGAGAGAAGAACGCATCAAGCGACTAATGGAAGAGCGAGAAGAAGGAACGCTGACTGAGAAGCCCGCATCAGCTCGTATGGAAGAAAAGCCGGTTGAGCCGGAACCGGAACAGGATTGGGAAGAAGAGTCTCGCATCATCTCCGCAAGGAATAGGGAGCGCATCAAGAAAAATGCCGACTTGGCTGCTGCGCAAGCAAAAGCAGCAACTCAATTCGCGGAAAAAGGTGCGAGGAGTGCATTCAAATCCTTACAGGTGTTCAAGGAAAAGACGGAAGCCAAAATTCAAGCAGAGAAAGAGAAGCGCCGACTGAAACGCGAAGAGCAAGACACGATTAAGAGCGTTGACATGGAAGTCCTGGAAAGCAAAAGCGGTCGAGAGCCATCAGCGGGAAGCAGCAGTGCGCAGCGACAGACACGAATGAAGTTTTGGATGCTGTGCAGTATTCCAGTGGCACTCAGCGTTGCATTGACCGCAGCCTGGTTGTTCAAAATCAGTGGCACCGATAAAGAAGGCGTCGAGCCCGCAACGGTGAAGCAGGTAAAGACTGACCAGCCCGCAACAATGCAAGTGCTCAAACCTGTTGAGGCGGTCGTTCCGACGATAGAAGCCCCACCGAAGGCATTGCCGCCACTTCCCCAGGGAAGGCAGGAACCACGTGCAGAACAGTCGGTATTGGAAGCGCCAACCACCGTTGCTCCAAAGGGACCAGTGCCCGCACATCCAACCCTAAAAAAAGAACGAGTTGCGAAAGCGACCGAGAAGAAAGAAGAGCCTTCCAAAGAATCTGCGAAGAGTCAGTGGCAAAAAGACGCGGCTCAAAAGCTGGAAGAATATCAATTTTAGTCTTGAATTTTCGTGGGTAGGGGTTGCCACCCACGAAAATCGTTGTATATCTAAATAATGATTCAATTGAAAAGGAGAAATCGATGTTTGAGAAATCACAAAAGAAAATTCATTTTGGCTCGAAGTTCCTAACCCTCCACGGTCGTTTGCTTATTGCAAGCTCAACCGAGTTCTTAGGGAAACGAAAAGACATGGAAGGGACAGTAGCACAGTCGTTCTACTACCTGGAACAAGACAGATACCTTCCTGCCGACAAAAAGAAATCCGAAGTATGGGAACAGGATCAGCTTCTAGCGACACAAGTCGTTGAAGAGTTCAGAAAGCCTCTCGCGCTCCGTGCAGTGCTTCTAGTGTTTTTCGCTGCCCTGGCTCTTGGAGCCATCGGCGGAACACTGAGCAAATTCAAAGAGCATCAACCAGGCGCTTTTGGCAACGTCAAGAACACGGTTATCAATGCGATTAATTCCGCAAACCAGCCGGAGCCGCAGCGCTACCAAGATCCATCAACTCAGATTTATCAATAAAAATAGGAGGTAAGCATGTTAGTTGGAAAAATTACAAGAGACAGAGACATAAGGATTTTACAAAGAGCAGTGGATCGATATGAAGAAGTGACTATCGACCCTAATACAATTTCTGTCGTTGAGTCGCGCTTTTTAGATGTGCCTCTCGATCAAGAAGAGGACGCTATCCGTGCTGGCGCGAATTACGATTCTGATATCCGATGTTTCGTTGTGCCAGAAACGGTTGATCTGCAACCGTTTAAGCAATGGTTCCCTAGGGTAGAAGCTGATCTGCTTCAACCCAAGGACACAAAAAACTATCTCACAAAAAGCGGAAGGCCGCTGGAATCGTATCGACTAAAAAAGGATTCGGTGATCGGTGTGGCATCTTTGGCTATGCCTTTGATGTATGCAGCACTTCCGCTTGTCGCGGCCCTGGCGTTTTTCGTATTCCAAATCACCGGATCAATTTTCCTGAGTCTTCCAGCATTGCTTCTGAGTGCTCCGTATTTAATCACCATCTATCAAAAAGCCTGGGCTTCGCAAAGTGAAGTCATGAAAGCCGCTGTTCTTCTGCTCATCTTCCCGTATGCGATTGCGACGTGTGCGTCAATTGGAGGCATTGCATCATTGTTAATGCTTGGGACACTAACCATTATCCTTCCAGCTTGGGTTCTGTTTTTCGGAATTCTTCCCTTCGCCTTTGGAAAAGGTTTGCATTTCGAAAAGTCGCGAAAACTTTGGATGACAATCAACGTTAGTGCAATCTTGATCAGCGTGACTCTGTTTGCAGCAGTCTGCTTCACCGTTAACCACGGGTTCGGCTCGCTTGCGTCATCCCTGATTTTCGCTAGTGCAGCCCTCTACGCGCTGCACTACTCTTCGAAAGAGTCTCGAATTAGAGCCGCAGAACTCGCGGATTTCAGTAGCGTCAACTCTATGAGTCGGCACGGGTCTGAGCGAGAAGCATTGCAGATTCAAAAAGCACGACAAGCCAAAGCGTCTGTCGAAGATCAGTCACTGCGTTTCCAAGTTGGTCAAAGCAAAGGAATTTTGTCGAGAAAGGGCTACGCGCTTTCGCCAGCGTCCGGAGCCAATATGAATTTCAGCGCTAACGACGCTGGACGAGGAACGGTCGTTCTGGGTTCGACCGGCTCCGGGAAAACGATCTTCTTAAACAATATCGTGGCGGGAGTGCTCACAAACAACATCGTCTTCGATCTAACGCATCAAGAAAAAAATTCAACTAAAAACGGAGGTGACAAATGAGTTTATTGGCAAATACAAGTTACAAGGAAATGGGTTCTATTGATGTCGATGATGATACGTTAAGGCGGTTCAATCATGCGCTCAAATTCGGACTCACAAATAAAAAGAACGAGAGTCTAAGAAAGACTGTGGTAAGCCAACTTTTACAGACGAAATCGGGAAGGCAGAAGCTCGGCATTCTTGTGTTATGCGGGAAGGGTGCGTTGGGAGCGGAGTATGCCAAGGCTTTCGATCAGGTCTTAAAGACCGGCATCCGGTTCGGCATGTTCGAAGGGTTAGATATCGAGCAGATCGAAGCCGGACTGTTTGACGTGGGTGATTCAGAGGTCGATTCCAGGTCTCGGATTTGGGATGACGGTTCGAGAACCCTTTGCCGCTATGCGATACACATTTGGTCCGCAGCCGCGCGGGACATGGAATCAAAAATGCGAAACTATTACTGCGACAAGCTGATTGAACACGACGAAGAGATGGCGTTCCTGCAGCTTAAATCTCATCAAGATTACTTGAATGGAAGAGAGAGCATATACGACAAGCGCATTGTTGATCTTCAGGGGAAAGTGCAGCTGATCACCGAACTTTTGCTGAGTGAGCCTTATCGCGATTCAGCGCAAGGTCTAATCTCCATCTATCAGGTTCTGAGATCCGGAGTTCATCTCACCAAAGGGGATGAGGGCACGAAAACTCACTACTCGAAGGACCTCATTAAGCTCTTCGATTTCATTGGCTATCAAGACGAGAACTTCTCGATTTCCGATTACGAAGAACGGGAAGCGGGTGGCCTCATCCACCCCGAATTGGCACGTCCTGGCTCTCTTTTGACTCGTGCAATTGGGCACTACACGAACGAGTTCCAGAAGTTAGGCCCAGAACAGCAGTCGAGCTTCACTATTTCACTGCAAAACAAGTTCGACCAATTAGCGCAGGGCACCAAATTGGTTTGCTCAGAAGGTGTCCCATGGATGCTTCACGAAAAAGGAGATTTCCACCCCGAGGAAGTCATCAGAGGGGAGAGCGTCACCATCGACCTTAACGAAGCGGTTCATGGAGCTGCATCGACCATCGTTAATTCGCTTGTGAAGCAGCGTGTTTTCCGTCTCATCAAGTCCAGAGGAGAAAGACCTCAATGGTCGAAGACAGAGACCAAAGTGGTCTGCATCATCGATGAGGTCCATTTGATTTGCGGCCTTAAAGACGCTGAATTCTTCTCGATTTGCAGAAGTTTAGGAATGATGGTGTTCACAGGAACTCAGGGCATTGAGTCGCTCAGAAAAGCCCTGGGCAGCAACAACGCTGCTGATCTGTTCTTGCTGCAAATGACAAGCGACGTCGTGTTCACCGTCTCTGCTGAGACTTTGGAATACATCCAGAAAAAATACGGAAAAGCGAAGCTCACGTCTTCTGTTCACCGAGTTCAAGGTGTTGACTACTCTTCGAGCTACGATGACGTGTCGAACTCAATCATGAACGACGTGAACCATCCGAACTATGCCAATCTGCGCGAACTGCGCAAATACGAAGTGTTGATGAGTCAGAGTTCATCCGCTGATCCGCTCGATAAAAACCCTGAAAAGATCAACTTTGAGCGAGTTGCTTTGATGAAAAAGGAATCGGCTCGCGTTGAACACAAAGAGCAAGAAATCGTCAAACAAGATCAATTCGCGGCGCATGTCGGCGTTGGCGAACCATTTGTTGGCCTCTATCGCTCTGGTGTCAAATCCATCGACTACATCACTACTGATCTCGTGCAATCGAAAGACATTGACGACTTGTCAAAACCGGAAACTGTGCAATATTTAAAAGACTGTTTAAATGAATTTGGAGGTATTTAATGAACGACATTGAAAGACAACAAGACGGTTTAGACAGAGCAAACGCTCTTGCAGAGGCCGCAGGTAGGCGCAGACAACTTCTCGAACAAGAAGTGAATCTGTTACGCGAGAAGCCGTCAGTGATTCCAAGCGAGCGGTCGAAACAAGAGGAGGCTTTGAAGTCAGTGCATGCGAAGCAAGTCGAAAGCCAACGGAGGTATGAAAAAGAGGTGTCTTCATTTCAGAACCCGCAGGACGTTGAGCACGCGATCAAATCTCAATTCGGTCGCACTGAACCTCGCAAAATCGATCTCGTAGAGACCGATGTTCTGCAAAAGTTGAAAGAACGTCGCATTCGCAAAGGGATTGCAATCGATGAAAGAGCACCCAAGCAAGTCACCACTAATCGTTGGTCGGCTTTCCAGGAAGCTGAGATTGAGCGTTATGAAGAGCGTCAGAAAGAACAGAAGGCACTGGACAAGAAATACGACGGCCCAGAGAGCGGCGATAAAGGTCCATCGTTCTCCTAAAATTGAAAAGCGGTTTGACTAAAAGGGTCGATTGAAAAATCGGCCCTTTTTCACATTTCTGCGTTTTAGTCGTTCGCTAGCGCTTGCCCGATTTCGGTTCTCTGTTTCAATTAATTTATGAGTAGTCTGACTACCCATAAACACTATTGAAATAAGGAGAACACGACAATGAAAAAGACGGTATTACTAACTTCCCTCGCTCTTCTGCCGATTCCCGGCAACGCTTCTGTGCTCACAACGAACCTGGATGCGCCAGCCCGCAGGGCTCTCGAAGCAATTCAGTGTGCAGGCTTAACTCCCAGGCTGCTGCTCATTGCAGATATGACAAAACCCAAAGACTCGCCGCGTCTCCGCGTCCTAGATTTGGATACAGGAAAGACCATCTTGACGGACTACGTGGCTCACGGCGTCGGCAGCGGCACAGACGTGCCCCGGCGCTTCTCGAACGTTGAAGGCAGCCTTGCAACCTCCCTTGGGCTCTACCGCATTTCTGAGCGCTATCAAGGTGTCTCGGGCTGGTCCAGGCGTTTGGACGGCCTGACGCCGGGATGGAACACGAACGCACGGCAGAGAGCGGTAGTGATGCACCCAGCCACCTATGTTCGCCCTGGGCGGGTGGGGCGCTCCGAGGGCTGTCCGGCTGTCCGGAACGAGGTGTTAGTCAGCTTGGAGAAGCAAGGCCTCACGGATGCCGTCCTTTGGATTGACGGCGGCAAGGCGGTCGAGACGTGCTCCACAGGGAACCGACTACCTTTAATTTGGAATCGACGCGTCAAAGAAAACAGGTGCTTGGTCAATAACCTGAAATGGCCTTCGTCTTCTGAGCAGCAGAAGTGGTTTGCAAACAATTGACGAATGTCGAATCTGAAATACCCTTTTTCTAGTGCATTAGAAAAGGGGTATTTTTATGGCAAGAAATAAAAGAAGAGTCTACCAGCATTTTTTCGGTTCGGTTCCAGGCACAGTTGAACCCTCGACGCCGGTTCGCTACTGGAATGAAGGCCTCTTGGTCTTCCTCCTCATCCTTTGCGCTGCCTACCCTTTATCGCTGTTCGCGACTCAGTTCATCCCAAACCCTAGTCCGCTTCCTTTTGGAATGCTTCTTCCTGGAAGTCTCCTGACCGCATTCGACGTGTTTGCTTTGGGCGGCTACCAAAACCCTACATTGTTTGAATTTTTGCGAGTAGTCAGAACCGAGACGGTCTATCCCGCCCTCATCTACTTCCAAATCGGTTTGGCATGGGTAGTAGCGCTTTCTTTAAGCTGGTTTGCGTCTCGCTCTGCGTTCAAGCCTCGCAATAATGAGCGCGACATTTCAGGTCCCAGGCTGCTGAAAGACAAAGAGGCGGTCAGCGAGATGCACTATCGCTCGCTGTCAGTCAAAGAGCAGCAGACAGACCCGCACTCTGTGCTGATTCACCCTGAGCTGGTCATCTCAAAGAAGCAAGCCAGCAGGCACGTGCTGGTGGTTGGAAGCCCTGGCTCAGGGAAGTCAGTCATCATGAGTCAGACGATTCGACACGCGATCAAGAAGAACCAGAAGTGCTTTATTTACGATGTAAAAGGCACTTACACGTCTATCTTTCGGCAACCCATCATCGTCTGTCCGTTCGATGCAAGGTCATACGTATGGGACGTGGCGAAAGACGTGGATACCCCGATCAAAGCCGAGGTCTTTGCAGCGTCGATCATCAACGACCCTGGCAATGACAAAGGGAATTTCTGGATTCTCGCCGCGCGCTCGTTGCTCGTTGGAGCCATTAAAGAACTGCAAGCCACCAAGCCTTTGCAGTGGGGCTTTGCAGACCTTGCTGGGTCCATCAATCGGAGCCAAGAAGAGTGGGTGGTGACGATGATGACGTGGCACAAGCAAGCCACGAATCTGGTTGCCGGAGGCGGGGAGACCGTCCAATCGATCCAAGCCACCCTAGCGGGGCTCAGCCGCATGATCAACGACCTAGCCACCGCTTGGCCAACCGTGGGCAAGCGCCGTTTTGCGATGTCCGAATGGGTCAAAGACGGCTATGAGGGCCGCAAGCAAGTCATTGTGCAAGCAGGCCCCGACACGGGGCTTACGGCAGCGTATATCGGCGCGCTCATCAACTGCGCAGTCCCCGAAATCCTCTCTCCAAGCCTCCCTGACAATGAAGAGGGCCGCTTCCTAGGCTTCTTCTTCGATGAGCTGACTTCCATTGCGCGTCTCAACATCGACGGGCTTTTCGAAATGGGACGGTCAAAAGGGGTGGTCGCATACATCGGCTTCCAAGACTTCATGCAGGTTCAAAGAGTCTACGGCGACAAAGAAGCAGCGACCTTGCAGTCAATGATCGGAACGCACATCGCTTGCCAAATCCAACCTTCGGAAACGCGCGACTTGATCTCGCAACGCTTTGGGAAGAAGAAGGTCTCCTGGTTCAGTCACCAAGACAAAGCCGTCGTGCACGAAGAGAGCCGTAACGTCGTGTCTCCGCATGAATTGACCGCAGAACTCGGGCCGGTCAGGAACAAGAAGATTAAGCCGGATGGCTTTGGGGTCAAAGCCATCGTCTCAATCTCCGGTTGGGACCCGATGCTGCTTCTGTTTCCAGGTCGAAAATACCCGAAACGTAGAGAAGGGCAAGTCGAAGCAAAATGGATGCGAGAAGTCGCCAAGCCCAACGTTCCAGCGCCCAAGATCGAAGTGATAGCCGGTGACAACGGCGAAGGGTATAGCGTCGAGACCATCAAAGAAGCAGACACCCCGCCGCAAGAAGGGGCTTCGTTCTCAGTGGCTTCTATTCTTGAAAAGCACTTGAAGCGCAATGGTGCCAGAGACGTTGTGCGAGTCAAAATCGATAAACCGCCCGTAGGGGATGAGAATCCATTCGGGTTCGATTGATTGCGTTTTTTCCAACTCGTGCTACTTCTATTTGATGTGCAAATAAAAAAATAGGAGTGACAAATGCAAAACATCAATGTCTTAAAAATGACGGCAAACGGCGCTCAGGATCTCATCAACTATTTGATGCAAGAGAACAGCCAGGTTTCCGCTGCGGTCAACTATTACCACGACGGACAGATGCAAATCCTGGATGGCTTGAAACTCTCTCGTTGGGGCGGAAATCTGATGAAAGACGAGATGATGCAGCTCAAAGACAAAGAGGTTACCGCCGAAGCGCTGACGGCACTCGCGGAGGGGTACTCTCCGGCCACAGGTGATGCGTTGTGCATGAATGCCGGAAAAAAGCCCAGGCAGGAGATCAAAAAGGATTCGGCAGGAAACCCAATTCTCGACAAAAACGGAAAGCAAATTGACATCGCGGTTGGCGGTCACGTGATGGGAACCGAGATCACGATGTCTATTCCAAAAGATGTGACGTTAGCAATGGTCATGGCTCGAACCCTGGAAGAGCGGCGGCGAATCATTGAAATTATGAACGAAGCATGCGACGAGACGATGCAACACTGCTACGAGCCTTTTATCGAGACTCGACGCGGAGATGCAGGCATCGATGTCATTGAAACCCAAGGATGTGTCTACGCTTCATTTACTCACTTCACTTCCCGTCCTGTTGAGAAAATTCTGCCGTCCGGCGAAAAAATCATGTGGATCGATCCTAACGGCCACAACCACATCTTTATCCCTAGCGTCACCAAGGGATCTGATGGCAAGTGGAGCACCTGGGACAACAACAATCTGTTCGCAATGGCGCGAACCGCAGACGAATTCTACAAAGCAACGATCTACGAAAAGATGCAGGCTGAGGGTTATGCGCTCGAACGCATAGAAGAGGTCAATGGTCTTGGGAAGACCGGAAAGGTCATCACGCGCATTGCGGGGATTGAACAAGATCTCATTGATGAAAGCAGCGAGAGGCGTAAGCAAATACTGGCGTATCAGAAAGAAAACGGAGTAACCGCACAAGAGGCCAATTTCGCGACTCGAAATAAGAAAGAAGAACCCAGCATTGGAGAGCTGTTTGATCGCTGGGAAAAGTGGATCGACAACAGAGAAGGGTCAATGTTGCGAACGGCGACTGAACTCAAAGCAATGCCGCAACAGGAAATGGTTCAAGCGAAAAGCTTTGAAGAAATTGTAGAGCGGCTGCACCAAAGCACATCGGTCTTTACTCGAAAGGACGTGGAACGGGAAGTCTTTATGGAGTATTGCGGGTTGAAATCTGTCGCTGAAATGAAAAGCGAGGTTTCTCGTTTCCTGTCGAACCCAGAAATCTTGGACGTAGGGGCAAAGCGATTAGCGAAAGCGGATAGAGGAAATTTGTTGTCAATTCGTTACAAAGAGACTCGTTATACGTCCAAATCAATGGCCGCCGATGAAGTGAAAGTTCTGGAAGGGGCTCAACGTCGCGCGAAAGAAACGCATCACGCCGCATCGCTCACCAATATTCGGCTGGCAGAAGAGGAATTTGAAGAAAAACGCGGTTTTAAACCGTCAGAGGAGCAACGCGCAGCTGTTCGTCACATGCTCAACGAAAAGGGTATGGCGCTGCTAGAAGGTCTAGCAGGGACCGGAAAGACCACGACAACTCAAATCATCCGAGACGTGCTAGATCGTGAGGGTAAGCAGTTGTTCGGTGTCGCATTCTCTAATAAAGCAGCAAAAAAGCTCGGTGACGAGTGCGGCATCAAGTGCACGTCAATCACCAAACTGATCTATGACTATGAAAAAGGAACCGTCGAGTTCACTGACAAAGACGTGATCCTGGTCGATGAAGCGGGCATGGTGGGCACACGAGATATGCTCAAACTGATGCAGATTGCTGAGACAAGCGGTGCCAAGCTGCTTGCACAAGGAGATTCAGAGCAAATCCAACCCATTGCATCTGGTTCCGGTATGCAACTCATGAGAGAGGTGATCGGGTCTCGCAAGTTGACTGAAATTCGGCGGCAGAAACATAAGAAGGACCGCGAAATCGCTTACTCGTTCTACGAAGATGGCGGAAAGCAACGATTGGAAATCGGCATGCGGTCCAATGCTGAAACACGAAGAAAAGGAGCTGAAATCTTCGACAGTCTGTTGTCGAGAAATTGTTTCGAGATCTACGAGACGGCTGAACAATGCATCGATGCGATGACCAAAGACTACGCAAAAAGCAAGACCGCTGCGGATGAGAAATTGATGCTTGCCAGCAAGCGAGATGTTATCCAGTCGCTCAACGAAGGAGCCAGGGAGCATCTGACGGAAGAAGGCGTAATCAAGAGCAAAGGACGAACCGTTGAAATCGTGAGCAACGGACGAGTCGAAGAGCGCATCTTTGCAATCGGTGACCGCATCATGTTCAAGAAGAACAACAAGAAGATGGGGGTCAGCAATGGAACCGAGGGCGTGATTGAGAAGATGTCCGAGTCCAGGACTGATGGAAGCATTCAGTTTAAAGTGAGAACAGAAGACGGCGAAGTGCTCAACTTCAACCAGAAGTTCTACCGAGATATTGACCACTCTTACGCAGTCACTGTGCATAAGAGCCAGGGCATGGGAAAGCAGGAAATCTATCAGCGAGCCGACGTTGGGATGTTCGACAATCACAGCACGCTTGTCTCTTTCACGCGAATGACTTCCGGAACCTACAAGATCTACGTGACTGCAAACGAATTGTCATCGCTGTCTCAGCGATTCGCGAACGAACGCTTGAAGGAAAACGTATTTGAGACAGGGTTGCTTCGACCGGAAAGTGAGCAAGCAAAGGCCATGTCGCCTTTCTTCGAGCTGAAAGAAAAGGCTCGATTGATGCGTGAAAAAGCGAGAGAGGAAGCGAAAGCCGGATTGGAGGACGAGAGAGATCAACCTCAGCTAGCCCGCAGGGGTCAAACCCAAGCGCGGTCATTCAGCCGCTAAGGATGAGCGCCATGGTCCACGGAAGGACCGTCGTGAAGAACAGCAGCACCCCAATACCCATTCCCAATCCCTTCCAAGGAAACTTAGACGGAGCAGCTGGCGTCATCCCCGTCTTCCATTGAAGCTTCCTGGCTTCCCAGCGCTTCCACAGGCCCGCTCTTCTGTATGGGTTGATGACGATGCCGGGAGGCAGGCCATAGACCCGCCAGCCCTGGCTGTGCGCTTTACAGCGCCACAATTCTTCCATGCGTTCGGCTTCGTGCTGAGTCATCTCATATGAAGCCAGTTCAACCGGTCGAAAGGGCCGGTTCCATTTCCCTGCGGCTGAACGGTGCTGTTGCCAGCGCTTCTTTAAATCGACGGATTGGCCGATGTAAACCGCTCTTTCGGTGTCGAAGAAGAGCGCGTATAGGTGACGGGTTCTCTTGTGATATTTCTGGCTGCGGCCCCATTTCTTCTGCATTGATGTTCTCCTTAAAAAGTTTAATAAGCCTCTTTTAAGAAGTAACCCAGAATGCGAATTGCGCAAGATCGTCAGGCATAAAAAAAGCCCCGCCGGAGAAGCGGGGCAATGAATGACATCGAGGTGATGATGCAAAGCTAGAAGGATTTACCAATCATGCAACAAGAGCATTTGAGGGATGCCCAGCAGGAAGATGTAAAAGACCACGAACAGAATCGCAGACCAAATGCCCACGGTCTTCCACTGCTGCTTTCGGAAAAACTTGGCATGCGGCGGAACTTCACGCATGTGGCGCGGGTTCGAGAAGAAGAAGTAGACGAACAGGATTGAGAGCGAAATCATCGCTCCCACAATCGGGAGGATGGAGAAGCAAACAAGAGCCGTCAGCATCGTCATTGCGAACGACTTCGGCTTTGCGATGTAATACATGTCGCACCCCCCTTTTCGTGTGGATATTTTTGGATCGTTGATCGACTTTCAGTCGTTGTCAAGATCGTCAGAGAGCATTTGCAGAGCCAATTTCTTCCGCTCTTTGGGTGAAAGCGATTTCAGCTGCACTTCCAGGGAATCAGGAGCCTCAGCCTTGGGGCCACCGAGCTTCTGGCGTTGTCTGTCGGCGGCGGAAATCTGCTTCGCGACTTCGCTCGACACGTGCGTGTAGCGCATAAAGGTTCGCGGGTCAGAATGACCGGTCACCGCCATCGCCTGGGCGGGCTGAATGGACTTGGAGAGTTCAGTGGTGCGGGTGTGACGCAAGTCGTGCAGACGAGCATGAGGCACTCCGGCGCGGTTCACCGCTCTGACAAATGCTTGGTAGACCGAATCGCGAGAGATGCTTTTTATGGGATCAGAAGGCGATTGGAAGACCAATCCCTTTTCCGGCTTCGCTCCCGTGAAAAGGCTCCGCAGCGCATCTTCCGCACCCTCGGGGAGTGGGATACGACGTTCGCGATATGCCCCGCGCCTGGGCGTCTTGGTTCCGACAAAAAGGACTTCCCCCAGTTCGCCTGGGCGGGATGGCAAGAACACGTGCTGCCATTCCAGCTTTTTCATTTCACCGGCACGCGCCGCCGTCCAGCGCAAGAAGTGGATAGCAGCAAGGGTAGTCGGGTGAAGCGCTTTCATTGCCTCTTCAACGCGGTGAAACTCTTGAACAGACAGAGCGCGAGTGTTGTTCGCATGATGACTCGACACGATTTCAAAGCCCGCCCACGGCTTGGGGTAATCAGGAGCATCGTCCGCTTTCCAGAAATCATTCGCATGCTTCCAGACCATACCTAAAAGCGCCAGCGCTCGGCGCTTTGTGGCAGCGGAAGCTTCTGGCTTCTTTTCTGGAACTTTTGGATTAGCCCTTTTCGGCGCTCGACCCGTCAGCATGCTGAGGAGCCCTTCTTTACCAACAAAATCCGACTTCTTCAAAGAGCGTATCGACTTCTCCATGATTGAGGCAGTCCCATGTTCTTCCGCATAAGCGTCTGCAATGAAAACCAAGCGCCGGATTTGTTTAGAGTCCTCTTTTGCCCCTTTGCGCTCAATCATTCCTGTAAGCGGTTGTCCATCCAGGCCGACTCGATCACACGATTCCCGAATCCAAGCTTCAATCCAATCCCGCAAACGGTGTTCGCTGTATATTTCACCCACGGGCTTATCATAGAAATGAGACAGCGACTCGAAACGGGCCTTGCAAGCCTTGGCGTCTTTCAGTGCTTTCAGACGGCTCTTCTCATGAATTGCCGGGAGACCGGGAACGTAAGGGAAGCGGAAGGTTTCGCTTTGACCCTTGGAGCGCAGCTTGACTTGGAAATAAGGACTGCTGCTTCCGATGCCTCTCTCATAAACACCAGGAGACTTCGTTTGCGTCTTCTCTCGCTTTGTTTTGCCAGCGTTCATTTTCAGAAAGCCCGTCTGCCGGGTCGTGTCCCAAGAATGTCCCAATCCTATCTAAGTGATTGATGGCAAACAAGTGTTCTCGCATTCGTAATGCGTAGGTCGCAGGTTCGACTCCTGTTTCCGGCACCAGTTGTCCAGTTGTAATGAAAAGCCCCGGCCCTTGGTTGGGGCTTTTTGTTTGTGCCCGCCGGTGATCATTGGATGACCACCTCACCGAAGGCTGCAAGCCTTCATCAACGCCTCGTCATCCCTGCGCCCCGTGCCAGCCACCACGCGAGCTGCCGGAGATAGCCACCTGCTGCTCCCGCCGATGCGCCGATCAGCAGGCGTGCGAGCACCCTGGTCCCGCGCGCGGCCCGCTCCCGCACCCAAGGCAGTACCGCCACCATCTGCGCACCCAGCAACAGCACCAGCACGTCCAGCCCGAGCGCGTCCACCACCGGCAGCAACGGCGACAGCGCCGGATTGCAGGCCAGCACGATCACCAGCGCAGCACCCAGCACGGCCATCAGGCGGCGCCCGGCGGGCAGGGTGGTCCAGTTCAGCAGCCGGTTGATCAGGCGCATGGCGTTCCTTGTGTCACGTGCGTAAACCTCAATCAGGTCCAATCGGCCGCACCGGCTGCCGAAGCACGGTCTTCAACCGCGCAGCGTCGGTCCTGCGTGGGTCGCTCAGGTAGATCTCATGATGGGGGCCGGCGAAGGCGTAGCCCAGCGAAGGCATCAGTTCGTTGTGCAGATGGGCGAGGGCCGGACCCTCGTCATCGTAGGCGCCTACATGCAGGGTCTGCAGGCAGAGGCCTTCTTCAAGAATTTCATGGCGAAGGCTGGCCGGAAGGTTGCCCAGTTTCTTCGCCGCCTTGGCGATGGCAGCCTCCAACTGCGCTGGACTGATCCCGTCCGGCGTCCGGATCATCACCGTCCAGGCCCACTCATTCTTGCGGCGTGCCACAAAGCTCGACGGATCCTCGGCGGTCCAAAGCGCTTCCAGCGGTGGCACCACGTAGTCCTGGCCCCCGGTCTTCAGCGCGAACTTCAGTGCATAGCTCACCGAGTACAGCCACTGCACCGCCTGCACATACGCGGGGGCGGTATTCGGATCACCGTGGCCGTCGACCATCAGGTAGGGCAGGGGCGGTACGTCCACCGTCACGAACCGGCCCACCGGGGGCTGGTACAACGCGCGATCGCGCTTCTTGAAGTCGATCTTGTCCATGGGGCTTCCTCCGGCGCCGAGCATCCCATGCATTGCCCGCGCAGGCATGCCTGAACAAGTTCAGGGGACTTTGCCGAACACGGGCGGAGCAGCCGCCATCGCCCGATGCTAGGATGCCGCCCCCGGGTGTTCTGCCCGCCGCGCTTGCGCGGTGCGACAACGTGTCGCAGCCAGAAACGGGCCTTTCCTGCGCTCGATCATTGTCAATGCCTTTCTTAAATGGTGGGTGACGGCCTAAAATTGAAAGGCTGACTCGACCCCACCTCCCTGCCTGTCCCCGGACCGGTGGGACCGGCTTTGGCCGGAACAGGCAGGACGGGGAACGGCATTCCCTCGCAATTGGATCGACCGATGATTCCGTTGAAAACCCTTGGGCGCTGGTTGCGCCCGGGCCTGCTGCTGTCGTTGCTGGTGATGCTCACCGGCTGCGATGCCGTGGCCATCCTCAGTCCGAAGGGCCAGATCGGCCAGGATGAGAAGACCCTGCTGATCACGGCCACCGTGCTCATGCTGCTGGTCGTCATCCCGGTCATCATCATGACCCTGACCTTCGCGTGGAAGTATCGCGCCTCCAACA
The DNA here is from genome assembly GCF_013464485.1 of Stenotrophomonas maltophilia. Classification (GTDB taxonomy): domain Bacteria; phylum Pseudomonadota; class Gammaproteobacteria; order Xanthomonadales; family Xanthomonadaceae; genus Stenotrophomonas; species Stenotrophomonas maltophilia_AW. The sequence goes on from NZ_RAUX01000004.1 coordinate 128,848, forward strand.
CCAAGGCCCGCTACGAGCCGAAGTGGTCCCACTCGACGGCGATCGAGGTGGTGGTGTGGTCCATTCCCTGCATGATCGTGCTGGTGCTGGCGGTCCTGACCTGGCGCTCGTCGCACGCACTGGACCCGTACAAGCCGCTGGATTCGGACGTCAAGCCGGTCACCATCGAGGCGATCTCGCTGGACTGGAAGTGGCTGTTCATCTATCCGGAAGAGAAGGTGGCGGTCGTCAACGAAATCAAGTTCCCGGTCAACACGCCGCTGAACTTCAAGATCACGTCCGATTCGGTGATGAATGCGTTCTTCATCCCGCACCTGGGCAGCATGATCTACTCGATGGCCGCGATGGAGACCAAGCTCCACCTGATTGCCAACGAGACCGGTGAATTCCCGGGCATGTCCTCGCACTACAGCGGCGCGGGCTTCGCAAAGATGCACTTCACCGCCTATTCGGTCACCGATGCCGAATACCGCCAGTGGCTGGACCAGGTCCGTGCCGGCGAGCAGACCCTGGACAAGGCTTCGTTCAAGGCCCTGGGTGAGGCGCGCAACTCCGAGTGGTACCCGGTGACCTACTTCGGCAAGACCGAAGAAGGCCTGTTCGACTGGGTCATCGCCAAGCACATGGGCGACAACAAGCACTACGGCATGAAGCATGAACATGCCGGTGCCGCCGCTGCCGATGCCGCCAGCCATGAAGCGCACGAGGGCCATGCCCCCAGTGACGCACATGATTCCAAGGAATCGGGTGAAAACCTGGATGCCACCGAACACGAACACGCGGGTCACGCCGGCCACGCGGGTTCGGGAGAATGAACATGTTGGGAAAACTCTCTCTTGAGTCGATCCCCCACGATCCGATCGTACTGACCACTCTGGTCGGCGCGGTGCTGGGTGGCCTGGGCGTCATGGCCCTGATCACCAAGTTCAAGCTGTGGGGCTATCTGTGGAAGGAGTGGTTCACCTCGGTGGACCACAAGAAGATCGGCGTGATGTACCTCATCGTCGCCTTCGTCATGCTGCTGCGCGGTTTCTCCGACGCCATCATGATGCGTACCCAGCAGGCACTCGCCGTCGGCGGGTCCGAGGGTTACCTGCCGCCGCACCACTACGACCAGATCTTCACCGCCCACGGCGTGATCATGATCTTCTTCGTGGCGATGCCGCTGATCACGGGCCTGATGAACCTGGCCGTGCCGCTGCAGATCGGTGCGCGCGACGTCGCGTTCCCGTTCGTCAACTCGCTCAGCTTCTGGCTGTTCGTGGCGGGTGCGGTGCTGATCATGCTGTCGCTGTGGATCGGTGAATTCGCCGCCACCGGCTGGCTGGCGTTCCCGCCGTTGTCGGGCATCGAATACAGTCCAAGCGTCGGCATGGACTACTACATCTGGGGTCTACAGGTCGCAGGCCTGGGTACCACGCTGAGCGGTATCAACTTCTTCATCACCATCCTGAAGATGCGTACCCCCAGCATGAAGCTGATGCAGATGCCGGTGTTCACCTGGACCGCCCTGGTGACCAACGTGCTGATCGTCGCTGCCTTCCCGGTGCTGACCATCACCCTGGTGCTGCTGACCCTGGACCGTTACCTGGGTACGCACTTCTTCACCAATGACGGTGGCGGCAACGCCATGCTGTACATCAACCTGATCTGGATCTGGGGCCACCCGGAGGTGTACATCCTGGTCCTGCCGGCGTTCGGTGTGTTCTCCGAAGTCATCGCGACCTTCTCGCGCAAGGCGCTGTTCGGTTACAAGGGCATGGTCTACGCCACCGCCTGCATCGGCGTGCTGTCGTTCATCGTGTGGCTGCACCACTTCTTCACCATGGGCTCGGGTGCCAACGTCAATGCCTTCTTCGGCATCACGACGATGATCATCTCCATCCCCACTGGCGTGAAGATCTTCAACTGGCTGTTCACCATGTTCCGCGGTCGCGTGCAGTTCACCACGCCCGTGCTGTGGACCATCGGCTTCATGGTCACCTTCACCATCGGCGGCATGACCGGCGTGATGCTGGCGATCCCGGCCATCGACTTCGTGCTGCACAACAGCCTGTTCCTGATCGCCCACTTCCACAACGTCATCATCGGCGGCGTGGTGTTCGGCATGTTCGCCGGCATCACCTACTGGTGGCCGAAGATGTTCGGCTTCCGCCTGAACGAGTTCTGGGGCAAGTGCGCGTTCTGGTGCTGGTTCATCGGCTTCTACGTGACCTTCATGCCGATGTACGTGCTGGGCTTCATGGGCATGACCCGTCGCCTGCAGAGCACCGTGAACCCGGCCTACGAGCCGCTGCTGCTGGTGGCTGCCGCAGGTGCCTTCATCGTCGGTGCCGGCATCCTGTGCCAGATCATCCAGGTGGCCGTGTCGATCCGCGACCGCAAGAAGACCGCCGACCTGACCGGCGACCCGTGGGATGCCCGTACGCTGGAGTGGGAAACCTCTTCGCCGCCGGCCTTCTACAACTTCGGCACGCTGCCGGAAGTCACCGAGCTGGACGATTTCTGGGAGCGCAAGCAGCGTGGTGAAGCCTGGCCGAAGCCGGCCAAGTACACCGACATCCACATGCCGCGCAACACCGGCACGGGCGTTGTCATCGGTGCCTTCAGCCTGGTGTTCGGCTTCGCGATGATCTGGCACATCTGGTGGCTGGCCATCGTCGGCTTCGTCGGCATGATCGCCACGTTCATCTACCGCACCTTCGACCAGGACGTGGACTACTGGGTCCCGGCCGCCGAGGTGGAACGCATCGAGAACGAACACCGCAAGCACCTGGAAAACCAGGGCCTGGTGAAGTCGGAGCTGAAGGCATGAGCACCAATACCTCGACCCTGAGCCACGGGCACGCCGCGCATGCGGCGGCCCATGGCCATGACGACCACGAGCACCACGACACCGGCGGCAACACCGTCTTCGGTTTCTGGGTGTACCTGATGAGCGACTGCCTCATCTTCGCCTCGCTGTTCGCCACCTATGTGGTGCTGGCCGGCGGTACCGATGGTGGCCCGACCGCGAAGGACCTGTTCGAACTGCCGTTCGTGGCTTGGGAAACCGCGCTGCTGCTGACCTCCTCGCTGACCTTCGGCCTGGGCATGATCGCCATGCACCGCAAGCAGATGGGCCAGATGTACCTGTGGCTGGGCATCACCTGGCTGCTGGGCTTCGGCTTCATGTGCATGGAAGTGTGGGAGTTCCAGCACCTGATCCACCAGGGCTACGGTCCGGACCGCAGTGCCTTCCTGTCGGCGTTCTTCGCCCTGGTCGGCACCCACGGCCTGCACGTCAGCGCCGGCCTGCTGTGGCTGCTGGTGATGTTCGTGCAGCTGAAGAAGTACGGCCTGACCCCGACCAACAAGACCCGCATGGCGTGCCTGAGCCTGTTCTGGCACTTCCTGGATCTGATCTGGATCGGTGTGTTCTCCGTCGTCTACCTCAATGGAGCCCTGTAATGGCACATGACAACCATGCACACGACCACGGCACCGGCGGCGAAAGCCATGGCACCGTGAAGTCGTACCTGATCGGCTTCGTGCTGGCGGTGGTGCTGACCGTCATCCCGTTCTGGATGGTGATGTCGGGCGATTTCTCGCGCACCGTCAACGGTGTGGTCATCGCCATCACCGCAGTGCTGCAGATGCTGGTGCACCTGGTGTTCTTCCTGCACCTGGACCGCTCCTCGGAAAGCCGCTGGAACGTCAACGCTGCGGCCTTCACCGTGGTGGTGATCGGCATCATCGTGGTCGGTACCCTGTGGGTCATGCACAACATGAACGTGCACATGATGCACTGACGTCTTCGCGACGTTGCCACGCAGAAAGGCCGCCCTCGGGCGGCCTTTTTGTTTGCCGTGGGGCGGCGGCAAGGAACATCCACGCATGGCGCGCATCTGCTGGCGTGGTGGGTGCGGAGCTTGCTCCGCACATCGGCTCACTCGACCCGGCGCAGGAATTCCTCGGCCTCCATCGGCCGGCCCAGGTGATAGCCCTGCAGCTGGTCGCAGCCCAGCGCGCTGAGGTATTCGCGCTGTGCCTGCGTCTCCACGCCTTCGGCCACTACCTGCAGCTGCAGGGTCCGCCCCAGCGCGATGATCGACGACACGATGGCGGCGTCTTCATCATTGCGTTCGAGGTCGTGCACGAACGCGCGGTCGATCTTCAGTTCGGTGGCCGGCATGCGCTTGAGATAGAGCAGGCTGGAATAACCGGTGCCGAAATCGTCGATGGCAATGTGCACCCCCATCGCGGTCAGGTCGTTGAGGATCGCCAGGCTGGCGTCGACGTCCTTCATCGCGGTGGTCTCGGTGATCTCCAGGGTCAGGCACGCCGGTTCGATGCGGTGCCGCTCCAGGGCCTCGCGCACGCTGTCCAGCAGCGCCGGCGAGGAGAACTGCAGTGGCGACAGGTTCACCGCCATCGACCATTCGGCATGTCCGGCATCGTGCCACGCACGCAGCTGCGCGCAGGCGCGATCCAGCACCCAGTCGCCGATCGGCAGGATCAGGCCGCTGCGTTCGGCGATGGGAATGAACACATCCGGTGCCAGCAGGCCCAGCTCCGGGTGCTGCCAGCGCAGGAGGGCCTCGGCACCGGTGGCCGGTGCACCGGCTGCGGGGAACTTGGGCTGGTAATGCAGCACCAGTTCGTTGCGCGTGATCGCCTTGCGCAGGTCCTGCAGCAGGCGCAGCTGGCGGTTGGCGCTCAACTGCATCGACGGCGTGAAGAAGGTATAGCCGTTCCGGCCGGTTTCCTTGGTGTGGTACATCGCCGCATCGGCGTGCGCCATCAGCTCGCGTTCGTTGCCGGCATCGTCCGGATACAGGGCGATGCCCAGGCTGGCGCTGACCTGTAGTTCGGCGGCATCCAGGGTGAACGGCTCGCCCGCAGCAGCGATGATGCGCTCGGCCACCACCACGGCATCGTCGGGAATATCGATGGCCAGCACGATCACGAACTCGTCGCCGCCGAGGCGGGCGAACGTGTCCTGCGGGCGCAGCAGGCTGCCGATGCGCTGCGCCACTGCCACCAGCAGGCGGTCGCCGAGCTGGTGGCCATAGGCATCATTGACCGCCTTGAAGCCGTCCAGGTCGCAGAACATCACCGCCACCGCGTGGTTGCGGCGACGCGCCTTCTCGATGGCCTGCTCGATGCGGTCCTGCAGCAGCATGCGGTTGGGCAGCTGGGTCAACGGGTCGTGCAGCGCAGCCTGGATCAGCTTGTCGTTGGCGTGCGCCAGCGAGTCGGCCAGCAGCCCGGTGCGCACGCGCATCTGCCGGTCGAACAGCGAGGCCACCAGGGCGATGCCCAGGGTCGCCACCGTGGTGACGATCACCAGCACCGCCAGCCAGCGCGTATCGATGCCGCCACTGCCGACCGCGCCGCAGATGCTGCCCGCGGGAAAGCGCGCGGCCGCCATGCCGGTGTAGTGCATGCCGACGATGGCCAGGCCCATCACCAGCGACGCCAGCACGCGCAGGGGGATGGTGTTGCGCTGTTCGGTGCGCAGGCGGAAAGCGATCCACAGCGCCGCACCGGCGGCACCGATGGCCACCGCGATCGAGGCGGCGAACCAACCGGGGTGGTAGTCGATCCCTGGCTGCATGCGCATCGCGGCCATGCCCAGGTAGTGCATGGCCGCGATGCCCAGCCCCATCAGTACGGCGCCGGCCAGCAGCCGGCGCCAGGGCAGGCTGGGGCGCGACACCAGCCACAGTGCGTAGGCCGAAGCGCCGATCGAGACCGCAAGCGAATACAGGGTGATGCCAAGGTCGTAGCCGACCGGGATCGGCAGGTCGAAGGCGAGCATGCCGATGAAGTGCATCGACCAGATGCCCAGGCCCATCGCCGCCGCGCCGCCGGCCAGCCACCAGCGGGCCACGCGGCCCTCGGCCGTGGCCAGGCGGCCGGCCATGTCCAGCGCCGTGTATGAAGCAAGAATGGCCACCAGCAGGGAGATGATGACCAGGCTCTGACTGTAACTGCCAGTCATGTTGAATCCAGTGGGGGAGGGAGGGGCGCCCGCAAGGCGCACGCCCGCGACCCCTATCGGCGCGGGTGGGCGGGACTTGAGCGGTCGCAGCACCTGCGACCCGGCTCGGCTATCCTGCCACGCCTGTTCCCGTTGCTGGAAATCATCCGATGGCAAAAGCCCGCACCGCCTACGTCTGCAATGAATGCGGCGCCGAATTCAGCAAGTGGCAGGGCCAGTGCACCGAGTGCAATGCCTGGAATTCGCTGTCGGAGATCGTGCTGGAAAGTGCTGCGGCGGCCAAGGCGCCCGCGTCGCGCCGGGCCGGCTGGGCGGGCAAGATCGACCCGCCGAAGATCACCGCGCTGAAGGACGTGGAGCAGACCGAGCATCGCCGTGTCTCGACCGGCATCGGCGAGTTCGATCGCGTGCTCGGCGGCGGTCTGGTCGAAGGCGCTGTGGTGCTGGTCGGTGGCGACCCCGGTATCGGCAAGTCGACCCTGCTGCTGCAGGCGGTGGCGAAGATGGCGGCCGAGCTGCCGGTGCTGTACGTCACCGGCGAGGAATCGCTGGCCCAGGTGGCCGGCCGCGCGCACCGGCTGGAACTGCCGCTGGATGGGGTCAACGCGCTGGCCGAGACCGGCGTCGAGTCGATCCTGCAGCACGCCTCCAGGGCGGGCCCGCGGCTGATCGTGGCCGATTCGGTGCAGACCCTGTGGACGGAGAGCCTGACCGCCGCGCCGGGCTCGGTCAGCCAGGTGCGCGAGAGCGCCGCACGACTGGTTCGCTTCGCCAAGGAGACCGGGACAGCGGTGTTCCTGGTCGGCCACGTGACCAAGGAGGGCGGCATCGCCGGCCCGCGCGTGCTTGAACACATGGTCGATGCGGTGCTGTATTTCGAAGGCGAGAGCGGCAGCCGCTTCCGCCTGTTACGTGCGTTCAAGAACCGCTTCGGTGCGGTCAACGAACTGGGCGTGTTCGCGATGGGCGACAAGGGCCTGAAGGAAGTCTCCAATCCGTCGGCGATCTTCCTGTCCGGTGGCAGCACGCACCAACCCGGCAGCTGCGTGATGGTCACCCGTGAGGGCACCCGGCCGCTGCTGGTGGAGGTGCAGGCGCTGGTGGATGCCTCGCCGCTGTCGAACCCTCGCCGTGTCGCGGTCGGCCTGGAGCAGAACCGTCTGGCCATGCTGCTGGCGGTGCTGCACCGTCATGGTGGCGTGCTGGTCGGCGATCAGGACGTGTTCGTCAACGTGGTCGGTGGCATCCGCGTACAGGAGACTGCGGCCGACCTGCCGGTGCTGCTGGCGGTGCTGTCTTCGCTGCAGGACCGGCCGCTGGCGGAAAAGACCATCGCGTTTGGCGAGGTTGGCCTGTCCGGCGAGATCCGCCCGGTGCCCAATGGCGAAGACCGCCTGCGCGAGGCAGCCACCCACGGCTTCAAGCGCGCGATCGTGCCCAAGGCCAACGCGCCCAAGGGTGGTTCGGTGAAGGGCATGGAAGTGATTGCGGTGGAACGCCTGTCCGAGGCCATCGACGCGGCGTGACACCCGTCCTGTAGAGCCGAGCCCGCGCTTGGCTGCTTTTTGTAGAGTCGAGCCATGCTCGACGAGTGGTCGAACAGCTGTCGAGCATGGCTCGACTCTACAAAGGGCGAACAGCAGCCGAGCATCGGCTCGGCTCTACACGTGTCCAATGCAGTAACGGTCAGCTTCACTGTGCTAGTTTTTCCCGCTCGACGAAGGCGCCCTGTGGTGTCTTTCCGTGCCCAGGAGTAAACGATTACATGCAGGACACCGCGCTCACCGCCCCCAACGCCGAAATCCGTCGTGCCGGGGTCGATCTCAATGGACTGATGACGGTGCTGGGCAAGCACCTGTATTCCACCCCGGTGGTGGCGCTGCGTGAGCTGGTGCAGAACGCGCACGATTCGATCATCCGTCGCCGCATTGAACAGCCCGACATCGAAGTGCCTTCGCGCATTTCGGTGCAGGTCGATGCCGCCGCCGGGGTGCTGCGCATCACCGATACCGGTGCCGGCCTGACCCGCCAGGAAATCCATGACTACCTGGCCACCGTCGGCGTCGGCTACACCCGTGGCCTGCGCCAGGGCGGCGAGGACGACGAAGGCCTGATCGGCATGTTCGGCCTCGGGTTCCTGTCCGCCTTCGTGCTGGCGCGCAGGGTCAGCGTGCGTACCACCTCGTACCAGGCGCCGGAACTGGGTCATCTGTACGTGTCCAGCAATGCAGAGCAGTACACCGTCAGTGAAGTGCCGGCACGCGCGGTCGGTACCGAGGTGGAACTGGAACTGCATCCGGACTTCCTGCCGCTGGCCAACGAGGCGCGCCTGCACGAGGTGCTGGGCCGTTACTGCGCGCTGTTGTCCGAGCCGATCTTCATCGGTGCTGCGGCCGAGGCGCTCAACCCTGAGCCGCCGCCGTGGCGCGGCCAGGGCGACGTCGCTGTGCATCCGGTGCAGGCGCGGCGCAAGGCACTGCAGTTCGCGGCGCGCTTCGAGCACGATTTCGAGCCGATTGTGACCGTGCCGCTGCGTGCCGATGGCAACAGCGATGCCACCGGCCTGCTGTGGGTGCAGGACGGCGCCACCTACGGCACCAGCGATAACCGCAACCTGTCGGTGTTCGTGCGCGGCATGCTGCTGGATGACGACGCGCGCGACCTGCTGCCGCCGTGGGCGGGCTTCATCGGTGGCGTGATTGAATCCTCGCGGCTGACGCCCACTGCCAGCCGCGAGGACCTGCAGCGCGACGACCAGTACCGCGCCGTACAGCATGCATTGCTGGAAGCGCTGATTGATGGCCTGGCCGATGTCGCGCGGCAACAGCCTGAGGCCTGGCGACGCGTTCTCACGCGCCACAATGAGGCCTTGCTGGGCGCAGCGCTGTGCGATGACCGCCTGTTCGACCTGCTGCTGGAACACGTGCGCGTGCCGACTTCGCAGGGCGACCTGCCAGCCAGTGCGCTGCCGGCGCGCGGTGCCGTGCATGTGATCCTCGACAATGGCGGCGGCTTCGAGGAAATGCTGTTCCGTGCGATGGGCGTGCCGGTGGCGCACGGCCATCGCTATGCGGTGGTGCCGTTCCTGCGGCGCTGGGCCCAGGCCAAGGGCCTGCGCTTGGTGGAACTCGGCACCGAACAGGGCAACCGCGCGCTGTTCCGCAACGACGACAGCCTCGATGAGGCGCAGCTGGCATGGCTGCGCGAGCAGCTCGGTGACGGCGAACAGTTGCTGCCGGCACGCTTCAGCCCCGAGGCGCTGCCGGTGGTAGTGGTGCCCGACCGCGAGGCCGAACTGAAGCAGCGCCTGGAGGACGACGAGAACGACAAGCGCGTCTCGATGGCGGCGCTGCGCCTGGCCCGCCAGTTCACGGCGCGCATCGAATCGCGGGCGCCGTCGCGGCTGTACCTCAACCTGGACAATCCGGCCGTGCAGGCACTGCTGCGTGCCCAGCGCGAGGGCCACCCGCAGGCCGACGCCGCAGCACGCCTGCTGCGTTCACTGAAGATCATCGTCGCCGCGCAGGGCCGTCCGCCGGCACGTGCGACCGCCACGCCCGGCCCGGATCTGAACGGCGCTTTCACCGATATCGCCGGTGCCCTTCAGCAGATGCTGCGCTGAGCACCGCCCCTTCTCATCCAGCCTTCGCTAGACAGGAGTACTTACCCCATGGACATCTGGAACTGGGTCGAAAAACTGCAGGGTGACCTGCGCCAGGCGGGCCAGGCGCAGAACGCGCACCTGCTGAACCGCCTCGCCGACGAGGTGAGCGAACTGCACGTCGACCGCGTCGATGCACTGCTGCCCGAGGCGCGTGCGCTGGGTAAGGCGCTGGACAACCCGTGGGTTGACGTCTACGTCGGCCACTGGGCGCTGCGCAACCGTGTCGGCAACCGCGTTGAAGGCGAGAGCGCGCTGGGCGAGGCGGTGGCGCTGTTCGAGCGTGCGCACCGCGAAGACACTCTGGAATGCCCGCAGTCGATCTGCGTGACCCAGGACCTGGCGGCCTGCTACGGCAACATCGATGGCCCGGGCTGGGTGCCCGAGCGCATCGAGGTGTGCGATGAAACGCTGGGTCGCATCGATCCAAGCTGGGCCTGCTTCCAGTGCCTGAGCTGCGAGAAGGCCGATGCACTGCTCGACGATGGCTGCGGCCAGGACGCGCTGGATTACCTGCAGGTGCAGTCCGATGCGATCGAAGCCTGTGGCAAGGAAGTGTTCGACAGCTTCCCTGAGATGCAGATCAAGATCCTGCTGGGCATGGGGCGTGCCGAAGAAGCGCTGGCGCTGATCGAGAAGCGTGAGGCCGAAGTGGCCGCATCCGGCGAGTACGAGCCGGCCAACTGCACGGTGCCGCGCCGCCTGTCCAAGGCCTGGGCACTGGCGCAGCTCGGCCGCGACGAAGAAGCGCTGCAGCAGCTGGTGCCGTGGAGCGAACTGACCCCGACCTACTGGCGGCTGTGGGCCAACACGGCCGCCGCGCTGTGCCAGCGCGATCCAGCACGCAATACCTGGGACCTGGGCACGCGCTTCAACACCATCATCGAGCACTTTGCCGAGGTCGGCTCGCACCGCTTGCTGATTGAAGTGGCTGCGCTGAGCCTGGAGCTGGCCCTGCAGCGTGGCGCACGCTGGGTGGCGCAGCGCCAGCTGGAACTGGCCCGCACCCACCTGGCGCAGCTGCGCCAGGACCGCGGTGCGGCAGCGCTGGTTGCCAGTCTGGCCGCACGCATTGACGCCTTGCCGGATGTCGCACCGCTGCCGGTACCCGCACCGGAACTGCTGGCCTGGCTGGAAGCGCAGGGTGAGCAGAATCAGTCGCGTGATCCGGAGCGTGAGGCGCAGTGGTTGCTGCAGGCACAGGCGCAGCTGCCCGACGACGAGGCGCTGGCCGAGATGGCTGCCTCGGCGCTGGGCGCCTGTGGTGCGCAGGCGGAAGCGCGCGCATTGCTGTGGCGATTCGTACGCGCGCACACGCAGGATGATGGTCCGGCCGCCTATACGCTGATGCGCTGGCTGACCGAGCAGGGCGACGACGACGGGCTGCGCCAGCTGGCGGATATCTATCGCGGCAGTGTGCCGGTGTTCGCGCACTGGTGCGAGGTGCAGCGCGCCCGCCGGGTGTCGGACTGGCCGGCGCTGGAGCAGGCCGCGCAGGCGCTGCTGGCCGCCTCGCCGGGTTCGCACGGTGCGCGTGGCACGCTGGCGCGCATGTACATGGAAACCGGCCGCTTCAGCGAAGCACAGGCCTGCTATGCGCAGCTGGTGGAGCTGCTGGAAGAGCCCAACACCGCGCACTGGGATCACATGAGTGCGGCCAGCGCGGCGCGCGATTGGGATGCCGTGCGCCGCTCGGCGGCGGCGATCGGCATGGAGCTGTCCAGCCAGGACGGCGTGGTCGAAGAGCCGTGGGGCTGGGTGATCATCCGCAGCGAAGAGAACGGCGAGCCGATGGAGTATTACGCCCGCCGCAGTGGCCCGGTGACTGCTCGCATCGTCGAGAACGCACCGGCCAACCACGCCCAGCAGGTCGGCGACTGGGTGGTGTTCGACGCCGCGCTGGTGCACCCGGCGCCGGAGGAAGAAGAGGCCCGCGAGCACTTCATTCCGACCTATGCGCAGGTGCATGTGCTGGAACGTGGTGGATTCGCGCGCAGCTGGCTGGTCGATGGCGCGCACCCGGGCGAAGAGGCCTGGAATGCCTTTGTCGAAGCCGCCGAGGCGCAGGGCTGGCAGGTGTGGTCGCACAGCCGCGCGGACTACACCGTGACCGATCCGGCTGTGGAGGAGGGCACCCTGCCGGGCGTGCTGTTCACCGTTGCGCAGCCGCAGGATCATGCGCCGCTGGCACTGCACCGCTTCCTGCAGCAGGAAACCGCAGCGTGGCCACATCCACATTGCTGGCTGCGCCTGGCCGAGGCCTGCGACCAGGATCGGCAGCCGCACCTGGACGTGATCGAGCGTTACGGGCTGTAAGCCTGGTACCGGGTAGTGCCGGC
>NZ_RAUX01000031.1 GCF_013464485.1 Stenotrophomonas maltophilia
GTCCGGTTGCGGGGGCGTGAGCCGCATGGATGCGGCGACCGAGCTTACATGGACGTACTTGCAGCGTCCCCCGCAACCGGACCCACCCCGCCATCCCACGGATAGCCAGCTTTTGACGTTGACGTTGCTTCGGCTTCGGCGGGTGTAGGGCGCAGCCCTGCAAACAAACCCCACCCTCAATAACGAGGCCGGCCTTCTTCCAGCACCTGGCGCAGGAACGGCACGGTGATCCGCCGCTTCGCCGCCAGCGATTCGCGGTCCAGCCAGTCCAGCAGCGTGATCAACCCACCCAGCTCGCGCCCGGTGTGCGACAGCAGCCACTCGATGGCCGCCTCGTCGATCGCCAGCCCACGGCGCAGCGCGCGCTCACGCAGCACCGCCGCGCGACCTTCCTCGTCCAACGGCTGCAGCAGCACGCGCACGCACTGGCCCAGCCGCGAACGCAGGTCCGGCAGCACCAGGCCCAGTTCTTCCGGTGCCTTCTGCGCGGTGTACAGCACCGTCACCCCCGCAGCACGCGCGCGGTTGTGGAAATCGAACAGGGCGATCTCGTCCTCGCGGTTGCCGGCGACCTCGTCCAGGCCGTCCAGCGCGACCAGTTCGCGCGCTTCCAATCCGTCCAGCGCCGCACGCACGCGGCCGGCCGCGCTGGCCAGCGGCACATAGGTCGGCAGGCGCCCGGCCTGCTCGGCGCTGGAACACATCGCCAGCGCCTGGTGGGTCTTGCCGGTGCCGGCTGCGCCTTCCAGATAGACCCAATCGTGGCTGGCGCCCACTGCGATCGCGCGCAGCTGCGCCAGCGCGCCATCCGGCGCGCCGATGAAGGTCTCCAGGCGCTGGTCCCGCGGGTAATGCAGGGCCAGCGGCAGTTGCGGCACACCCATCACTTCAGGTCGGGGCCCTTGTCATCCGGGAGAATGATATGAGGCTGGTCGACCACGCCATCAAGCACGATCGACGGTTTCTCACCCACGTACAGCTCGCTCTGGCGGTAGCGCTGGTGGGCATAACGCAGCAGCACGTTGGTCACCGCCGCCACCGGCAGCGCCAGCAGCATGCCGAGGAAGCCGAACAGCTGGCCGCCGGCCATCACCGCGAAGATCACCGCCACCGGGTGCAGGCCGATCTTGTCGCCAACGATGCGCGGGGTCAGCACGTAGCTTTCCAGCAGCTGGCCGACGGTGAACACCACGCCGACCAGGATCAGCAGCTTCAGGTCGAAGCCCTGTGCCTGCACCAGCGCGGCCACCACCGCCATCAGGATGCCGGTGGTCGCGCCCAGGTACGGGATGAAGCTGATCAGCCCGGCAATCAGGCCGATCAGCAGGCCCAGCTTGAGCCCGACCAGCGACAGGCCACCGGCGTAGATGACGCCCAGCGCCAGCATCACCAGGAACTGGCCGCGGATGAACGCACCCAGCACCTCGTTGGACTCACGCGCCAGCGCGCTGATGGTGCCGATGTGGTTGCGCGGGATCACCGACGCCACCCGTTCGACCAGCTTGTCCCAGTCGCGCAGGAAGTAGAACGCCAGGATCGGCAGCAGCAGGATGTTGACCACCCAGGTCACCATCGCGAAACCCGAGCGCGAGACGTAGCCCATGAAGGTGGTGGCGAAGCCGCCGGCCTGCTGCCAGTGGCTGCGCACCCATTCGATCAGTCGGTCCGGATCCAGCCACTGCATCACTTCCAGGCCGGTCTTCTGCTCGAACCAGGGAATCCCCTTCTCCATCAGCCACGCCTGCGCCTGCGGCGCGACCGCGATCAGGGTGGTGATCTGGCGCTCGATCATCGGCACCAGCACCAGCAGCAACGCCACGATCACCAGCACCATCGCCGCGAACACCAGCACCACGCCGGTCATGCGCGAGCGGCCGGTGGCCTCGATGCGGTCGACCAGCGGGTCGCCCAGCCAGGCCAGCGCCAGCGCCAGCACGAACGGGGTCAGGATCGGCGCCAGCAGCCACACCACCCAGCCGACCAGGCCGGCGAACAGGATGTACTTCAGGCGGCGCAGGAACTGCGCGATTTCCGCTTCAGGGGTCAGGGTCATCGCAGGCGGTACTCGTTGCTGACCGGCGCGGCGACCGGAGTACCGGTGGTGTCATCGATCGGGGTCGGCAGGGCCGGCAGCGGCGCGCTCGGCACCAGCACGCCGTTGTCGCCCAGCATGCGGTTGAAGCCGGCCAGGCCGGTGGTCATCTCCAGGCTCAGCTCCAGCTGGCTTGCCGAGGCGTGCAGCGGGGTGACGTTGCGCACCACCGGCACGTCGCGCAGGCCGGCGGCCAGGCGCAGGTAGTCGTCGGCGCTGTTGATGCCGGTCACCACCACACGATAGGTCCCGGCCTGGCCGGTGGCCACGCCCGCCTTGGCGTAACGCTTGACCAGCGCATCGGCGGCACCGTCGGCGCCGGCGGCCATCGCGCGCATGGCGTTGGCGTCCTTGCTGGTCCACTTGTTCAGTTCACGGCCGTTGTCGACGAACACCCAGTCCGCCTGCCAGCCGCCATTGGCGCGGTACAGCTTGCCGATCAGCTGCATCGGCGGCGAATAGCGCGAGGAGGCGCGGGCCACGGCGGCACTGTCCTGGCGCCAGATGGCCCCGGCCAGCGCCTGCTCGGCGGCGCCGCCGCTGGGCAGGCCCAGCTTGTAGCCACGCTCGATGGCGCGGTTCAGCAGCGGGCGGGCGGCATTGGCCTGCTGCACGCTGACCAGGCGCGGGCCGCTGCCGTCATCGACCGCCAGCCACAGCACCGGCTTCGGCCGCGGCTGCGGCCACAGCGGCAGGCCCAGCGCCGACACCAGTGAATCCACGTCATCCTCGCGGAAGCGCGCCACCAGCAGAGTACGGAAGCTGGGGGCGCCGCTGGCGCTCACGCTCTGGTCCTGCTTGTAGTCGTAGCTGGCCACGTAGTCCTTGGCATTGCGCAGTGCCTGCACCACGCCGGGGCGGGACATCACGCTGCGATCGCCGGACAACTTGCCCAGAACCACGCTCAGCGCGCGGGCCAGGGCGCCGTTGCGATCGGCTTCGGCCTGGCTGTTGACGGGCACTTCTGCCTCGTACGCGCCAGTGGCGGTGGCGACATCACCCTCGGTGCGCAGGCCGCTCTGGGCCATCGTGGCCACCGGCAGGCTCAGTGCAATGAGCAGGGTCAGAATCAGGCTGCGGCGCATCAGGACATCCATTGGCTCGACGTATCCGGGGGGAATTGTTGCCCGAATACGGACTTTGCGCCAATGCGGCCTGTTAAAATCGCCCGTTCAACCCCTGCCAGCGCCGACGCCCGTGACCAACACCCCGTCTTCCGCCCCCTCCCCCCTCACCTACCGTGACGCGGGTGTCGACATCGACGCCGGCAACGAGCTGGTCGAGCGGATCAAGCCCCTGGTCAAGCGCAGCTTCCGCCCGGAAGTGATGGGCGGCCTGGGTGGCTTCGGCGCCCTGTTCGACCTGTCCAACAAGTACCGCGAGCCGGTGCTGGTGTCCGGCACCGACGGCGTGGGCACCAAGCTGAAGCTGGCCCACCAGCTGAACCGCCACGATACGATCGGCATCGATCTGGTCGCCATGTGCGTGAACGACGTGCTGGTGCAGGGCGCCGAGCCGCTGTTCTTCCTGGACTACTTCGCCACCGGCAAGCTGGACATCGACACCGCCGCGGCGGTCGTGGGCGGCATCGCCAACGGCTGCACCGAGGCCGGCTGCGCGCTGATCGGCGGCGAAACCGCTGAAATGCCCGACATGTACGCCCCGGGCGAGTACGACCTGGCCGGCTTCACCGTCGCCGCGGTGGAGAAGAGCGAGCTGAAGGACGGCGCCAGCGTGGTCAACGGCGACGTGCTGATCGGTATCGCCTCGTCCGGCCCGCACTCCAACGGCTATTCGCTGGTGCGCCGCATCTACGATCGCGCCGGCCGCCCGGCCGATCTGGAACTGGAAGGCGGCGTGAAGCTGGTCGATGCGCTGATGGCGCCGACCCGGCTGTACGTCAAGCCGATCCTGTCGCTGCTGAAGTCACACGGTGCGGCCATCCACGGCATGGCCCACATCACCGGTGGCGGCCTGACCGAGAACATCATCCGCGTGGTGCCCGAAGGCCTCGGCCTGGACATCCAGGCTTCGTCCTGGACCCTGCCGCCGGTGTTCCAGTGGCTGCAGAAGGAAGGCGCAGTGGCCGACAGCGAGATGTGGCGCACCTTCAACTGCGGCATCGGCTTCGTGCTGATCGTGGCGCCTGACCAGGTGGCTGCGGTGTCCGAAGCAGTCAAGGCGCAGGGTCTGGAGCACTGGACCATCGGCCAGGTGGTCACCGCCGAAGGCGCCGAGCGCGTCCGCATCGGCTGAGCCCGTCAACCCAGGAGCCCGCATGGACGCAATGCCCCCCTTGCCACCCACCCCTGTGCCGCCGCCCCTGGCCACGGCACCAGTGTTCAGCGCCCAGGACGCCGACCATCTGCGCACGCTGTCCATCGCGCACTACGTGGTGGGCGCGCTGATCGCGATGTTCTCGATGATCTTCATCATCCACATCGTGCTGGGCATCACCGCACTGAGCGGCAATCTGCCGATGGACTCCGGTGGCCAGCCCTCATCACCGGCCGAGCAGCGCCTGTTCGGCTGGATGTTCACCCTCATCGGCTGCGTCGCCGTGTTCGGTGGCATCACCCTGGGCGCGTTCGTCGCCTATGCCGGCCGCTGCCTGGCCCACCGACGCCGCTACATGCTGTGCCTGATCGCGGCCGGCCTGGCCTGCCTGTTCACCCCCATCGGCACGGTGCTGGGGGTGTTCAGCCTGATCATCCTGCTGCGCCCGCAGGTGAAGGCGGCTTTCGACGCCCCTGCCACGACCGCATGACTGCCTCCAGCATGCCGCCACCATTGCCGCAGCAGACCCTGGCGCAGCTGCAGCTGGCCAGCCACCTGCAGACGCTGGGAGTGCTGTTCTACGCGTTGGTCGGTTTCCATTGGGTCGCCGCAGTGGCGTTCCTCGGCCTCAGCGGCTGGGTGGCCCACTCGCGCGGGCTGGACGATGCCTGGATGCTGACCACGGTCTATGCCTCGATAGCCGTGCTGGCCATCGTGCTGGGTGTTGTGCAGCTGCATACCGCCCGCCTGCTGTCACGCCGCACCGGCCTGGCCTGGTGCCAGCGCGCGGCCTGGCTGGGCGTGCTGGCGGGTCCGCTGGGCATGGCGCTGACTGCCTATGCATGGGTGTTCCTGTCCAAGCCGGACATGGCCGCGCTGTTCGACCGCGGCGACCATCTCGGCGTCTGAGCCCGCAGGCAGACGACCCGCCCTTCCCAGATCGACTCTCCATGTCCTCGCCTGCCCTCTCAACAACCGCCTCACCCACCCGCCACCGCTTCTCGGGCCCGAAGAAGCTGGCCTTCGCCGCCGTGCTTGCGGTATTCGCACTCAGCTGGGTGCAACCCCTGTGGCCCACCGAACAGGCCCTGCACAGCACGCTGACCGTGATCGGACTGGCCGCGCTGCTGTGGGTCGACCGACGTGGCGGCTGGCTGGGCAACGGTGCCTTCATCGCGATCTGCGGCTTCATCGCGCTGCATTGCGTGGCGGCGCGCTGGCTGTACTCGAACGTGCCCTACGACACGTGGGCGCAGGCACTGATCGGTTGGTCGCCGAATGCAGCGTTCGGCTGGCAGCGCAATCATTTCGACCGCCTCATCCACTTCCTGTTCGGCGTCTGCTTCACGCCGGCGCTGCTGCAGCTGGCCCGCCATGCCTGGCCGGCGCTGCGCCTGGGCCAGGCCTTCACCCTGGCGGTCATGACGGTGATGTGCGCCAGCCTGGTCTACGAATGGTTCGAATGGGGTATCGCGCTGGCGCTGTCGCCGGATGCCGCCGAGGCCTACAACGGTCAGCAGGGGGACATGTGGGACGCACATGCCGACATGCTGATGGCCACCGTGGGCAGCCTGCTGACCTGGCCGCTGGTCCGCCGGAGGCCCCTGCCATGAACGCCCGCACCCGCATCGCCGTGCTCGCCTCGGGTCGCGGCAGCAATCTGCAGGCCATCCTCGACGCCATCGGCGACGGGCGCCTGCCGGCCGAAGTGGTCGGTGTGTTTTCCGACCGCCCCGGCGCCGCCGCACTGCAACGCGTCGATTCCGGACTGCGCTGGGCGCATGCGCCAAAGCAGTTCAGCGACCGCGCCGCCTACGAGCAGGCGCTGGGCGATGCGCTGGCGGCGGCGCAACCGGACTGGATCGTCTGCGCCGGCTACATGCGCATCCTGGGCGCCGCCTTCGTGCAGCGTTTCAATGGGCGCCTGGTCAACATCCACCCGTCGCTGCTGCCGCTGCACAAGGGCCTGGACACACACGCGCGGGCGCTGGAAGCAGGCGACACCGAGCACGGTGCCAGCGTGCACCTGGTGGTGCCGGAGCTGGACGCCGGCGCGGTGCTTGCGCAGGCACAGGTGCCCGTACGGCCGGGCGACGACGCGCAGGCCCTGGCCGAGCGCGTGCTGGCGGTCGAGCACCCGCTGCTGATTGCCACCCTGCAGCTGCTCTGCGCCGGCCGTCTGGCTGAACGGGAAGGACAACCATGGCTGGACGGTCACCCCCTGTTTAGCCCGTTGGCCCTAGATTCCGCCGGGAACCTGAACCGGTAGCCCGCTTGCACACGCTCCGCTGACTGCGGGGCTGGCATCCTGCCCCCTTCTGCAGCCCCTGTCCTCCATGAAGACCACGACACTGCTGTCCACTTCATTGCTGCTGTCACTTGCCGTGCTTCCTGGCGTGGGCTGGGGCCAGGCGCAGGCGCCCGCCCCCTCACCGACGTCGGTGCCGGTGGTGCAGCCGCCACCCGAACCGGCCGTACCGATGCCTCCGGCTTTGGCCTGGGAGCCACCGCCACTGCAGCCGTTCAGTGCCACCTACCAGGCGTTCTACAAGGGCAAGGAAGCGGGTGATGCCAGCATGCAGGTCACTCACACCGGCGGCAGCCAGTGGCGGGTGGACATGCAGGTGGTCGGCCGCCGCGGTTTCGCCAGCGTGCTGGGCCTGAACATCGAACAGAGCACCGTGTTCGAGGAACGCAGCGGTGTCTATGCGCCACTCAGCCAGAGCACGGTGCGCAAGGGCCTGTTCCTGGGCAAGAAGGCGGTTGGCACCTACAACTGGCAGGCCGGTACCGCGCAGTGGACCGGCGACGTGAAGAAGGAACGCGCGCAACCCATCCCGTTGCAGCCCGGCGACCAGAGCGCGCTGCTGATCAACCTGGCGATCATGCGTGACGCCCGCCCGGGCGCCACCATGCACTACCGCTACGTGGACATGGGCAAGGTCCGCCAGCACGACTACCAGGCCGCGCCGCAGACCGAGAACGTCGAGGTCGGCGACCTGTCCTACAACGCGCTGCGGGTCTACCGGACCAACGGCGGCAGCAATGAAACCATTCTCTGGATCGCCAACGGTGTCCCCACCCCGGTGCGCATCCTGCAACGCGAAGACGGCGAAGACCGCGTCGACCTTCGCCTGATCGAATACCAAGGAGTCTGAGCATGAGCACCCTGAGCCGCCCCGTGACCTGGATCGCTGCTGCCGCCCTGTCCGTGGCCAGCCTGCCCGCGATGGCCCTGCAGCCGTTCAAGGCCGATTACCTGGCCAGCTACATGGGCATGCAGGCCAACGGCACCATGACCCTGTCCAGCGAAGGTGCCAACAAATGGCGCTACAGCCTGCAGGTGAAGAACCAGCTGGCCGACCTCAGCCAGAGCACCGTGTTCGAGGAAGTCCGTGGCCAGCTGCGCCCGCTCAGCAGCCAGGACCGTTCAGCGCTGCTGGTGAAGAAGCGCAACGTGCAGGCCAACTACAACTGGAGCAGCAACCAGGCCACCTGGACCGGCGACATCAAGCCGGACCGCGCTGGTCCGATCGCGTTGAAGGCCGGCGACATGGACGCGCTGCTGATCAACCTGGCCATTGCCCGCGATCTTGCTGCCGGCAAGCCGCTGACCTATCGCATGGTCGACGAAGGCCGCATCAAGAACATGACCTACCGCGTGGTGGGCAAGGAATCGGTCACCGTGGGTGGCAAGAGCTATGAGGCCACCAAAGTCTCGCGCACCGACGGCAACAAGGAGCTGATTGCCTGGATCGTGCCGGAGTTCCCGGTGCCGGCGCGCATGCTGCAGCGTGAGAGCGGCCGCGATGCGCTGGACCTGACCATCAAGGCGATGAACTGACGGACAGACCGGTGGTGCCGGCCGCTGGCCGGCATTGTCGCGATGCTCCACGAGGTTGATGGGGTTGCCGGCCAGCGGCCGGCACTGCCGAAAAGAAACGCCCGCTTTCGCGGGCGTTTTCTTATTTCTTCGCTTCAGCCGGTTGCTCTTCGGCCGCCTTGAACTCGGTGCGGCAGTCCACGCGGATCTGCTCACCGGTGCTGCGCCAGACGAAGGTGCGGCAATGGCGGTTGCCGTCCTGGCTGTCATTCACCGCCACCGCATAGAACGACTGGATGATCTCGTCACGGCTGACCGTGCCATCGCCATTCCAGTCCATGTCCTTCTGCTCGATGCCCTGGGTGATGGCCAGGTTGGCGTACCAGGCATAGCCCAGCCACGCCAGCACGATCAGCACCAGCGCCAGCAGCGCCTTGCGACGCGGGCTGAATTTCCCGCGCAGGATCATGGCACGCGCCGGATCGTGGCACCGAGCGAAGAGAGCTTCTCTTCGATGTTCTCGTAGCCACGGTCAAGGTGGTAGATGCGGTCGATGGTGGTTTCGCCGCTGGCCATCAGGCCGGCCAGGATCAGCGACGCCGACGCACGCAGGTCGGTGGCCATCACCGGCGCGCCACTCAGGTGCTCGCTGCCACGCACGATGGCGGTATGGCCTTCCACCTGGATGTCCGCACCCAGGCGCAGCAGTTCGTTGACGTGCATGAAACGGTTCTCGAAGATCGTTTCATTGATCACGCCGACGCCATCGGCCACGCAGTTGAGCGCCATGAACTGCGCCTGCATGTCGGTCGGGAACGCCGGGTACGGCGCGGTGGTCAGGTTGACTGCCTTGGGCCGCTTGCCCTGCATGTCCAGGGTGATGCTGTCGTCGGTGGTCTCGATCTTCGCACCGGCCTCGACCAGCTTGGACAGCACCGCGTCCATGGTGTTCGGGCGTGCACGGTTGACCGTGACCTTGCCACCGGTCATCGCTGCGGCCACCAGGAAGGTGCCGGTCTCGATGCGGTCGGGCAGCACTTCGTGGCGGCCGCCGGACAGGCGCTCGACGCCTTCGATCACCAGGCGGGCGGTGCCCAGGCCTTCGATCTTCGCGCCCAGCGCGATCAGGCAGTGCGCCAGATCGGTCACTTCCGGTTCCATCGCGCAGTTGTCGAGGATGGTGGTGCCTTCAGCCAGCACTGCGCCCATCAGCACGTTCTCGGTTCCGGTGACACTGACCATGTCGAAAGTGAAGTGGCCACCCTTCAGGCGCTTGGCGGTGGCCTTGATGAAGCCGTTCTCGACCACGATCTCGGCACCCAGCGCCTGCAGGCCCTTGATGTGCTGGTCGACCGGGCGCGAACCGATCGCGCAACCGCCGGGCAGCGACACTTCCGCCGCGCCGAAGCGGGCCAGCAGCGGGCCCAGCACCAGGATCGAGGCACGCATGGTCTTGACCAGCTCGTAGGGCGCTACGTGCTGGTTGACCGAGCGCGGGTCGACCACGATCGCGCTGCCGCGCGACAGCGTGCCCTGGTCGATGGTGACCTTGGCACCGAGCTCGCCCAGCAGCTTCACGGTGGTGACCACGTCGTGCAGGTGCGGCACGTTGGTGATCTCCACCGGCTCATCGGCCAGCAGGGTCGCGCAGAGAATGGGGAGAACGGCGTTCTTCGCGCCGGAGATGCTCACTTCACCGTGCAGCGCAGCGCCGCCGGTCACAACGATCTTGGCCATGTATTCGGGATCTTCTGCTTCTGCGGTTCAGCCGGCTTCGGCCGGGGTCACGGTTTTCAGCGCCAGCGCGTGGATCGCGCCGCCCATCAGGTCGCCCAGGGTGGCATACACCATCCGGTGGCGGGCCAGCGGCATCTTGCCGGCGAAGGCCTCGCAGACCACGGTCGCTTCGAAATGCACGCCATCGTCGCCCTGCACGTCGGCGCGGGCGCCGGGCAGGCCGGTTTCGATCAGGTTGCGGATGGTGTCGGCGTCCAACGGGCTTTCCTAATAAAATGAGCCCTCATTCTACTTCCGCTGCGTGGCGTCCGCATGGCCGAGTCCCTCCTGCCCCCCCGTTCCGTCGATCCGGCCAGCCTGGTCGCCAGCGGCCGCCGTGTCTTCGACATCGAACAGCAGGCGCTGGATGCGGTGGCCGGCCGGCTCGGCGAGGCCTTCCAGCAGGCCTGCCAGGCGATCCTGGCCAGCCGCGGCCGGGTGGTGGCCACGGGCATGGGCAAGTCCGGCCATATCGCCCGCAAGATCGCCGCCACCCTGGCCTCCACCGGTACGCCGGCGTTCTACGTGCATCCCGGCGAAGCCGGCCACGGTGATCTGGGCATGATCACCGAGGATGACGTGGTGCTGGCGCTGTCCTATTCGGGCGAGTCGGACGAGGTGCTGATGCTGCTGCCGGTGCTGAAGCGCCAGGGCAACGTGCTGGTTTCCATGACCGGCCGCCCGCAGTCCAGCCTGGCCACCGCCGCCGACGTCCACCTGGACGTGAGCGTGCCGGCCGAAGCCTGCCCGCTGGCGCTGGCGCCCACCTCCAGCACCACCGCCTCGCTGGCGATGGGCGACGCACTGGCTGTGGCGCTGCTGGATGCGCGCGGCTTCACCGCCGACGATTTCGCCCGTTCACACCCGGCCGGCAGCCTCGGCCGCCGCCTGCTGCTGCACATCACCGATGTCATGCACACCGGCGACGATCTGCCCCGCGTGGGCGCCGACGCCAGTCTCAGCGAAGCGCTGATGGAAATGAGCCGCAAGCGACTGGGCATGACCGCCGTGGTCGATGCCGACGGCGTGCTGATCGGCCTGTTCACCGACGGCGACCTGCGCCGGGCACTGGACAGCGCGCTGGATGTGCGCACCGCGAAGATCGCCGATGTGATGACCCGCAATCCGCGCACCATCGGTGCCGACAAGCTGGCCGTGGAGGCCGCCCGGCAGATGGAGACCCAGAAAATCAACGGCCTGATCGTGGTCGATGGCCAGGGCCGTGCGGTCGGCGCACTGAACATTCATGACCTGTTGCGGGCCCGGGTGGTTTAACCGAGAGTCCATAGACCCCATTCAGTCTGTAACGCCGCACCTGCCCCCAACGAGCCTGCCGCCCTGATGCCCTGGTCCCCCCTGCCCGCCTTCCCCGCCCACCTGCATGCCGCCGCGGCCCGTATCCGCCTGGCCTGCTTCGACGTGGACGGCACCCTCACCGACGGTCGGCTGTACTACGACAAGGACGGCAACGAGAGCAAGGCGTACTTCGTGCAGGATGGCCTGGGCCTGAAACTGCTGCAGCAGCATGGGATCCACCCCGTGCTGATCACCGCGCGCAACAGCCAGTCCGCGCTCAAGCGTGGCGCCGACCTCGGCATCGATACCCAGATCGCCGTGGGCGACAAGCTGGCCAGCGTGCAGGCGCTGTGCGTGCAACATGGCATCGGCCTGGAACAGGTGGCCTTCATGGGCGATGACCTGCCCGATCTGGCACCGCTGGGCGCGGTCGGCCTGGCCGTTGCCCCGGCCAAT
This sequence comes from Stenotrophomonas maltophilia, assembly GCF_013464485.1. Taxonomy (GTDB): domain Bacteria; phylum Pseudomonadota; class Gammaproteobacteria; order Xanthomonadales; family Xanthomonadaceae; genus Stenotrophomonas; species Stenotrophomonas maltophilia_AW. The sequence goes on from NZ_RAUX01000031.1 coordinate 11,721, forward strand.
GCCCACCCATGGATCGCCGAACGCGTGCACTGGCAGACCCGCGCCGAGGGCGGCCGTGGCGCTGCGCGTGAACTGTGCGATGTCCTGCTGGCCGCACAGGGCCGCGTGGATGCGGTGCTGGCGAGGTTCGGCGCATGAATCTGCCTGCCCTGAACTGGCGCACCGTGCTCGGCATCGGCCTGCTGCTGGCCGCGCTGCTGAGCAGCTGGGCGGCGCTGCGCAACCGCGACAAAGGACCGGAAAAGGGTGGCCAGGAGGTCGGCGTGGACTACATCCTGCACGACTTCCAGATCGTTGCCCTGGATGAGCACGGCAAGGAATCGACCACGCTGCGTGCGCCGCTGCTGGAGCGCCAGCGCGGTGACCAGACGATCAACATTGCCACCCCGCTGTTCGAAATGCCGGACAAGGATGGCAGGCACTGGACCCTGCGTGCCGAGACCGGCTGGCTCAGCGCCAAGGGCGACGAGATGAAGCTGCGCGGCAATGTCGCCGGCGACAGCCCGGCGGGCCCGGGCGTGGTGCCGACCACCTTCCGCACTGACCACCTGGACGTGTTCCCGAAGGACAACCGCGCCCGTACCGACGCCCTGGTGACCATGACCCGCCCGGGCATGGAGCAGTCCGGCGTCGGCTTCGAGGTGGATTCCAGGAACAACACGTATCATTTCCTCAGCCAGTCCAAGGGCCGCTACACGCCCAAACGCTGATTCCGCCGCCAGCCCGCGACGTCTCCGGACAGGCGCAGGGCCGGCAGCCCCACCCTCCGCCCCCGGCCCGCCCGGGAGGCCCTCACCGGTAGAACGGACCCCGATGAAGATTCCCTTTGCCGCCGTACTCGCGCTCGGTCTTCTTGTTCCCAGCGCCGCCTTCGCCAAGTCCACCGACCGCAACGAAGACATGCACATCGATTCCGGCGCCCAGTCCGGCATGCTCACCGGCGACGGCAAGACCGTGCTGTCACAGGGTGTGATCATCACCCAGGGCACGCTGGACCTGCGCTCGTCCGAGGCCGAGATCTACCTGAAGGACGGTGAGCCCGTGCGTGCGGTGTTCACCGGCAAGCAGGCCAAGATGAAGCAGCAGCTCGATGACGGCACCTGGATGGACGCGTTGGCCGACCGCATCGACTACGACATCAAGACCGAGATCATCACCCTGACCGGCAACTACAAGGTCACCAGCGCGCGCGGCACCAATGCCGGCCAGCGCATGGTCTACAACACCCGCACCGGCGAAATGAATTCCGGTGGCGACGGCAGCCGCGTGCGCACTGTCATCCCGCCGAAGAACAAGACCCCGGCCGCACCAGCGGCACAGCCCAAAGCCACCACGCCGGCGCAGCCGGCCGGGAGCAGGAAGTAATGCTCGTCGCCAAGGGCCTGCGCAAGAAGTACAAGCAGCGCGAAGTCGTCAAGGACTTCGGGCTGACCCTCGATGCCGGCGAAGTAGTCGGCCTGCTGGGCCCCAACGGTGCCGGCAAGACGACCTGCTTCTACATGATCGTTGGCCTGGTCGCCGCCGACGCCGGCAGCATCGTGCTCGACGGCAAGGACATCACCGGCGACCCGATGTACACCCGTGCCAAGCAGGGTGTGGGTTACCTGCCACAGGAGCCGTCGGTGTTCCGCAAGCTGACCGTGGCCGACAACATCCGCCTGGTGCTGGAACTGCGCGAAGACCTGGACTCGGCTGGCCGCGAGCGCGAACTGAACGGCCTGCTGGACGAACTGCAGCTGGGCCACGTTGCCGACCAGCTCGGCGCCAGCCTGTCCGGTGGCGAACGTCGCCGCTGCGAGATCGCCCGTGCCCTGGCCGCGCAACCGCGCCTGATCCTGCTTGATGAACCGTTCGCCGGTGTCGACCCGATTTCGGTCGGCGAGATCCAGCGCATCGTCACCCATCTCAAGCAGCGTGGCATCGGCGTGCTGATCACCGACCACAACGTGCGCGAGACCTTGGGTATCTGCGACCGCGCGTATATCCTCGCCGAGGGCAGCGTACTGGCCCAGGGTTCGCCGGATGCGATCCTGGACAACGCCGACGTGCGCCGCGTCTACCTTGGAGATTCCTTCAAGCTGTGACGGCAGGCGCCGGGTCCCTTTCCTTCCTTTCGGCACAGGCATGAAGACTCGGCTGCAGACATCGTTGGGACAGCAACTGGTGCTCACGCCCCAGTTGCAGCAGGCAATCAAACTGCTGCAGATGTCCACCACCGAACTGGAGCTGGAAATCGCCCAGGCAGTGGAGAGCAATCCGCTGCTGGACTGGGCCGACAGCAGTGCCGCCAGCGATGGAAGCGAAAGCAGCGCTGGCAGTGACAACAGCGACAGCGAAGCTCCGGCAGAACGCACGGACCAGGGTGACGACTGGGCGCCGTCCGAACTGGACTGGAGCGCGACCGGCAGCGGCGGCAGCTTCGACGATGACGACGACACCGGCAGCGCCGCCGAGCGCGTGGCCGAAACCGAAACACTCGCCGACCATCTGTTGTGGCAGCTGCACCTGTCGCATCTGTCTGCCAGTGACCGCAGCATCGGCGCGGCGCTGATCGATGCACTGGACGATGACGGCTACCTGCGCGAACCGCTGGCCACCATCGCTGAAACCCTGTTGCCGGCGATCCATGCCGACGACGACGAGATCCTCGCGGTGCTGCATCGCATCCAGCGTTTCGATCCGGTTGGCGTGGCTGCACGCACACTGGGTGAATGCCTGCAGCTGCAGCTGGACGTGCTGGCCGACGAAACGCCGGGCCTGCTGCTGGCGCGACAGATTGCCGCAGGACCGCTGGAGCGGTTGCCGCGCAGCGGCATCGCCGGGCTGGCCCACGAATTGAAACAGCCGCTGGACGAGGTCGAGACTGCGGTGGCACTGCTGCGCTCGCTGGACCCGCGCCCAGGCACCCAGATCGCGCCATTGTCGCAGGACACCTATGTCGTGCCGGATGTGGTGGTGTGGCGCCAGAACGGCGTGTGGCGCGCAGCGCTGGCCGGGCACGCCGGGCCGAAGGTGGTGATCCACCGCGGCTACGAACAGCTGATCCGTCGCTGCGGCGAGGCCGATGCGGGCTACCTGCGCGCCCAGCTGCAGGAAGCGCGCTGGCTGCTGAAGGGCCTGCAGCAGCGTGGCGAAACCCTGTTGCGGGTGGTGCGCAGCCTGATCCTGCAACAGGCCGGCTTCCTTGAATTCGGCGAGCAGGCCCTGCGTCCGCTGACCCTGCGCGAAATCGCCGCCGAGCTCGGCCTGCACGAATCCACGGTGTCGCGCGCGATCGCGCGCAAGCACGTGCGCACGCCGCGCGGCACCCTGCCGCTGCGCGCCTTCTTTGCCTCGGGCATCGATACCGAAGGCGGCGGCGAAGCCTCCAGCACGGCCATCCAGGCGATGATCCGGCGCCTGATCGACGACGAGAACCCGCGCAAGCCGCTTTCTGACGCCAAGCTGGCTGACCTGCTCAAATCGTCGGGAATTCCAGTAGCGCGACGCACCGTGGCGAAGTATCGTGAAGCCATGAACATTTCCGCCTCGCACGAAAGGGTCAGAATCGCTTGACGCGCCGCCGCGCCCGGCGGAGAGGTTCATTGGCACATCCGAACACAGGAGAAACCCGATGCGCATCGAAACGTTTGGCAAAGATGTCGAAGTCACCCCGGCCCTGCAGTCGTATGTAGAGGAAAAACTGGCCCGGGTCGGTAAGCACTTCGACCAGCACTGCGAAGCGCGGGTAACCCTCAAGCTGCAGAAGACCGAACACCACGTCGACGCCAGCCTCAATATTCCCGGCCAGACCCTGCACGCCGAAGCCGGCGGCCAGACCATGTATGCCGCCATCGACGTGCTGGCGGACAAGCTTGACCGCCTTGTGATCAAGCACAAGGAGAAAAAACAGCAGCACGCACCGCTGCCGGTGGGCGACAATGGCGGCTGATCGCCACCGTTCCCCTCAGACATGCCCCTGACTGACCTCCTGGCGGCCGTGCAGACCCAGCTCTGCACGGCTACCGACCGCGACAGCGTCCTGAAGGCCGCCGCCGGGTTGCTGGCCTGCCGCCAGGCCAATGCCGAACAGATCTATCTGAACCTGTGCCAGCGCGAAGCGCTGGGCAGCACCGCGATCGGCCACGGCATCGCCATTCCCCACGGCCGCGCGCCAACCCTGGACCGCCCGCGGGGTGCCCTGCTGCGGTTGGCCACCCCGGTCGACTTCGGTGGCGACGAGCCGGTGGACCTGGTGTTCGCGATGGCCGTTCCCGCCCACTACACCCACCAGCACCTGATGCTGCTGTCCGAGCTTGCCGAATTGTTCTCTGCAGCGGACATCCGCCAGGCACTGCGCCAGGCTGGCGATGCGCGGGCCCTGCGCGAGGCGCTGGACATGACCCCACCTGCGAGTGCCGCATGAATACCAGCATCACCGCCCGTGAACTGTTCGAACAGCAGCGCGAGCGGCTGGGGCTTCGCTGGGCTGCCGGCAAATCCGGCGAGAAGCGCGAGCTGGAGGCCGGCAACACGGTCTCGCGGCGTCCTTCGCTGGCCGGCTATCTCAATGCGATCTATCCCAACAAGGTGCAGATCCTGGGTACCGAGGAACTGTCCTGGCTGGACGCGCTGGAACCGCGCCAGCGCTGGGAGACCATCGAAAAGATCATGCAGTCGCATCCGCTGGCGCTGGTGCTGACCCGCAACCAGGCGTGCCCGGAAGACCTGCGCGCCGCCGCCGATGAATCCGGCACCCCGTTGTGGCTCTCGCCCAAGCGCGGCCACGAACTGCTCAACCACCTGTCCTACCACCTGGCGCGCACGCTGGCGCCGCGGGTGATCCTGCATGGCGTGTTCATGGAGATCTACTCGATCGGCGTGCTGATCACCGGTGAGGCCGGCTCCGGCAAGAGCGAGCTGGCCCTGGAACTGCTCAGCCGCGGCCACCGCCTGGTGGCCGACGATGCCCCCGAATTCACCCAGATCGCGCCCGACGTGCTGGATGGCACCTGCCCAGAACTGCTGCAGGACCTGCTGGAAGTGCGGGGGCTGGGCGTGCTGAACGTGCGCGAGATGTTTGGCGACACGGCTGTAAAGAAGAACAAGTACCTTCGGCTGATCGTCCACCTGACCAAGCCGATGACCGAACCCACCCCGCATGGCTACGAGCGCCTGACCGGCGATTCGGGCACCCGCCATGTGCTGGACCTGGACGTGCCGCTGATCACCCTGCCGGTGATGCCCGGCCGCAACCTGGCCGTGCTGACCGAGGCGGCCACCCGCCTGCATATCCTGCGCACCAAGGGCATCGACCCGGCGGCCATGTTCATCGCCCGCCACAGCAACCTGCTGGAACGGCGAACACCCTGATTCCCCTGCCCTTCGAAGAGCCTGTCCATGAGCACCGTCACCCCCTCCGCCCCGACCCTGATGATCGTCAGCGGCCTGTCCGGCTCGGGTAAATCCGTCGCCCTGAAGACCTTCGAGGACCAGGACTATTACTGCTCGGACAACCTGCCGATCAACCTGCTGCCGGACTTCGTGCGCAGCCTGCTGGCCAACCACGGCGGCGCCGCACCGCGTCGTCTGGCGGTAGGCATCGATGTGCGCGGCCAGGCCGACCTGAGCCAGCTGGGGGAGTGGCGGCAGCTGGCCGCCGACGCCGGCGTGGACGTGAAGGTACTGTTCTTCGAAGCCAGCGACGAGACGCTGCTCAAGCGCTACGCCGACACCCGCCGTCGCCATCCGCTGAGCCAGCTGGGGCTGTCCCTGCCTGAAGCCATCGCCCGCGAACGCGAGTTGACCGCACCGCTGCGCCGCGAGGCCGATGCGGTGATCGACACCAGCAGCCTCAACGTGCACCAGCTGCGGCGGCGGGTCATCACCGAGTTCGCGATGGACCATGCCACCGGCCTGTCGCTGCTGTTCGAATCGTTCGCCTACAAGCGCGGCGTGCCGGCCGAAGCGGACTTCGTGTTCGACGCGCGGGTGCTTCCCAACCCGCACTGGGACCCGGACCTGCGGGCGCTGAGCGGTCGCGAACCCGGCGTGCGCGACTACCTGGAAGCGCAGCCGGATGTGCAGCGCTACCTGGCCCAGCTGATGGACTTCCTCGATACCTGGCTGCCGAAACTGGGCGATGGCACCCGCAGCTACGTGACCGTGGCATTCGGCTGCACCGGCGGCAAGCACCGCTCGGTATTCCTGGCCGAGCGCATGGCGCGGCATGCGCGTGAGATGGGGTGGGAAGACGTGGCCACCTATCACCGCGAACAGGATTGAGAGTGGCCGGCCGGGCTGCGCCCGGCACCCGCTGTAGAGTCGAGCCATGCTCGACTGAAGCAACGTCAAAAGCCGGCATTCCCCGGGTGGCGAGGCGGGTCAGCAAGCGGGGGACGCTGCAAGTACCCCTCCGGGGCCCGGCCCAGCCGCTGGCGGCTGGGCGTTCTGGCGCTTGCGAAGCAGTGCTTCGCAAGCAAAGCGCCTTCACCCCTGTAAGCTCGGTCGCCGCATCCATGCGGCTCACGCCCCCGCTTGCTGACCCGCCCCGCCTTCGACAGATTCCCGCGATCTGTCGGGACGGCGGTGTGTGCTGCTGTTGGTAGGTGTCGACCTTGGTCGACACGGCAGATCCACGCCATGCGTGGATGAATCTCTGCCAGGCATCGAAAAAATGGATGGGGTCATTGCCCTTTTCCAACGAAAAAGGGTTCCCGCGCGAGCAATGCTGAATACGGGACACAGTGCCCCTCTCCTGCTGCTATCACCGATTCACCTTGACCTGTTAACGTGCAGTAATGACCTGTGGCATTCTCCTCGTAACACATCCTGGGGTCGGGACCGCCCTGCTTGACGTGGCGACCCGGCTCCTGCGGCAATTGCCGCTGAAAACCGAAGCTTTCGAAGTACCGTTCGACGCAGACCTGGACGCTCTTCTCCCGCTTGCCTCTGCCGCCCTGCGGCGGGTCGATGGCGGTGAAGGTGTGCTGATCCTGACCGACCTGTACGGCGCCAGCCCCGCCAACCTTGCTGGGCAGCTGGCCCGGCTGGGGACCCCGGTTCGCCGGGTGTCGGCGCTGAGCCTGCCGATGTTGCTGCGGGTGATGAATTATCCGGAACAGGGACTGGATCAACTGCCCGCCACAGCCGCGGCGGGTACCCGTAATGGAGCGATAGTCGACGATGCTTGAACGAGAACTCACCGTGAGCAACCGCCTGGGGCTGCATGCCCGGGCCACCGCCAAGCTGGTGCAGACCCTGGCGCCGTTCCGCTGCAACGTGACCATGGCCGCCAAGGGCCGTGAGATCAACGCCAAGAGCATCATGGGCGTGATGCTGCTGGCCGCCGGCCAAGGCACCCCGGTCACCGTGCGCATCAACGGCGAGGACGAAGCCGCCGCGATGGAGGCCGTGGTCGGCCTGTTCGAACGCCGCTTCGACGAGGACAGCTGAGGGTGCCGCGCGCACGCGCCGGCCAGGTCACTTCCGGCCAACGGCCGGTACAGCTGCTGGCCGGGCACGGCGCTGCCCGCGGCGCGGCAATGGGCCGGGCCCGCGTGCGCCTGCCGCATGCGCTGGAAGTGGCCGAGCAACGCGTCGCCGCCAGCCAGGTCGAGGCCGAGCTGGCGTGCCTGCACAGTGCGGTGGATGCTGCACGCACGGAAATGCACGAACTGCGCCAACGCCTGCATGGCGCCCTGAGCCAGGAAGTGGGCGAGTTTCTCGACCTGCACGCACTGCTGCTGGACGACCCCGAGCTGCTCTATGGGCTGGATGAGCTGATCCGCAGCGGCCCCTACAGCGCCGGCTATGCGTTGCGCCTGCAGCGCGACCGCCTGGCCAAGGTCTTCGACGGCATGGACGATGCCTACCTGAAGAGCCGCATGGACGATCTGGACCATGTGATCGGCCGCATCCATGCCTTCCTGCAGCCCGAACGCCCGCCGGTAGTGAAGGGGTTGGCCGGCGAGATCCTGGTCTGCGACAACATCGCGCCCTCCGAACTGGCACAGCTGCAGGCACAGGGTGTTGTCGGCATCGTCACTGCCGCTGGCAGCGCGCTCTCGCACAGCGCGATCCTTGCGCGCAGCCTGCACCTGCCGCTGATCGTCAACGTGCCACAGCTGCTCAGCCGCATCGCTGATGGCGACGTGCTGATCATCGATGGCGCCGATGGCAGCATCACCGCCAATCCGCAGGCCGACAATCTGCGCGACTATCGCGCGCGGCTGAAAGAGCATGCACGCGAACAGCGCGAGCTCGGTCGCCTGCGCAGCAAGCCCAGCCGCACCCGCGACCAGGTCGACATCGCCCTGCTGGCCAATGCCGAATCGCTGGAAGACGTCACTCAGGCGCATGCGCTGGGCGCCCACGGCCTGGGCCTGTACCGGACCGAATTCCTGTTCCTGCAGCGCAACGAGCTGCCGGACGAAGAAGAACAGTTCCAGACCTACCGCGATGCGGCACTGGGCATGAGCGGGCGACCGGTAACCATCCGCACCCTCGACCTGGGCGCGGACAAGGCTGATCGCACCGGCCTGACCCTGAGCAACGAGGAAAACCCGGCGCTTGGCCTGCGTGGCGTACGCCTGTCGCTGGCACGGCCGAAGGTAGCCGACACCCAGCTGCGCGCGATCCTGCGCGCCTCGGCCTACGGCAAGCTGCGCGTCCTGGTGCCGATGGTCAGCACCCGCGAGGAGCTGCTGGCGGTACGCAGGCGCATGCTCAAGCTGACCGAGCAGCTGCGCAGCGAAGGCCACATGGTGTCCGACCATGTGCCGCTTGGGGCGATGATCGAGGTGCCCGCTGCGGCGTTGGCATTGGAGAGCTTCATCGATCTGGTCGACTTCCTGTCGATCGGCACCAACGACCTGGTGCAGTACCTGCTGGCCGCCGACCGCAACAACGAAGCACTGGGCGAGCTGTATTCGCCGCTGCATCCGGCGGTGCTGCGGCTGCTGCAGATGGTGATCGAGACCGGCGCGCGGCATCGCATCCCGGTGGCGGTCTGCGGCGAGATGGCGGGCGACGCGCGGATGACTCCGCTGCTGCTGGCGCTGGGCCTGAGCGAGTTCAGCCTGCACCCCGGCACACTGCTGGAGGTGCGCCGCGCGATCCGCGAGGCCGACCTGGCCACGCTGCGCGCGCGCGCACCGAAGCTGCTGGCCGCGCGCGACCGCCGCGCCATCGAACGCTGGCTGGCGCTGGTGGCCGATACGCCCTGACCGCCAAGGGTAGTGCCGGCCATGCGCGGCGGCTATGCGTTGAAACATCGCCTTGCGATAATGACGCGCTGAACACCCCTGTTGCCGCATCCTTGCCGGGATCGCGGCTTTTCTTATCCCGCGGGAGCTGCGATGGCTGAAGCCGTACGCCACGACAAGACTGCGCGCCAACTGCGGATGCTGTCCGACGCACTGGACAGCGGTCGGCTGGGCCCGGTGCGTCGCCTGGTCAATACCCTGGCCCCGGCCGAGATCGGCAACCTGCTTGAATCGCTGCCGCCGGGCAAACGCGAAGTGGTCTGGGGCCTGGTCGATCCGGAAGATGACGGCGAGGTGCTGGTCCACGTCGGCGACGACGTGCGCGAGAGCCTGCTCGCGGACATGGACCCGGACGAAATCATCGCCGCGGTCGAAGACCTGGACATCGATGACCTGGCCGACCTGGTCGAAGACCTGCCGGACACGGTCATCGACGAAGTCCTCAAGTCGATGGACCGCGAGAACCGCGAGCGCCTGGAGCAGGTGCTGTCCTATCCCGAGGACAGCGCCGGCCGTCTGATGAACCCGGACGTGGTGACCGTGCGCGCCGACGTCAATGTCGACGTCGTGCTGCGCTACCTGCGCCTGCGCGGTGAACTGCCCGACCACACCGACCACCTGTTCGTGGTCAGCCGCCGCCACCAGTACCTCGGCCGGGTGTCGCTGGCGGCACTGGTGACCCACGAGGACACCACCCCGATCAACCGCCTGATCGACGACGAGCAGCCGGCGATCGATGTCGGCGAGAGCGACCAGGAGGTCGCCCGCCAGTTCTCCGACCATGACTGGATCTCCGCGCCGGTGGTGGACGACAACAACATCCTGGTCGGCCGCATCACCATCGATGACGTGGTCGACATCATCCGTGGACAGGCGGAGCACCAGGCGCTGGGCGCCGCCGGCCTGGACGAGGACGAGGATCTGTTCAGCCCGGTCTGGCGCGCCATGCGACGACGCTTGATGTGGTTGTCGGTCAACCTGTGCACGGCGTTCCTGGCCTCCAGCGTGGTCGGCCATTTCGAAGGCACCATCGACAAACTGGTGGCGCTGGCGGTGCTGATGCCGATCGTTGCCGGCCTCGGTGGCAACGCCGGCACCCAGGTGCTGGCGCTGATGGTGCGCGGCCTGGCACTGGGCCAGGTGGGCGCCTCCAACGCACGCACCCTGCTGTGGAAGGAGGTGCGGGTCGCGCTGCTGAACGGTGTGATGCTCGGCTCGGTGCTGGGCCTGATCGTACTGGCCTGGTTCCATTCGCCCGGGTTGTCCGCGGTGATTGCCATCGCACTGACCTGCAACCTTCTGTTCGCTGCATTGGCGGGCGTGCTGGTGCCATTGACGCTGAAGCGCTTCGGCTTCGACCCGGCGCTGGCCAGCGGTATCTTCCTGACCGCCGTGACCGACTCGATGGGTTTCTTCACCTTCCTCGGCCTGGCCACCCTGGTGCTGCTGCACTGACCGTCTCAAGGGTCGGATCCCCGCTGCGCGGGACTCTGGCCCGATCCCAACTGGATCCCCATGGCAACGACAATCGAAAACTACTTCCAGCCCGGCTGGCGCGACCAGCAGCACACCTGCCCGGCCTGTGAATGGAAGGGCTGCTCGCGGGCCATGGTGATGGAGCTGGACGAGGACGCCACCGAATACGACTGCCCGGTCTGCGAGAACCCGCTGCTGGTGGTGCTGCATCCGGACATGGCACAGGTGCAGGCCGCCGCTGCCGAAGGCAATGCCGAAGCACGGGAGCAGCTGGACATCATCGCCAGCTTCCCCCGACCGGAGTGACGCGGCGCACGATGGCGGATCGACAGCAGCGGACTACGATGCAGGCAATCTCGCCGCTTCGGGAAACCCCATGCTCCGTTTGCTGTCGCGCTGTCTGCCGCTGCTGGCCCTTCTGATGATGAGCGGTTGCACTTCGCTGCCGGACAGCGCGCGTGGTCGCTTCGAAGCACGTGCGGTGAAGGTGGAGGGGCAGACGGCCTACTACCAGGTATTCATTCCCGCGGAGCTGCAGGCCCGCAGCTCCTCCGGGCAGACGCCCGCCGCCTCCAGTGTCCCGGTCATCCTGTTCCTGCACGGTTCGGGCGAGCGCGGCGCCGATGGCGTCAAGCAGACCCACGCCGGGCTGGGACCTTACCTGCGCGAGCATCCCGGCTTCCCCGCCTTGGTGGTGTTTCCCCAGGTACCGGGCAACGAGGAATGGAGCGGCCGCAACAACCACGTGGCAATGGCCGCGCTGGACGCCGCGATCGCCGAGTTCGGTGCCGACCCCGCGCGCCAGTACCTGACCGGCATGTCGATGGGCGGCTATGGCAGCTGGAACATCGCGCTGGACGACCCACGCCGCTTCGCGGCGATCGTGCCGGTATGCGGCGCGGTGCTGGCCCCACGCGCAGTGCGACCGACCCTGTTCGTCGAGCAGGTCGCGCAGGAGGCCGACCCGTACGCGACCATCGCGCAACGCCTGCGTCAGACGCCGATCTGGATCTTCCACGGCGCACTGGATGACGTGGTCCCACCGGACGACGACCGCAGGCTGCACGCGGCCTTCCAGGGCACCAACGCACGTGACGTGCGCTATACCGAGTACCCCGACGGTAACCACAACGCCTGGGATGCCACCTACGCCGACGCCGCGATGTGGGCGTGGTTGTTCGCGCAGAAGCGCTGAGCCACGACTTGCGCTAGGTGCTCACCAAGGTTGGAGCCTGGTTTCGGTAGGTGCCCACCAAGGCTGGAGCCTGATTTCGGTGGGTGCCAACCTTGGTTGGCACTATCTGTCCGCATCCATGCGCTCCGCCTTGGCACAGGAATCTTCGAGCTCCCACTCACACCATGCATGCGGGTACTCACCAAGCTGCGTTGCCAGCCCCGCCCTGATCGGATTCGCCATCACATACATTGCGTGCCGGAACAGCGATTCATCAGAACGGATCGCGTGATCGTGATAGCAGGACTGCCAGAAGCGCCCCACCCTGCCCAGTACCCGGTTTGCATGCACGGCCGTACGCGACTTGAAGCGCTTCATGACAACGTCGAGCGATGCCGCGCGCAGCTGCATCAACCAGTGAACGTGATCCGGCATGACCACGTAGGCGATCGAATGGGTCAGACCTTCCAGATCCAGACGCTGGAACTCCTGCATGGCGGTAGCCGCAACGGCGTCAGTGGCGAACAGAGCCGCCCGGCCATGAACGTTCGTCGTGAGGATGTAGCTCTGGCCGATACTGGAATGACGGTCCAGCAGGAGGCGGGTGCTGTTCATGCAGAAGAGCATGGACGGGCGCATGTTCCCTGAATATCGGGAAATCACCTTCGCCCGGGTAGGACAGTGCCAACCAAGGTTGGCACCCACCACTCCAGCAATGCCAACCTAGGTTGGCACCTGCCAGAGCGGGTGATCAGCCCAGCAGGGTTTCCAGCACGGCCATGCGCACGGCGACGCCGTTGGCGACCTGGCGCAGCACCCACGACTGCGGGCCGTCGGCCACCTCGTCGGTCACTTCCACGCCGCGGTTGATCGGGCCCGGGTGCAGCACCGCGGCATCCTTGCCGGCGCGGGCCAGGCGCTCGTTGGTCAGGCCGTACTGGGCGTGGTACTGCTCCAGCGACGGCACCAGGCCTTCTTCCATGCGCTCGCGCTGCAGGCGCAGCATCATCAGGGCGTCGACGCCTTCCAGCATCGCATCGAAATCATCGCCGACCACACAGCCCTTCAGGGTCTCGTCGTCCGGCAGCAGCGACTGCGGGCCGCAGACGCGGATCTCGCCTACGCCCAGCGTACGCAGCGCATGCAGGTCGGTGCGGGCCACGCGCGAGTGCTTCACATCTCCGACGATCACCACCTTCAACTTCGAGAAATCCGGGCCCTTGGCCTGGCGCAGGGTCAGCATGTCCAGCAAGCCCTGGGTCGGGTGCGAACTGCGGCCGTCGCCGGCGTTGATCAGCGCGGTGCCCTCGCCCGCCGCGTCGGCCAATGCGGCTACGGCACCGTCATCGGGGTGGCGCACGACGAAGCCGCGCACGCCCATCGCTTCCAGGTTGCGCAGCGTGTCGCAGGCGGTCTCACCCTTGCGGGTGGAGGAGGTCGAGGCGTCGAAATTCAGTACGTCCGCCCCCAGCCGCTGCGCGGCCAGCTGGAACGAACTGCGGGTACGCGTGGACGGTTCGAAGAACAGCGTGCACACCGCCGAACCGGCCAGCACGTGGCGCTTGTTGCCGACGCGGCCGACCGCGGCATCGCGGATCTGCCCGGCCCGGTCGAGCAGCTGCAGCAGGGTTTCGCGCGGCAGGCCCTCCAGGGTCAGCAGGTGGCGCAGGCGTCCGGAGGCATCGAGTTGCTGGGCGGTCATGGCGGTGTCGGGCAGTCAGGGAATGGGGGTGGCGTCGTCCGGCGACGACAGCCAGCGGTCGATGATCACCGCCGCAGCCACGGCATCGAGGGCGGCCGCATCGCGGCGGCGCTTGCGCCCTTCGGCGCGCTCGACGGCGAAGCGGCGGGCGGCCTCGACCGAGCTGGAACGCTCGTCGATCATCACCACCGGCAGCTTGAAACGTTCCCGCAGCTGGCGGGCGAAGCCCTGCGCGCGCTTGCGGTTGGGCTGGTCCTGGCCGTCCAGGGTCAGCGGGTCGCCGACCACCAGGCCATCGGGCTTCCATTCCTTGAGCAGGCGCTCGATCGCGGTCCAGTCCGGGCCGTTGCCGTGCACATCGACCACGGCCACCGCGCGCGCATGCGCGGCGAAGGCACTGCCGATAGCCACGCCGATCCGTCGCGAGCCGACATCGAACCCCAGAACGGTGCCGTCGCGGCGGATCGCCGGGGCAGGAGATATCGGTGCAGGCGCGGCCGGCTCAGACATGCCCGCTGTAATCCGTCAGCCGGAACAGGTCCACGCCGATACGCGCGGCCGCTCCCTGCCAGCGCTGCTCCAGCGGCAGCTGGAACACCAGTTCGGCGTCGGCCGGCACAGTCAGCCAACTGTTCTCGGACAGCTCGCTTTCCAGCTGCCCTGCGCCCCAACCGGCACAGCCGAGGGTAACCACGGCGTTGGCCGGGCCTTCGCCACGCGCCATCGCTTCGAGGATGTCGCGCGAGGTGGTCAGGTACAGTCCGTCGCCCACGGTCAAGCTCGAATCCCACGCCCTCGCGTCGTCATGGATGACGAAGCCGCGTTCCGGATGCACCGGACCACCGTTGAGCACCATGCGCGCCTGCAGGTCGCCATCACCGGTGGTGATGTCCATCTGTGCAAGCACTTCACCCAGCGTGTATTCGGACGGCTGGTTGACCAGCACGCCCATCGCCCCGTTCTCGTCGTGCTGGCAGATCAGCGCGACGCTGCGGGCAAAGGTCGCGTCGAGCAGCGACGGCAGCGCGACGAGCAGGTGATCGGCAAGGGAGGTCGGCGTTACAGGCATGGCCCCATTCTACCTGCTGGGGCCGATATGGTCGCGCGATGGGCGCGTGCAGCGATGGGCTAGGATGGTGCTTTGCCATGGAAGGTCATCGATGCAGCCCTCTTCGCCCCTGACCCTGCCGGCACGCAGCGCCATCGTCCTGATCGCCCTGCTGCAGGGCCTGATGCTGTACGCCGCGCAGGAGCTGTCCGATGCCTGGCCCTTCCGCGATATCGGCTGGCGCTACTGCTGGTACGCCTGGGTGCTGGCCATTCCCAGCGCGGTGGCGCTGAGCCTGGTCGAGCTGGGCCAGCGCCGCCTGTGGTTGCAGGCCGCGCTCGGCTCAGCGGTGGTGCTGGCGCTGGCCGCCTGGATCGGCTGGAACCTCAATGGCGAAACCGCACTGGAATCGAGCGCGTTGCAGTTCCCGCTGACCCTGGGCATGGCCGTGGCGGTGTTCGTGGCCCTGCCCTGGTGGCAGTTCCAGTTGCAGCACGGGCATTGGCGTGCCAGCTACCCCGAGTTGTTCGAACGCGCCTGGCAGAACGGTTTGACCCTGGTCCTCGCCGCACTGTTCACCGGGCTGACCTGGCTGCTGCTGTGGCTGTGGGCGGCGCTGTTCCAGCTGCTCGACGTGACCGTCTTCCGCGACCTGTTCCGGCAGGACGCGTTCATCGCCCTGGCCACCGGCAGCCTGGCCGGGTTCGGCGTGCTGATCGGGCGCACCCAGCAGCGCGCGATCCAGATCACCCGCCAGGTGCTGTTCGCGATCTGCCGCGGGCTGCTGCCGCTGCTGTCGTTCATCGCCGTATTGTTCGTGCTGAGCCTGCCGCTTACCGGGCTGGAGCCTTTGTGGAAGACCCGCTCGGCCGCCAGCCTGCTGCTGGTGCTGTCGCTGTTGCTGGTGACGTTCACCAATGCGGTCTACCAGCAGGGGGAAGACAGCGCCCCCTACCCCCTCCTGCTGCGCCGCCTTGTTGAAGCCAGCCTGCTGGCACTGCCGGTCTACACGGCGCTGGCGCTGTATGCACTGGGCCTGCGCGTGGTGCAGTACGGCTGGACCGTGGACCGGTTCTGGGCGGTGCTGATCGCGCTGGCCACGGCCGGCTATGCCGTGGGCTATGCACTGGCGGTGTTGCGCCGGCAGGGGCGCTGGCTGCAGACGCTGGAGCCGGTCAACCGCTGGATGTGCTGGGCAGTGCTGGCACTGGCATTGCTGGGCAACTCGCCGCTGCTGGACCCGGTGCGACTGACTTTGTCCAGCCAGCTGGCGCGCCTGCGTGCGGACCCGCCGGCAATCACCAGCAGTGACGTCAACGTGCTGCGCTTCGATCTTGGGCGCCGCGGCGTGCAGGCGCTGCGCGAGCTGCAGCGTGATCCGGCCATCACCGCCGATGCCAACGCGCCACAGGTGATCGCGGCAGCACTGGCACGCACGTCACGCTGGGACGACGGACAGCGCCTCGACAAGGGGCCGCAGGACGTCGCCGCCCTGCAGCGCGCGCTGAAGCTGGCCAAGGGATCCAGCTCGCCACCGGACGATTGGTGGCAGGCACTGGCCACACGTTCGATCAATGGCGAATCCTGCGCCCAGAGCGAGCGCGACTGCCTGATCGTCCATCGCGACCTGGACGGTGATGACACCGGCGACGTGCTGCTGTGCGAGCTGTACACCCACCGTGGACCGGACTGCGTGCTGTACGCACGTGGCAGGGATGCCCAGTGGCGCCGGGCCGGTTCGCTGTTCGGCACCGTCAGCGGCCAGGCCGAGGCGATCAACCAGGCCCTGCGTGATGGCGAACTCACTCTTGTGCCACCGCGCTGGCCGATGCTGTCCATCGGCGGGCGCCCTGCGCTGGCCATCGATCCCGAACCCGAATCCAACGAGTCTTCCCCATGAGCGGCTACTGCCTCATCGCCCCGGGCCATCCGGTGCACGACTACTACCACGCCAATGAATACGGCTTCCCGCAGCGTGACGAGCGCGAGCTGTTCGAGCGGCTGGTACTGGAGATCAACCAGGCCGGCCTGAGCTGGGAAACGATCCTGAAGAAGCGCGAGGGCTTCCGCGCAGCCTATGACGGCTTCGATGTGGACCGCGTGGCGTCCTATGCCGAGCAGGACATCGAACGTCTGCTGTCGGACGCGGGCATCATCCGCAACCGGCTGAAGGTACTGGCGGCGATCCACAACGCGCAGGTGATCCAGCAGCTGCGGGCCAGTCATGGCAGCTTCGCGGCGTGGCTGGATGCGCATCACCCGCGCAGCAAGACCGACTGGGTGAAGCTGTTCAAGAAGACCTTCCGCTTCACCGGTGGCGAGATCACCGGCGAGTTCCTGATGAGCCTGGGCTACCTGCCGGGCGCGCATGCCGAGGATTGCCCGGTGCACGCGCGGCTGCTGACGCTGTCGCCGCCGTGGTTGAAGGCCGCCGCCCGCTGATGGATATCCGCCAGGCATGGCCCGGCGCTACCACGCATGGGTTCCCGTAGTGCCGGCCGCTGGCTGGCAACCCCATTGAACGTCACACGCCCATGTAGCGGCCCGGGCGGTGGTTGAACATCAGCACCAGGCTGAGCACCACCGCGCCGATGGCCGAGTACAGCACCTTCGACGGCGACAGCACGAAGAACGCGGCCACCATCAGGCAGGCGTCGTAGGACATCTGCACCTTGCCTGCGCTCCAGCCACGGGTGCGCTGCAGGTACACCGCCAGGATGCCGATGCCGCCGAGGCTGGCACGGTGCCGGATGAAGAACAGGATGCCCAGGCCGGACAGCGCGCCACCGACGATCGCCGAGTACAGCGGATGGATGTGCGAGAAGTCGATCCAGCGCGGCAGCAGGTCGGTCAGCACGCCACAGGCGGTGACCGCCGCAAAGGTCTTCAGGGTGAATTCCCAGCCCATGCGCCGCACCGCCACCCAGTAGAACGGCAGGTTGACCAGCACGAACACCACGCCGAAGTTCCAGTCCAGCGCGTAATGCAGCAGGAAGGCCATGCCGGCCATGCCGCCGATCATCAGCCCACTCTTGGCGAAGATGGCCAGGCCCAGCGAGGCCACCATCGTGGCCAGCACCATGCCCTGCACATCCTCGGCGATAGAGTGGCGCAGCGCTTTTTCGTCGGCGGTGGTGCCGGCGCTGTCGGGCGGCGGGGTCAACGGACCGGCGGTGACCAGGTGGCCGTCAGCGTCGTCGCACGGCGCGGGGCCATGGGAGGGAAGGGACATGCGGATGGGGAACAGCAGGTGGGGAGCGGTATTAGACACGATCTGCATGACAGTTGCAGATGAAATCGTTCAGCCAGCCCCGCCCATTCAGGTTATTTCGGGACCACTGCAGGCAGCACTGCCAGCATGTCCTCTCCGTCGTCGTCCATCCCGGTCTCGACGAACCCAAAGCTGCCGTAGAAGGCGCCGGCCACCGGATTGCGCGGGTTGTAGCAGATCTCGATCTCGGCCAGACCGGGCGTGACCCGGATCTGCGCCAGCGCCAGTTCCAGCGCGCGTCGACCGATGCCTCGGCCCTGCCAGCGTTGATCGACCATGAAGCGCCAGATCGACACCCGCTGAGGCGTCTCCGGCACCCACATGAAGAACCCGACCCACTCGCCATCGGAACGGATGGCGCGGGTCTGGTAACCGGGATTGAAGGCTGCCTGCACCAGCGACCAGGTATTGCCGGCCACGAAATCCTGCTGCGCCTCGCTCACCTCGAGATCGCACACGGCTTCGTAGTTGTCGGCGGTGATCGCTTCCAGCGTGACCTGCATGCGGACGTCCTGCCTGAGGATGGACGCCCAGTCTGCCCGCCCTTGCATCCTGTGAGGCGAGGGTGCCGGCAACCGTTCAGCGCCGGGTTGCCCTCTCAGCCCCTGCCGGCCAGGTGGTGCGCCACCAGCGCGTTGGCGTGGCCATGGCCCAGCCCGTGCTCGCTCTTCAGGAAACTGACCAGTTCCATGTGCTTGAGCCCCTTTTTTTTCGACAACAGACCGAACCAGTGCGCCACCGGCTGCCCGTAGGTCTTCTCGATGGAGGGGAAATACGAGGCCGGGCCCTTGGGCTTTTCAGTGCTCATGCGGAAGCTCCTTGCATTGAATGTGCCGGTACGACGAACCGGGGAGCCGGAATTCGACAGGCCCGTTCAATCCGGGAGCCTTATCATCCGAGCATGCCCCGTGAAAACCTCAACGACCTGCAGGCCTTCGTGCACGTTGCCCGCGAGGGCAGCTTCACCAGGGCCGCCGCCCAGCTGGGCGTCTCCCAGTCCGCGCTCAGCCATGCCATGCGCGGACTGGAACAGCGCCTTGGCGTGCGCCTGCTGACCCGCACCACGCGCAGCGTGTCCACCACCGAAGCCGGCGCCCACCTGCTGGAAACGCTCGCCCCGCGCCTGGCCGAGATCGAGGACGGACTAGCCGCGCTGGCCGAATACCGCGAGCGCCCGGCCGGCACCATCCGCATCAATGCCACCGGCCATGCCGCCGAATACATCGCCTGGCCACGGCTGGCGCCGCTGCTGCAGCAGTATCCGGATCTGAAGGTCGAGCTGACCGCCGACTACGGGCTTGCCGACATCGTCGCCGAGCGCTACGACATCGGCATCCGCCTGGGGGAGCGGCTGGCCCGCGACATGATCGCCGTGCCGGTCAGCCCGCCGCTGCGCATGCGCGTGGTCGGTGCACCCAGCTATTTCCGCCAGCACGTGGTACCGCGGCACCCGGACGACCTGGCCGCGCACAACTGCGTGACCCTGCGGCTGCCCACCCACGGTGGGCTGATGCCGTGGGATTTCGGCCAGGACGGCAACGAACTGAGCGTACGCGTGAGCGGTCAGTGGATCTTCAACAGCATGGGCATGACCCGCGCCGCCGCGCTGGCGGGCAGCGGGCTGGCGTGGCTGCCGGAAGACCAGGTGCAGCCGATGTTGGACGATGGCCGATTGCAGTCGGTGCTGGACGACTGGTGCCCGCACTTCGATGGCTACTACGCGTATTACCCGTCGCGCCGCCACGTGACCGTGGCGATGCGCACGGTGCTTGATGCGCTGCGCGGGCCCATGGGGTGAGGGTCAAGGAGTGCGGACCAAAGGTCCGCACCCACCACCAACGGTCCGCACCCACCACGATCAGCCCTTGGCCTGGGCCGCGCGCTGCGCGTTGTAGCGCTCACCGACAATCGATACTTCGTCCAGTGCCTGCGCGATGCGCTGCAGTTCCTCCGGCGTCAGCTGCAGGTCGGCCGCGCCCAGGTTTTCTTCCAGGCGATGGATCTTCGTGGTGCCCGGAATCGGCACGATCCACGATGCCTGCGCCAGCAGCCAGGCCAGTGCCACCTGTGCCGGGGTCGCACCGCGTGCAGCGGCAATCGTGCTGATGCGATCCACAAGCGCCTGGTTGGCGCGACGCGCTTCCACTTCGAAACGCGGCACGGTGTTGCGGAAATCGTTGGCGTCGAAGGTGGTGTCGGCGTTGATCGCGCCGGTCAGGAAGCCACGGCCGAGCGGGCTGAACGGCACGAAGCCGATACCCAGCTCCTGCAGGGTCGGCAGCAGCTCGCGCTCCGGCTCGCGCCACCACAGCGAGTATTCACTCTGCACTGCAGCTACTGGCTGCACGACATGCGCGCGACGTACGGTAGCGGCGCTGGCTTCGGACAAGCCGAAGTGGCCGACCTTGCCCTCGGCGATCAGGTCGCGCACGGTGCCGGCCACATCCTCGATCGGCACGTTCGGGTCGACGCGGTGCTGGTAGAACAGGTCGATATGATCGGTACGCAGGCGCTTGAGACTGGCTTCGGCCACCGCGCGGATGTTCTCTGGACGGCTGTCCAGGCCGGTGTCGACGCGCGCATCCTTGAAGCCGAACTTGGTGGCGATCACCAGTTTATCGCGGTACGGCGCCAGCGCCTCACCGAGCAGGTCTTCATTGGTATACGGACCGTACACTTCGGCGGTATCGAAGAAGGTCACGCCGCGATCCACCGCAGCGTGCAGCAGGGCGATGCCCTGGCTGCGCTCGACCGGCTGGCCATAGCCGTGGCTCAGGCCCATGCATCCCAGGCCGAGGGCGGAGACCTTCAGGCCGCTGCGGCCGAGTTCACGTGTCTGCATCATCATGCTCCAGAGGGCGAGCACTGACGATACGCCTGCAGGGGCGCTGGATTGAACCGACTGGATGGCAGTCGGTCATGACTGGAATTCATCAATCGCCAACCCACCGGGTAGAGTCGACTGCACTTCCAACGGCCAGCAGAATCCCGCGCTGCGCGCGATAGTCGACTGACAGTCGACTCTACAGATCTGCGGGTCACCGGATCTCGGAGATCTCCACGCCATCCAACCCCTGCGACAGGGTGCGCGCATCGCCCCCCTGGCTGAGTTTGATGCGCAGCCGCACTTCGTTCTGCGAGTCGGCGTAGCGCAGCGCATCCTCGTAGCTGATCTCACCGGCCTGGTACAGCTCGAACAGGCTCTGGTCGAAGGTCTTCATGCCCAGCTGGACCGAATCCTTCATCACTTCCTTCAGCTTGTGGATCTCGCCGTCGCGGATGTAGTCCTGCACCAGCGGCGTGCCCAGCAGGATCTCCATCGCCACTTTGCGCGAACGGCCATCGGGCGATGGCACCAACTGCTGCGCGACCACGCCCTTGAGGTTCAGCGACAGATCCATCAGCAGCTGGTTGCGGCGGTCTTCCGGGAAGAAATTGATGATGCGGTCCATCGCCTGGTTGGCGTTGTTGGCGTGCAGGGTGCACAGCACCAGATGGCCGGTTTCGGCGAACGCGATGGCGTGGTCCATGCCTTCGCGGGTACGCACCTCGCCGATCATGATCACGTCCGGCGCCTGGCGCAGGGTGTTCTTCAGCGCGGCTTCCCAGCTGTCGGTATCGATTCCGACTTCACGCTGGGTGATGATGCAGCCTTCGTGCTTGTGCACGAACTCGATCGGGTCTTCGATGGTGATGATGTGGCCGGTCGAATTCTGGTTGCGGTAGCCGATCATCGCCGCCAGCGAAGTCGATTTACCGGTACCGGTAGCGCCGACAAACAGAATGATGCCGCGCTTGGTCATCGCCAGCGTCTTGATGATCGGCGGCAGGCTCAGTTCTTCTACGGTCGGGATGCGCGTCTCGATGCGACGCAGCACCATGCCGACCTGGTTGCGCTGGTAGAAGCAGCTGACACGGAAGCGGCCGACACCGGACAGGCCAATGGCGAAGTTGCATTCGTGGGTCTTCTCGAATTCCTCGCGCTGCGCCGGGGTCATCACGTTGAGGACCAGGTCGCGGCTCTGCTGCGGCGTGAGCGGGGTCTGCGTGATCGGCGAGATCTTGCCGTTGACCTTCATCGCCGGTGGCATGCCGGCAGTGATGAACAGGTCCGAGGCGCGCTGGTGCGCCATCAGCTTGAGGAACGAAGTGAAGTCGATGGTGGTCGCGGTGGTGTTCACGGCGGGCTCCCGGAAAGCGGTTAACCAGGTGACGGTCGGTGGAGGAAACAAAACGGAGCGGCCGCGCCATTGCGGGCCGCCCGTCGCTGCCCCGCCTTACTCGAACAGGCGCTTGTCCTTGGCGTACTCTCGGGCCTGGTTGCGGGTGATCAGGCTGCGCTTGACCAGGTCCTGCAGGTGCTGGTCCAGGGTCATCATGCCGTACTGCTGGCCGGTCTGGATGGCCGAATACATCTGCGCCACCTTGTCCTCGCGGATCAGGTTGCGGATGGCCGGGGTGCCGACCATGATTTCCCACGCTGCGGTACGACCGCCGCCGACCTTCTTCAGCAGCGCCTGCGAGATCACCGCACGCAGCGATTCGGACAGCATCGAGCGCACCATTGGCTTTTCGCCGGCCGGGAACACGTCGATGATGCGGTCGATGGTCTTGGCCGCCGAGCTGGTATGCAGGGTGCCGAACACCAGATGGCCGGTTTCGGCGGCGGTCAGCGCCAAGCGGATGGTTTCCAGGTCACGAAGTTCGCCCACCAGGATGATGTCCGGGTCTTCACGCAGCGCCGAGCGCAGCGCTTCGTTGAAGCCATGCGTGTCGCGGTGCACTTCGCGCTGGTTGATCAGGCACTTCTGCGAGGTGTGCACGAATTCGATCGGATCCTCGACGGTGAGGATGTGGCCGTATTCGTTCTTGTTGATGTAGTCGATCATCGCCGCCAGCGTGGTCGACTTGCCCGAGCCGGTCGGGCCGGTCACCAGGATCAGGCCCTGCGGCTGCTGGATCACTTCGCGGAACAACGGCGGACAGGCAAGGTCTTCCAGGGTCAGCACTTCGGACGGAATGGTACGGAATACCGCACCGGCGCCGCGGTTCTGGTTGAACGCGTTCACTCGGAAGCGCGCCAGCGACGGAATCTCGAAGGAGAAGTCCACTTCGAGGAATTCCTCGTAATCGCGGCGCTGCTTGTCGGACATGATGTCGTACACCAGCGCATGGACCTGCTTGTGGTCCAGGGCTGGAATGTTGATCCGGCGAACGTCGCCGTCCACGCGGATCATCGGCGGCAGGCCTGCGGACAGGTGCAGGTCGGACGCTTTGTTCTTTACGGAAAACGCCAGCAGTTCGGCGATATCCATGAGCGGCTACTCCCCAATAACGGCTTCGACTGGAAGGATCTTTCCCCGGGCGGCAGTATAGCCTCCTGAATCAACGGAACGCGTTACGTGGCCACTCCCCTGCCCCAGATCCTGAGCAACCTGCATGCCGCCGCCGAGGCCGCTGGCAGGCCCGAGCCACGCCTGCTGGCGGTGTCCAAGACCCAGCCGGCCGAGGCCGTGGCCGCGCTGGCCGCGCAGGGCCAGCACGCCTTCGGCGAGAACTACGTGCAGGAAGCACTGGCCAAGATGCAGGCGCTGCAGCACCTGGCGCTGGAATGGCACCTGATCGGCCACCTGCAGTCGAACAAGGCCGATGCGGTGGCCACGCATTTCGACTGGGTGCAGAGCGTGGACCGGCTCAAGCTGGTGACCGTACTGGCGCGCCATCGCCCTGCGGCGCGAGGCCCGCTGAACGTACTGATCCAGGTCAACATCGACGACGAATCCAGCAAGCACGGCTGTGCGCCGGAGCAGGCGGAGGAACTGGCCACCGCGATTGCCAGCGAACCCACCCTGCACCTGCGTGGCCTGATGGCGATTCCCGCGCCATGGCCCGAGGCCGAACGCCGCCGGGATGCGTTCGTGCGCATGCGCACACTTTTCCAGTCGCTTGCCGTCCAGCATCCGCAGGTCGATACGTTGTCGATGGGCATGAGCAGCGACTACGCCGAAGCCATCGCCGAAGGTGCCACCCTGGTGCGCATCGGTACCGCCCTGTTCGGCGCGCGCCCGCGCCCGACCTGATTTCCCAAGGAGATTTCCATGGCAGCTGAATCCATCACCTTCATCGGCGGCGGCAACATGGCACGCAGCCTGATCGCCGGCCTGGTCCGCCAGGGCGTACCCGCCGTACACATCCATGTGGCCGAACCGGTTGCAGCGCTGCGCGAGTCGCTGGCTGCCGACTTCGGCGTGCAGGTACACGACAACGCGGCCGATGCCGCCGCGCAGGGCAGCACCTGGCTGCTGGCGGTGAAGCCGCAGGTACTGCGCGAGGTCTGCCAGTCGCTGCAGTCGCTGGCCCAGGCGACCCGGCCGCTGGTGGTGTCGATTGCTGCCGGCATCACCAGTGCGCAGCTGGAACGCTGGCTGGGCGGCACGCTGCCGGTGGTACGCGCGATGCCCAACACGCCGGCCCTGCTCGGCGCCGGTGTAACCGGTCTGTATGCCACGCCTTCGGTGGATGCGCAGCAGCACGCACAGGCCGAGAAGGTGCTGGCCAGTGCAGGCCGCACCGTGTGGATCGACAGCGAAGCACTGATGGATTCGGTCACTGCCGTATCCGGCAGTGGCCCGGCCTATGTGTTCCTGCTGGCCGAAGCGATGGAAGCGGCCGGCATCGCCCAGGGCCTGCCGGCGGACGCGGCACGCACGCTGGTGGTGCAGACCCTGCTGGGTGCCTCGCGCATGCTCGATGAGGCCGGTGAAAGCCCGGCCGAACTGCGCCGTCGGGTGACCTCGCCCAACGGCACCACCCAGGCCGCGATCGAGAGCTTCCAGGCCGGTGGGTTCGAGGCGCTGGTGGGCAACGCGCTGCGAGCCGCGCAGGTGCGTGGGCAGGAGCTGTCTGCGGCGAATGATTGATCCCCTGGGGTCAGATCCCTTTGCCGAGGCAAAGGAATCTGACCCCATCTACCGCCCCAATGTGGTCAAGACGAAATCAACGAAGCATTGCAGCCGGGGGCGTGGCCTGCGGTCGGGCAGATAGATCAGGTGCATCGGCCGCGGCGCGGGAAGATGGTCGCGCAGCAGGGGTTTCAGGCGACCCGCGGCGATCTCGCTGGCCAGCAGTGCGGTCGGCTGCAACACCAACCCCGCCCCGGCCACGGCAGCTTCGCGCAACGCGAAACCATCATTGCAGGTCAGACGCGCTTCCCAGTCCACCTGTTCACCGCTGGCCAGCTGCCAGCCGTGGCCACCGCGCCATGCCAGGTGACTCAGGCAATCATGTTCCATCAGGTCCGCAGGCGTGCGCGGCGTCCCCCGCCGGCGCAGGTACGACGGCGACGCGCACAGGCTCATCGCATACGGTGGCAGCGGCCGCGCCACCACCTCCTGCGACGGCAGCGGCCCGACCCGGATCGCCACGTCGAAGCCGTCTTCGATCAGATCCACACGGCGGTTGCTCAGATCCAGTTCGATGTTCAACTGCGGCTGCGCGCGCAACAGCGTGGCCAGGTGTGGCGCCAGCACACAGCTGCCCCACGTGGTCGGCGCGCTGACCCGCAGCAGCCCGCGCGGCTGCACCTGCAGGCCGGCCACATCGGCCTCGGCCTGCTGCACCTGCTCCAGCACCTGCCGGCAACCCGCCAGATAGGCGCTGCCGGCTTCGGTCAACCGCTGGCGGCGGGTATTCCGCTGCAGCAGGGCCGTACCCAGATGCGCCTCCAGCTGCTGGATGTACTTGCCGACCATCACCGCCGAGACATGCAGCTGTTCGGCGGCGCCGGCAAAGCTGCCGCGCTCAGCGACGGCAACGAAGGCCTGCATGCAGCGAAGGGTATCCATTGCTAATCCAGAGTTAGGAATCAGCGAAGCATACGCCCCTTACCTAACCCACCTGTGAGGGCGCAGACTGCGCCCATCCCCTCGCAAGGAACGACCATGAAGATTCTCCTTGTCGGTGCCAGCGGCACCCTTGGCCAGGCGGTTGCCCGCCAGCTCGGACAGCAGCACGAGATCCTGCCCGCCGGTCGCCGCAGCGGCGAACTGCGCGTGGACCTGACTGACGACGCCAGCGTTGCCGAACTGTTCGCACGCACCGGCCCGGTGGATGCGGTCATTTCCACCACCGGCTCGGTGCACTTCGGCCCACTGAAGGCAATGACGCCAGCACAGTTCAACATCGGGCTGCAGGACAAGCTGCTGGGGCAGGTGCGGTTGGCACTGGCTGCCCAGCACCACCTCAAAGCAGGCGGCTCGATCACCCTGACCAGCGGCATCATCAGCGCGCAGCCGATCCGCGACGGCGTCAATGCCACCGCCGTGAACACGGCACTGGAAGGCTTCGTGCGCGCGGCCGCGCTGGAGCTGCTGCCACAAGGCCTGCGCATCAACGTGGTGAGCCCTAACGTGCTGATCGAATCGATGGCGGCGTACGGGCCCTACTTCCCGGGCTTTGAAGCGGTAAGCGCGCAACGCGCGGCGCTGGCCTTCCAGCGTGCAGTGGAAGGCATCCAGAGCGGCGAGACGATCACGGTCTGGTAGCAAAAGGGGACGGAGGGGATTAAGTCGTTTTCGTCCGCCGGGCATGGCCCGGCACTACCGGGAGCGCGTCCCCTATTTGTCGTTCACTCCCAGCGCATCGGGCCGTCGCCGCGTTCGCCGAGGATGTCTTCCGGGTTTGCCAGGCGACAGCGCTGCAGCGACAGGCAGCCGCAGCCAATGCAGCCGGTCAGTTCGTCGCGCAGCAGTTCCAGCATGTGGATGCGCTCCTCCAGTTCGGTGCGCCAGCGCGCGGACAGCTTGGCCCAATCCGCCTTGGTCGGCGCGCGACCCTCGGGCAGGCTTTCGAAGGCACGTCCGACGGCTTCCAGTGGCATGCCTACCCGCTGCGCCACGCGGATCACCGCCAGCCGTCGCAGCACGTCACGGCTGTAGCGACGCTGGTTGCCCGAGGTGCGCAGGCTGCTGATCAGCCCCTTGCGCTCGTAGAAATGCAGCGCGGAAACAGCCACGCCGCTGCGCTGGGAGACTTCGCCAACGCTCAGTTCCTGGGACACCATTGCTTGACCTCAACTGCAGTTGAGGTGTCATGCTGCTATCTTCGCCGGCTGTTGACAAGCGCGGCCCGCATCCGACCCGTATGACCCCCACGCTCGCCCCCGCCAACGCCGGTACACCGGCCGACACTTCGATCCTGTCCGCCCGCTACCGCGCCACCACCATCGGCATGGTCGCACTGGTCGCGCTGCACGCCTTCGAGGCCTTGGCGGTGGCGGCCGCCATGCCGACCGTGGCCGTGGCACTGGACGGCCTGCGCCTGTATGCGCTGGCCTTCGGTGGCACGCTGGCCACCAGCGTGATCGGCATGACCCTGGCAGGACGTTGGGCCGACCGCCATGGACCGGCACGCCCGCTGTGGTACGGCCTGGCGTGCTTCGTGCTGGGCCTGCTGCTCGCCGGCTTCGCAATGCGCATGGGCATGCTGGTGGCCGGACGCCTGATGCAGGGCCTGGGCGCGGGTGCGATATCGGTCTCGCTGTATGTGATGGTCGGACGCAGCTACCCCGAGCACCTGCGACCGAAGGTGTTCGCGGCCTTCTCCGCAGGCTGGGTGGTGCCATCGATGATCGGCCCGGCACTGAGTGGCCTGATCGTCCAGCACCTTGGCTGGCGCTGGGTGTTCCTGGCAGTACCGCTGCTGGCAGTGCCGGCCGCCCTGCTGCTGCGCCCGGCGTTGGCACGCATGCAGGCGTCCTCCAACGGCAACAGCGACAATGGAACCGGCAACGTGGTGCGCTGAGCCAGCGGTGCCTCGCTGGCCGCGTTGCTGCTGTACGTCGGTGGTCAGCAGCAGGGTGTGGCCGCGCTGCTCTGCATCGGCGTGGCGATGATGGCACTGCTGCTGTGCGTGCACCGCCTGTTGCCCGCCGGTACGCTGCTCCTGCACCGTGGGCTGCCCAGCGTGATCGCACTGCGTGGCATCGCCGCTGCGGCCTTCTTCGCCTGCGAGGCCTACCTGCCGCTGCTGCTGCAGCGTGAACGCGGGCTCTCGCCCAGTTGGGCAGGCGCCGTACTCAGCCTCGGTGCGCTGGGCTGGTTCGCCGGCTCATGGCTGCAGGGCCACCAGCGGCGCGGCTGGTCCCGCCAGCAATTGCTGCGTACAGGTACGGCCCTGATGACGGCCGGCATCACCGCCACGTTGGCCGTGCTGTTCAGCGCGGTGCCACTGTCCGTCTCACTGGTCGGCTGGGCGATGACCGGCTTCGGCATGGGCATGATCTACGCCAGCTTGTCCGTGCTGACCCTGTCGCTGTCGGCACCCCATGAACAGGGTGCCAATACCTCGGCACTGCAGCTGAGCGAAGCGCTGTCGGTGACCACCGCGCTGGCGGTATCCGGCGCGCTGTTCGCGCTGTTCGTGGAATCCGCACCCCGCACGGGCTATCTGCTGTGCCTGGCGATCACCTTCGGCCTGGCCGTACTGGCCACGGTGATCGCGCGACGGGTGTAGGCAGCCGCATTGGGGTAGTGCCGGCCAGCGGCCGGAACTACCGGGCAGCGGCCCCCATGTCATCGATGTCCCGATGCAGGATGCGCCGCACTTCCAGTACCGCCTGCGGCGTTTCCTGCACACTGTGACCGGAGATGATCACCTTCTCCGACAGCGCGCCCGGCAGGTGTGCGCTCCAGTACGGCACCAGCCCGTCATCGGACTTCTCCACCGGCAGTTCCGGTTTGCGCTGGGCGATGATCGAGTGGTACTTCAGGCCCGCTTCGATCGGCAGCTGTGCGGCGGCCTTCACGAATGGATCGCTGGCCTTGAGGTTGTCGATGCTGTTCGGAATCTTCGGCTTGGCGGTGCCATCGACCTGCTGCTCGGCCTGCGCCAGTGCCATGAACACGTCCTCGAACTTGCCGAGGATGGTCAGCGGCAGGCGTACCAGGCGACCGATCAGCCGACCGACCTTGTTGCCGGCAATGTCGGTGCCCTGGTGCGGCGCGGCGATGAAGATCGCGCGTTCCACGTTCGGCTGTGCCTTGAAATGCAGCAGCGGACCCAGCTTGTTCTGCACCCGCTTCAGCCGTTCACCCTTCAGGTCGTAGTTGGCCAACAGGTCATTCCACAGCACGTCGCCCGAGTCGCTCACCAGCAGCCGGGCCAGTACACCGCCCATGCTGTGGCCGATGTAGACCATGTCCTTCGATGCACGCGTGCTGCCGTTGGGGTCGAAATGCTTCAGCGTGTCGTTGAACGCATTGGCGATCTCGTAGCGGTTCAATGCGATCGGCGCATTGGTCGGGTAATAGACCTGCCAGACCTGGAACTGCTGACGCAGCTCGGGATCGCCCATGATCTCGTTGGCCAGGTTCACCCACGCTTCCGGGCTGCTGGCCAGACCGTGCAGCATGAAGATGATGCGGCGGTTGGGGTCCCACGGCTGCATCAGGTAGATATGCGGCTCGCCGATGCCCTCGCTCATGCCGAACAGGGTGCGCAACGACTGCCGGGCGAAGCCACTCTGCGCCAGCCACAGGCCATAGGCGGCGGTGAAATTGCCGGCCAGCGGTACCTGCTCACCGTGCAGGGTGATGCGCTCGGTCGCTTCCGGCGAATAGGCATCCAGCTCGACCCGGCGCGTGCGCATCACGTCGTCCAGGCTGCTGCCCTCGAAACGCAGCAGTGCGGTGACGTTGATCGAGGACATCTCACTGAACTCGGGCACCGCGTCGTCATGGCGGTGGCGGCGACCACGGCGCGCATCGCCCTCATCGTCCCCGTCGTCCTGTGCGGACTCTGCCTTCGGGCCATCCGCCGCGATCACCGGTGCGACCAGCTTCGGCGGGTCCATCACCATCACCAGCTCGGCACCGAAGCCATCGCGGCGATAGGTACTGCGCAGGCCGACGAAGCTGACCGTGCCAGCCGGCACCAGCTGCGCAGGAATGCTCTTCAGGTTCAGCTGCTGGTAGTTGGAGGCCAGCGACCAGCTGCCGACCGAAATCGGCTTCGTATAGTCCTCGCCGGCCAATGCAGCGGCACGCGCGCGAACGAACAGCACCACCGCCGCCTTCTCCGCCGCATAGTTGTAGTAGTCGCGCACCTGGGTCTGCCGATCTTCAAAGGCGCGGTTGGACGGTGATCGACCGCTGTAGAACAGGTAGGCATACGCATAGCGCGCGGCCTCCAGCCAGGCATCCAGCGCCGCATCGCTCATCGGCGGATCGCCAGCCGCGGTCTTCTTCGGGGTCAGCGCCAGCGCCGCCTTCACCCACAGTTCGGACAGCGCCGACAGCCGCTGCTCGACATTCAGGTCGTCGGTCATCAGCAGCGTGCTGCGGCAGACCAGGAAGTCCTTCTCGCACTGCGACTCGTCCAGGCCTGCCGCGCTGAGCGTCTCGCGCGCGGCCGGGCTGAGCTTGCCGGTGTTGAGCACGTCGGCGCGCTTGTTGACCAGCGAATCGCTGGATTTGACCTGCTTGACGGTGACCATCGCGCAGCCGCTGCTGCCCAGCAGCAGGATGGCGGCGAACAACACCGGCAGCAGGCGCTGCCAGCGGGCTGGGAAAAATCGGGTCATTACCGGGGGTCCTGCTCGGTGCCGGGCACGCCCTGGCGGATCACGGTGGAGAAGTGCGGGCCATCGCCCAGGCCCAGCGCACGCCGGGTGATGCGGCCCTTGTCATGCAGCTCGGCGTACGGCACGCCTGGGGTGAGCGCACCGACCTCCTGCGCATACTCGGCCAGGTAACCGGACAGCAGCAGGCGGTAGTCCAGCGGCAGGCGTGGCGCGATGTGGCGGGCCAGGTCGAAAACGATGGTCGTGCAGTTGCTGGTCAGCGTGTTGTAGAAGCCCGGCTTCGCATCCAGTTCGCGGGCCTGCGCGATGTACGCGGCGAACAGTTCCTTCAACTGTGCGCGGTCCATGCCATGCAGGCGGTACAGGTAGACATCCTCGCCACGTGCGTTGGTGCGGGTACGGATGATGTCGGTCTCTTCTGAAGCCACCAGGGTCATCTCGAACTTGCGGAAGAAGCCGCCCAGCGCCGAGAACGATTCACCGCGCTCCTTGCGGATCTCCAGCGAGAAGACCACGTGGCGGCCATCCTCGAATCCGAACGAGATCAGCGTATGGGCGATGGCCGGGCCCATCCAGTACGACAGCACCAGGTCGGCCGAGCGAAGCTGGTCCAGGTCGTACTCGCGGCGCACCCAGTGCGCGTCGTAGTCGGTTTCGGTGCGCCAGCTGAAATCACGCACGTTGTCCAGCACGACATGACGGCCATCGAAGGACACCACGCGCAGGCGCTGCGCCACGTCATCGGCCCACAGCCGGTCCTGGCGCGGCGTCAGCAGCAACCACCACAGACCAGCCAGTGCCAGTGATGCCCCGAACGCCAGGCCCAGGCGGCGCGAGGCACGGCCCCGCGCGACCCGCCACGATGTCCACAGCGCCACCAGCAGCCACACCCCGGCAACGCCGTTAACCAGCCAGCCCGGCCCCGGCAACTGATAGGCCAGCAGCCCGGTCACCCACAGCGCCAGCAGCGCCATGGCACTTCCTGTCATCCATCGTCCTGCGGCGTTCACTGGCATCCTGTCGCGGTCCTGAAGCCGCATAGTTAGCCACAAGCCGGTTCACCGTGGCATCTACGGTCCGTTCAGGCAGGCCGGCGCACCGTCGGCGGCGGCCCCTGCGGCCGCGTTCCACTTCACAGGAGCAATGATGGGCATCACTTCCGTGGCCGGCGTTCCGGTCCAACCCCAGCACCGGGCGACCTGCCACTGCGGTACGGTCGAGCTGCTGCTGGACCTGCCTGACGGCATTGTCGATCCGCGCCGCTGCGACTGCTCGATGTGCCGCCGCCGTGGCGCCATCGCCGCCAGCGTCGGCCGCGAGGGCCTGCTGGTGCTGCGCGGACAGAGCCACCTGCAGCTGTACCAGTTC
Source organism: Stenotrophomonas maltophilia (assembly GCF_013464485.1). GTDB lineage: Bacteria > Pseudomonadota > Gammaproteobacteria > Xanthomonadales > Xanthomonadaceae > Stenotrophomonas > Stenotrophomonas maltophilia_AW. Next base: position 43,585 of record NZ_RAUX01000031.1, read on the forward strand.
AACACCCATGTGGCCGAGCACTACTTCTGCGGCGTGTGCGGCATCTATACCCATCACCGGCGCCGCTCCAACCCCGACCAGTACGGCTACAACGTGGCCTGCCTGGAGGGCATCGACCCGTTCGCGCTGGGCATCATTCCTGTCAACGACGGTGTCAACCACCCTGCTGACCGCACCACCTAGTGATGCTTGCGCCGCGGCGGCGCGGCAACCTTCTGCCAGGGTGCCATGCCGCTGCGACCGGCCCGCGCCGGCCGCTTCAGCCAGGGTCTGCGTGGCACGGCCTGCGGCGCCACCGTAACCGGGGCAGGGAGCGGCCTGCGGCCAGGCCAGAGATGATCGAACAGCCACATGGCGGGTCTCCGTGGGGGACGGGGACGACCTACCCTAGCGACGCCAGGGCAAAGAACGGGTGATGGCGCTGCGGCAGCCAGATGACAACGGTCGCGGCGGCCGTCACGTCTGCAGCCGTGACCGGCCCAGGCGGCGTACCAGTACGAAGAACAGCGGCACCAGCACCACCGCCAGCACGGTGCCGGAGACCATGCCGCCGATCACGCTCATGCCGATCTCCCGCCGGCTGACCGCACCGGCACCGGTAGCCAGCGCCAGCGGAATGACACCGGCGACGAACGCCAGCGAGGTCATCACGATCGGCCGCAGGCGCAGGCGTGCGCCCTCCAGTGCAGCCTCCAGCGCTGAACTGCCCGCGCGATAACGGGCCTCGGCGAACTCCACGATCAGGATCGCATTCTTCGCCGATAGGCCGATGGTGGTCAGCAGCCCGACCTGGAAGTAGATGTCGTTGACGAAGCCCGCAGCGGTGGTCGCCAGCACCGTGCCGATCACGCCCAGCGGAATCACCAGTACCACGGCCACCGGCACCGTCCAGCTTTCATAGAGCGCAGCCAGGCACAGGAAGATGAAGGCGATCGAGGCCAGGTAGAGCCACACCGTCTGGTTGCTGGCCAGCTGCTCCTGGTAGGACAGTCCGCTCCACTGCAGGTCGAATCCCGGCTGGCCGGCAACCAGTGCCTGCATGTGCTGCATCGCTTCACCCGAACTGCGCCCTTCTGCGGCACTGCCCTGGATCTGCATGGCCGGCAGACCGTTGAAGCGCTGCTGCAGCTGCGGCCCGCGCGCCCAGTGGCTGCTGGCGAAGCTGGCAAACGACGCCATCTGCCCATTGCCGCCGCGCACATACCATTGGCCGATGTCATCGGGCACGCTGCGGTAGGGTTGGTCGCCCTGCATGTAGACCCGCTTGACCCGGCCACGATCGAGGAAATCATTGATGTAGCTGCCGCCCCAGGCCGCCGACAGGGTGGAATTGATGTCGGCCTGGGACAGGCCCAGTGCACTGGCCTGGGCATGGTCGATGTCCAGCCGCAGCTCAGCCTTGTCACCCAGGCCGTTCAGGCGCACCGAGGTGAGCCCGTCGTCTTCGCCGGCCGCACGCACCACCTGTTCCTGCGCTGCCTGCAGGGCCACGCGCCCGGCTGCACTGGTGTCCTGCAGCCACAGTTCGAAGCCGCTGGACTGGCCCAGTCCGCGTACTGCCGGTGGCGCCAGCACATTGACCTTTGCGTCGGGCAGTGCACGGAAGTAGGCGTTGGCGCGCGCGATGATGGCAGCAGCCGTGTTGTCACCCCTGCGTTCGTCCCACGGCTTGAGCGCCAGGAAACCCTGTCCGGCATTCTGGCCGGTGCCGGCATTGTTGCGGCCGACCACCACGAACACCACGTCCAGGTTCTGCTTCTCGTGCTGCATGAAGTAGCGGCTGATCTGTTCGCCCAGCGCTTCGGTACGCGCCATCGGCGTGCCCTCCGGCGTGGAGAACTGGAAAGTCACCTGGCCCTGGTCTTCCACCGGCAGGAAGCCGGTGGGCATCCGCGCGTACAGCGCAATCATGGCGACCACCAGCAGCAGGTAGAACGCCATCCAGCGGCGCGGGTGGGTGACCACGCCACCGAGCTTTCCCTGATAGGCCAACTGGCTGCGCTCGACACCCCGGTTGAACGCCCTGAAGAAGCGGCCCTGCGGTTTCTGCGCCGAAGATGGCTTGAGCAGGGTCGCGCACAGCGCCGGGGTCAGCGTCAGCGCCACCAGCGCTGACAACGCCATGGCCGAAGCAATGGTGATCGAGAACTGGCGATAGATGATGCCGGTGGAACCACCGAACAGGGCCATCGGCAGGAACACCGCGCCCAGCACCACGGTGATACCGATCAGCGCGCCGGTGATCTCGCCCATCGATTTTTCGGTGGCCTCGCGTGGCGGCAGGTGCTCGTCGTGGATGATGCGCTCCACGTTCTCCACCACCACGATCGCGTCGTCGACCAGCAGGCCGATCGCCAGCACCATCGCAAACAAGGTGAGCGTGTTGATTGTGAATCCGGCGACCGCCAGCACCCCGAACGTACCCAGCAGCACCACCGGCACCGTGATCGCGGGGATCAACGTGGCACGCAGGTTCTGCAGGAACAGGAACATCACCACGACCACCAGCACGATGGCTTCGATGAGGGTATGGATGACACCCTCGATCGAGACCCGCACGAACGGTGTGCTGTCGCGGGGATAGGCGACCTGCAGCCCGGGCGGGAAGGTTGGTCGCAGGCGCTCGATCTCCTCACGGACCGCATCCGCGGTGGCCAGCGCATTGGCGCCGGAGGCCAGCGTGACCGAGAAACCCGCCGCCGGATAGCCATTGAGATAGCTGCTGGTCTGGTAGTTCTCGGCACCGATCTCCACCCGTGCCACGTCGCCCAGGTGCACGGCGGCGCCGCTGGGCAACGTGCGCAGGATGATCGCGCGGAACTGTTCGGGCGTCTGCAGGCGCGACTGCGCGGTGACGGTTGCATTCAGGCTCTGCGTCGCGCTGGACGGCAACGCCCCCAGCTCACCGGCGGTGACCTGGGTGTTCTGGGCCTGGATAGCCGTGCGCACGTCGGCCGGCATCAGGTCGTAGGCACGCAACTTGTGCGGGTCCAGCCACACGCGCATCGCATACGCCGAGCCGAACACATTGATCTCGCCGACACCCGGGATGCGGCTGATCGGATCCTGCACGTTGCTGACCAGGAAGTCGGAAACGTCCACCCGTTCCATGCGCCGGCTGGTGTCATACAGCGATACCACCATCAGCGAGTCACCCTGCGACTTCGCCACGGTCACACCCTGCTGCTGCACTTCCTGCGGCAGCCGGTTGATGGCCTGGTTGACGCTGTTCTGCACCTGGACCTGGGCGATGTCCGGATTGGCGCTCTGGTCGAAGGTGACGGTGATCCGCGCCTGTCCCGACGACGAGCTGGTGGATGAGAAGTACAGCAGGTGATCGATGCCCTTGATCTGCTGTTCGATCACCTGGGTGACGCTGTCTTCCACCGTCTGCGCCGAGGCGCCGGTGTAGTTGGCGGTGATGTTGACCTGCGGCGGTGCGATGTCCGGGTACTGCTCGACCGGCAGCTGGCTGACGGCGATCGCGCCGAAGGCCATGATGCAGATCGCCAGCACCCAGGCGAATACCGGGCGGTGGATGAAGAAGCGCGGCAGCATGGGCTCAGTCCTTCCCGGTGGCTGCTGGCGTGACTGCCGCCGCGGGTTTCACCTGCACGGCCATGCCATCGGAGAGCCCCTGTGCACCGGCCACGACCACCCGTTCGCCGGCAACGACGCCATCCAGCACCAGCCACTGGTCGCCGATCGCGCGGGCGGTACGGAACAGGCGCAGCTTCGCCTTGCCGCCCTCGTCCACCACCCACACCTGCGCCTCGCCCTTCGGGCTGCGGTCCACCGCCGACTGCGGCACCAGCAGCGCCTGCTGCTGCGTGCCCTGCCCCACCTGCGCCCGCACATACATTCCCGGCAGCAGCTGCCCGGCGGGATTGGGAAAACGGGCACGCAGGGTGATGCTGCCGGTTTCCTGCTGCACGTCTATGTCGGCAAATTCCAGGGTGCCGGGCAACGGATACGCACTGCCATCGGACAGGCGCAGCCGCACCGCAGCGGTGGTGGCCTGCACGCCGCCGTCGGCGATCGCGCGGCGCAGCGCCAGATACTCGTTGCTGGACTGGGTGATGTCCACGTTCATCGGGTCGACCTGCTGGATCCGCGCCAGCGGGTCGGCCTGGCCCGAGGTGACCAGCGCACCCGGCGTGAACAGCGCACGACCGATGCGCCCGGCAATTGGTGCTGTGACCGTGGCAAAACCCAGCCGTGTGCGCGCAGTGTCCAAGCTCGCCTGCGCTGCCTGTACGGCGGCCGCCGCCTGCTGTCCATTGGCAACGGCGTCGTCCACGTCCTGGCGCGCGGCCAGCTGCTCGCCGCCCAGCGCTTGCATCCGTTGCGCGCGCAGGCGTGCGGTGACTGCCGCCGCTTCGGCGGTTTTCAGGTTGGCTTGAGCCTGATTCAGCGCCGCCTGGTACAGGGCAGGTTCGATCTGGAACAAGGGCTGCCCGGCACGCACGGTTTCGCCCTCCTCGAACAGGCGTTTCACCAGCACGCCATCCACCTGCGGGCGCACATCCGACTCCTGCGATGCGATGGTTCGCCCCGGCAGCTCCTGTTCCATCGCCAGCGGCCTTTCCTGCAGGGTCAGCACCTCCACCTCGTGAAGCCTGCCGGCCGGCTTGGGCGCATCCTTGCCGCAGGCCGTCAACAGGCCGAGCAGAACGAGCGCAAGCAGCAATGGCCGCCGGATCCGCGGTGCCCGGGCGCAGCGTGGCAGGGGGATGTGCAGGACGTTCATCGGTGGCCGGGATTCCGCGCGCCGGGGGGAGACGCTCGGCGCCGAATATAGAAGACCTGTGCGCGGATTCCGGCGAATCGCGCATGAAACATTTTTCATTTGCAGTCACCGCGCGCGGTTGCGAGGATGGCAGCCATCCAACCTGCACACTGGCCCATGCCGCGCGTACTCACCATCGAGGACGACCTTGTCACTTCGGAGGAAATCGCAACCGAACTGCGCAGTCATGGCTTCGAGGTCGACGTTGCCGTTGATGGCACTGCCGGCCTCGCATTGGCGCGTGCGGGCGACTACGCGGTGATCACCCTGGACCGCATGCTGCCCGGCATCGACGGCCTGGCGCTGGTCACTGTCCTGCGCCGCGAAGGCATCGTCACCCCCGTGCTGATGATCAGCGCGCTGTCGGATGTGGACGAGCGTGTACGCGGCCTGCGTGCGGGGGGCGACGACTACCTGACCAAGCCCTTCGCGTCCGACGAAATGGCGGCCCGCGTGGAGGTATTGATCCGTCGCCAGAGCCAGGCCGGCCCTGCAGACAATGTCCTGCGCGCCGGCGACCTCGAACTGGATCTGATGACCCGTTCGGCCCGGCGTGGCGGGCAGGAGATCAGCCTGCTGCCGACGGAGTTCAAGCTGCTCGAATTCCTGGTCCGCAACGCCGGCCAGGTCGTCACCCGCAGCATGTTGTTCCAGGAAGTCTGGGGCTATCACTTCGACCCCGGCACCAACCTGATCGACGTCCACATCGGCCGTGTTCGCAAGCGCATCGAGCAGCCGGGCCGCCCGCAACCCATCACCACCGTGCGTGGAACCGGCTATGTCTTCGATGCGCAACCCTGACCAGTGGCGTTCGTCCAGCAGCCGTCTGCTCGGGTTGTACTGCATTCTGTTCGTCGCCTGGTCGAGCCTGCTGCTGGGGGTCATGTACTGGCGCATCTCGGATTACCTCAATGACCTGACCGAATCGGGCCTGCAGCAGCGCGCCCACTTGTTCATGAGCTTCGACGGGCCGGCGCTGGATGAAGCGCTGCGTGACAGCCAGCGCTTCGATCTGCACCAGGTCTATACCTATGGGTTGTTCGACAAGGCCGGCGTGCCGATGGCGGGCCCGCTGACGGCCATCCCCGAGGGATTGCCGCTGGATGGCAACTCGCATGCGGTGGACGGTTGGACGCTGGCCGATGGCCGCTACGACAACGGTGGCAGAGCGCTCGGCGTGGTGACCCGCGATGGCAGGACGCTGGTATTCGTGCGCCAGAACGGCAAGCTCATGGCGGTCAACAGCATCATTCTCGATGCACTGCTGTGGGGCGTGTCGCTGACCGTGATTCCCGGCCTGGTGGGCTGGCATCTGCTGCGCCGGCGCCCGCTGAAGCGGATCCAGCAGATCGAAGCCGCCACCAGCCGCATCGTCGCCGGCGACCTCGGCCAGCGCCTGCCGGTGTCCAACCGTCGCGACGAGATCGATCGGCTGTCGAGCATCGTCAACGCCATGCTGGAGCGCATCGAGCAGCTGATGACCGAGGTCAAAGGCGTATGCGACAGCATCGCCCACGATCTGCGCACCCCGCTGACGCGGCTGCGGGCGCATCTGTACCGGATGCGCGTGGGTCTGGACGAACAGGATGCCCATGCCGACCCGCTGGACAAGGCACTGGCTGAAACGGACATGCTGATGGCACGTTTTACCGCGCTGCTGCGTGTCTCCGAACTGGAAAGCCACCAGCGGCGCTCGGCGTTCGACGAGGTCGACCTTGCCGAGCTGCTGCAGGAACTGCACCAGTTCTACCTGCCACTGGCCGAAGAGAAGCAGCAGGTGCTGGAGTTGCAGGTGTATCCACAGGTTGGCCTGCTGCGTGGCGACCGTGAACTGTTGTTCGAAGCGGTGGCGAACCTGCTGTCCAACGCCCTGCAGTTCACCCCTGCACACGGCCGCATCCTGCTGCGTGCGGTCGACGATCACGGCGCCCCGAGGATCGATGTGATCGACAATGGACCTGGCATCCCGCCGCAGGACCGCACGCTGATCTACCAGCGTTTCTTCCGCGGCAGCAGCAGCGCCGGCCAGGGACCGGGGTTCGGGCTGGGACTGTCGATCGTGGCTGCCATCGCCGGCCTGCACGGCTTCCGGCTGCGCGCGGGCAGCGCCCCGGGCGGCGGCGCCTGGCTGAGCATCCGAGGCGCCGCAGACGGCCTGCCCTGACACCGGGCCCGGGGGCTTCAATCGCATTTGGGAATCATTTGTATTTGTAGACAGGCATCCGGATAATCCGCCGTCACCGCCTTCCCGGATTCCTGACGATGCCCGCCCTGTCGCCGCGCCGCCCGCTGCTGTACACGCTCGCCCTGCCCCCCCTGCTGGCCTCGGCCATCGCCCAGGCCCAGGACGGCTCGGCGGCACGCACATTGGACAAAGTGACCGTAGTGGCCGAGCGGGCCAGCACCGCGACCAAGACCGATACCGCCCTGACCGAGACCCCACAGGCGATCAGCGTGGTCACCCAGCAGCTGTTCACCAACCGCGGTGCGCACAACCTGCAGGAAGTGCTGCGCTACAGCGCCGGCGTGACCGCCGATGCCTGGGGCCTGGATACCCGCAACGACGCGACCTCGGTACGCGGGCTGGACCCGGTGCAGTACCAGGATGGCCTGCGCCGCAGCTACGGGTTCAGCCCCCTCGCCCGCCCGGAAATCTATGGCCTGGAACGCGTGGAAGTACTGCGCGGCCCGTCCTCGGTGCTGTACGGTGCCGGCGCCACCGGCGGCATCATCAATGCGATGAGCAAGCGCCCGGTTTTCGGCGCCCTCGCTGGCGAGGTCGGCGTGCAGCTCGGCAGTTTCGACCGCAGGCAGCTGCAGGGAGACTTCAGCGGTGCATTGAACGATGCCGGTACGCTTGCCGGCCGCTTCGTCGGGCTGCTGCGTGAGTCGAACATGCAGACCGATGTACTGAAGGACGACCGCGTCTATCTGGCCCCCTCGGTCAGCTGGCGCGGCGAACGCAGCACGCTCACCCTGCTGGCCAGCTACCAGCACGACAGGACCGGCTCCAGCCAGCAGTTCCTGCCGCTGGCCGCGACCCTGCTGGCACCGCCCGGGCGCCGCCTGGATCCTTCCACCTTCATCGGTGACCCCGACTTCGACCGCATCGACTCGCGCGTCTACAGCCTGACCGCACTGTTCGACCATCGCTTCAACGATGTGCTCAGCCTGCGCTCGGCCATACGCTACATCGACGGCAAGACGACGCTGCAGCAGATGTACGTGGACAGCTACAGCAATCCGGCCGATCCGTTCATCGACGCTGCGCGCCGCGTGGTCAACCGCACCGCCTACGGCACCCGCCCGGACGTGCAGATCCTCAGCACCGACAACGCGCTGCAGTTCGACTTCACCACAGGTGCCTTCCAGCATCTGCTGCTGGCCGGCGTGGACTACAGCCGCTACCAGGAACAGCTGCAGCGACTGGATGCCACCGGCACGCCGATCGATATCTACGCCCCGGTGTCGGTGGCACCCACGGTACGCGGCTGGGAGCGGCAACCCGACCAGACCTCCACCCAGCTGGGCGTGTACGTGCAGGACCAGATCCGCTGGGCCGACCAGGTTTCGCTGGTGCTGGGCGCACGCCGCGACCACGCGCGCTCGAAGACTGAAGGCCAGCCCAGCCAGACCGACAACGCGACGACCTACCGCGCCGGGTTGATCGGTGAACTGGGCGCGGGCCTGTCGCCCTACCTGAGCTACAGCGAATCGTTCCTGCCGGTGGCCGGCCAGGACCTGTTCGGCCAGGCCTTCAAGCCGATGCGTGGCCGCCAGACCGAGGCCGGCCTCAAGTGGCAACCGGCACGCAATCTGCTGCTGACGCTGGCCGCGTACCGCATCACCGAAACCAACCGCCAGACCAACGATCCGGACAACGTGCTGAACGTGGTGCAGACCGGGCAGATCCGCTCCAAGGGCATCGAGCTGGAAGGCCAGTTCCAGTTCGCCAACGATCTGACCATCACCGCCGCCGTGGCACGCAACGAGGCCGAGGTCAGCCGCAGCAACTTCGCGCTGGAAGTAGGCGAGCGCCTGAACGATACACCCCAGGACCTGGCCTCGGCCTGGGTCTCGAAGGGCTTCCAGCTTGACGATGCCGCGCGCCTGCGCCTGGGCCTGGGCGTGCGCCACGTCGGCAACACCGTATCGCTGGGCAATGGCGGACGCATCATCACGCCCAGCTACACGCTGGCCGATGCACTGGTGGAAGTGCAGGTGACCGACTGGACGATGGCATTGAACATCACCAACCTCACGGACAAGCGCTACTACGCACCCTGCCGCACCTTCGGCGACTGCTTCGCCGGCTATCCGCGCGTGGTCACCGGCACCATCAGCTATCGGTTCTGAGCACGGCCATTGCCGACCGCAGCAGCAGCAGGTGCAACAGCACCGCGCATGCGGCGGTCAGCAGGGCCAGCAGACGCAGCAGCACCGCCAGCGCCTCGGCACTGGCGTGCTGCAGCTGCCCGCTGCTCATCGACGGCAGCAGTGCCGCCGCCTGGCCATGCGCTCCGGTTGCCAGATAGGCGCCGGCACGCGCCAGCGATGCTGGCGACGTTCCCTGGAGATGCTCGCTGACAAGCAGCGACAGCACTGCAGTCACGGCCGCCAGTGCAATGCCTTCGCCGGCCACCCGCACGGTGCCGAAGATGCCTGCAGCCATGCCGGCGCGCTGCACCGGCACTACGCTCACCGACAACCCATCCATCAGCCCCCACGGCAAGGCCGTGCCCGCGCCGATCAGCACCAGCCATGGCATCCACTGCCACGGCGACGGATGGGCCGCATGCCGTGACAGCAGATACAGGCCGCACGCACACACCAGCAGGCCAAGCGTGCACAGCCGTGCGCTGCCAATCCGTTCCGCCCAGCGCGCGGCCAGTAGCGGCAGCACCAGCATCGGCGCAGACAGGGCCAGCATCTGCAGGCCAACCCACGTGGCGCTCTGCCCGTGCACACCCAGGAGTTGAAGCGGCAGCACCACCAGCAGCACCACGTAGCCCAGGCAGGTCGCCACCGGTAGCAGCTGGACGCCCAGGAACGCCGGTTGCGAGAACAGCGAGAGGTCCAGCAGCGGGAAGGGATGCATCCGTTCGATGCAGACGAACGCTGCGCCGAGCAACAGCGTAGCGAGCAATGCCAGTTGCACGCGCATGGCGTGCACGCCGAATTCGCCCAGCCACAGCAGGGCCAGCGTCAGCGCCGCCAGCATCATGCTGAAGCCCAGCATGCCGCTGATATCCAACCGGCCACGCTCGCCATGACTCTCGGTCAACACGCGCGCGCCCAGTGCGAAGGCCGCCAACGCCAGTACACCACCGGCTGCGAACACACTACGCCATCCCAGTGCCTGCAGCAGCAGGCCCGCCAGCAACGGCCCAAGCGCCAGCCCCGCACCGAACGTCGTACCCAGCAGGGCGAAGACGCGGCCACGCGCCGGCCCCTGCCAGCCCTGCGCCAGCGCCGCGGTGCCCGAGGCCAGCGCGGCGGCGGCAGCAACGCCCTGCAGGCCGCGCGCCAGATCCAGCCACAGCAGCGTCGGCGCCAGGCATACAGCGGTTGTAGCGGCGGTGAAACCGGCCGTGCCCAGCAGGAACATCCGCCGGCGGCCATAGCGGTCGGCCAGGCCACCGGCAGCCAGCAGCAGGCTGCCGAAGGTCAGCATGAAGGCATTGGTCACCCAGGCCAGTGCGGTGGGCGAGGCCCCTGCAGAAAGAGCCAGCACCGGCACCGCGACGGCACCGGCCGAAAAGGACAACGGCAGCGCCAGCGCGGCCAGGCAGACCGCAAGCAGCGTCCAACGCTGCTGCGTGCGATCGGATTCAGGGAGCATCGAAACCGGGGCCATGCGGGCCTCCATCCATCAGGGGCGTTGATGATGGGCAGGCCGCTATTGCTGAAAAACAGGCTGGATGGACGTTGATTGCGGCCAGATGTTCCGCAATCATGCCCGCATGGATTCCATCTCTGCCCTGCTCGCCTTCGTCCGAACCGCCGAGGCCGGCAGCATCGTCGGCGCCGCCCGTGTGCTCGGCCTGTCGGCTTCGGCGGTCGGCAAGCGCATCTCACGCCTCGAACAGGACCTGGGCACGCGCCTGTTCCAACGCACCACCCGCCGCGTGCACCTCACCGACGAAGGCGAACTGCTGCTGCAACGCTGCCGGCGCGCACTGGACGAGCTTTCCGAGGCACAGGCGGATCTGGCGCAGCGACAGCGCGCGCCGAGCGGCCTGCTGCGCATCGGCCTGCCCACCATCGGCTACCGGTTCCTGCTGCCGGTGCTGCCCGGCTTCCAGCAGCGCTACCCGCAGGTACAGCTGGAACTGGACTTCAACGACCGCATCGTCGATGTGGTCAACGAAGGCCTCGACGCGGTGATACGCAGCGGTGAACTGGCCGACTCCAGCCTGACCGCGCGGCGGCTGGGTGGCTTTCGTTTCATGCTCTGTGCCGCGCCCGGCTATCTGCAGGCGCACGGCACGCCGGCCGACGTGGGCGACCTGCGCATGCATGCGGCACTGCGGTTCCGTTACCCCACCACCGGAAAGCTGCATCCGTGGCGGCTGCCGGGGATTGAAGGTGATGCCGGAGCGCACCTGCCCACGGCAATGACCTGCAACAACATGGAAGCGCTGCTGGCCGCCGTCATCGGTGGCATGGGCCTGGGCTGGATGCCCGACTTCCTGGCGGCCGACGCTCTGGCCGACGGTCGCCTGCAACAGGTGCTGCCATCGTTACCCGCGCACAAGGGGCAGTTCTCGCTGCTATGGCCCGGTGGGCGCCACCCCAGCGCACGCCTGCGGGTGTTCATCGACTATGCCGCTGCGCATCTGTTCCGCAGCGGCCAGGCATAGCCGATCCGCAGGATCAGCCGGTGGTCGCGGCCATCAGGAAATTGCGCACCACCGGCAACGCCTGTTCCGGGCGCGTGCAGAACTGAAGCGCGAAACACGCTGCATCGCCATCCAGCACACGGTAGACAATCTCCTGCGGACGAAAGCTGGCCATGCTGGCAGGCACGATCGCCACGCCGGCGTCTACGGCCACCAGTGACAACACCGCGTGCATGCCCTGCGCTTCCTGCACCACGCGCGGCGTGAATCCCGCCGCCGTGCACAGGCCCAGCACCTGTGCATGGAAGCCGATGCCCTCGCCCGCCGGCCAGGAAACGAACGGCTCGTCAGCCAGCATCGCCACACTGACCTCCGGCGCATCGGCCAATGCATGTGCACGCGGCAGCGCAATCGCCAAACGGTCGTGGTCGAAGTCGTGCAGCACCAGCTCAGCTGCGGGAATCGGTGGAATCAACACGCCGACGTCGATGCGCTGCTCACGCAACCACAGCTGCTGCTGGTGCGATGTGGCTTCCTGCAGATGCAGCTGCACCTGCGGATACCGTTGGCGGAAATGGCGGATCAGCCCCGGCAAGCGCCCGTACAGTGCACTTCCCACGTAACCGACGCGCAGACTGCCACTGTGCCCCGCTGCCGCTTCGCGCGTGCGCTGCAATGCCTGTTCGGCCTGCTGCAGGGTTGCCCGTGCTTCCGCCAGCAGGGTCTGCCCGGCCACGGTCAAGCCCAGGGTGCGATTGCCGCGCATGATCAGTTCGCTGCCCAGCTCATCTTCCAGCCGCCGGATTGCGGCCGTCAACGGCGGTTGCGACATGTGCAGGCGGGCCGCGGCGCGATGGAAATGCAGTTCTTCGGCCACGGCCACGAACTGGCGAAGCAGGCGCAGGTCGATCATCTCGAAGCAGACAGTAGGAACCTGCCTAGGGTACGCCCTCAACCACGCTGGTCCACGCTGGCGCGCGCGATGGCCGGCCACTGCAGGGCCACCGACTCGATGCTGTCCGCACTGACCGCACGCAGATCGCGCGGGTAGGCTACATGCGCGGCGTCCTGCAGGCGCAGTGCATGGAACTGCCCGTTGCTGGCACGCAGTGCCCACCCACCCTCCTGGCAGCGCGTGGATGCCAGATAGGCCACTCCCTGCGCAACGGCGTCCGGATGCAGTTCGTCGGGCTCGCCCTCGATGCCCCACATGCGTGTCTTCGCCACCGGCGAAACCGCATTGACCACGATGCCGTGCTCGGCACCTTCCAGCGCCAGCACATTGACCAGGCCAAGCGCGGCCAGCTTGCCCATCGCATAGGCGGACAGTCCGCGCTGTGCGTACTGCGGATACAGCGCGCGATCGGAGGTGGTGATGACGATGCGGCCACCGCCCGCCGCGCGCATCGCGGGCCACGCCGCCTGCGCCAACCACAGCGGTGTCTTCGCCGCCAGGCACAGCATCCGATCCAGTGCTTCGTCCGTGATCACTTCCAAGGCCTGGTATTCGACCCAGCCGGCGTTGTGGATCAGGAAGTCGATGCGCCCATGCTGGTGCAGCAGGTCCTGCAGGAGTGCGCCGCACCCCGCGCGATGATCGATGCGCCCGGACACGGCCTGCACGGAATGGCCCTGCGCCTGCAGCGCCTCGACACTGCGTTGGATGCGCTGCGGATCATGGCCACAACCATCGGTGCCGGCACCGACGTCATGCATCACCACGTGCGCACCACGTTCGGCCAGCAGCCGGCTGTAGGCCAGGCCCAGTCCACCGGCGGCGCCCGTCACCAGGCCGACCTGGCCCTCAAAGGAAATTCGGGAAATCGGCTTCATTCGCACAGCTTCAGCCACACGCCACTGACAGGGCCAATACCATTGGCCGCACACCACGATACGCACACGCTATCGTCGAAAAAGGGGACGGAAGGGATTAAGTCGTTTCAGGCACAGCGGTGCCAAATACGACTTAATCCCCTCCGTCCCCTTTTTCTTCAGCGGCTGAAGTGGCGGGCGCCGGCGACGCAGAGCACGGCGGCCAGCGTCACCAGCACCATGCCCAGGCTGACCGACTCGTGCAGCAGCAATGCAGCCAGCGTCAGACCGAAGAAGGGTTGCAGCAGCTGCAACTGGCCGACAGCGGCTATGCCGCCTTGTGCCAGACCGCGATACCAGAACAGGAACCCAAGCAGCATGCTGAACACCGCCACGTAGCCCAGTGCCCACCATGCCGACGCGTCGACCGCTGCAAACGAGGCCGGTCGCATCAGCACCGTCAATGGAAGCATCACCGGCAACGCCAGCAGCAGTGCCCAGCTGATCACCTGCCAGCCACCCAGATGCCGAGCCAGCCGGCCGCCTTCGGCATACCCCAGGCCGCACACCACGATCGCCGCCAGCATCAGCAGGTCGGCCTGCAGCGAGGCTTCGATGCCGTTGCGTGCGGCATAGCCGACCACACACGCGCTTCCCAGCAGCGAAAACAGCCAGAACGCGGGTCGCGGCCGATCGCCACCACGCAGGACGCCGAACACCGCAGTGCTCAGCGGCAACAGGCCCAGGAATACGATGGTGTGCGCTGATGAAGCATGGCGCAGGGCCAGCGCGGTCAGCAGCGGGAATCCGACCACCACCCCGAGGCTGACAACCGCCAGTCCAGGCAGATCACTCCGGCGCGGCCACGGCTGGCGCAGCATCAGCAGCAGGCCCAGGCCGAGTACCGCAGCGATGGTGGCCCGCGCGGCAGTGACGAAGCCTGCATCCAACTGCAGCACCGCCAAGCGCGTGGCCGGCAACGAGCCGGCAAAGATCACCACGCCAATGAAGCCATTGATCCAACCATTCGCCGACCGTTCCACGCCTGTGCTCCCGCAATGCCGGGCGATGCCCGGTGGACGATCATGGAAACATCGACCACGACATCTCCCCAGCTACAATCCAGTACAGTTTCAAGAAACTGTACTGCTCACACTTCCACTACAGTGCCGCCATGAACCGCCCCCTCACCCGCATTGAATCGGTCATCCAGACGGTCCGTAGCCGCATCACCGCACGGGTGGACGGGCCAGGCTCGCGCCTGCCCTCGGTGCGCGCGCAGGCAGCGGCGATGGGGGTGTCGGTGTCCACCGTGGTCGAGGCCTACGAACGCCTGGCAGCGGAAGGCGTGATCGCCGCGCGCGCCGGGTCCGGCTTCTACGTCAGTGGGCCGGCCGCGCCGCTCGCACTGGCCGGGATGGAACCACGGCTGGACCGTGCGGTGGATCCGCTGTGGGTATCGCGGCAGTCGCTGGAAACACCCACCGGCCACCTCAAGCCTGGCTGCGGCTGGATGCCCAGCGAGTGGCTGTATCACGAAGGCGTGCGTCGCGGCCTGCGGCGCTTGGCACGTGTCGATGCACCGCAGCTGGCCGACTACGCCGGACCGCTCGGGCTGCCCGCCCTGCGCCAACTGCTGCAGCGGCGTGCGGCCATGCTGGGCATCGACGCGCCGATGGAGCAGATCCTGCTCACCGAATCGGGCACCCATGCCGTCGACCTGATCGGCCGTTTCCTGCTCAAGCCCGGCGACTGCGTGCTGGTCGACGACCCCAGCTACTTCAATTACCACGCCCTGCTGAAGGCGCACCAGGTGCAGGCGGTGGGCGTGCCCTACACGCACACCGGTCCGGACCTGCACGCATTCGAACAGGCGCTGCAGGCACATTCGCCACGGCTGTACATCACCAATTCCGGCCTGCACAACCCGACCGGCGCGATGCTCTCGGCCAGCACCGCACATCGGCTGCTGGGGCTGGCCGAACGCAGCGAACTGATCATCGTCGAGGACGACATCTTCGCCGACTTCGAACTGCAGCCGGCACCGCGCCTTGCTGCGCTCGATGGGCTGTCGCGGGTGATCCACGTCGGCAGTTTCTCCAAGACCCTGTCGGCCGCTTCGCGCTGTGGCTACATCGCTGCACGCCATGACTGGATCGAGGCACTGACCGATCTGAAGCTGGCCACCAGCTTCGGCGGCGGCCATCTGGCGATGCAGTTGATGCACATCGCGCTGACCGACAGTGGCTATCGCCGCCACATGCAATCGGTGCGCTCGCGCCTGGCCGATGCGCGCCGGCACACATTGCGGAAACTGCACACGCTGGGCATTACCCCGTGGCTGCAGCCGGAAGCCGGCCTGTTCCTCTGGTGCCAGCTTCCCGATGGCCGCGACGCCGCTGCGCTGGCACGGCAATGCCTGCGCGAAGGCATCGTGCTGGCTCCGGGCAACGCCTTCAGCCAATCGCAGCGCGCGGCTGACTATGTGCGCTTCAACGTCTCGCAGTGCCAGGACCCACGGATCTGGCAGGTACTGGCACGGGCGCTGCAATAGGCGCGTAATGCGCCACCAGCGCGTCCACCACCACCCGCACGCCCGGCAACTGCCCACGGCGATGCGGCAGCAGCACAGTGGTCGTGACCTCACCGGCATGCCACGCCGGCAGCACGCGCTGCAGGCGGCCAGCAGCGATGGCCGCCGCACACAGGCTGCGGGGCAACACGGTAATCCCAAGCCCTGCTTCAGCCGCCGCGATCAGCAGCTGCGATTCGTTGCCGACCATTGCCACCCGGGGCTCCACCAGCACAGTGCGCGCGTCAGCATCGTGCAGCGTCCAGCGTGTTGCGTGGCGTGCGGTCAGCAGGCCGGCATGCATGTGCAGCTGCTCGGGGGTGTCCAATGCCAGCGCCGAGGCCAGGTAGGCAGGCGACGCTACCAGCACGATGCGCTCGCTACCCAGCTGGCGCTGCACCAAGCCGGAATCAGGCAGCGGACCGAAGTGGCTGCGCAGCGCGATGTCGATGCCCTCCTGCGCCAGGTCGATGAAACGATCGCTGGCCTCCACCTCGATGCGCAGGCGCGGGTAACGCCGTGCCAGCGCAGGCAGGCAGGCGGCGAGCGGGCCCTGCACCACCGGAATCGACGCGCTGATGCGTACGGTGCCGCTGGGTTCGGCCTGGCGCCCTCGGACGATGGTTTCAGCTGCTTCCACTTCCGACAGCGCCGCACGTGCACGCTCGAAGAATTCCTGGCCGATCTCGGTCAATGCGAAACGGCGCGAACTGCGCTGCAACAGGCGAACCTGCAGCTGCTCCTCCAGCAATGCCACGCGCTTGCTCAGGGTGGAGCGCGGCAGGCCGAGATGGCGGCCGCCGGCGGCGAAACCACCTTGCTCTACTGCGGTCACGAACAGGGCCAGGTCGTTGAGGTTGAGCATGCGCAACGTCCACAGGTGTGGACTTCAGGATGCCATTTAGCTGGCTTCTGTCGCAATGTCCATGCAGGCACGCTTTCCCTACCCGCCGCACCGCGGCTTCAACCGGAAAACTGCCATGACCCCGATCCTCTTCTACGGCGTGCCCTCGGGCTGCTCGTTCGGCTCCATCGTTGCCCTGGAATGGCTGCGCCAGCCTTACCAGCTATGCCGCATTGACATGCCCGGCCAAGTGCAGGGTGAAGACTACCGCCGCCTCAATCCGCTGGGAGAAACGCCCACCCTGCGCACCGCCGAAGGTGAGCTGATCAGCGAGAGCCTGGCCATCCTCAACCACCTGGCCGCGCGCGGCATTGCCCAGGGCTGGGGCTTCGCGCAGGGCACGCCCGGCTTCGACCGCCTCAACCAGGCGCTGGCCTATCTCAACACCAGCTTCTTTGGTGCATATGCCCCGCTCTGGCATGCGCTGGAACATGCCGAGGGTGCCGACGGCGAGGCCCTGCGCCGCTACGGCACGGAAAAAGTACGCCACGTGCATCAGGCGCTTGAGCAGATGATCGGCAACGGCCCATGGCTGCTGGGCGAGCGGCGCAGCTTCGCCGATGCCTACTTTGCCGGCATCGCCCGCTGGAACGACTACCATCAGGTCGTCGACCGCAGCGAATTCCCGAAGCTGCAGCAACTGTTCGAACGCCTGCAGGACGATGCGGGCGTGCAGTTCGCGCATGCCATCGAAGCGCAGCAGCCGGCAACCAGCGGCGGTGGATTCCTCGGCGAGGTGCGGCTGGAAGAGGTGCTTGAGGCCGCAGCGGCCTGAGTCCTGTCCTGCCCGTACGGCAGCGGCGCGCAATGCCTCTTGCGCGCCGCGCTACAGTGGTATGTCCCCCGCTGCAGGAATCCGCGCATGTCCACGTTCTCCGATCCGCAGGCGGTGGCCCGCTATGCCGAAGCGCCGCTGCGCCAGGTGCCCGGCTTCCTCGCCCTGCAGCAGATGAGCCGGCTGCTGCTGGCCGAACGTGTCCCTGCGCAGGGCCGCGTGCTGGTGCTGGGTGCCGGTGGCGGGTTGGAACTGAAGGCCTTCGCCGAGGCGCAGCCGTGCTGGCAGCTGCTGGGGGTCGACCCGGCCGCGCCGATGCTGGCCCTGGCCGAGCAGACACTGGGTCCGCTGATGTCGCGCGTGCAGCTGCTGGAAGGCTATATCGACGATGCACCGGATGCGCGCTTCGACGGCGCCAGCTGCCTACTGACCCTGCACTTCCTCGATGCCGCGCAGCGCCTGCACACGCTGCGCGAACTGCACCGGCGCCTGCAACCCGGCGCGCCACTGGTGGTGGCGCACCACAGCGTGCCGCAGGACCCGGCCGGCAAGCTGCGATGGCTGCAGCGCTACGCAGCGTTCGCCGAAGCCTCGGGGGTTGCCCACGCCGATGCGCAGCGCGCGATCGACGCCATTGCCGAACGGTTGCCGCTGCTGGCGCCCGAGCAGGAGGTCGCGCTGCTGCAGGAGGCCGGCTTCGACGGTGTGGAGCTGTTCTACGCCGGCTTCAGCTTCAAGGGCTGGGTGGCCTACGCAACCTGATGCACCCGGCCCGCAGGCATCATGGCACCACCGTGATACCGATGCGCTGCATCAACAGCGCCACCTGCTGCACATCCAGCGTGGCGCCGCGCAGATTGGTGCTGCGCAGGTCCAGCTCGCCCAGCTCGGAGTTGGTCAGATCGCAGTCGGTGAAGTTGGCGCTGTTCCAGTCGATGCCCTCGAACTGGCCACCGGACAGGTCCGAGCCGGCGAAGCTGGCACCGCTCACGTTCGCACCGTCCCAGCGGTTCTCCCACAACTCGCACTTTTCCAGTGTCACCCGCGAAAAATTCGCATAGCGCAGGTTCGACTTCTTGATGAAGGCACTGCAGAACCAGCTGCGCGTGGTGATCTGGTTCATGAAGCTGGCGTTGCTGAAGTCCGCGCCCTGCGCGCGGCATTCGCTGATCTCCAGGCCCAGCGCCTTGATGAAACTGAAATGGCACATGCTGAGATCGCAGCTGCGGAAGCTGGCTTCTTTCAGCGTGGCGCCGTTGAAGCGACAACCGGCGCGCGTGTCGGCGTCATAGAAGCCGCAGTTGATGAACTCGGTACCGGTCAGGTCGGCGCCGGAAAAATCACATTCGTGGAACTGCTGGTCGACCACCTTCTGGCCGGTGTACTGGTCCGCGCCGATGCGCAGCTTGCGGTGAACGGTGGGGGACATCGGGGATTCCATGCCATGAGCCCCGCCATGATGCCGGGCTTCGCAGGCGATCCAAAGGCCCGCAGCCTCAGATCGCCGACAGGCCCGTCGCCGCCTCGCCCCCACCCCATGCACGTTGTTGCACGTTAATGCACGAAAGTGCAGACTTGCAACATGAGCTCCGATCCCAGCCCCCWCCCCGCCCAACGCACCCAGCAGATCCTCGAGGAACTGCGCCAGCAGGGCCGCGTGGTCGCCGCCGAGCTGGCGCGCCGCTATGCCGTCTCCGAAGATTCGATCCGCCGTGACCTGCGCGAACTGGCCGCGCAAGGGCTATGCCAGCGCGTCTACGGAGGCGCCGTGCTGCCGCCGCCGCAGGAACGCCCACTGCGCGAACGACTGACCCGCGACCGCGGCGACAAGGCCGAACTGGCCGCCCGTGTCTGCGCGCTGCTGCAACCCGGCCAGGTGGTACTGCTCGATGCCGGGTCGACCAACCTGGCGATCGCCCAGCAGCTGCCGGCCGCTCTCGGCTTGACGGTGATCACCAACGCGCCACAGATCGCCACCGCCGCCAGCGTGCTTGAAGGTACCTCGGTGCAGTTGATCGGCGGACGCCTGGCCAGCGGTGGTGGCGCGGTCGGCGCTGAAGCACTGGCCCAGGTGCAGCGCCTGCGCGCCGACGTATACCTGCCCGGCCCCTGCGCGGTGGACGGCGACACCGGCGTGTGGGCGATGGATGCCGAAGAAGCCACGCTGAAGCGCGCGATGGTTGCCTGCAGCAGCCGCGTCATCGTCGCCGCCACCACCGAAAAACTCGGTGCACGCGGCAACTGGCAGATCGCCAGCCTCGACGAGATCGACGACCTGGTGCTGACCACCTCGGCCCCGCCGGCGCTGGCCGCGCGCTTCCGTGCCGCCGGCATCGCCGTGCACCCCACTCCGCCCTGACCGTACTGCTCATGTCCCTTGCCAACCGCGCGCGTGCCGAACAGCACGCGACCCGCGCTGCGTTCTTCATTCCCGGCTTCGCCACCGCGCTGTGGGCCACGCTGGTGCCGTTCGCCAAGGCGCGTACCGGCATCAACGACGCCACGCTGGGACTGGTGCTGCTCTGCCTCGGTGCCGGTTCGCTGCTGGCGATGCCCTTGTCCGGCGTGCTGGCCGCGCGCCTGGGTTGCCGGCGGGTGATGGTGGCCAGCAGCCTGCTGATCTGCCTGACCGTGCCCGGCCTGGCGCTGGCTGGTTCGGCCTGGTCACTGGGCCTGGTGCTGTTCGTGTTCGGTGCCGCCGTAGGCGCAATGGACTGCACGATGAACGTGCAGGCCGTCATCGTCGAGCGCGAAGCACGGCGCGTGATGATGTCCGGCTTCCATGCCTTCTTCAGCATCGGTGGTTTCCTCGGCGCGGCCACCATGACCGTGCTGCTGTCCGCACAGATGCCCCCCTTGGCATCGGTGATGATCGGCGTTGGCGCCATGCTGTTGGTGATGCTGCTGTCGGCGGCGTACTGGCACAGCGAACGCATGCCGCACGACACACCGATGCTGGCCCTGCCCCACGGCATCGTGCTGTTCATCGGTGTACTCGCCTTCGTCGCCTTCCTCGGTGAAGGCGCGATGCTGGACTGGAGCGCGGTCTTCCTCAGCGATGTGCGTCGCGTCGATGCCAGCCTCGCCGGCATCGGCTATGTAACCTTCACCCTGACCATGACCGTGGCGCGCCTGTTCGGCGATGCACTGGTAGCGCGCGTAGGCCGTGAGCGCGCGATCGTGTTCGGCGCGCTGCTCGCCACCGCAGGCGTGCTGGTGCTGACCCTGGTCACGCCGTGGCAGGCGTCACTGCTCGGCTATGTGCTGGTTGGCCTCGGCTGCGCCAACATCGCGCCCGCGCTGTTCTCGCTGGCCGGTCACCAGACGCGCATGCCGGGTGCGCTGGCAATCACCGCGGTATCCACGCTGGGCTTTGCCGGCATCCTTGCCGGACCGGCGCTGATCGGTTTCGCTGCCAACCACTTCGGCCTGATCGCTGCGTTCATCGGCGTGGCCACGGCCTTGTTGCTGGTGGCCGTGTCCACACGTTGGCTGCGGATGTAGCCCAGGGCCTCAGCGCCGCCTGTGCCGCAGCTTCATCCGCAATCGCCGATAGCCGATCACCGTCGCCGTGGCACACAACGCGGTGCCGGCAGCGCTCAGCAGCAGCAACACCGCCAGCCGGGCACCTTCCTGGCGCAGCATCGCCGGCAGGTCCCAGCTGTGCAGGAAGTAGAACAACCAGCGCCCCACGCGCTCCCGATGCCCCATCGTCAGCAACGGATCGCCCGTGGCCAGATCGAGGTAGACCCGCGTCGCCTCGGCATCGCCGAAGTCCACCACTGCTACCGGGAAGCGGCGTACCGCTGCACCATTCATGGCCTCGGGCGCACGCGGATAGAAGTAGGCATCCGCTGCCTGCTGCACCACGAAGCCCTGCATCGGCGCAGCGGACAGCGCACGCACCTTCTGCTGCAGCCACGCTGCCGGCAGCAACCGCGCAACCTGCAAGTGCCCATTGCCGCTGGACACGATGCGGGTCTCGCCTTTCCCATCCAGCAGCACTGCGAACAGCTCGCCTCCGATGCGGCGCCACTGGATCTCGACCGGTTGGAAGCGCTCAGCATCGGCCACCGCCAGAAGCTTCACCGGCTCAGCCAGCGCGCCATCCACCGCCACCGCGCCGCCACGATAGTGCTCAACATCGATCGCCTCGCGCGTGCTGCTGAAGACCCCCAATGGATTCATCGACATCAGCCCGCTGAAGATCCAGGTGAACACGAAGGCCGCAGCCATCAGTCCGATCAGATGGTGCCAGCGCATCCACGGTTCGACGTACGGCGTCTTCGCACCGGAGCGGTAGCGCCCGCGGAAACGCCAGCGCCACACACCCACCACGATGCCGCTGACCGCCGCCACCGTGCACAGCGCGGACAGCACGATCACCACCCACGTCCACACCGGATCCACCGACTGCATGCGCAGGAAATACAGCCAGTGCAGCCAGGCCCCCACATAGTTCCAGCGCTGCTGCACATGCGGTGCGTCCAGCACCACTTCACCGGTGCGCGAGGACACATACAGGTCACCGGGCTGTGCGCCCGCCACCTCCACCCGGTACAGCGGCCGGTGCGCGTCCAGCGCGCGCGAATGCGTCCAACGGTCCTCTTCCACGCGCATTGCACCGACAAAGGCCGGGCCGCCAGCAAACTGTACCGCTGACGCTTCGGCGCGCTGTGCCGATACGGGCAGCAGGGCGTGGCCGGTGTACGCCGACCAGGCGCCCACGTTGCTTCCCGCGCGAACCACATACGCAGGCTCGCCACGCAGCGTGGTCAGTGCCACGGTCTCCGGCTCGGCCTGCACGGCTGCAGGCAGCACCGACAGCCCGCGCAGATCGCGGGCCTCCGGCAGCACCGGTAATGCCGCCAGACGTTCACCGGGCGTCAGCTTCGGGTAGCCGATGAACAACATCACCATGCCGCTGACGAACCACAACAGCATCAGCAGGCATCCGCCGATGCCGAGCCAACGGTGCACCAGGTAGGTCCAGCGCTTGGCAGTGGATCGCAGCGACATGGTGCGTGTCCTCAGAAGCGATGGTCGACGGTGAACTCGACGCGACGATCCGCGCCCAGCAGCCACTGCGTGCTGGTGTAGTACGCGGTGGCGTAGTACGCCTTGTCGAATACGTTGAACAGGCGCGCTGACAATCGCGTGCGCGGTGCTGCCTGCCAGGTCAGCGCCAGGTCAGTGGTGCTGTAGCTGGGCAACTCCAGCGTGTTGGCATTGTCTGCGTAGCGCTTGCCGACATAGCGAACGCCACCCGCCGCGCTCCAGTCCGGTGCGAACTGCCAGCTCAACCACACATTGGCCAGGCGTTCGGCCACGTTCGGCGGCACGTTGCCATCGCGCGACACCAGCAGCGGCGGCGAACCGGTGATCTCCAGGAAGTCCTCGAACTCGGCCTTCAGCACCGTGGCGTTGGCATCCAACGTCCAGTGCGGCGCGACGTTCCAGTTCAACGACGCCTCGATACCACGCGAGGTCTGCGCGCCCACCTGCACCCGGCGATCCGGTACCAGCGGATCGCGGCTGAGCAGCCCGGTCTTGCGGATGCGGTACGCCGCCAGCGTCCACTCGCCGCCATCGAAGGCCTGCTTCAGGCCCACTTCGATCTGCCGGCCCTTGGCCAGGTCGAAGGCGCCGTTGGCCGGGCTGATCATCAGCAGCCCACTGACCGGGTCTGCTGCCTGCGAGTACTGCGCATACAGGCTCAGCGTCGGCCGCAGCGCGAACACCGTACCTGCACGCCAGCCGGTGCTGCTGTAGGTCTTCGAGAACGCGTTCTGGCCGCTGATCAGATCGGTACGGTCGATGCGCGCGCGGTCGTGGCGCAGCCCACCCAGCACCGACCAGCGCTCGCTCAGCGCCAACCGATCTTCCACGAACAGCGCGTACTGCTCGGCACGATTGCGGTAGCGCGGCAGGTTCGGCGCGTCGCTGGCGAACTGGCCCGGCACCGGATGGAACGGATCGACCGGGCCGGAGCTGCCCGCATAGGTGTTGTTGGTGTGCTTGAAATGCGCACGGTTTGCGTCCAGACCCACCGCGAAATTGTTGGCCAGGCCGCCTACATTCCCTTGCACACGCAGCGTCGAGGTCAGCCCGGTCTGGTCCTGGTTGTGGGTGATCTGGGTGTTGCCCGAGCGGTCGATCAGGCCGGTGCGCGGGTTGTAGACATAGGCTTCGGCATTGCGCCAATCGCGCTGGCTGTCGATCTGGTAGAGGCGCGTGCGCCATTCCACGTTCGCGTTCGGCGCCCACAGCGCATCGAGCTGGGTCCAGCGGTCGCGATAGCGGATCTGGCTGTCGTCCACGTTGTAGTTGCGGTGGCGCAGCGCCTCCAGCTGGCGGCCCTCGACCAGCGGCGTGCCGAAGTAGCGCATCGGTTGCTGGTAGCCCTGCGCATGGGTGAGGGTCAGCTGCAGGTCCGCGCGCGGCTGCCACAGCAGCGCGCCGGAGAACGTCGCATCGTTGTTGCGACCACGGTCCACCCAACCGCCGCTGTAGTTGCCACTCATATCCAACCGATAGGCCAGGTCCGGGGTCAGCGCACCGCCGCTGCCGAAGCCCAGGCGCGCGGTGTCCTCGCTGCCCACAGTCACGCTGATCTCGTTTTCGATGGCACCGCGCGAGGGCTTCTTCGGCACGATGTTGATCACGCCGCCGATCGCACCGTCGCCATGGATGACCGACGCCGGCCCGCGCAGCACTTCGATGCGCTCGATCGACCAGGTATCGAACGGGAAGGTGATGCCCACGCCGCCGTACTGACGCAGCCCGTCGTACAGGCGCATCACCGAGGCACCGTCGGTGAAGCCGCGGCTGGAGAGCGCGCTCAGGCCATTGCCCGGGTGCGGCATGGCACTGATCGCACCTGCCCGGCTGATCGCATCGTTGAGGTTGCTGTCGCCGCGCTGCTCCAGCTGCTCGCGCGAAATCACCGTCAGGCTGGCCGGTGTCTGCAGCACGCTCAGGCCCAACGCAGAGCCTGCGCTGGCGGTGGAAGACAGCTCGCCGCTGCGGGTATCGATCACGCGTACGGTCTCCAGCGTGGTCGGTGGTGCCGCGTCGGCAGCAAGGGCAGAAGTGGAGTGCAGCAAGAGCGCGCAGGCAACAGTCAGCGCCGCCCGGCGCAGGCGCGCGGAGTTGGGGTTCGTTTTCATTTTTTCACGGCATGCAAGGCCACCCCGCAGTGCGGGGCAGCTCAAGGAGTTCGGGAAGCGCGCACGCAGTAGTGCCAGGCCATGCCTGGCAGCTCGGAAGAATCAATCCAACGGCGTACGCGCAGGTCTCAGACGGCCATCAAGGCCGGCGGCCCACGCGCCCCCAACGTTCCACTGACGCGTTGTGGCAACGCGCACACCGCACCGCGCAGCGCGCGGCACACCGCGGCCATCGGCACCAGCAGCAACAATGCCGCCACCAACAGTGTGATCAACCGCGCTGCGATCAGGCAGTAATCGCAATCCACACCCATCTCATGATCGGCATGTGGATCGGCAGCCGGCTTCGGCGTCGATTCGCCGTGCGGCATCGCCATCGCGTGGTGGTCGTGATGGCCTTCCATCGCGTGCTGTGCGTGCTGGGAATGATCCATTGCCGCCACCGGCTCCGACGCGGCCACGTGCCCGTGCGCCAGCCAGCGGCTCACCAGCGGGGCGAGCAGCACCAGCAGCAGGGCAAGCCAAGCCAGGGCCTGGAACCGGCGGTGGAGGACAGAATGACGCACGCGGCCATTCTACGGGCCCGCAGCCAACCTTGGACCCCGTTCAGGGTTTACCCCCTGCGACACGGTGACGCAGGCCTGTGCGGCCGGCCAGCTCGATGGCCATGCCCTGCCCCAGCGCTCTGCAGATCCACGCCATGCGTGGGGGCCCTCGCCCATCAACTCACGTACTGGGCCACACCATTACCGAATGACCAGTTTTCCTTCTTCACTTCCACCAGATTGATGAACACATCTTCGCGGCGGATGCCCACAGCCGCGTGCAGGCCCTCGGCAATGCCCAGGTACAACGCCTTCTTCTGCTCCAACGTGCGCCCTTCGTTCCAGGTGATCTGGATGCAGATGAAATCGTCGGTGCGGTCCACGCCCAGGTAGCCGGGGTCGTAGATCAGCGTGCCGGGCGCGTGTTCCTGGAAGATCTGGAAGCGGTCGTTTTCCGGCACCCCCACCGCGCGCATGGCCTGGTAGATGGTTTCACCGACACGTTGCAGGTAGTCGGCGGATTTGCCTTTGCGAAGATCGATGCGGGCGAGCGGCATGACGGGGCTCCAGCGTGGATGGGCACGGCAATGGGTTGAGACTACGCCTGCACGGGGCGGTGGGACAGCGCAGGGATGGAACGTCTGCTCTCATGGATGGCACATTCGGTAGTGCCACGCCGGATGACGTGATTGCCACGTGGAGACGACCGTGGAGCGGCGCAATCCGGTTCAGGCGCGGGCGGCGGGTTGCGCCATGGAGGATGGGGCGCACATGGAGTGAGTGCTGGGCTGCACAGATCCGGAAACGCCGGCTCCTGCCGGGCGTACTTGCAACTTTCCTCACTGACTTCGGTGTTTGCACGAATCGATGATCGCCTCGCCGAGGCAGGTTGCCTTGGTCGGGATTGGCGTCTCGAATAACCGAACAGGCTCACAGGATGTTGCGATATCGATCGCAGCAAAGAGAATGCACCGATTGCCTTCAATGGCGGGCGGTGCGTGGGGATCGGAAGATCCGCCGGGCCTTTTCTCCCTGTGAGCCTTTCAGCCTTGGTACGCCAACCCGCACCGTCCGCCACCTTCACTCGGGAAGGTGGCTTCACGCCAGTGAGGGTTTCGCCATGACCAACCGCACCGCCGTCCATCCCCGCCTATTCGCCTTGATCGGCGACATCACCGCCGACGTGCCCGAAGGTCTCGCACGCGAGATCGAGTGCGCCCTGCACGAACAGAATCTGCCCGTGCAGCCGCCTGCCTTCTTCACTTGCCTCAATGCCATCAACCATGCCGACGGCGATGACGGACAACCGTGCAGCAGCCTCACCCTTTGCGCCAGCAATCACGCCTCACTGCGCCGCTCGCTGTCCGGGCTCAGTGCATTGCTCGACCTGCTGCAGGCGGGCGATCGAGCGCGCGCCGAGGGTGGCCCGGACCAGCAGTTGGGTGCCTTCCACACTGATGGACTGATCGTGGCCGCGCGACAACTGGTGCGTGAGGCGCATCATTGTCTCGCGGACGGCGACGCCTGACCGGCCCGCATGCCCGCCCGCTACAATCGCGCAGGGAACGCAGGAGACCGCAATGGACGCCGAACACCTGGAGTACTTCAAGGCCGCTCTGGAAGGCCGCGCAAGCGTAGGCTGGAACGTATGGTTCGCCGCCAACCAGCAGGCGCTGGCACAACAACTGAGCCGCCCTGCACTGCTGCGCTTGAAGTTCAGCAAACTGGATGAAGCCGAACGCCTGCTCGCCGAGGCCGGCATCGTGCCCCGCAGTACGGCGGGCAAACGCTACGAAATGTACTGCGCCCAGTTCTCGGCGGATGTGGTGGATGCGAACGGTCGCCCACTGCCAGCCATCTGGCGCGCAGCGCACGGCGGTGCCATTGGCCTGCTGGCCGAGGGTGAGCAGGAGGCCGGGCAAACGAAGCTGCTCGCGGAGTTCCGCCGCGTCCGCAGGCGTGGGCTGCAGCAGGCCCATGAATGGTTGGCCGATCTGTGCTTTGAAGGCGAGATGGAACTGACCAGCGGCAATGCAGAGGTGGGCCGTAGTCTGCTGGCGGTTGTAGTGCAGGCCGGTAGCGGCCACGACCTGTTGGATGCTACGGCGATGATTGCGCGGGAACTGCTGGAGGAACACGGTTGAGGCGGTGCGCGCATTCGGCTGATCTGCTGGATCGCAGGCAACAAAAAAGCCCCCATTGCTGGAGGCTTCTTTCGTTCTGCAACATGGTGGGCGGTACAGGGATCGAACCTGTGACCCTTGCCGTGTGAAGGCAATGCTCTACCGCTGAGCTAACCGCCCGGTGTGTTGCTGAGCCGCTCATTATAGGGGCTTTTCAGAGGCCGTCAACAGTTTTTCACATTCGTGTTCACGCGTGTTTCGAGGTCGTCGCCGAGCATGGCCCGGCGCTACCGGAATCACATCGTATGGGTCGGCTTGTCCGAGCTGGTCAGGCCCGCCAACAGGGTCTCGATCTTGTGGCGCACGCCCTCGCCTTCGGCGCCGTCGGCCAGCTGCACGCCGATGCCGGCGGTGCGGTTGCCCTGCGCGCCGGCCGGGGTCACCCAGATCACCTTGCCGGCCACCGGCAGGCGCTCGCTGGAATCGGGCAGGGTCAGCAGCAGGAACACCTCGTCGCCCAGGAAGTAGCGCTTGGGCGTGGGCACGAAGATGCCGCCATTC
This sequence comes from Stenotrophomonas maltophilia, assembly GCF_013464485.1. Lineage (GTDB taxonomy): Bacteria > Pseudomonadota > Gammaproteobacteria > Xanthomonadales > Xanthomonadaceae > Stenotrophomonas > Stenotrophomonas maltophilia_AW. Next base: position 71,677 of record NZ_RAUX01000031.1, read on the forward strand.
TTCACGAACGGCATGTATGCGCTGTACAGCGCGGCTTTGTCCTTCACAGCCAGGGACAGGATGCCCTGGCGGGCGTTGCTGGCACTCATCGATTTCCCCTTGCGGCAGGCCGCTCGTTCACCCTGTTCCAGGCCAGCAGCAACTCGACCACGGCAAGGTCTGCACGCACTGTGGTGCGCAGCAGGTCGCGGGTGCGGTTGGCCGCATCGAACCAGGCTGCAAGCTTGTGCAATCGCTCCGGCGTGGTCAAGGCATCGGTGCTGGCCTGGGCCAGCGCCAGGTCGGCGGCAAAGCGCAGGCGCAGCGCCGCGTTGTCATCGCCGCACCACTTCTGCGCCAGCTCCACCGCACCGGTCTTGCCGGCGGCCAGCTGTTCCAGCTCGCGGCCGACCTCGCGGCGCAGGCTCAGGCCGTCTTCGCGCAGCCAGTTGTCGGCCTGGCCGGGATGGCCGCGCGCGGCCTCCAGCGCCTCACGCGCCGACGGCTCGCTGTGGCCCTGCTGCTGCAGCCAGACCAGCGCTTCGTGCTGCGGCGGCAGCTTGAACTCCAGGCGCTGGCAGCGGCTGCGGATGGTCTGCGGCAGGCGCGCCGGGTCGCTGCTGATCAGCCACAGATAACGTCCGGGCTGCGGCTCTTCCAGGGTCTTCAGCAGCGCGTTGGCCGCCGAGCGGTTGATCGCATCGGCCGGGTCCACGATCACCACCTGCGCCACGCCGTACTGCGGGGTCAGCGCCAGCTTGTCGGTGATCTCGCGCACCTGCTCGATCACGATCTCGGTGCGCAGCTTGTCGCCGCTCTTGTTGGGAATGAAGCTGACCAGCTGCAGGTCCGGATGGGTACCGGCGGCAATCAGCTGGCGCGTGCGCGTGGCATGCGCGGCGTCACCGCGGGCCAGCACGTGGTCGGCCAATGCCAGCGCCACCTCGCGCTTGCCCAGCCCGGCCGGGCCGCAGATCAGCAGGCCGTGACCGAGACGATCGGCATCGAGTGCCGCCACGGTCTGGTCGAAGGCGCGCTGCTGCCATGGCGAGAACGTGCTCATGCGCCCTCCCCGTCCTGCAGCCAGCGCTCGACACGCGCGACCACATCAGCGGCCACGCGTGCCTGCTCCTGACCCGCATCAATCAACGCGAAGCGCTGCGGGTCCTGCTGCGCGCGGCTGCGGAACACTTCGCGCACGCGCTGGAAGAAATCATCCTGTTCGCTTTCGATGCGGTCCGGCCACAGGTCGCGTCCGTTGGCGCGCGCGCGGCCGACGGCCACGTCCACATCCAGCAGCAGGGTCAGCCCCGGCAGCAGGCCAACCGCGCGGCGCTCCAGGTCGGCAATCCACTGCGGATCGAGGCCACGGCCACCACCCTGGTAGGCATAGCTGGAATCGGTGAAGCGATCACTCAACACATAGGCACCGCGTTGCAATGCCGGCTGGATTACCTGGCGCACATGCTGCGCGCGCGCAGCGAACACCAGCAGCAGTTCGGCCTCGGCGCTGAGCGGTTCGGCGGCAATCTCGGCATCGGGCTTCAGCACCAGGCCGCGGATGCGCTCGGCCAGCGGCGTGCCGCCCGGCTCACGGGTCAGCACCACTTCATGACCATGGCTGCGCAGGCACTCGCGGATGGCATTGATGGCGGTGGTCTTGCCCGCGCCCTCGCCGCCTTCCAGGCTGACGAAACGCGGGTGGCGAAGCAGCGCGGGACTCATTGCGCCGGGGTCTCCTGGGTACGTTGCTGGCGCAGCTGCTGCAGGTAGCGGGCCACTGCGGCGTTGTGCTGGTCCAGGCTGGGCGAGAACACGTGCGCGCCACTGCCATCGCCTACGGCGACGAAATACAGCGCGTCGCCCGGCGCCGGCTGCGCGGCCGCCATCAGCGCGTCGCGGCTGGGCATGGCGATCGGCGTCGGGGTCAGGCCGGCACGGGTATAGGTGTTGTAGGGCGTATCGGTGGTCAGGTCGCGGCGGCGGATATTGCCGTCGTACGCAGCGCCGATGCCGTAGATCACGGTCGGGTCGGTCTGCAGGCGCATGCCGATCTTCAGGCGCCGCATGAACACCCCGGCAATCTGCGGGCGCTCGCTGGCCAGCGCGGTTTCCTTCTCGATGATCGAGGCCATCGTCAGCAGTTCGTAGGGCGTGTTGATCGGCAGATCCGGCGCGCGGCTTTCCCAGGCTTCATCCAGTGCCTTTTCCATCGCGGCGTGGGCGCGCTTGAGCACGTCCAGGTCACTGTCGCCGCGCTGGTAGACGTAGGTTTCCGGCAGGAAGCGGCCTTCCGGATGCTGGCCGCCGAATCCGAGGCGCTGCATCAGTGCGGCATCATCGAGGCTGTCGGTGGTGTGCACCAGCGGTTCGGCGCGCTTGAGTGCGGCCCGCACTTGGCGGATGTTCCAGCCTTCGACGATGGTGACGCGGTGCTGCAGCACCTTGCCGGCGCGCATGCGCAGCAGCAGCTCGCGCGGGGTCAGCTCGCCACTGAGCGCGTACTCGCCCACCTTCAGTTTGCCGGCGGCATCAAGCTGGCGCGCCAGCAGCTGCCACTGGGTGTCCTGGCCCTCGTCCACCCCCGCATCGCGCAGCTTGCGCAGCACGCTGTTCATGCCATCGCCGCTGGCGATGACCACGCTCTCGGCGGAGGGGGTGATCGGGGCATCGGCGAAGCGGGTCTGCTGGTAGAAGAACCACGCGCCCGCGCCGGCCACGACGGCGGCCAGCACCACCACCAGCGTTACCACGAACAGACACCCGCGCTTGGCTCCCGCCATGGACTACCTCTGAACTCGATTCCGTCGTGCAGGATACCGTGCCGGTGGTGTGGGGTCATGACCGGGGTGGCAGACACCCGCATCCGCGCCGACCCAGGTCGGCACCCACCGTGGGGGATGAGGTTGCCGGCCAGCGGCCGGCACTACCGGAGAATGTCTACCCCTGCTGGCCGAGCGCGCGCAGCAGGCCGCGGGCCTTCGCGCGGGTCTCGTCAAGTTCCTTGTCCGGGTCCGAATCCACCACGATGCCGGCGCCGGTGCGGAAGCTCACCTCGTGACCATCCACTTCGGCGGTGCGGATCAGGATGTTCAGGTCCAGGTCGCCATCGCGGTTCAGCCAGCCGAACGCGCCGGTATAGGCACCGCGCGGCACCTGCTCCAGTTCGCTGATGATCTGCATGCAGCGCACCTTGGGGCAGCCGGTGATGGTGCCGCCCGGGAAGGTGGCGGCGATCACCTCGCCGGGCGTGACCTCCGGGCGCAGATGGCCACTGACGTTGCTGACGATGTGGTGCACGTGCGCGTAGCTCTCCACGGTCATCAGTTCATCCACCACCACGGTGCCGGGCAGGCAGATGCGGCCCAGGTCGTTGCGCTCCAGGTCGATCAGCATCACGTGCTCGGCGCGCTCCTTGGGGTGGCCGACCAGTTCCTGGATGCGCGCTGCATCATCGTCGCCCTCGAAGCGTGGCCGTGTACCTGCGATCGGACGCGTCTGCGCATGACCTGCATGCACCGACACCAGCCGCTCCGGCGAGGAGCTGACCACATGGCGGCCGTGCGCGCTGAACAGCCCGGCAAACGGCGCCGGGTTGGCACGACGCAGCTGCGCATACAGCGCCTGCGGGCTGACCGGCGCAGCGAACTGTGCGCTCCAGCGCCGCGACAGGTTCACCTGGAACACATCGCCGGCGCGCAGGTATTCGATCACCCGGCGCACGCCGTCGGTGAAGCGCTGCGGCGCGTCTTCGCCGACCGACTGCGGCGGTTGCCAGCCTTGCCCGGCTTCGGGCAGCACAGCCGAAGCCAGTGCCACCAGCGCGTCCAGCAGCGCCTGCTCGCCGGCTTCGGCGATGACGAAGCTGGCATCGTTGTGATGGTCGTGCAGCACCGCTGCCGGGCAGCGCAGTGCCAGCGCAGTCGGGCGGCCGTCCTCGCGCGGACGTGTTGGCAGCACCGGTTCGATCTGGCTGGCCACTTCGTAATCCAGCATCAGCGCCCAGCCGCCACGGAACGGCAGGCTGTGGCTGCCATCATGCGGCAGGCGTTCATGCTGCCAGGCACGGTCCAGTGCCTGCAGGAACGTGCCGGGCTGCACGTCGTCGTGCAGGTCGCGCACCTGGCCATCGGCGTCCAGCCGCAGGCCAGCGCCCTGCGCGGCCAGCAGCAGGCTCCAGCGCCCCTGGGCGGTGCCCGAGGCCGTGGATTCCATCAGCAGCGGGAAACGCGCCGGGTCGTCCTGTTGCAAGGCCAGCAGATCGATCGGGTGCGGCAGCGGGTGGATCAGCGGTGCGTGGGTCATGGCGGCCAGGTCAGGGGTTCAGATGCACGGAAGCCGCCTTGCGGCGGCCTCCGTGGTGCACGGCGTTGATCCGATTCTCCGGACGCCGAACGGTAGAGTCGACTGTTAGTCGACTATCGCGCGCAGCGCGGGAATTTGGCTTCCCGCGAAGAGCAGTCGACTAACAGTCGACTCTACAACCTACCGCACCGGTCAGACGCGCTTGAAGATCAGCGTGCCGTTGGTGCCGCCGAAGCCGAAGCCATTGGACATCACCACGTCCACCTTGGCCTGGCGTGCTTCGTTGGGCACGTAGTCCAGGTCGCAGCCTTCGCCCGGCTGTTCCAGGTTGATGGTCGGCGGAATGACGTTGTCCTGCAGCGCCATCACCGAGAAGATCGCTTCCACGCCGCCGGCAGCGCCCAGCAGGTGGCCGGTCATCGACTTGGTGGAGCTGACCATCATCTTGTAGGCGTGGTCGCCGAAGGCGGTCTTCATCGCCATGGTCTCGCCCAGGTCGCCCAGCGGCGTGGAGGTGCCGTGCGCGTTGAGGTAACCGACCTGTTCCGGGGTCACGCCGGCGTCCTTCATGGCCATGGCCATGCAGCGCGCGGCGCCTTCGCCGTTCTCGCTCGGGGCGGTCATGTGGTACGCGTCGGAGCTGGCGCCGAAGCCGGCCAGTTCGCAGTAGATCTTCGCGCCACGCGCCTTGGCGTGCTCGTACTCTTCCAGGATCAGGATGCCGGCGCCGTCGCCCAGCACGAAGCCGTCACGGTCCTTGTCCCAAGGGCGCGAGGCCTGTTCCGGAGCGTCGTTGCGGGTGCTCATGGCCTTCATCGCGCAGAAGCCGCCCAGTGCGGTCGGCGAGGAGCCACGCTCGGCACCACCGACCACCATCACGTCGGCATCACCGTACTGGATCATGCGCATCGCGGTGCCGATCGAATGGTTCGAGGTCGCGCACGCCGACACCGCCGAGAACGACGGGCCCTTCAGACCGCTGATGATGCTCAGCTGGCCCGGCAGCATGTTGATGATGGTCTTGGGCACGTAGAAGGGCGAGATCTTCTTGCCCTCATGGAACTCGATGGTCTGCTCTTCGATGCCGAGCAGACCGCCGATGCCGGCGCCGACGATGGCGCCGATGCGCTCGGCATTGGCGTCGGTGATTTCCAGGCCCGAGTCATGCAGGGCCATGAACGAGGCACCGAGGCCGTAATGGATGAACGGGTCCATCTTCTTGGCATCCTTGCCGCTGACCCGGTACTTGCCGAACAGTTCGTTGTCGGCGGTGATGTCAAAGCCTTTGACCTCACCTGCAATCTTGGTGGTGAACCGATCCAGGTAGGCATCCGAAACGTTGGTCAGCGGACCGATGCCCGAACGACCCTGGGTGATGCCTTCCCAGCTGCTGGCCAGATCATTGCCCAACGGCGAGACGATACCCAGGCCGGTTACGACGACGCGACGCTTCATTGCTGATTCTCCTGGCCCGGATGGATTCAACGGGCAACACGGTTTGCTTCGGTGTGATGCTCAAACACACGGGGCCGCAACAGCGGCCCCATGGGGTGCGGTGCGCGGCGAGCGTGAGCCCGCGCGCGCACTGCCGTCTGACATCAGGCCTTGACGTGGGCCTTGATGTAGTCGATGGCGGCCTGCACGGTGCTGATCTTCTCGGCTTCTTCGTCCGGGATCTCGCACTCGAATTCTTCTTCCAGGGCCATCACCAGCTCGACGGTGTCCAGCGAGTCAGCGCCCAGGTCATCGACGAACGATGCGCTGTTGGTGACTTCTTCTTCCTTGACGCCAAGCTGTTCGACGACGATTTTCTTGACGCGTTCTTCGATGGTGCTCATGGGATCTCGCTCCAGATGGAGTTGTGGTTCAAAAGTGGTCGCCATCAAAGGCGATGGCCGTGGGATAGTGTAGTGGAAACCGGCGCGGCCTTGCATCGCAGCAAAAACCTCAGCAGATCAACCACTTGCGGCGCAATCCCTGCGCCCCTTGCTTACGGCATGTACATGCCACCGTTCACATGGAGGGTTTCGCCGGTGATGTAACCGGCAGCCGGGCTGGCCAGGAAGGCCACCGCATGGGCGATGTCCTCCGGCGAACCCAGGCGTTCGAGGGCAATGTCGTTGATCAGCGCGGTACGCGCTTCTTCCGGCAACGCCTTGGTCATATCGGTGTCGATGAAGCCAGGTGCGACAACATTGACGGTGACACCGCGCGAACCGATTTCCTTGGCCAGCGATTTGCTGAAGCCGATGATGCCGGCCTTGGCGGCCGCGTAGTTGGCCTGGCCGGCATTGCCGGTCACGCCCACCACCGATGCGATGTTGATGATGCGGCCCTTGCGCGCCTTCATCATGCCGCGCATCACCGCCTTGCTGGTGCGGAACACGCTGGTCAGGTTGGTGTCGATGATCGACGCCCAGTCCTCGTCCTTCATGCGCATCAGCAGGTTGTCGCGGGTGATGCCAGCATTGTTGACCAGGATCGAGATCGCGCCGAATTCCTTGGCGATGCCATCCAGCACGCTGTCCAGCGCGGCGGCGTCGGTGACGTTCAGCGCGCGGCCGTGACCACCGTGGGCGGCCAGGCGCTCACCGATCGCGGCGGCGCCGGATTCGGTGGTGGCGGTGCCGATGACGGTGGCGCCCTGGGCGGCCAGCAGATCGGCGATGGCGGCACCAATGCCACGGCTGGCACCGGTGACCAGTGCGATTTCACCCTGCAGGGGCTTGCTCATGATGTTTTCCTCAGGCGGGAGCGGCCGCCGCGCCCGGACCGCTTGCAGCGGCCACCGGTACGGTCGGCAGGAACAGGGAAGGTCAGGCCGACCATGCCTCGCGGGCGGCTTCGAAGTCGCCCGGCGTGGCCAGCGAACGGCCGTCGATGGCCTTGTCGATGCGCTTGACCAGGCCGGTCAGCACCTTGCCCGGGCCGCACTCGGCAACCTGGGTGATGCCACGGCCGGCCAGCGCCTGCACGCACCCGGTCCACTGCACCGGCTGGTACAGCTGCTGCACCAGCGCGGTGCGGATGGCATCGACGCCGTCATGCACCTTGGCGTCGACGTTCTGCACCACCGGCAGCTGCGGCGCCTGCCAGGACAGGCCCGCCATCACTTCGGCGAGGCGGTTGGCGGCTTCGCGCATCAACGGGGTATGCGAGGGCACGCTCACGGCCAGCTTCACGGCCTTGCGCACGCCCTTTTCGGCCAGCAGCGCCAGTGCGCGGTCGACTGCGTCGGCGTCGCCACCGATCACGATCTGGCCCGGCGAATTGAAGTTGGCCGGCACCACCACCTGGCTACCTGCCGCCTCGGCACAGACGTCCAGCACCAGCTGGTCTTCGGCGCCCAGCACGGCGGCCATGGCGCCAACACCGGCCGGCGCGGCCTCCTGCATCAGCTGCCCGCGCAGGCGCACCAGGTGGGCACCGTCATGCAGGCTCAGCGCGCCAGCAGCGACCAGCGCGGTGTACTCGCCGAGACTGTGACCCGCCAGCACCGACGGGCGCGGACCGCCCACGGCGTTCCAGGCGCGCCACACGCCGATGCTTGCGGCCAGCAGGGCCGGCTGGGTGTATTCGGTACGGTTGAGCATTTCCTCCGGGCCACCCTGGGACAGCGCCCACAGATCGACGCCGGCACCATCGGATGCCTCGGCGAAGGCCTCCCGCACCTGCGGGTGCAGTTCAGCCAGCTCGGCCACCATGCCCACAGACTGCGAGCCCTGGCCGGGGAAGACAAAAGCGAGGGTGGATACGGTCACGCGGTCATCCGCTTGTTGCAATCGAAGCGGGCCATGATAAGGGCGAACATGCCGTGTCGTCTGTACGTGCGCGTATGCAGGCGTATGGAGGGCGGCCGCGGGACAACCTGGCATCCGGCTCGGTGTCCCCGCACGGGTAGAGCCGACTGTTGGTCGACTGCCCTTCGATCAGCCCCTGACAACCCGCGCTGCGCGCGGAAGTCGACTAACAGTCGACTCTACCGCAGCGCGAACCGGCCATCAGCAGAACAGCTGCAGCACATCCAGGTCGCCGTCGGCGAGGAAGTCCACGCACAGGCCCACCAGCATCAGTACGCCCGCCGTGCTTGCACCATGGGCGATGAAGATCGAGTGGGCCAGCGCGCGCGCCGAGCGGCCCAGCTTCATGCACACCCGCGCAAGGCTGCGCAGCCGCCCGCTGACCGCGTGCACGTGCTCGCGCACCGGTCCCTGGGCATCGCCCATCGCCTCGGCCATCATCGCCTGCAGGTGCTCGGGACGGTCGGCGTAGTACTTCGCCACGCCGTAACCGAACATCAGCCAGTCGCGGGCCTGCGCTTCGGACAGGTCCATCACTTCCAGCGGATCTTCCTCGAAGTCGATGAAACCCACCTTCTCACCGTCCCAGGTGAGATTGCGCGGCAACGGCTGGCCGAAATAGGCGCCACGCGCATGCGCTTCGGCGATGGCCAGCATCGCCGCCATCACCAGCCGGTCGCGACCGGCCTCATCGGCTTCGCGCAGGCAGGTATTGAACGAACTGCCGTTGTCGCCGATCACCAGCGCGGCATGCCCGGTACCCAGTACATCGGGCACGTTGACGCCCTGCGCCTGCAGTTCTGCCAGGCGACGGGCTTCGGTTTCGCGCGCGGCGTCGCCTCCGCGGTGCGGCGGCGGGCGCAGCGCATCCAGATGGAAACGGCGGGCGACAAAGTTGAGCAGGCCCAGGGCCAGCGCCCGGCTTCCCTTGCCGTACTGCTTCAGCCAGGCGCGCTGCCCTTCAATGACGATGGGCTCAACCATGACAGGACCTCCTAAACGCGTTACGGCCCCAGAGGGGCCGTAACGACAGACTTCACGTTGTCGTAACTTGCACCATCAATAGCGCAGCAGGGCCGAACCCCACGTGAAGCCACCGCCGAAGGCTTCCAGCAGCAGCAGCTGACCGCGCTCGACCTTGCCTGAACGCACGGCGGCATCCAGCGCCAGCGGTACCGAGCCGGACGAGGTATTGCCATGCTTGTCGACGGTGACCACCACCTGGTCCATCGACATGTCCAGGCGCTTGGCCGTTGCTTCGATGATGCGCAGGTTGGCCTGGTGCGGAATCAGCCAATCCAGGTCGGACTTGTCCAGGCCGTTGGCGGCCAGGGTCTCGTCCACGACCGAGTCCAGCGCCTTGACGGCGTACTTGAACACGTCGTTGCCCTTCATGTTGATGGTGCCGCCACCGTTGGCGCCATCCTTGAAGCCGGTCGAGACGCCGACCGGGTTCCACAGCAGCTCCTTCTTGCTGCCGTCGGCATGCAGATGGGTGCTGAGGATGCCGGTTTCTTCATCGGCCTTGAGCACGACGGCGCCGGCGCCGTCGCCGAACAGCACGCAGGTGGTGCGATCATTCCAGTCGACCATGCGGGTCAGCGTTTCGGTGCCGATCACCAGCACATGCCTGCAGTCGCCGGAACGGATGAACTTGTCGGCCACGCCCAACGCGAACACGAAGCCCGAGCAGGCCGCATTGACGTCGAAGGCAGGGCACCCCGCAACACCGAGCTTGGCCTGGATCAGGCACGCGGTGGACGGGAAAATAAGGTCAGGCGTGGTCGTGCCGACCACGATCATGTCGAGCTGCGAAGCGTCGATGCCAGCCGCTTCAAGCGCGCGCAGGGCGGCGTTGTAGCCGAGGTCGCTGGTGGTTTCGCCTTCGGCCGCGATGTGCCGTTCACGAATTCCGGTACGCGACTGGATCCACTCATCCGAGGTTTCGACCATTTTTTCCAGGTCGGCGTTGGTCAGGACTTTTTCCGGCAAATAGCTACCGGTGCCCGCGATCCTCGAGTAGATCCGCTTGCTCATCATGTTTCCTGTTGCGCGGGCCGCCGATCACCGGCACACCCGGGAAAGAAGGCAAAGGCCGCTGCCCGGAGGCAGCGGCCTTCCCGGCACATCAATCTTCTTCGACGGCCGAGGTCTTGGTCTGGATGACCTTCTTGCCGCGGTAGAAACCGTCAGCAGTGATGTGGTGACGCAGGTGCACTTCGCCGGTGGTCGGGTCGGTCGACAGCTGCTTGGCGCTCAGGGCGTCATGCGAACGGCGCTGGCCGCGGCGGGACGGGGTAACACGGGATTTCTGGACAGCCATGGGATTGCTCCAAACTCGGTTCGTTTTGCTTCGTCGTTTCGTCGCACAGGACGCCAGCGCCCAGCACACTTTTCGCTTTCGCCGCAGCCGCCGACGACAACCGGCTGCTATTGTTTCTTCAATGCCGCCAATGCCGCGAACGGATTGGCCTTCTTCGTTTCTTCTTCGCTCGGCGCCCAGTCCTTGTCGACTGCTTCACCGTCGGGCGACAGCGGCACCACCGGCACCGCCAGCACCAATTCGTCCTCGACCAGATCCAGCGGCTTCAGCTGGCCATCTTCCGGCACCAGCAACGCCTCGTATTCCTCCGGCAGGGACGATTCCTCGTCCTCGTCGCGGATCAGGCCAAGCCTCTGGGTCACCTTCACCGGCAACAGGAATCGCTGCATGCTGCGCTGACAGGTCAGCGGCAACGCGGTGTCGATGGTCAGTTCCACATAGGATACCCGCAAGACGTCGTCGCGACCGAATTCAAGCGAGTAGACACACTCGCCGTCGGTATCTGCGACCAACCCCTGCAGGCGGGTCAATTCAGCCAGGGAGACCTGACCGTCGAAGCGCCTTCGCGCTACAACCATCCGCCAGGCATCCAGCGTTTCGGGCACGTTCGCGGACATAAGCCGCTGAATACTAAGGATCGGGACGGCGGCTGTCAAATGCCCGCCATACAGGACTTGCCGCTGGCGCTGCAGACGGGCCAGACTGCCTCGCCCTGCCCCGGTATTGTCGCATGCCACTGGTCCTGGCCTCCACCTCCCGCTACCGCCGCGAACTGCTGCAACGGCTGGGCCTGCCCTTCGAGTGCGCGCGCCCGGAGGTGGACGAAACCCCGTTGAATGGAGAGGACCCGCGGGCCCTGGCTATGCGCCTGGCCGCGGCCAAGGCGGCCGAGGTGGCCGCCCGCCATCCGGGCGCCTGGGTAATCGGTTCGGACCAGGTGGCGGACCTGAACGGGAAACCGCTGGGCAAGCCCGGCACGGTCGAGGTCGCCTGCGCGCAACTGGCGGCGATGGCCGGGCAGACGGTGCGCTTCCATACCGCGATCAGTCTCACGCGAGACGGAGAATCATTCACCACCGTCGATCTGACCGAGGTCCGCTTCCGTGGGCTGGGCCAGGAGGAAATCGCCCGCTACGTGGCCGCCGAGCTGCCGCTGGACTGCGCCGGGAGCTTCAAATGTGAAGGCCTGGGCATCAGCCTGTTCGAAGCAATCGACAACCGCGACCCCACCGCGCTGATCGGCCTGCCGTTGATCGCCCTGTGCGGATTGCTGCGCCGGGCCGGGTTCGCGGTGCCCTGAGGGCGTGGCGCTGGCTGCTGGCACCGACCACGTACCCAGGCCGGACATGGACCGGGTAGAGTCGACTGCCAATCGACTATCGCGCGCAGCGCGGGGTTTTGCCGACGGCTGGAAGAGCAGTCGACTGACAGTCGACTCTACCGACCTGGAGCGCGCGCCGCCTCAGCGCCTGCGGACCTCGAACGGCTGCTCCTGCCACTCCTCCACGCTGCCATCGCGGCCGTGCAGACGCAGGCCCAGCCAATGCCTTCCCGGCGCGAGCGTCGTGGTATCCAGCGACGCGTCGAAGCCCACCGCCGGATGCTGCGGGTCGTTGCTGTCCGGCCACGTGTGGCGAACGTCGAACACACGTCCATAGCGGGCGTCACCGATCGATCGACCATCGACCAGCACCTCCACGCGTGCCAGGCCCACGCCATCCTTGAAAGCCCAGCCCTTGATCGCGAGCGCGCCGTCTACCGTCTCGCCATTGGACGGTGCATCCAGCCACGCCATCGCAGGTGTCACGCAAGCCCCTTCCGCGCGTTGCACCGGCAGGTGGAACAACAGGAATCGCTGGAAGCCGTGGTCGCTGCTGACCACCCGTGGTGCTGGCAACGGCCCCACCTGTTCACAGATGGCGTGATAGCGCTCGAGCAGATCGCGGTACCGCTGGTCGCTGGGCGACAACACCAGCAGCATCGGCACCGTGCGTTCGCCCTCATGCAGCAGGTCCCACTGCGCCAGCTGCGCAGTGCGGCCATGCTTGTCATTGAGCGGATGCGGCAGCACCTCGATATCGCCATTGCCCAGCTGGAAACCCAGCTCGGCACCGACCTTGAAGTTGCCGGCCAGCAACCGCGTACCTTCCGGCATCTGTCGCAGCTCATCGCGCACTGCTACAGCCAGCGGCTGCCAGCCTGCGAAGTTGCGCGGGTAGTACTTGCTGCCGGCCATCTGCTCGCGCAGCGCCGGCGTGGATGCCACCAGGTAATAGCTGAAAGCCAGCACCATGCCCGCACCTGCCAGCCACCAACCGGTACGGCGCAACCAGCGTGGCCATCCGTTGAGCACCACCGGCACCGCCACCAGCAGCGCCAGATAGCCCGGCAACGGCCAATGGAAACTGATCCGCTCGACGTCGGTGAAGAAGCCAAGCAGGAAAATGCCCAGCGTGGACACGCCCCCTACCAGGCCGAAATAACGCCACTGCACGCGCGCACCGCCACCACTACGGGTGCCTGCCAGGGCCACCTTCCACATCGCCATGCACAGGATCGGCGTGACCAGCATCGGCTGGATCACCAGGAACCACAGCCCGCCCCATTCAAAGGCCCAGGGATGGCGTTCGACCACCTGGAACTTCAGGCCGGCATCGTGGTTGTCCGCATTCCACGCCAGCAACGGCAGCCATGCCAGCACCCCCACCGCCAGTGCGACCCACACGCGTGGATCGGCCAGCATGCGCCGCCCCTGCGGCAATGCCAGCAGCGCAATGAAACCGACACCGATGACACCGATGAAACGATAGTGGCTGAGCGCGCCGATCAGCAGGCCCAGCGCCAGCTTCATGGCCGAAGATGCATCCACGTTGTGCAGCAGCCGCGCACCGGCGTGCAGGCAGATCACCGCCGCCAGCGCCATGGGGACATCCGGCACTGCCAGCAGGCCCAGCGTTGCCGACAACGGCATCAGCAGCGTGAGGCTGCCCGCCTGCCAACCCGCCACGTTGCCGAACCACCGCGTGGCCGTACGTACCACCAGCAGAGGCAGCAGCGCGCCAATGGCCAGGAACGGCAGGCGCAATGCGAGCACGTGATGGCCGCCGATTTCCACACCCAGGCGGGCCAGCCATGCAGTCAGCCCAGGCAGATCCGAGTAGGCCGCAGCCAGGTGCTGGCCTTCCTGCCAATAGAACGCTTCATCGACGAACAGCGGCAGGCGCGCGGCAATGACCAGCTTGGCCGCTGTGACCAGCGTCCATAACCAGAGAAATATTGTCCGTGCGCGCTGTTCGCCCTGCATTGCTCTATGGATAATCGAGTGGATTCCAGAATTGAGACGATCATGCCAGCTTCGTCCCCCGATCCCAGCATGCTAACCGATCAACTGCGTCAGGCCCTGAGGGAGGCACAGGATCAGGTGAATGCACTGGTGTTGGGCAAGGTGCCGGAAGTCAGGCTGGCCTTTGTCGCCCTGCTTTCCGGCGGCCACCTGCTGATCGAAGATCTGCCCGGCCTGGGAAAGACCACGCTGGCGCACGCGTTGGCCAGCAGCCTCGGCCTTGGCTTCCAGCGCGTGCAGTTCACGTCCGACCTGCTGCCCGCCGATGTACTCGGTGTCTCGGTGTACGAAGCCGGCAGCCGCCAGTTCCAGTTCCATCCGGGCCCGGTGTTCACCCATGTGCTTCTGGCCGACGAGATCAACCGGGCACCGCCACGCACGCAGAGCGCACTGCTGGAAGCGATGGCCGAACAGCAGGTCACCCTGGATGGGCAGACCCATCCGCTGCCCGATCCATTCTTCGTGATCGCTACGCAGAACCCGGTGGATCTGTCGGGTACGTTCCCGCTGCCGGATTCGCAGCTGGATCGCTTCCTGCTGCGGCTGGCGATGGGTTACCCCAGCGCACAGGCCGAGCGTGAACTGTTGAGGGGTACCGATCGCCGAGACCTGATCGCGCGCGCTGTGCCGAAGCTGGATGACATCCAGGTGCGCACGCTGCGCGAAGCGGTGAACCAGGTGCATGCCAGCGACGCGCTGATCGACTACGTGCAGGCCCTGCTGACCCGCAGCCGCCAGCACGCCGGCGTGCGCGTCGGGCTGTCACCGCGCGCCGGCCTGGCCCTGCTGCGTGCGGCCAAGGCGCATGCATTGCTGCTGGGCCGTGGCCATGTGGTGCCCGAGGATGTACAGACCCTGTTCGTCGCGGTGGCCGGTCATCGCCTGGTGGCCGAGGCCGAGTCCAGCTCGGGGCCCGCACTGGCGCGGGCCATCCTGCAGACCGTTGCGGTGGATTGAGCGTGGCCGCGCGCTGGGCACGACTGCAACTGCTGGCACGCCCACGCAGGCCCGAAGCGCTGCCACAGCGACTGGACCGCCATCGCATCTACGTGCTGCCCACCCGCTTCGGCCTGTTCGTGGCCACCCTGCTGGTTGCCATGCTGCTGGGCGCACTGAACTACAACAACAATCCAGCCCTGCTGCTGGCCCTGCTGCTGGCCGCAGCAGCGATCGCCAGCGCCATCGCTGCGCACCTGCAACTGTCGGGCGTGCAGGTTGATGCGATCTCCGCAGAGCCCGTTCCGGCCGGGCAACCGATGCGGCTGCGCGTGGACCTTTCACTGCACGATCCGCGCGCGCGCCACGGCCTGCACCTGCAGCTGGGCGGCAGTGAAGCCTGGACCTCGCTGCCAGCGCACGGCCGTGGTGAAGTCGAGCTGGAAGTTCCCAGCGAGCGCCGCGGCTGGCTGGAGCTGCCCCGCATCCGCCTGTCCACCACCCAGCCGCTGGGCCTGGTGAGGGCATGGTCGTGGGTGTGGCCGGAGCAGCCGCTGCTGGTCTACCCGCAGGCTGAAGCACTGGCGCCAGACCTGCCGGAGAGCGGCAGCGATCCGCTGCACACACGGGCCCATGCCAGTGGCGAAGAACTGCATCAGCTGCGGACCTATCGGGTGGGCGATGCGCCTCGAAGCATTTCCTGGAAGCACTCGGCGCGCCGCGACAGCCTGCTGGTGCGCGAGTACGAAAAGCCGGTGGGCATCGAAGTCATCCTTGACTGGCGCACGCTGGTCCCCATGGGCCAAGAAGCACGCATCGCGCGATTGGCACGCTGGGTCGACATGGCCGAGCGCGAAGGCCGCCGCTATACCCTGCTGCTGCCTGCACACCCGCCATTCGGGCCCGGCCAAGGCGCCAGCCACCACCACCTGTGCCTGCGCGCGCTGGCGCTGATGCCGCATGACTGAGACCACACCCCCACTCGACCGCAATGCACGCAACTGGACGCTGGCCAGCGCGGCGCTGGCACTGTTGCCATTGCTGCTGCAGTTGCCGCCGGTGCTGGCTGGCGTGATCGCCGCCGCCGCGGTCGTGACCACGCTCCTGTCATGGCGGAAGGTGCTGCCAATGCCGGTACGCCTGCTGCTGGTACTGGGCATGTTGGCCGCCATCGTCTGGCAGATGGGCATGGTCCGCCCCGGTCGCGATACCGGTTGTGCGCTGCTGGCGGCGATGCTGGCGATCAAGTCAAGCGAACTGCGCAGCCTGCGCGACGCCCGCAGCCTGCTCGGCTTCGCCCTGTTCTCGCCGTTTGCGGCGTTCCTGCTCGACCAGGGGCCACTGACCACAGCCTTGGCCGCACTGGCCGCTGCCAGCGCACTGCTCTCCCTGCAGCGCCTGGCCCAGGATGAAGGCCACGCCGGCACCCTGCCGCTGCGTGGGCAGCTGCGCAGCGTCGGGCGCCTGCTGGCGATCGGGTTGCCACTGGCACTGGCCTGCTTCTGGCTGTTCCCGCGCCTGGCGACGCCGTTGTGGGGCATCCCAGAACGTGCCGTCGGCTCGCCGGGGCTGTCCGACAGCATGGAACCTGGCCAGTGGCTGGACCTGATGGCAGACGATACCCCGGCGCTGCGCGTGCAGTTCTTCGGCCCGGCGCCCGAGCCGGCACAACGCTACTGGCGGGGGCCGGTGCTGAGTGCGTTCGATGGCCGCCGCTGGACACGCGACCGTGCCAGCGCGCGTCGGCCTGCGGCGATGGTCGAAGCCGGCGCACAGGGCTGGGACTACCAGATCGACTACGAGCCCACCGACCGCCGCCAGCTGGTGGCGCTGGACCTGCCCAGCCGCGCGCCGGCCGGCACCGCGCTGGATGCGGACATGAGCCTGAGCAGTGAACGCCCACTGGCCTCGCTCAGCCGCTGGCGACTGCATTCGGCGCCCCCGGTTCGCTTTGACAGCATGCTGTCACCCTACCTGCGGCGCGCGACGCTGCAGCTGCCGGCCGGCTTCAACCCGCGCACCGCCACCCTGGCGCAGCAATGGCGGCGGGATGCCGGCGGCGATGACGAAGCGATCGTGCGCCGCGCGCTGCAGTGGATCACCACCGATTTCTCCTACACGCTGGATACCCCGGCGGCAGGGCGCGACCCGATCGACGAGTTCCTGTTCGGCTACAAGGCCGGCTTCTGTGAACACTTCAGCTCGGCCTTCGTGGTGCTGATGCGCAACGCTGGCATTCCGGCGCGAGTGGTGACCGGTTTCGCCGGGGGCACCCGCAACCGCATCGGCGACTACTGGGTGGTACGGCGTATGGATGCCCATGCCTGGGCTGAGGTGTGGCTGCCGCAGCGCGGCTGGGTGCGGGTCGACCCCACTGCGGCCGTGGCACCGGAGCGCATCCTCGACACCCTCGACGACCGCCTGCAGGCCAGCGCCGACAGCCCATTGCAGCAACGCTGGCTGCAGCTGGGGCAGATGGGCGACTGGCTGCGCCGTGGCTGGAACGATCTGGTGCTGTCCTTCGATGCGCGCCGCCAGCAACAGCTGCTCAAGCCGTTCGGGCGGGAAAACCTGGATCCCGGCCAGCTGGTCGCTGGCTTCGTGGTGGCCGCACTGCTGGCGCTGGCGTGGATGGCCTGGCTGCTTGCACGCGGCGAGCGCGAACGCGACCCGCTGCTACGCACCTGGCATCGGCTGGGACGGCGCTATGCCCGCCTTGGCCTGGCCCGTGAACCGCACGAAACCGCACTGCACTGGGCACAGCGGGTCCACCGGCAGCGCCCTGACCCGGCCCTGCTCGCACTCAGCCAGCGTTTCGCCGACGCGCGCTACGCTGGAACTTGCACCGACCTCGCTTCATTATTGCGGGACCTGCGCAGGCATCGCCCGACTTCCGGAGCCTCCCCATGAACACCAAGTTCCTCCTCACCGCTGTGGCCACGCTGGCCCTGTCGGCCTGCGCCACGGCTCCCAAGCCGCTGCAGGGACAGTTCAGCCTGGTCTCCCCGCGCGACTCGGTCGCCACCCAGCAGGTCGGCACGCCGGTCCGTTGGGGCGGCCGCATCATCGAAACCAAGCCCGGCCAGGGCGAGACCTGTTTCCAGATGATCTCGCGCCCACTCAACGCCAGTGGCCGCCCGAACACCACGTCGTCCGACGCCAGCGACGGCCGCTTCATCGCCTGCCGCGCCGGCTTCTATGACCCGGCCGTGTTCGAAGCCGGTCGTGACGTGACCTTCATCGGCAAGATCGATGGCTACCAGAACACCCGCATCGGCGAGTACGACTATCGCCTGCCGAAGCTGTCGGCCGATGTGATCTACCTGTGGCCGGAACCGCGCCAGGTTGACGTGGTGCCCTACCCGTACGGCCCGTGGGGCCCGGGCCCGTATGGCCCGTACTGGGGCGGCTACGGCCGTTGGGGCTGGTGGTGATCACCAGCGCAGACGTATGACGGAAAAGGCCGCCCTCGCCGGGCGGCCTTTTTTCATCCACGCATGGCGTGGATCTACCTGGAAGTGCCGGGCTTTTCCCGCATCAATGCCCTGGCGTGCCGAAATGCCCCAGCGGCCCACCGGCCAGCAGGTGCATGTGGATATGGAACACGGTCTGCCCGGCGTGTTCGCGGCAGTTCATCACGATGCGGTAGCCGTCCTGCGCGAACCCTTCGCGGCGCGCGTACTCGGCAGCGGCCAGCGCCAGCTTGCCGATCAGGTGCGCCTGCGAGGGCTGCACGTCATCCAGGGTCGGGATTATCTCGTTCTTCGGAATGAACAGGACGTGCACCGGCGCCTGCGGTGCGATGTCCTTGAAGCCCAGCACTTCGTCATCCTCGTAGACGATGGTGGCCGGGATCTCGCGACGGATGATCTTGCTGAAGAGGGTTTCGTTGCTCATGGTCGGCCTCGGCGGGATGTCTTCCGCATTGTAGGCCGCTCGCACCGGACCTTGCCCGGTGCTCGATCAATCGCGGAATTCGCTGCGCGTTCCGAACGCGTGCGACAGCGTCCCGCGATCGACGTACTCCAGCTCACCGCCCAGTGGCAGGCCCTGCGCCAAGCGGCTCGGCTGCACCTTGCGCGCACGCGCCAGCTGCGCCAGATAGTGCGCGGTGGCCTCGCCCTCGACGGTGGCACTGGTGGCGATGATCAGCTCCTGCACTTCGCCTCCGGCCAGGCGCTGCTCCAACTGCTCCAGGCCCAGTTCGCGCGGGCCGATGCCATCGAGCGGCGACAGACGACCCTGCAGCACGAAGTAGACGCCACGGAAGCCTGTCGCATTCTCGATCGCCAGGCGGTCAGCCGGTGATTCGACAACGCACAGCTGGCTGCGCTCGCGGCTGCTGTTGGCGCAGGTCGGGCACAGCTCGGATTCGCTGAAATCGCGGCACTGGGCGCAGTGGCCGATGCGCTCCATCGCCAGCGCCAGGGCTTCGGCCAGACGCTGGCCACCTTCGCGCTCGCGCTCAAGCAGGTGGTAGGCCATGCGCTGCGCAGTCTTCTGGCCGACGCCAGGCAGCACCCGCAGTGCGTCGATCAGTTGTTCAAGCAGGGGTGCGGACACGGCGGCAGGTTTTCATTGCGTCGAGCACACTCGACGGCTGGAGGGTCCGTGGCACCCGGTTACACGGATGCCACGCTGAAAATCAGAACGGCAGCTTCATGCCCGGCGGCAGCTGCATGCCGGCGGTGGCCGAACCCATCTTCGACTTCGATTCGGCATCGATCTTGTTCGACGCATCGTTGAAGGCGGCGGCGATCAGGTCTTCCAGCATTTCCGGGTCGCTGGTCAGCGACGGGTCGATACGAACCTTGCGGCATTCCTTGGCGCCGGTCAGGGTGACGCTGACCATGCCGCCACCGGCGCTGCCGGTCACCTCGATCTTGGCGATTTCTTCCTGGGCCTTCTGCAGGTTCTCCTGCATCTTCTGGGCCTGCTGCATCAGTTGGGCGATGTTTCCGCGCATGGTGTCTTACTCGTCAAAAGAACGGATGGAATCGGAAACAACCCGGGCACCATGCTGTTGGATCAGCATCTGCACTTCCGGGTCGTCCATGAAAACGGCCTCTGCTTCCTGCTGCCGTTCGCCACGCTGGCGGTCGGCACGCTGGTGCAGGGTCTCGGCCGGAACGTGTTCGGTTTCCACGGTCTCGACCACGATCTTCGGCGCCTGGCCCAGGGCCTTTTCCAGCATCTCGCCCAGGGCGGCCAGCGCGCGCTCCGAGCGCAGGTATTCAAATCCGGGCGAAAGGCCCAGTTTCAAGGTCCCCTGCTGGCAACTGATGAAGGCGGCGTTGGCGGCCAGCTGGCGCGACGGGCCGCTGAGGCCACTGTTGGCAACCAGATCGAGCCAGTCCTCGGCGCTGGCCAGGTCGCTGACACTTTCCTGCGGCACGGCATCACGTACCGGGGGCGGCGCGATGGCAATGCCTTCCGTACGGAACGGGCGCTCAGGCGGCGCAGGCTCGCCGGGGACCGCAACGGGAGCCGGCGGCTCATGCCAGGGCGCCACCATGGCGGCGTCCGGCCCGGCCATCTCGGCCGCCAGCGCCTCGTCACGCGCCTTGGCTTCGTCGGTGGCCCACGGTGGCAGGTCGTCGCCCGCTTCTGCTTCAACGGAAAGCGGCGCCGCTGCTTCGGCCTTCACTGGCGGCGGTGACACGGGCTCTTCCACCGGAACCGGTTCAGGCTCAGGTGTCGGGTCCGGTTCGGGTTGCGGGGCCGGCTCAGGTTCGGGGTCAGGTTCGCGCGGCGTGGCCTGCACCGGAGCGGCCACCTGCGCTGCCACGGCCGGGCTTGCCGAAGCGGCGGCAGTCGCCGGCGCCGCTTCGTGGGTACCCGCACCGCTGCCTCCTCCGGCAGCATTGCCGCCCGGCGCATTGCCTGCACCGTCCACCGACTTCGGCACCGGTGGTACTGCCGCAGCCGGACGGAACGCCAGCATGCGCAGCACGGCCATTTCAAAGCCCGCGCGCGGGCTCGGCGCCAACGGCAGATCGCGGCGGCCATTCAAGGCCATCTGATACCAGAGCTGCACCACTTCCGGGCGCAGGCGCTCGGCGAACACCGCCGCGTCCAGGCCTTCAGCGGCCGCTGAGGCACCCGGTACCAGCTGCTGCACCTGGATGCGATGCAGGCCTTCGGCCAATGCTTCCAGCACGCCACTCCAGTCGGGCGAGAACTCGGCCAGCGCGGCCACCACCTGCAGCAGCCGCAGACCATCGCCCTCGGCCAGCGTATCGAGCATCGCGGCCACCTGGGTGCGGTCGACCGTGCCCAGCATCGTGCGCACCACGTCCTCGCGCAGCGCACCGCCGGCATAGGCGATCGCCTGGTCCAGCAGCGACAGGCCGTCGCGCAGGCTGCCGTCAGCAGCCTTGGCCAGTTGCACGATGGCGCTGCCGTCGGCTTCGATCTCCTCGGCGGCCAGGATGCGGGCCATCTGGCCCTGGATCTGGTCCTCGTCCAGGCGCTTGAGGTTGAACTGCAGGCAGCGGCTGAGCACGGTGACCGGCAGCTTCTGCGGGTCGGTGGTGGCCAGCAGGAACTTCACGTGCTCCGGCGGCTCTTCCAGCGTCTTCAGCAGCGCATTGAACGCCGCCTTGGACAGCATGTGCACTTCGTCGATCAGGTAGACCTTGTACTTGCCACGCGAGGGCATGTACTGCGCGTTTTCGATCACCTCGCGCACGTCGTCCACACCGGTGTTGGAGGCGGCGTCGATTTCCAGCAGGTCGATGTAGCGGCCGGCGTCGATGTCCAGGCAGGCCGCGCACTGGCCGCACGGGTCGGCGCTGGTGCCCTGCTCGCAGTTCAGCGACTTGGCGAAGATGCGCGCGATGGTGGTCTTGCCCACGCCGCGGGTACCGGTGAACAGGAACGCGTGGTGGACCCGGCCGCTGTCCAGCGCGTTGCTGAGCGCACGGACCACGTGTTCCTGGCCCACCAGCTCGGCAAAACGCTTCGGACGCCACTTGCGGGCAAGGACGAGGTAGGACATCAGGCCACCGTTTTCCATCGGATGTTCCATTGTGCCATGCCTGTCCAGCCCCCTCGCCTCCGGCACGTCCTTCGCAGGTTCCTGGCTGGGGTGCTTGTGAAGTGCCGCGCAGCCCGCTAGAATCTGCGCCCCTGCTGAGGCGTTTGCCGATGGCAGGGATCCGGAGAGGTGTCCGAGTGGTTGAAGGAGCACGCCTGGAAAGTGTGTAAGCGTCTAAACCGCGCTTCGGGGGTTCGAATCCCCCTCTCTCCGCCAGATAACTGAAAAAGGCTGCCCGAAAGGGCAGCCTTTTTCAGTTATCTGGCGCGGGACGCGAAGTGCGCTGCGCGCGCTTCGCCCCAAACGTTGCTGCGCAACCTTTGGGCCCCTCCCTTTGCCTGCCTCTCCCCGCCCCTGTCGGGGCAGCCCCTCAACAGAGGGGCTTGTTCCTCCAGATGCGAGGCATGCACCGATGCACGACCACCCGATGCGCCGGGATCGGGTGCATGGATGCACCCGACAATCCCCTCTCTACGGGGCGCCCCTGAACAGAGGCGCGTGTTCCCCAATTCCGTCAGTAGATCCACGCCATGCGTGGATGCTCTTTGCGACGACCCACGCCCGCCGTACGCCGCCAAACAAAACTGAACGAAACCTGAAAATTCGCTATCGTAGGCGCCTTCATCCGACGCTTGGCTCTCTACCCATGAGCTCGACCGAAAGCGCACACGCCGCCTGCGAGAACTGCGACACCGCCCTGCGGGGCCACTACTGCCATCGCTGCGGGCAATCCGCGCACAACCCGCTCAAGCACGTGGGCCATGCCATCGAAGAAGTGTTCGAATCCTTCTGGCATCTCGATGGGCGCATCTTCCGCACGCTGCGGGATCTCTGGGTACCCGGCCGCATCGCATTGAACTACCTCAAGGGCCGCCGGGTCGGCTACGTGCAGCCACTGCGCCTGTTCGTGATCCTCACGCTGTTCACCTTCTTCATCGGCAAGCTGTTCGTACACGTCGACGATTTCGGCGTCGGCGGCGGGCGCGACTCGGCCTACGCCAAGGCCACCACGATGGAGCAGGTCGAAGCCGTACGCGCCGAACAGGAGGCGATGATCGAGCGCCAGCAGGCCGCCTCACCCGCCGCTGGCAACGCAGGGTTCGCCATGGCGCGCGCGGCGGTGAATGCCGCCGCCGCACAGCGCAAGGCAGAGCTCGATGGCGCCCTCACCGCTGCCCCCACCGACACCGGCAACGCCGGATACGGCACCTTCTTCAACTACACCCTCAACGGAAAACCCTGGGATGCGGACAGCAATCCCATCGTCCTCAAGGGCTGGCCGCAGTTCGCCAACACATGGCTCAACAAGCGCCTGCAGAACGGCAACACCAACATCCAGCGCATGGGCGGCAAAACCGACCTCTACATGCAGGCAATCCTGACCGCACTGCCCGGTGCGCTGTTCCTGCTGATGCCGGTGTTCGCGCTGGTGCTGCGCATCGCCTACCTCCCTCGGGCCACGGGCTACCTGGAACACCTGGTGGTGGCGCTGTACAGCCATTGCTGGCTGATGATGGTACTGCTGGCCACGTTCCTCATCGCCGGCCTGGGCACCGCCTTCGCCTCGCCCACCTTTGCCGCCGTCAGCCAGTGGCTGTACGCACTGCTGTGGCTGGCGGTTCCGGTCTACCTGCTGTGGATGCAGCAGCGTGTCTACGGCGGCAACAAGGCGTTGACCGTACTGCGCTACCTCGTCATCGGCGGAATCTACCTGTTCCTGGTGAGTTTCGTGGTGATGTATGCGGTGCTGGCAGGCATCTCGGCCTGATGCGGGTGACGGCCCCGACCCGACCTCCGATCACCTCCGCCCGAACAGCGCACGCAGGCAGATACCGGCGAATGTCAGCCCGATCAACGCCACCATGATCGTCATCCCCCACAGCGCGCCGAAGGTGTCGAGCGAGGGATCCAGTTTCGGACGTTCCGCTCGATACAGCACGCGCACCACCTGGCCGGGCTCATAACCGAAGATCATGCCTCCCTGCGGATAGGAGATCTGCTCGCCGGCCGCGGTGGTGAAGGCCACCTCCGGATGTGACCCGCCGGCATTCAGATGCACCACACGGCCTTCGGCGATCTGCGCGACCTGCAGGAACGCGAGGCGATCGTTCACATCGAAGGCGACGACGATGAGCATCAGCAGCCCCATCGCACCGAACGCCAGGCCGCGCATGATGTTGTCGACACGGTCAAGGGAAGAATCCGGCACTACGGGGCAGCTCCTTTGCAGACACGAAAAGCATACGGGCCCGGCGGATTCCAGCCGCGCTGGTCGATCCCGCATGCCGGAAGCATAGCCCAGACGCATTCAGGCGCCCTAGCGCGCTATCGTTGCCGCATGTCCATTCGACGTTTCAATCACGACGACACCGGCGCCTGCCTGTCGATCTTCGACAGCAACGTGCCGACCTATTTCGCCGCGGAAGAGCGAAGCGATTTCGAGCACTTCCTGCGCGAGCAGGCCAGCGAATGCGCCTTCCAGGTGATGGAGCGCGATGGCAGAGTCGTTGCCTGTGGCGGCCTGTCGCGACGCGGCGACGGCAGTGCCGGTTTCTGCTGGGGCATGGTGCAGCGCGCGCTGCACCGGCATGGACTGGGCCGCGAACTGGCACTGGCACGCCTGCGCCAGGCCGAAGCGGATCCCTCGATCAAGCGCATCACGCTCAGCACCAGCCAGCACACCCAGGGGTTCTACTCCGGCCTCGGTTTCCAGGTGACACGGGTGGTGCAGGATGGCCACGGCGCCGGGATCGACGCCGTGGAGATGGAGCGGAGGGTGTAGCCCTCCGCCCCGGCCCGGATCCACGCCGCGCGTGGATCCCTTGCTGCCCTACTCCCCTCAGAAGCCCACGCGCAGGTTGATCTGCCCGCCAACATCGCGGCGGCCATCGCCGTGCTGGCCCTGCACGAACATCGACAGCTGGCTGTTGCGGCCGAGCCCAACCGCCACACCGACCTGACTGACCAGCGCATTGCGTGCCATCACCGCGCTGTAGACGTCGAAGGCATTGCCGCCGACCGCAAAGCGGTTGCGGCTGGCCACATCGGTGTCACCCGATGCATGCTGCCAGCCCAGGCCTACGGTCAGCTGCGCCGGGAAACGCTCGCCGCTGCCCACGTCCCAGCGGCCACGCACGCCCACGGTGCTGACATTGAGCGTGTCCTTGCCGCTCTCCAGCTCCAGCGCGGCGCTGCCACCCTGCTCCACTGCGCGATCGCTGTCGACCCAGTGCTTGGTGAACTGCACGTACGGCTGCAGCTGGGTCTTGCCATGGGTCCAGGTCCAGCTGCCCTCCACCTGCGCGATGGTCACATCCGAGTCCTGGCGGCTGTACAAGGTCTGGCCCAGCAGCGGCACCTCACGCGTGGTGCGCGTACGGTAGTCGCCGCGCGACACGCTGCCACCGACGGCGAAGCCGTTGTTCCATCCCCCCTGCGCATACAGGCCGAAGGTATTGCCACGCAGACGGGCGCGCGAGCTGCGATCGTACAGGCGCGTATCCAGGCGCTGGTTGCCCGCGGCGACACCCAGCACCGCATGCTCGCCCAACTGCCAGTCTACGCCGGCCATCAGCGCATTGCGGTTGGCGCGGATCTCATCACCGTTGCCATCACCGTCCTGACGGAACACCTTGCCACTGCCGGCCAGCCAAGCCGAAGTACGCTCGCCCCGCACCGTCGGCAGCTCGCTGCCCAGGCGCTGGCGGATACCCTCTTCCAGATAGTTGTCATACAGCAGCACCGCACGGCTGGCCGCATGCACTTCACCCGACAGCTGGTCGAATGCACTGCGCGCAGTCGCGGCGTCGTACATCAGCACGGTGTTGTACAGGCCAAGTGCCGAACCACTCTGCGGCAGGCTGTCGAGCGCTGCAGCGGTGTTGAATTGATTGCGCGTGTTCGCCGCCGTGGTGAAGGCCGCGGTCTGCGCCACGTCGATCTTCAGGTTGGCGGTATTGGCAGTGTAGACCGGGGTGATGGTCAGGAAGGCCGACGGCGTAGTCGCCGAGGCGAACTGCCCGTTCACGCCACCGCCGGCATTGACCACGGTGTATTGCTGGCCCTGCTGGTAGCTGGTGCTCGGCGAAATGGTGTTCACCTGCACCGTGCTCCCGCCCACATTCGCGCTGCCGCCGACCTGCACGGTATCGCTGCCGGTGGCGCCCAGGTCGATGCCCAGCGTGCTGCCCGGCGACAGGGTCAGATTGCCGCCGACCGCGATGGTGCCGGTGCCATTGCCCGCGCCGCCGCTGTTGCCCGGGCCATTGCCCGGCGACAGCACGCCGCCACTGGACACCGTGACACCACCGCCGGTACCACCGATGGTGCCGGTACCGGACAGCGTAGTGCCGTTGCCGATGGTCCACTGGCCACCGATGTTGCCGGTGACATTCAGGTCACCGCCGGTGACCTGGCCGGTACCGCTGAAACCACCGCTGTTCCCGCCAAGGTTCAGCCCACCTGGGCCGGCCTGCACGATGCTGCCGCCACCGCTGATGGCGCCGCCCAGCGTGGTGGTGCCACCGGTGTTGATGATCAGGCCACCGTTGTTGGTGATGTTGCCGGTGATCGATCCGCTGGCCCCGCCGTTGCCCACCTGCACGGTGCCACCGGCATTGATGATGGTGCCGCCGGTGTAGGTGTTGTTGCCGGTCAACGTGATGGTACCGGTACCGGCCTGGGTCAGGCCGCCACTGCCGCTGATGGTGCCGCCGACGGTGGTGTTGCCACCGACGTTGAACACCAGGCTGCCGTTGTTGCTGACGTTGCCGGTGATGGCACCGCTGGCGCCGCCATTGCCGACCTGCAGCGTGCCGCCGGTGTTGATGGTGGTGCCGCCGGCGTAGGTGTTGTTGCCGCCCAGGATCAGTGTGCCGCTGCCGGCCTGGGTCAGGCCACCGCCGCCGCTGATGGCGCCACCGACCGTGGTAGTGCCACCGACGTTGAACACCAGGCTGCCATTGTTGGTGACGTTGCCGCCGATCGCGCCGGTGGCACCGCCATTGCCGACCTGCAGCGTGCCGCCTGCGTTGATCGTGGTCGGCCCGGTGTAGGTGTTGTTGCCGGTCACGGTGAGCGTGCCGCTGCCGGCCTGGGTCAGGCCGCCGCTGCCGCTGATGGTGCCGCCCAGCGTGGTGTTGCCGGCCACGTTGGAGACCAGCGTACCGTTGTTGGTGATGTCGCCAGTGATCGAACCCGTCGCCCCACCATTGCCCAGCTGCAGCGTACCCCCGGTGTTGATGGTCGTGCCGCCGCTGTAGGTATTGGTGCCGGTCAGCACCAGCGTGCCGCTGCCGGCCTGGGTCAGGCCACCGCTGCCACTGATGGTGCCGCCAAGCAGCGTGTTGCCGGCCACGTTGGAAATCAGCGCACCATTGTTGATGATGTCACCGGCAATCGTGCCGGTGGCGCCACCGTTGCCGACCTGCAACGTGCCACCGGTGTTGATGGTGGTGCCGCCGGTGTAGCTGTTGTTACCGATCAGGGTCAACACGCCGGTACCGGCCTGGGTCAGCGCGCCACTGCCGCTGATGGTGCCGCCGACCGTGGTGTTGCCGCCGACGTTGAACACCAGGCTGCCGTTGTTGGTGACATTGCCGGTGATCGCACCGGTCGCACCGCCATTGCCCACCTGCAGCGTGCCACCGGTGTTGATGGTGGTGCCGCCGGTATAGGTGTTGTTGCCGGTCAGGGTCAGCGTGCCGGCGCCGGCCTGGGTCAGGCCGCCGCTGCCGCTGATGGTGCCGCCCAGCGTAGTGTTGCCGGCCACGTTGGAGACCAGCGCGCCGTTGTTGGTGATGTCACCGACGATCGCACCGGTCGCACCACCGTTGCCGACCTGCAGCGTGCCACCGGCGTTGATGGTGGTCCCGCCGGTGTAGGTGTTGTTGCCGGTCAGCACCAGCGTGCCGCTGCCGGCCTGGGTGAGGCCGCCGCTGCCACTGACCACGCCGCCCACCGTTGCGGTGGTACCGAGGTTGTAGACCAGAGCGCCGTTGTTGGTGATGTCGCCCAGCACCGAACCGCTACTGCCACCATTGCCGATCTGCAGCGTGCTGCCAGCGTTGATGGTGGTACCGCCCGTGTAGGTATTGCTGCCGCTCAGGGTCAGCGTGCCCGTACCACTCTGCACCAGCCCACCGCTACCGCTGAGCACGCCGGCGAACGTGGTGCTGGAGTTGTTGCCGCCGGTGGTCAGCGTTGCGCCGCCCAGTGCGACGGTGCTGCCGGCCACACCGGCCAGCCCCCCGATGCTCTGGTTGCCACCGGCGCTGATATTCAGGGTACCGGTGCCGGCCAGGTTCACCGTGCTGGCACCGGACAATGTCCCGCCCGCTCCCACCGCCAGCGTGCCGCTGTTGATGGTGGTGGTGCCGGTGTTGCTGCTGGCGCCGGTCAGGGTCAGCGTGGCTGCGCCGTTCTTGATCAAACCGCCCGCGCCGGAAATCGCACCGGCCAGCGTCAGGTCGTTGCTGCCCAGCACGTCGAGATTCGCACCCGCGCCAAGAGCGACGTTGTTGGCCAGCGTCACCGCCGCAGTGGCATCCAGCGAGCCGTTGCCCGCCACGGTGAGTGCACCGCTGCCCAGCGCAGCGTTGTTGCCGACCACCAGCCCGCCGGCATTGAGGGTGACACCGCCAGTGAAGGTATTCGCACCGCCCAGCGTCTGCACGCCCGCGCCGTCCTTGATCAACGCGCCGGTGCCACCGATGACACCGTTGAACGTGGTGTTGCCGACGCCGCCGAGGGTCAGCGTGTTGCCGCCCAGCGACACGTTCGAGCCCGCCACGCCCGCCAGCGAGCCGATGCTCTGGTTACCGCCTGCGGAGATATCAAACGCGGTGCCGGCATTGGCCAGGGTGACCGCACCGGTCGCCGCCAGGCTGCCACCGGCGCCAATGGCCAGCGTGCCGGCGTTGATGGTGGTGCCGCCGGTGAAGGTGTTGGTGCCGGTCAGGGTCTGGGTACCGGTGCCCTCCTTGATCAGCCCACCGGTGCCGCCCACGGAGCCGCCGAAGGTGCCATTGCTGGCATCGCCGATGGTCAGCGTGTTTGCGCCCAGATTCACCGTGCCGTTGCCGACCAGCGTGCCGAACACCTGCGTGCCGGCGCCGGCCGACAGATCGAAGGTCGCGCCGCTGGCCAGGTTGACGATGCCACTGGCATGCAGGCTGGCCCCGGCCCCCAGCGCCAGCGTGCCGGCATTGATGAAAGTGCCGCCGGTATAGGTGTTGGTGCCGTTCAAGGTCAGCGTCGCCAGGCCTTCCTTGGTGAGCGAGCCGGTGCCGCTGAGGTTGCCGTTGAGGGTCAGATCGTTGCTGCCCAGTACGGTCAGGCCAGCATTGAGAATGAAGTTGTTGCCCAGCGTGATTGCGCTGTTGGAATCGAGCGTGGCATTGCCGCCGACGGTGACCGTGCCGGTCCCCAGCGCTGCGTTGTTGCCCACCACCAGACCACCGGCGTTGAGGGTGACACCGCCGCTGAAGGTGCTGGCACCTGTCAGCGTCTGCACACCGGAACCGTTCTTGATCAGTCCGCCGCTGCCGCTGATCACGCCGCTGTAGGTGCTGTCGGCTACGCCCCCCAGGGTCAGCGAATTGCCGCCCAGCGCCACCGTGCTGCCAGCCACACCCGCCAGCGAACCGATGCTCTGGTTGCCGCCACCGGAGATATCCAGCGTGCCGGCACCGGCAAGATTCACCGCGCCGCTGGCGGCCAGGCTGCCACCCGGGCCGATGGCCAGTGTGCCGCTGTTGATGGTGGTACCGCCGGTGTAGGTGTTGGCGCCGGTCAGGGTCACCGTGGCCGCACCATTCTTGATCAGGCCGCCGCTGCCGCTGATGACACCGCCGAGGGTCAGCGCGTTGCTGCCTAGCAGGTTCAGGTCGGCGCCGGCAGTGAGGTTGATGGCATTGCCAAGCGTCACCGCCAGACTGCTGTCCAGCGTCGCGTCGGCGCCCACGTTCAGCGCACCGGTACCCAGCGCGCTGTTGTTGCCGACCACCAGGCCGCCACCGTTCAGGGCCAGGCCACCGCTGAACAGGTTGGCGCCACCCAGGGTGAGGATGCCGGCACCGTTCTTCACCAGTCCGCCGGTGCCGGAGATCACGCCGTCGAAGGTACTGCTGCCGCCACCGCCGAGGATCAGCGAGTTGATGCCCAGACTGACCGTCGAGCCGGCCACGCCGGACAGCGAACCGATGGTCTGGTTGGCGCCGGAGGCAGAGATGTCGAAGCCCGCACCCGGTGCGGCCACGTTCACCGCACCGGTCGCGGCCAGGCTGCCACCGGCGCCCAGCGCCAGCGTACCCGCATTGATGGTGGTACCACCGGTGTAGGTATTGGTGCCGGTCAGTGTTTCAACACCGCTGCCGACCTTGGTCAGTCCACCGGTACCGGCGATCGAACCGCTGAAGGTACCGTTGGCCGCACTGCCCACTTCGATGTTGTTGGCACCCAGGTTGACCGTACCGTTGCCGACCAGCGTACCGAACACCTGCGTGCCGTTGCCGGCGGACAGGTCCAGCGTTGCGCCGGTGGCGAGATTGACGGTGCCGCTTGCTGCGAGGCTGGCGCCGGCGCCGAGCGCCAGCGTACCGGCGTTGACGTTGGTACCGCCGGTGTAGGTGTTGATGCCGTTCAAGGTCAGCGTTGCGCCGCCGTTCTTGGTCAGGCTGCCGGTGCCGGAAAGCACACCGTTGAGGGTGAGCGCGTTGGTGCCCAGCACGGTCAACCCGGCGTTGAGCACAACGTTGTTGGCCAGCGTCGCCAGCGCGGTGGTGTCCAGCGTGGATGCCCCCCCCACGGTGAGCGTTCCGGTTCCCAGCGCCGCGTCATTGCCCAGTACCAGGCCACCGGCATTGAGTGAGACGCCACCGCCGAAGGTATTGGCGCCGGACAGGGTCTGCACGCCTGCACCCACCTTCACCAGGCCACCACCACCATTGATCACGCCATCAAACGCGCCGTTGGCAGCGGTGCCGAAGGTCAGCGAGTTGCCACCCAGGGTCACGGTCGTGCCGGCCACACCGTTGAGCGCACCGATGGTCTGGCTGCTGCCCGCAGCGGAGATGTCGAAGCCCGCACCTGCGCCGCCGAGGGTGACATCACCCGCTGCGGCCAGGCTGCCACCGATGCCCAGTGCCAGCGTGCCGGCGTTGATGGTGGTGCCACCGGTGTAGGTGTTGGTACCGCCCAGTGTCAGTGTGGCGCTGCCGCCCTTGATCAGGCTGCCATTGCCGGCTACGCCACCGGTCAGGGTCAGTGCATTGCTGCCCGGCAGGGTCAGTGCGACGCCCGAGCCGAGATTCACCGCATTGCCCAGCGTCACCGCAGCACCCGCGTCCAGCGTGGTGCTGCTGGATACATTCAGCGCGCCAGTGCCCAGCGCACCATTGGCACCCGCTACCAGGCCACCGCCATTCAACGTCAGGCCACCGCCGAAGGTGTTGCTGTTGTTGAGGGTCAACAGGCCGACGCCATTCTTGACCAGGCTGCCGTTGCCGCTCAGCACGCCGCCCAGCGTGACGTCGTTGCTGCCGCCCAGGGTCAACTGCGTGCCGGCACCGAAGTTCACCGCGTTGGCCAGGTTCAGCGCCAGCGTACTGTCGAGACTGACCGCACCGCCAACTCCCAGTGCCCCTGTGCCCAGCGCACCGGCATTGCCCAACAGCAGGCCACCGCCGTTGAGTGCCAGCCCGCCGCTGAACGCATTGGCGCCAGACAGCGTCTGGATGCCGGTGCCGGTCTTCACCAGTCCACCGGTGCCGCTGATTTCACCATCGAACACGGCAGCAGCGTTGCTGCCGAAGGTCAACGAGTTGGCACCCAGCGCCAGCGTGGTACCGGCCACGCCGCTCAATGCGCCGATGGTCTGGTTTGCACCGGCGGCAGAAATATCGAAGCCCGCTCCAGCGTTGCCAAGGGTGACGCTGCCAGCCGCCGCCAGGCTGCCACCGGCCCCCAATGCCAACGTGCCGTTGTTGATGGTGGTGCCACCGGCATAGGTGTTGGCGCCGCCCAGGGTCAGGCGTGCCGCGCCGTCCTTGATCAGACCTCCCGCGCCGAACACCGGCGCAGCCAGCGTCAGGTCATTGCTGCCGAGCAGCGTCAGATTGGCACCCGCTGCCAGGCCGACGGTGTTGCCCAGGGTCAATGCGGCGGTGGTATCCAGCGAAGCGTTGCCTCCCACATCCAGTGCACCCGTGCCCAGTGCACCCGCATTGCCAAGCCGCAGCACGCCGGCATTGAGGCCCACGCCGCCGGAGAACGTATTGGGACCATTCAAGGTCAGCGTCGAAGCCCCGTTCTTGACCAGCTCGCCGGTGCCGGCGATGACTCCACCCAGCGTCACGTCCTGACTGCCCAGCAGGTCCAGTACCGAGCCACCTGCCAGGTTCACGCCATTGCCCAGGGTGAGCGCAACGCTGCTGTCGACGGTGGCGTTGCCGCTGACATTCAATGCCCCCGTGCCGAGCGCGTCGGTGTGGCCCAGCAGCAGGCCACCGCCGTTCAGTGCCAGGCCGCCGCCAAAGGAATTGGCACCATTGAGCGTAAGTGTGCTGGCACCGTTCTTGATCAGGCTGCCCGCACCCGACACCACACCGCCCAGTGTCATGGCCTGCGAGCCCGGCAGCGTCAGCGACGCGCCGGCGCCCAGCGCCACGTTGTTGCCCAGGTTGAGCGCCGTGGCCCCATCCAGCGTGCCCGCACCGTTGACACTCAGTGTGCCGCTGCCCAGCGAGGCGCTGTTGCCCAGCAGCAGGCTGCCTGCGTTGAGCGAAAGCCCGCCACCGAACGTGTTGTTTCCGCTCAGCGTCAGCAGTGATGCGCCATTCTTGATCAGGCTGCCAGTACCGGCAACGATCCCGCTCAAGGTTACGTTCTGGCTGCCCAGAAGCGTCAATGAGCCGGTGAGATTCACTGCATTGCTCAGGTTCAGCGCGGCATTGCCATCAAGGGAGCCATTGCCGCTCACGTTCAGCGCACCAGTGCCAAGCGCACCGTTGTTGCCCAGCAGCAGTCCGCCCGCCGCCAGGTCCAGGCCTCCACTGAAGGTATTGGCCCCACTCAGCGTCTGCGTGCCGGCCCCCTGCTTGACCAGACCACCGGTGCCGGTGATCACACTGGCAAGGGTCTGGTTGGTGGCATCACCGAAGGTGAGTGTATTGGTGCCGAGAGAAACCGTGCTGCCGGCCACGCCACTGAGCGCGCCCACGGTCTGGTTGCCGCCGGCAGACAGATCCAGCACCGCACCGACGCCACCAAGATTGACCGCACCGGTCGCGGCCAGACTGCCCCCGGCACCAATCGCCAGCGTGCCCGCATTGATGGCGGTGCCGCCGGTGTAGGTGTTGGCACCGCTCAGGGTCAGCGTCGACGCTCCGCTCTTCACCAGACTGCCGGCGCCGGTGATGACACCGCCCAGCGTCAGCGCATTGCCGCCGAGAACATTGAGCGATGCACCGCCGCCCAGATTGATGCCGTTGCCCACACTGAGTGCCGAACTGGTATCCAGCGTGACCACGCCACCGACATTCAGTGCCCCCGTGCCCAGCGCCCCGGCATTGCCCAGCACCAGGTTGCCGGCATTGAATGCCAGCCCGCCACCGAAGGTGTTGGCACCATTGAGCGTCAGTGTTGCCGCGCCATTCTTGGTCAGCCCACCTACGCCGTCGATCACACCGTTGAGCGTCAGTGCCTGGTTGCCCAGCAGGTTCAGCGTCCCGCCTGCCCCCAGCGTCACCGCATTGGTCAGCGACAGCCCGGTAATGCCATCGAGGCTCACGTTGCCACCGACACTGAGCGCACCGCTGCCCAACGCGGCGTTGTTGCCCAGCAGCAGGCCACCGCCGTTGAGTGCGACGCCGCCGCTGAGGTTGTTGACACCGGACAGGGTCTGTACCCCGGTACCCAGCTTGATCAGGCCACCGGTGCCTGCGGCGAACGTGCCGGCATAACTGGTATCGCTCACCCCACCGAGGGTCAGCGTGCGGCTGCCCAGGTTGACCGTGCCGCCGAGGCCGGCCAGCGAGCCGATGGTCTGGTTGGCAGCCGCGGAGAGATCCAGGCTGGTGCCAACACCTACGTTGATTGCGCCGGTGGATGACAGGCTGCCGCCAGGGCCCAGCGCCAACGCGCCGCCGAGCAGGTTGAAGGCACCGGTCAGCGCATTGCTGCCGTTCAATGTCAGAGTGCCGGCACCGCTCTTGATCAGATTGCCGGCGCCGGAAATCGAGCCGTTCAAGGACAGCGCGTTGCTACCCAGCAGGTTCAGCGAACCGCCGCCATTGACGACCAGATTGTTGCCAAGGACGAAGCCGGCGGTGGTATCCAGCGAGGCGTTGCCACCGACGGTCAGGTTGCCGCTGCCAAGCGCGCCGGCATTGCCCAGCACCAGACCGCCGGCATTGAGGTTGACGCCACCGCCGAACAGGTTGGCGCCGCCCAGCGTCACCACACCCGTGTTGGTGACGGTCAGGCCGCCGGTACCGGTCAGCACGCCATTCAAGGCGAAGCCCTGCGTCCCGCCCAGGGTCAACGCGTTGTTGAGGGTGAAGTTGTTGCCCAGGGACAGGCCCGCGCCGCCGGCAGCGATGGCACCACCATTGACGGTGAACAGCCCGGAGCCGAACGACGTGCTGCTGTTGAAGTTGACCAGCCCGCCGCCGAGCGTGATCGCGCCGGTTCCCGACCACGGCCCCTGCAGGTTCCAGGTGCCACTGTTGACCGTCAGCCTCTGGAACCCGAGGTAGTTGCTCCAGCCGATGCTGGTGGCCGGTCCGTTGTTGCCGGCATTGTCCTGCAGCACCAGCGTGTTGTTGGCCGCACCGGCACCTGCGCCGGCATTGACGGTTCCTGCAGCGGCAACCCTCACCCCGGGTACGCCAATCAGCGTGCCTGCCGCTGCCAGGCCACCACCCGCAGCAACGCTGGACCCGGCCACGGCCGTAAAGGTATTGCCACCGGTGGAATCACCCAGATGCACGCTGCCGCTGACCGTGCCCGCATTGGTGAACGTATTTCCGGCCGAAGCGCCCAGGCCGACACGGCCCGTGATGCTGCCGCGGTTGGTTACGTTGGCCTGCGCGCCACCGTAGGTCACCACCGACGTTGCATCTGCAAGTTGTCCCAGGCCCAGCAGCGACATCCCGATCGAACCATCGTTGACCAGGGTGGTCGTGCCACCGGCAGCATTCTGCGCGGTCACGGCCTGGCCGCCGAAGCCGAGCAGGGTGCCGATATTGAAGATGCCTTTGATCTGGCCACCGGTCTCGTTGTTGACCGTGATCGCGCTGCCACCGGCCGTGTTGTTGCCGACCACCAGGCCGGCAGCGGCCAGGCTCAGCCCACCGGTCAGGAACGGATCGATCGTGCCGGCGTTGTTGACGGTGGTGTTGCTGCCGGTCAGCGTCACCGCATTGCCGCCAAGCAGCGGCGGCACGCTGAACACTGCGCCGCTGGCGATGTTGAGGGTCAGTCCGCTGGTGCCATTGACGTAGTTGGTGATGTTGGTCGCGCCATCGCAACTGACCGTGGTGGTTCCCGTGCACGCTGCGAACGCCGAACTACTGGCCAGCGTGGCAGCCAGGGCAATGGCAAGCTGGTGGGTTCTCAACCGGGGCGAACGTGGCGATGTGACCGCGCTTCCGCCGGGATTCTGGGCGACCTCCGAAGCAACCTGCATTACGCCGAGGGCACGATTGAAAACCAGACGGTAAATGCGGTTCATCGGTAAATCTCCATGAAAAGACCAGATGGCACTGCAGGCAGTTTTTTTGAAGACAATGCGGCCCAACCTGGCTCCCGGCACGGGAACAAGGCCTGGCTTCATTAACTTCCTAAAATCTTCACACCTTCACGCGACCGCACCTGGAACAGGCAGGCCAACGCGCCCGTCAAGGCGAAAACTCCCCGATTTCGCATGACGAATGGCGGCACTGTGCGGCCGAAGGCGACAGCGGCATGTGAATCACGCGCGGTATTTTCATGACGCACGTCAAATAAAACGGGCGGACAAAATGGTTTTGCCGAAAATGCATATACCTTCAGCAGGCGGAGATTCCCTTCTCCGCCCAACCAAATACATTCAGCTGCTCGAGAGTTTCATCAGCACCAGGCCGGAAACGATCAGCACCGCCGCTCCGATCCGCATCGGGCTGACCTGTTCGCCCAGGAAAACGATGCCGACCACGAACGCGCCGACGGCGCCGATGCCGGTCCAGATCGTGTAGGCGGTACCCAATGGCAGGCTGCGCATGGCCACGGCCAGCAGCCAGAAGCTGGCGATCATTCCGATGATCGTGACCACGGTGGGAGTGAGCCTGGTGAAGCCTTCGGACTGCTTCATGGACACGGCCCAGACGATTTCCAGCAGGCCGGCGAACAACAGATAGATCCAGGCCATGACGGCCCTCCTCTTGGCAGGGCCAGGCCGTCCTGGTCTTTGATTCCCGATGTGGGGGAGGCCGTTCCTCCTGGCCGGCATTCTAGCAACGGCGGCTGGCCCGGGTCGTCGCGGGCGGGAACGGGTTACAGCCGATTCAGCGCGTGAAGCTGGCGCCGACATGCGTGCCTGCGCTAGAATGCGCGTCTGCCATCGGCCA
The DNA here is from genome assembly GCF_013464485.1 of Stenotrophomonas maltophilia. GTDB lineage: Bacteria > Pseudomonadota > Gammaproteobacteria > Xanthomonadales > Xanthomonadaceae > Stenotrophomonas > Stenotrophomonas maltophilia_AW. The sequence goes on from NZ_RAUX01000031.1 coordinate 108,008, forward strand.
ACCGATGTGCAGTCCGGCTGTGGTCTCTGGCGCCCCCTGCGCTGCTTCCCCTGATCCGTGAACTGGCCGCCTCCGGGCGGCCAACGTCTCTATGGTGGCCCCGTCGGCCCCTCGCGACGCTAGGTCGAAAACCCCGCCAGGGCCGGAAGGCAGCAACGGTATCGATCGACGCGGGCGCCGAGGTCAGCCGGCGGGGCCATCGCCTTTTCCGGCGACGCCCGTCACTGGTAGCGGCCAACCTTGGTTGGCGCCCCTCGCCGCGCTACTGCGCTTCCGGCGTGCCCTGATGGAAAACCACCCGCCATCCCTGTACGTGCCGGCGCCACAGCGAACTGCGCAGCACCCAGCCCTGCGGCTGGCCATCGAGGTAGTAGCGGCTGCGGTAACGCACCTGGGCCTGGTTCTGCGTCAGCAGCGAGACTGCGTACTGATCCGATTCGATCCGCACCTGCGCGCGTTCCAGCGGGATCTCCGCCAGCGCATCTGCACGGTCGTAACACCGACCGGAACTGCCGATCTCGCTGAAATCCCCATCCAGCAGCGCTGCAAGACGCGTACGGTCACCGCGCACCTGCGGGGTGTGCAGTGCGCGTTCCAGATGTACCAGTTCGGCGGCCAGCGCCGCATCTGCGGGCTCGCCTGCACCGCTCACGGCGGATCCTGTACCAGCACGTGCGGCGCCGTCGGGCTCGCCAACCGCACGCACTGCCCCGGCTGCGCCACACGGTGGCCACGTGCCGCCAGCGCCACGCCATCGGCCACGCTGGCGTAGTGGTAGAGCATCATCCGGGACTGCAGCTCGGCACTGTACTCACGCTCGAGGTCGTCCACGCCCGTGTGCGACGGGTTGCCATGCAGGCCGCAGTCATGGGCGATCAGTTCGTTGTCGCTGGCAAAGCGGGCCAGCATCTCCGGAACCGGCCGGGTATCGCCGCTCCAGGTCAGCGCCCCCTGCAGGCGCAGGCCGTAGGCCGTCTCCGGCCAGTGGTGACGCACCGGGAACACTTCCAGACGCACGCCCTCATGCCAGAACGCATCGCCCACCACGATCAGCTGGAAGGCATCCCAGAAGTTGGCACCGCCCTCGGCCAGCACGTTCGGGTAATCACCGATGCGCTTGTGCAGCAGCGGCACGACGGTGGCCGGCACGTACAGGCGCACCTTGCCGCGCCGGTGCGCGCTGAAGAAGGTATCCACGAACAGCCGCTCGAAGCCAGCCACGTGGTCCAGGTGCACATGGGTGACGAACAGCGCCTGCGGCATATGCCCGTAGTGCGCCTTGAACGCGGTCAAGCCTTCACCACCACAGTCGATGGTCAGCCAAGGACGCCCGTCCCGCTCGATCACCGACATCGGCGACCCCAGCTCGACCGCCGACGCGTTGCCGACGCCGAGGAAACGCAACGACCAGTCCATCAGGTGCCCCGGTTCCAGGCCATGTCATAGGCGCGCCGCAGCCGCGCGTAGTCCTTCTGTACATCCTCCACGCTGCGTTCGCCGCGCAGCTTGATCAGCGAGCGCAGCAGGCGCTTGAGGTTGCGTTCGCGCCAGCCGGTGGCCGGGATGCGGATGACCCCACGGTCGAAGTCGATCAACCAGCCATGGCCATTGCCATCGAACAGGATGTTGTGCGCATTGAGGTCGGCATGGTCCAGGCCAGCACGGTGGAAGCGGGCGATCAACCGCCCGGTCTCCTCCCACGGCGCGCCGCGGCCGGCAACCAGGGCGCGATCGGCCAACGAGCGCACGCCATCGATCCGCTCCATCAGGATCGCGGCCCGGTAGCGCAGGCCCTCGCGCATGTAGAACGCGGCGATCGGCCGGGGCACGGGCAGCTTCTTTTCGCGCAGCGCGCGCATCAGCCGGAATTCGGCGAAGCTGCGGGTCCGGTCCGAGCCGCGCCAGAGGTACTGGTCATGGCTGATCTTCGCCGCCAGGCCGCCGCGCAGGTAGTGGCGCAGTACGCTGGCGCCGAACGGCGCATCGATGAACCAGGCACTGCCACGTCCACCCTCGCCCACCGGCCGGGCCCTGCTGCCCCAGTGCTGAGGCGAGAACAGGCCGATCTCGGCTTGCCGCAGCCGCTCGCGGTCGAACAGAATGGCCCCGATGCCGCGACCCTCGCGGCATGGCGTCAGCGCTTCATTGGCGTCGAATGCGACCATTTCATTGAGTCTAACAACACATGGCATCAGCGTCCTCCTCCTTGTGCCTCCTGCGCCTGTCCGCACTCGGCGATGTCACCCACGTGGTGCCCCTGGTGCGCACCCTGCAGGCTGCGCGTCCGGACACGCCGATCCACTGGATCATCGACAAGGTCGGCCACAAACTGCTCGACGGCCTGCCCGGCGTCACCTTCCATGCCTACGACAAGAAGAGCGGCATGGCGGGGGTCAAGGAACTGCGCAGGCAACTGCCCCCAGGGCGCTTCGAAGCGTTGCTGCAGATGCAGGTCGCATTCCGCGCCAACCTGCTGTCGGCCTTCATTCCCGCCGAGCGCCGCATCGGCTACGACCGCAGCCGCTCCAAGGATCTGCACGGGCTCTTCATCAACGAGCGGATTCCCGACCGTCCCGGCATCCATGTGCTGGATGCCATCGGCAGCTTCTGCGAGCCGCTGGGCCTGCGCCAGACCGAAGTCAGCTGGGACCTGGCCTTGCCGCCGTCCGCGTACGAATGGGCTGCGGCGCAGTGGCAGGACGATGGCCGCCCTGTGCTGATGATCTCGCCGTGCTCCAGCCACGTGCGCCGCAACTGGTACGCCGACCGCTATGCCGCCGTGGCCAATCACGCGACCACCCGCGGCTGGCAGGTCGTGCTGTGCGGTGGCCGCAGCGAACTGGAGCGCAGCATGGCCGACGCCATCCAGGCGCAGCTGCATACCCCGGCGCTGGACCTGGTAGGCAAAGACACGCTGAAGCAGCTGCCTGCCCTGCTTGCCCGTGCCAATCTGGTGATGACCCCGGACTCGGGCCCGATGCACATCGCCAATGCGATGGGTGCCAAGGTGCTGGGCCTGCATGCGGCCAGCAACCCGAACCGCAGCGGCCCGTATTCGGACCGCCGCTACTGCGTGGACCGCTACGACGATGCCGCGCGCAAGTATCTGGCCAAGCAGGCCACCGATCTGAAATGGGGCACCAAGATCGAGTTCGACGATGTGATGGAGCTGATCACTGTCGAAGACGGCATCGCGGCCTTCGAACGTTACGTGGCGGACCACCTCAGCTGAGTCGATGGATCATCGGTAGCGCCGGGCCACGCCCGGCGGGTCTACCTCACCCGCGCTGCGCGTAATCCTGATAGGACTTCTCTTCCACGTACGCCGAGCCCAGCGCCAGGTTGATCGCCTTCTTGATGCGCGCACGCTCATCGTTGCGCAGGTAGACGCTGCGCGCGAGGTCGACAAAGCCCTGGTCGAACGCCTGCGCCTTTTCCTTCAGGCGGATGTCGTCCTCGATGTCCCACAGCTGCTCGTTGACCGCCTTCAGCTCGGCACGCAGGCGGGCGATGTCCTTCACCGCTGCCGGGTGCGCCATCCAGGTCTGCTCCAGCGCCGACAGTTCCTTGCGCACGTTGGCCAGTTTGCCCCCGTCGCTGATGCGCTCGGACTTGATCTGCAGGATCGAGATCTTGTCCAGCAGCTCGCCGAAGGACACGGGGACGAGGATTTCAGCGCTCATGGGGGAAGGCTCCAGCAAGTGATGCGCACATGGTAACCCGCGCGGCGCGAACGCTCCGCCCCGGCGCCTGCATGGGCGCCCGAGTGCGATGACTGGGGGAGAACCCCCCGCACCTGCGTTAGCGGTCTGGAGAGGCGGCCTGCCGCCCTCCTCGCCCGGCCAGTCCAACGGCCGAGCGCGCGCGMCCCGCCCTGCCCACGCTGCAACGCGTTGATACCACGCCGCATCAGCGTGTTCACGCAGCGGGAAAGGGGCGGCAACCGCACTTCACTCCTTTCCGTGGAACTCCGCATGCATCGATATCCCGCCCTCCCCACCCGTCGCGCTACCGTCCTCGGCAGTGCCCTGATCGCAGCACTTCTCGGTATCGCTGCCGCGCCGCAGGCCCATGCCAGTGCCTTCCATGTGAATGGAGACACGCTCTACTACACCGGCAACGTGCTGGCGACCGATCCGCAGACGCTGGAGGCCTACATCCTGGCCGCGCAAGCCCGCGGTACGCCGCTGCGCCAGGTGGTGTTCCGCAACTCGCCGGGCGGGGCCGCCTCCGGTGGCGTGGGCATGGGCGCCATCATCCGCCAGCATGGGCTGGATACCGTACTGGACGGCGGCTGCTACTCGGCCTGCGCCGACGCCTTCGTTGCCGGCGTGAAGCGCAAGGTGACGCAGTTCGGCCTGCTGCCGGCGCACGGCAACTACACGGAGACGGTGCTGGGCATCCATGGCGAATCCGGCCCGAACGGCCCCACCCCCTACCCGGGGCAGGACAAGTACATCAAGTACTACCGGGACATGTTCGGCCCGACCGACTTCGCGGTCATCGAAGCGCGCATCGTCCAGGCGCACTATGAACTGACCCAGCAGTCGGGCTTCCTGCGCTACTTCGACCCGAACGTGGCGGCCGTGGCCACGCGCTTCTGCCCGACCCGCGACCAGAGCGCGGCAGGCAACTGCACCGCGTATCCCGGCGTTACCTTCTACAGTGATCGCGTCGTTACCGAAGCCGGTTACGTCCAGCCCGGCGACGTGCTTTCCATCGACAAGGACGTGAGCGGAGACCTCAATCCGAACCTGGCCGTGCGCGGGCGCTACACCAATGCGCTGGCCAACCTGCGCTACTTCCAGCAATCGGCCCCGGACATCCGGCTGGACGACGCCTTCGGTGTGATCCGCATCGGCAAGGGCGGCGTCTGGTCGCTGGATACCGCTTCCGCTGCCCAGTATGTGGTGGCCGATGGCGGCACCCTGCGCCTGCAGCAGAATGGCTGGATCCACCACGCCGAAGCCATTGGCGCCCGCAATGGCGGGCGCATCGAGCTGCAGCAGGGCGCACTGCGCAGCCTGACCGTGATCGAACGCGGCGGCGTGCTGAGCGGACACGGTTCATTGAATGCCACGATCGACATCAACGAGGGCGGAACGCTCGCACCGTCCGGCATCGTCATGCGCCCTTACTCGCTGGAAGCACTCGCGCCGGGTGGCGACGACGTGTTCACCAGCGAACGCTTCCGGATCGGCAAGGGTCGCTACATCAACCTCAATGACGGCGCGAACCTGGCCTTCCAGGTCGACAGCCAGCGCACCGCACCGGCGCTGACACTGGAAGAAGCCCGCTACTTCCTGGTCGATGAGGACCAGCGTGCGGGTGACTACAATCTGCTCGGCAACATCAACCGCGCCGTGCTGAGCATTGCCCCCACCGCCAGGCTGACGCTGGACGTCAAGCAGGCGTTCTTCCCGGCCGGGCAGCAGAACCACCTGGTGGGAACCCAGGTCGATACCAGCGCCCTGCAGCTGCCCGTCGCCCCCTGCGGCCCGTCGAACGGTGAGTACGCCGGCCTGTGGTGCCGCACCGCTACGCCCGATACCCTGACCCGCGCAGCGCCGGTGTCGGACTTCATCGAGGGGCGCTTCCAGTACGTCGAGCGCAGTGGCGAGGCCGGCAGCGCGGTGGACCTCACCGCCCCCGGCGCGGTATTCCGCCCTCGCCACAATTCACTGCTCAGCTTCACTGTCAACCAGACCGGCAGCGGCCTGTGGCTGACCGCCAATCCCTCCTTCGACGACACACGCTTGTTCGGCAACGCCCCCTCCGGCGACGGCCTGGGCATCGCACTGCAACAGGCGGCTGAACAGCGCACTTCCTCGATGAGCGGACTGCTGGGCGCCCTGCAGTTCGCTGACCGCGATGACATCGCGCGCCAGGCGGGAGCATTGCGTGGCGACGCACATGCCAGCCTGCGCTTGGCCGATACCGCACTGGTCGGCAGCATCGGCAACGTCGTGCAGCAGCACCAGGCGGCATCGCGCAGCGGTGGCGATGCGGACGGCCTGGCAGCACAGGCCGCGCAGACGGCCTCGGCGCAATCGGCAATGACCGGCAGTCGCCTGTTCAACCAGCTGGCGATGCACCTGGTCGCACCGGCAGATGCGGGCAGTGATGCGGGCGACGCACGCAACCGCAGCTTCTGGGCGCGGGGGTTCGCCAGCCACGGCCGTGTCGCGGGTGATGCTGGCGTAGCCGGCCTGAGCCACACCATCGGCGGCATCGTGCTCGGTGCCGATACCCGGCTGGCAGACGACCGTGTGACACTGGGCGTAAGCCTTGCTGCGGCCGACATGTCGACCCGGTCCAGCGAAGGTGCAGGATTCAGCGGCGATGTCCGCGCGCTGGATATCGGCGGCTACGTGGACGCACTCTATTCGCGCGGCTACCTGACCGCCGCCATCCGCTACACCGATCTTCGCCACGACACCCGTCGCAGCATCGAGGGTATCGAGGGCCTGCAGGCTCCGCTGCATGCGAAGTACAGCAACGACGCGATATCCGCACGCGTGGAGCATGCGTTCTCGTTCGCCATCGGCAACGGCGTGGTGATCCAGCCGCTGCTGCCGGTGATCGACTACACGCGCACCTCGGCCACGCACTTCAACGAAGGCCGGGACGCGGCCGCACTGGTCGGCCGCAGTGGCAGCCTGGAGAGCATCCGCGTGGGCGCCGGCCTGCAGTTGTTCAGGACCTTCGACGGCAACAACGGCGAGCGCATCACCCCTCGTGCCCGCGTGGTCTGGCAGAAGGAGCTGGGCGATACCCAGGCCCGCTACAGCAACGGCTTCGCCGCCGCCCCGGACCTGCTGTTCAGTGCCAGCAGCCAGACCGTCGGTGAGCAGGTCCTGGCTTGGAACCTCGGCGTGACCAGCCGTGCCAGCAAACGCCTGTCGGTGATGGTTGATTACGTGGGCGAACGGCGCGACGGCCAGACCCAGAACGGCATACAGTTGGGGCTGGGCTACACGTTCTGAGCACACGCCATTCGCACAGGGCATGGTTCCCACCCTGTGCGAATGGCCATCCCTCACACACCGCCCCTAGCGGGCAACGTGTGGGGCGACGTGCGAAACGCGCGGCGCGTCCCGCGCCAGATAAAAGAAAAAGGGCTGCCTTTCGGCAGCCCGCCTCTCCGGTTGAGAGGAAGATCACCGAACTCATCCAAGTAATCACTGCATCCGCCACGCATGGAATTGTCTGGCGGAACAAGCCCCTCTGTTGAGGGGCTGCCCCGACAGGGGCGGGGAGAGGCAGGCAAAGGGAGGGGCCCACGCGTTGCACGGCAACGCGCGGCGCGTCCCGCGCCAGATAAAAKAAAAAGGCTGCCTTTCGGCAGCCCTTTTTCTTTTATCTGGCGGAGAGGGGGGATTGTCGGGTGCATCCATGCACCCGACCCTTCCGCGCTACGCGCTCCAGGGCCAGCCTACGGCTGTCCGGTTCTGCTCCTGCAGAACCGTCGAACCCCGTCGGGGGTTCTCATCCCCCCGCATCAGAGGTGTCGATCACTGCAACAACCGCCTGCATCTCCCGAACGTTGGCCAAGAAAAAAGCCGCCCAGTGGGCGGCTTTCTTCTTTATCTGGCGGAGAGGGGGGGATTCGAACCCCCGAGGCGCTATAAACGCCTGCCTGATTTCGAGTCAGGTACATTCAACCACTCTGCCACCTCTCCGGGTGGTCCCCGGCGGACCGGGGACGCGCATCATACGAGGAAGTATGGCCGACGACAAGTCATTCCGGCCAACGAAGTGAAAATTTCCTGAGCGCATGCCTTGCCGGATGCGTGCAGCCACCCGATGATGCCTGTCTCCCCGGCAACACCCCGCCCCAGCTCCCATGATCGAATTCGGACACCTGACCCACCCCGGCATGCGCCGCGAGCTGAACGAGGACACCTACTACGGTGACAGCGAGCTGGCCCTGTGGCTGGTGGCCGATGGCATGGGCGGGCACGCCTGCGGTGAAGTGGCCAGCGCGCTGGCGCGCGAAACCATCGTGCGCGAGATCCGCCGCGGTGCGACGCTGGCGCAGGCCATCCGCACCGCCGACGAAGAGATCATCCGCGCCTCGCGCCGGCGCAACGATACCCTGCCGATGGGCACCACCGTGGTCGCCGCGCGCGTGCAGGGCAACCGTTACGAAGTGGCGTGGGTCGGCGACAGCCGTGCCTACCTGTGGCGTGATGGCCAACTGGCGCAGCTCAGCCAGGATCACAGCGTGGTGCAGGAGCTGGTCGCGCAGGGCAACCTGACTGCCGAACAGGCGCGCGCGCATCCGCATCGCAACGTGGTCACCCAGGCGTTGGGCGTCACTGATCCGGCGCATCTGAACGTGGCCACCACCAGCGGCGAGCTGCGCCCGGGCATGCAGTTGCTGCTGTGCAGTGACGGCCTTACCGAGGAAGTGAACGACCGGGGCATCGCCCGCACCCTGGCGTTCGACGATGCCAGCGCGCAGGAATGCGTGGACACGCTGGTCGCCGCCGCGCTGGACGGCGGTGGCCGCGACAACATCAGCGTGATCCTGGTGCGCTGCCACTGAGCCTCGCGCATGAGCCGAGCATGGGCTCGGCTCTACAGTAGATCCACGCCATGCCTGGATGATCAGGCGCTGGCGGGCTCTTCCACCTTCGGGCCATCCCACAAGGCGTGGCCGGCTTTCTTGCGCAGTCGTTCCAGACGCGCACTGTGCGCTTCCAGCTCTGACGGGGTGGCCACCACGCGTGGGCGCGGCAGCAGTTTGCTGGTATCGAACGCCTGCAGCGCGGCACCGGCGCCACCGCCGTCGTCGTCGCCCAGGCCAAAGCCGATCTCTTCCTGGCCCGAGGTCAGCGCGATGTACACATCACCCAGGATCTGCGCATCGAGCAGGCCGCCGTGCAACGCACGATGCGAGTTGTCCACGCCCAGCCGCTTGCACAGCGCATCCAGCGAATTGCGCTGGCCCGGGAAGCGCTCGCGCGCCATCACCAGGGTATCGACCACGGTGCAGCGGTCGGCGATCTTCCCGTACTGCGGCCCCAGCAGCGACAACTCGTTGTCGAGGAAGCCCAGGTCGAACGCCGCGTTGTGGATGATCAGCTCGGCGCCATCGATGAAGGCCAGGAACTCGTCGGCGATCTGCGCGAAGTCCGGCTTGTCAGCGAGGAACTCCAGGGTCAGGCCGGTGACTTCCTGCGCACCCTGCTCGAATTCACAGTCCGGCTTGATGTACTGGTGGTAGTTGTTGCCGGTCGGGCGGCGCTTGAACAGCTCCACGCAGCCGATTTCGACGATGCGGTTGCCTTTCTTCCATTCCAGGCCGGTGGTTTCGGTATCGAGGATGATCTGACGCATGGGCTCAGTTTACCGGGCTGGAATCGCGGATCTGGATCGCCGCATTGCGGGCAATGGTGTCCACACGCTCGTTGTCCGGATCACCGGAATGCCCCTTCACCCAGCGCCAGTCGATCTGGTGCCGCAGCGTGGCCGCATGCAGGCGCTCCCACAGTTCGCGGTTCTTCACCGGATCGCCGCCGGCGGTCTTCCAGTTCTTGCGGATCCACCCCGGCATCCATTGGGTCAGGCCCTGCCGCACGTACTGCGAATCGGTGTAGAGCACGATGTTGCACGGCTCGGTCAGCGTCTCCAGGCCGGAAATGGCCGCCATCAGCTCCATCCGGTTGTTGGTGGTATGTGCTTCGCCACCACTCAGTTCGCGCTCGTGGCCCTTGTAGCGCAGCAGTGCAGCCCAGCCGCCGGGGCCAGGATTGCCAAGGCAGGATCCGTCGGTGTGGATTTCGATGGTTTTCAATACAACTCCAGAATCAGGTAGCTACGGTGCCGTGCCAGCGCACCGGCAGCGGTTTCGGCCCGGGCAGGGCCAGCGTGCGTTTTTCCGCGTGGAACAGGCAGGCCGCGCGCAGCGGCGCCCAGCCTCCGGGGCGACGACTGCCGGCACCGCTCCAGAGCGGGCCGAGGTAATGCATGTCGTCGCACTCCAGGCCATGACGGCCGAGCAGCAGGCGGATCCGCTGTGGCGTGCGCACCACCAACCCATGCTGGCGCCAGCGCGTGCGATACGGGCTGAACGGATTGAGGCTGCTCAGCCACAGATGGCCCCCCGGCATCAGCACGCGCTCGCACTCGTCGAGCAGCTGGTCGGCATCGCCTGTGGTGACATGCTGCAGCACGACCGCGTTGACACTTTCGTTGGCCAGCGGCAGCGGCAATGCACACCGGGTATCGCCGGCATAGCCCTGCCCCTGCCGGAACAGGCGCAGACCGCGCCCGCCCAGCTGCGCATCATCCAGCCAGGTGGCACTTGGCGCGATCCACAACCAGGGCTGCGCCGGCAGCACCGACAGCTGAGGAAGCAGCAGCTGCCGTTCCAGAACGCGCAGGACTGCCGCCGGCTCGCTGTCGAACCACGGGGTCTGGCTCGCTTGACGGGTGCTCTGCAGCGCGGGCATGGTCCAATTCTATGCGACTGACTGCCCTGCCCGCATTTGCGGATAACTACATCTGGACGCTGATCGACGACGATGGCACCGCCGTTGTCGTTGACCCCGGCGATGCCGCGCCGGTGCTTGCGCTGGCCGATCAGGGCCTGCGCGTGGACACGATCCTGCTCACCCACCACCACGACGATCACATCGGTGGTGTGCCGGCATTGCAGGCACGTTTCCCCGGCGTGCGGGTCGTCGCGCCGGTCGAGGAACGCATTCCCACCGCGACCGAGCGGGCCGGCGAAGGTGAACGCGTTCAGGCACTGGGCCGGACGTTCCACGTACTATCCGTGCCCGGGCATACCCGCAGCCACATCGCGTTTCACACTGCTGAACATCTTTTCAGCGGAGATTCGTTGTTCAGCCTGGGCTGTGGGCGTCTGTTCGAAGGTACGCCGTCCCAGCTGCTGGCATCGATGCGCAAGCTGGGTACCTTGCCCGCGCAACTGCTGCTTTGTTGCGCCCATGAGTACACCGTGTCAAATGCCGTCTTCGCGCGGCATGTCGACCCCGCCAACGCTGCCCTGTGGCAGCGCCAAGAGGAGGCTTTGGCCATGCGCCGCGATGACCGTTCCACCCTGCCGGTAACCCTGGCCAACGAATTCGACTGCAATCCCTTCCTGCGTGTGCACGCTGCGCCGGTCCGTGCGTCGGTGTCGGCACACCTGGGCCGTGACGTCGTTGACGACGTCGACGTGATGGCCGGTCTCCGGCACTGGAAAGACGGCTTCCGCGCATGATGCGCCGAAGTCTGCCGCTGGCCTTGGGCCTTGCCCTGGGGCTGGCCGGAACTGCGGGCGCGCAGTCGCTGGGCGCCGGCATCAGCCAGAACCTGACCGCTGCCGCAGCCCTGCCGCTGGACCCGTCCGCGCTGCCAGCGGCCTCGGTGCGCAACGGCCAGGAGATCTTCACCAGCTTCCGCGACGGCCTGGCCGAGCCCAGCTGCGACGCCGAGGCCACCAGCCCGCGCTGGCAGAAGCAGTTCGCGCACGCCCCCTCGCGCCTGGCCAACCAGGATGACGATGCGCTGGTGCTGTTCGGCTATGTGGTCGAAGAGCTGCGCAAGGCCAACCTGCCCACCGAGTTCGCGCTGATCCCGTTCGTGGAAAGTGGCTACCGGCCCAATGCCCGCAACGGCAGCGGCCCGACCGGCCTGTGGCAGTTCATCGCCACCACCGCGCGCAATCACCGCGTGCCGATGGCCAACGGCTATGACGGCCGCCTGTCGGCGGTCGATTCGACCCAGGCCGCGGTGCGCTACCTGAAGACCCTGCACGGCATGTTCGGCGGCGACTGGCGCCTGGCCACCATGGCCTACAACGCTGGTGAGTACCGCGTACTGCAGTCCATGCGCAAGGCCGGTATGAACGCGCAGAACGCCAAGCCTTCCGCCTTGCCCGGCCTGTCGCCGGTCACCCATGCCTATGTCGAGAAGCTGCATGCCCTGGCCTGCGTGCTGGAAGACGTGGAAGACCAGCCGCGTGTAATGGCCTCGCTGGACCGCACCGTGCCTGTACTGAAAGACCACACCCTTCCCGCGGGCACCAGCGTCCAGCAGTGGGCCGCACAGCGCGCCCTGGACCCTGCCAGGATCGCCCGCCTCAACCCCGCCCTGGCCTCCGGTGGCCGCCCCTCGGGCACCACCCGCGTGCTGGCACCGGTCTCGGCCGCCAATGCGACGGTGACGGAATCAGCGGCGACGCTGGTGGCCAGCACCGCACCGGTCGCCGCCGCCGCACCGGCGCCGCAGGTCTCCAAGACCGTTGCCGCGATCGCCGATCGTCCGCGCAGCCGCCGCCACACCGTGCGTGATGGCGAATCGGCCTGGACCATCGCCCGCCGCTACGGCATGCCGGTAAAGGCCCTGCTGTCGCTGAACGGCCTGAGCGGCAGCAGCGTGCTGAAGCCCGGCGCGGTACTGCGCGTCGAGGACTGACGGTCAGGCCACGCGCCTCGCCATGTAGAGCCGAGCCCATGCTCGGCTTTTTCATGTCCGCGCCCTGCAGATGCAGTCGAGTACGGCTCGACTCTACAAAAGGCGGTCGAGCAAGCTCGACCACTACCAAGGCTCAAGCGCGCCACAAACGACGCGAAGACAAAAAAGGCCCGGCATTGCCGGGCCTTTCTCGTCCTGCCCGCCGCGAGGCTTACAGGTTCGCTTCGGTGGTCTGCACCACGAACTTCTTGCGCATCGCCTCGATGTAGGCCTTGGCGGCGGCCATGCCATCGATCTGGCTCAGCTGATCCTTCAACTGCTTCTGCTGCTCGGCGGTCACTTCCTTGATGTCGCCCGGGTTCACCTTGTTCACCGCAAACAGCAGCGCGTGGCCGTTGACGTCGACCTTGCCATAGCTCGGCTTGCCCTCGGCCGGCACCGGCGCGCTGAAGATGGCGCGGTTGATTTCCGGGGTCGGCACCGGCTGGCTGCGCGGCAGGCCCGGCATCGGGCTCAGCTGCAGCTTCTCGCTGGCCGCCAGCGACTGCAGGGTGGCGCCGGCCTTCAACTTGGCCAGCACAGCGTCGGCGGCCTTGTCGCTGGCCTGGCGCTGGCGGTCGGCACGGATCGCGGCAATGACCTGCTCGCGGGCCTTGTCCAACGGCAGCGCCTGCTCCGGGGTGTGCGCAGCCACGCGGATGACCACGCTGTGGTTGGTGGCGCCGCCTAGAGCGATCGGATCGCTGGCGGTACCGTCCTGCACCAGCACGTCGGAGAAGGCAGCGCGCAGCACGGCCGGGTCGGCCGCGATGCCGCTGGCGGTTGCACGGGTGATCGGGCCCAGGGTCTGCAGCGGCAGACCCACATCCTTGGCCGCAGCGGCCAGATCGCTCGGGCTCTTGTTGATGGCGTCGACCAGGCCGCCAGCCAGATCGTTGAAGCCACGCTCGCCATCGGCCTTCAGCTGTTCGGCGGCCAGTGTGTCACGCACTTCTTCGAACGACTTGCCTTCGCCACCGCGCACCGCAGCGACCTTGATGATGTGGTAGCCGAAGTCGGTCTTGACCGGACCGATCACGTCGCCAGCCTTGGCCGCAAACAATGCGTCCTCGAACGGCTTCACCATCGCGCCGCGTTCGACCCAACCCAGGTCACCGCCCTGGTCCTTGGAACCCGGATCTTCCGAGTTGGCCTTGGCCAGGGCACCAAAATCGGCGCCGGCGGCCTTGGCCTCGGCAGCGATCTTGTTGGCCTTCGCTTCGGCACCGTCGCCGGTGATCAGGATGTGCGAGGCTTGGCGCTGTTCCGGCGAGGTGAACTTCGCCTTCTCGTCTTCATAGCGCTTGCGCAGGGTGGCCTCGTCGGCGGCGGCCGGTGCCGGGAGGTTGGCACCGTTGATCTCGACGTACTCCAGCGACACGCTCTCGGCCTGGCGGAAATCCTTGCCATGGCTGTCATACCACTGCTTGATCTGCGCGTCGGTCACCGGCGCGGTATCGGCCGGCACTTCCGGCAGCGCGGCCAGCTCGACGTCGCGGGTTTCGCCCAGCAGCTTCAGCAGGCGCTCGGTCTCGGACTGGGTGACGAAGCCGGAGTTCTGCAGGCCCGACGGAATCACCGACTGCTGCAGGCTCTCACGCACCAGTTCCTGGAACTGGGTGGGAGTACGCGGCGGGTTGCCACCGGCCAGGGCCAGGCGGTAGTTGTTCTCGTTGAACTTGCCATTCGCGTCGAGGAACGCCGGGATGGTGGCGATGTACTCGCGCACGGCGCCATCGCCGATCACCACGCCGGCCTGCTCGCCAACCAGGCGCACGACCTGCTCGTCGATCAGCTGATCGAGCACGGCCAGCTTGTTCTCGGTACTTTCGAACGCGCGCGGGTCGAAGTTCTCGCCCTGCTGCTGGCGCTCACGCATGCGCTCCTGCTCGAAGCGTGTGCGGAAATCCTGCGCGCTGATCTCATGGTGCTGCCACAGCATGCGTACCGGCCACCACGACGGTGCCGAACGCCACCAGGTCGGGGGCGCGGAAACCTTGGCCACGTTCTGTGCGCCAACGCCACCGAGGTAGCTGCTGTCGATCACGAACAGGAACGGAATCATCAGCAGCCCCAGGATCACGGTGACGATCCAGCCTGAGGTCTTGTCGCGGAGTTTCTGCAGCATGGTGAGGAATCGCAAGGCCTGATTGGCGAGCCCAGCAGTGTAACCCGCTTCGCTGCAGGGACCAAAAGCAGCACCGGCGCGGCCTGCGCACCACTTCACGGGAACACAAAGAAAAAGCCCCCGGCTTTCGCCGAGGGCTTTTAGAGTTGGCGGAGCGGACGGGACTCGAACCCGCGACCTCCGGCGTGACAGGCCAGCATTCTAACCAGCTGAACTACCGCTCCGCGCTGAAACTTTGCAGGTGCCCAGTATAGTCGAAGACTCTCTGGAAACCCAGCCCGATGAACACTTTTTTCAAAGTTTTTTCACAGGGACTTAAGAATTCTGCAATGGCGGAGCGGACGGGACTCGAACCCGCGACCTCCGGCGTGACAGGCCAGCATTCTAACCAGCTGAACTACCGCTCCGCATTGTTGCTTTTCCTGTTTTCCAACCGGCCTGGACCGGGGAGAAAACAAAGCCTCCAGCTTTTGGCCGGAGGCCTCGTTGAATGGCGGAGCGGACGGGACTCGAACCCGCGACCTCCGGCGTGACAGGCCAGCATTCTAACCAGCTGAACTACCGCT
>NZ_RAUX01000032.1 GCF_013464485.1 Stenotrophomonas maltophilia
TGGGGGCGCCCCCCCCCCCCCCCCCCCCCACTACCGGGTATGCTCTTGCTGGCACACCCACCCGGATCCACCGATGAGCGACACCCCCCGCATCGCTTTCCTGGCCAGCTCCACCGAGCCCGCGCAGATGGCCCGCGCGGCCATGGTCTCGCGCTATGGCGACTATGCGCCCGAGCAGGCCGACGTGCTGTGCCCGCTGGGCGGCGATGGCTTCATGCTGCAGACCCTGCACCGGCATGGGCATCTGGGCAAGCCGGTGTTCGGCATGAAGCTGGGCACGGTCGGCTTCCTGATGAACCAGTACCGCGGCGACGAAGACGTGCATGCCCGCATCGGCCGCGCCGAGCCGGCCCATCTGCGCCCGCTGGAAATGGTGGCGCTTACCGAGTCCGGTACCAGTACCGGTTCGCTGGCCTACAACGATGTTTCGCTGCTGCGCCAGACCCGGCAGGCCGCGCATATCGGCATCGATCTGAACGGCCAGGAGCGCGTGGCCGAACTGATCGGCGACGGCGTGCTGGTGGCCACCCCGGCCGGCAGCACCGCCTACAACTACTCCGCGCATGGTCCGGTGCTGCCGCTGGGCTCGCACACCATTGCGCTGACGCCGTTGGCCCCTTACCGGCCAAGGCGCTGGCGCGGCGCGATCCTGAAGGCCGACACCGAAGTGCGCTTCCGTGTGCTGGACCCGTACAAGCGCCCGGTCAGCGTGACCGCCGATTCGCACGAGACCCGCGACGTGGTCGAAGTGACCATTCGCGAGTCGAAGGACCGCCGCGTGACCCTGCTGTTCGACCCGGAGCACAACCTGGAAGACCGGATCCTGAGCGAACAGTTCGTTTTTTGAGGACAATGGGCGGCCGGCCGTGCCGACCGCTTGAAGGACCCCCACCGATGGGCGACAACTCCCCCCGTTTGCTGACCGTCGCGGTGACCTCGCGCGCGCTGTTCGACCTCGAGGAAAGCCACGCGCTGTTCGAGAGCGATGGCGTGGCGGCGTATGCCGAATTCCAGCGCCAGCACGAGGACGACATCCTCGGCCCCGGCGTGGCGTTTCCGGTGGTACGCAAGCTGCTGGCACTGAACCAGGGCGCCAGCCCGGAGAATCCGCGGGTCGAGGTGATCCTGCTGTCGCGCAACTCGGCAGATACCGGCCTGCGCATCTTCAATTCGATCCAGCACTACGGCCTCGGCATCATCCGGGCTACGTTCACCGCCGGCGAGCCGACCTGGCCGTATGTGAAGCCGTTCGGCACCGACCTGTTCCTGTCGGCCAACCCGGAGTCGGTGCGCAGTGCGCTGCGCCACGGCATCGCCGCGGCGACCATCCTGCCCAAGCCGCCGGGTGAAACCGCTGCGGCGGCGGCTGACCAGATCGATACTGGTCGCCCGGCCGGGCAGCTGCGTATCGCCTTCGACGGTGACGCGGTGATCTTCGGTGATGAAAGCGAGCGCATCTCGCGCGAGCAGGGTGTGGAGGCGTTTGGCCGACACGAGCGTGAACGTGCGCGCGAACCGCTGAGTGGCGGACCGTTCCGCGGCTTCCTGTCGGCCCTGCATACGCTGCAGGAAGTCTTCCCTGCCGGCGAAAGCGCACCGATCCGCACCGCATTGGTGACCGCGCGCTCGGCACCGGCGCATGAGCGGGTGATCCGCACCCTGCGTGAGTGGGGCGTGCGCCTGGACGAGGCACTGTTCCTGGGGGGGCGGCACAAGGGACCGTTCCTGCAGGCCTTCGGTGCCGACATCTTCTTCGACGATTCGCAGCACAACATCGACAGCGCCCGCGAACACGTGGCCGCTGGCCACGTGCCGCATGGCGTCGCCAACGAAGGTTGACCCGACGGGGACATCCGGCGGGGTAGAGTCGACTGTTAGTCGACTGGCGCGCCAGCGCGTGTCTTTTTTGGGCGCTGAAGAGCAGTCGATTAACAGTCGACTCTACCGATACGCTCAACGGGCGGCCTACATCCCCAGCTGCAGGTCCACCACCTTCCAGCGCAGCCCCTGCGGCTCCAGCACCACCTTCATCGGCGGCTGGCCGGGACCGCGATCGACATCGATCACGAAGCGGTCCAGCGCTTCGAAATGATGTTCGGCATTCTTCAGCGGTTGCGCCGGTTCGGTCGGGCCGAAGGCATCGCCGCGCTGCAGTTCATTGCGACCGCGCTTCCACAGCACGTGGCCCTGCAGCATCGCGCCGATCCCGGTCGGGGTCACCATCGTCTCCACCGCGGCACCGCCCAGCTGGTCGCCGAGCCCATAGAGCAGGGCGCCGAACGGGCTGGCCGCTACATCCGGACTGGTCTGGCGCACCAGGTAGTCGTTGAGCTGGGCGCGCAGGCTGCTGCGCACGCGCGGGAAGTCGACATAACGTTCCAGACGCGCGGTGTCGCGCTGTTCGATGGCCTTGGACAGGCCATTGACGGTCATGTAAGGGCCGCCGAACCACCAGGCCGCCACGGCCAGGACCAGCAGCACAACCAGTGCGATGAGCTTCTTCATGCTGGACAGACTGCCGCAACGGCGGCAGTGCGGGGTGAAGACTCAATGACTGGGCGAACCATGGCCATCGCCAAAGGCGTCCACCAGTTGCTGGCGCTCGGTAGTGCCCAACGCCTCCAGCCGTGTCGCCAGCACTTCGTCCAGGCTGCGGATGCGGGTGGTACCGAGGATGCCGCTGGCCACGCCCGGGTGTCCCAGCGCATAGGCAAAGGCGGTCTGGGCAGGGCGCTGGCTGCGGATCGCGGCCACGGCGCGACGCATCTGGTGGGCACTGCGCATCAGTTGCCGGCTGCTGGGCTTGAGCCAGGCGCGCGCCAGATACCAGGCATCGGCCAGCCGCGGCAGGCGCGGACGTGCGGGCAACAGGTGGCCTTGTGCCAGTACGGTGCCTGCCAGTACACCGATGCCTGCGGCGTGCAGCTGGTCGATCAACGGTTCGCGGTCCTGCTGCAGGGCGTTGTAATCCAGCAGGACCACGTCGAAGGCGGTGGGGTGGTCGATCATCCAGCGCAGGGTCGATGCCGTGTGCGTATTGATGCCGGTGTGCCGGATCAGCCCACGTTCGCGCAGGCGTTGCAGCGCGGCCAGCAGGTCATCGTTGATGTCGTGCTGGCTGGCACCGTGCAGCTGGTAGATATCCAGGTAATCCAGGCCGAGGTTGCGCAGCGAGGCCTCGCAGCTGGCAGTGATGGCTGCCGGCGAGAAATTGCGTTGCTCGGCGCCGCTGACGCCGGCCTGGCCGGTCAGCGTGCCGCCTTTGCTGGAAATCACCAGCGACTCGCGCGGGTATCGCTTCAGCAACGGGCGTAGGATGCGGCCCAGCCGCGGCTCGGCGTGGAAACCGGAATAGTTGTGGCCGGTGTCCAACAGGTTCACGCCCTGTGCCAGTGCATGCTCGACCACGTGCGCGGCCGACTGTTCCGGGAAGCGGCGATGCCCCCAGAAGCCGGAGCAGCCAAGGCCCACCGGCGAAACCGCCAGGCCGGTGCGGCCCAGCGTGCGACGTTGCTGTGCCAACGGCATCAGAACTCCAGGTCCAGCGCCGCGCACAGGTAGTCGACGAACGCGCCGAGCCCGGCCAGATCCTTGCCCAGCGTGGACAGCAGGCGCGGGCCGGTCATGGTGGCGTCGTCCAGCGAGCGCCACATCACCCAGTTGCGGTGCTTGAGGTCATCGATGAATTCGAAGTCGGCCGGGAAGCCGCGCGGCGGCCGCACCAGCTTTTCGCTCTCCTCGAAGTCGAAGCGTTTGCGCAGGGCCGGTGCATGCGCGGCGGCCTTCCAGCTGCCGGGGTTGTCGAGGATGAAATGGCGCACGCGCCGCTGGGTCTCCGGTTCCGGGTGCCACAGGCCGGCGCCGACGAAGCTTTCGCCGGGCTGCAGGTGGATGTAGAACGAGGGCGCGGCCACTTCACGGCGGCGCTCATGGAACAGGCGCGCGCCCTGCCAGGTCTTGTACGGCGATTTGTCGTTGGAGAAGCGCGCGTCGCGGTGGATGCGGAACAGCGAGCCACCGACGCCACGGGTATCGGCGCGGAAGTGGTCGCTGACCTCCGCCAGTGCCGGCTGCAGGTCACCCAGCAGGCGCAGGAACGGCTGCCGGACGTGGTCTTCATACTGCTGGCGATGATCGTTGAACCACGCCTTGTCGTTATGCCGCGCCAGGCTGCGCAGGAACTTGAAGCTGGCGTCCGAGAAATAGGTACTCACAAGGTCTCCTGCAGCTGCTGGCCCCAGTCGCGCAGCGATTGCAGCAAGGCCTGGCGCCGGGTGTCATCGGGCGCTTCGGCGGCCAGTGCATCGAGCTGCTGCTGGTACTGGGGCAGGTTGAGTTCGCCCAGGCCGCCGTCTCCGAGCAGGCGCTGGCGGCGGTAATCCTGCCAGCGCTGGCGTTCAGCCGGCGCGAGGCTGTCGGGATGGTTGCGCGCACGGTAGCGGAACAGCAGTTCGGGCAGGCGCGGGTCGCGGAAGCGGCCTTCCAGCGCGGTCAGCTGTTCCGGCGCCGTGGTGCGGGCCAGCGCCAGCAGCGGCTTGTCGCCGTTGCCGAGGAAGCCGTCGTACAGCGATGCATCGACATCGGCCACGGTGGCCACGCGCGGTTGGTTGTAGACCTGGCGCGCCTTCTCTGCCAGCTGTGGGGCGAATTCGCGCAGGCGCTCGATCTTGGCTTCGATGGCCGCCACGTCCAGGCCCAGGCGCTCGTGGTCGTCGGCACGCAGGTGGTTCCAGGCGATCAGCGCCGGCACCTTGTTCAGGTGCACTTCCTTCAGCGGCACCCGTGCGACGCCTTCGGGCAGCTCGCTGGCGCGCATGTACAGGCGTTGTGCGATCACATCGGCCGGCAGTGCCAGCAGGTCGTCGATGTCGCCGTCCAGGTCGAACACGATCACGCGGTTGTTGATGGTGGGGTGCACGGCCAGCGGCAGCACCGGTGCCGCGCACAGGCGGCTGGCGGGGTAGCGCATGGAAATGTGCAGCACCGGCTTCATCGCGGTCACGTCCAGCAGGCTGCCGACGAAGCGCTTGTCGCGCAGCTTCAGCGCGTACTCCCACAGCCGCGGCTGCGACTGCTTGAACAGCCGCGCCATGCCGATGGTGGCGCGCACGTCGGACAGCGCTTCGTGCGCATCGCCTTCGCGCACGTTGTTGGCCTCGGCCAGGTGTTCGAGCTTGAACGAGGTGGCGCCGTCTTCGCGCAACGGCCACTGGATGCCGTCCGGGCGCATCGCGCGCATCAGCCGCAGCATGTCCAGCAGGTCCCAGCGCGAATTTCCGTTGCGCCACTCGCGCTCGTACGGGTCGTGGAAGTTGCGGAACAGGCCGTAGCGGACGAACTCGTCATCGAAGCGCAGCGTGTTGTAGCCCAGCGCGCAGGTGCCGGGGCGGGACAGCTGCTCGTTGATGCGGTCGAAGGCTTCGGCTTCGCTGATGCCATTGGCAAGCGCCTGTTGCGGGGTGATGCCGGTGACCAGGGTCGCCATCGGTGAAGGCAACAGATCATCGGCCGGGCGCACGAAGAAGCTGACCGGGGTGTCGATCTCGTTCAGATCGGCGTCGGTACGGATGGCGGCGTACTGCGATATGCGCGTGCGCCGCGGGTCCTGGCCGAAGGTTTCCAGATCGTAGAACAGGAAGCTGTCAGCCATCAGTGCGCGCCCTCCAGGACCGGCAGCTGCGCATGGACCTTCGCTTCCAGTGCGGCCCAGTCGATGTTGTCCAGTGAATCGAGGCCAGCCGTGGCCGCCACCAGCATGTCGCGCTGAAGCTCGGTACGGCGCTGGGCGTCCGCGTACGGCGTATGCAGGAAGGTGACCATCGTGTAGTGCGGCACGAAGCGGGTCGGCCAGCGTCGCTGCAGTTCCTGTTCCAGTTCGCGCTGTAGCAGGAAGGCGGGATCGGCGACGCGGTCGCGCATTTCCAGGTAGTTCTCCAGCGCCATCTGCTGGATGGCACGTGCGTTCGGCTTGCGCTCGTTTTCGAACGCCGCGAACGCGCCTTCCAGGTCGTCGGCTTCCATCAGATGGCGGGCCAAAGCCACGCAATCCTCGAACGCGCAGTTCATGCCCTGGCCGTGGAACGGCACCATCGCATGTGCGGCATCGCCGATCAGTACGGCGCGGCCCTGCTGGTGCCAGCGATCGAGCGTCAGCGTGCCAAGCAGGCCGGGTGGGTGCTGTTCCCAGTCCGCGCGCAGGTTCGGGATCAGCGGCAGGGTATCGGCGAACTCGCGCGCGAACAGTGCTTCGGCCTGCGCGCCGGTGTTGACCGTGGCGAAGCTGGGATCACCCTGGTTGGGCAGGAACAGGGTGACGGTGAAGGTGCCTTCGTGGTTGGGCAGGGCGATGCACATGTAATGGCCGCGCGGCCAGATATGCAGCGCGTTGCGCTCGATGCGGAAGCTGCCGTCGGCGGCAGGCGGAATTTCCAGCTCCTTGTAGGAGTGGTCGAGGAACGCGATGTCCTCACCCAGCGGCGCCCGCCGGTTCATCGCCGCGCGCAGCGCCGAGCCTGCACCATCGGCACCGATCAGGGTGTCGAAGCGGATGTCGTGCGGGCTGTCGTCGCGGTCATCGATGAAGCGTGCGTAGCCGGCATCGAAATCGACGGTATGCAGACGGCGGTGGAAGTGCACGGTCGCGCCAGCCTGTTCGGCCAGTTCCAGCAGCGTCGTGTTCAGATCGCTGCGATGGATCGACCAGATTACTTCGCTGTCGTCGCGGCCGTAGCGTTGCAGCTGCGGTTCGCCTTCGCGCGGATGCACCATGCGTCCGCGCATCATCACCGCACGCGCCATGACCTCGTTTTCCACACCGGCCTGGCGCAGCGCGTTGCGCCCACGCTCGGCCAGCGCCAGGTTGATCGAGCGGCCGCTCTCGTAGTCGGCTACGCGAGGATCGCCGCGGCGTTCGTACAGGGTGATGCGCCAGCCCTGCCGTGACAGCAGGATGGCCAGCAGGGACCCGGCAAGGCCGGCACCGATAATGCTCAATGAGCGGGAAGCGTGTGCGATCAACGAACTGTCCAGCAGTTGGGGAGGGGACGGCTCAGAGGCCGGCCCAGGCTTCCACTTCCTCGACGAAGTGGTGCACGTCCAGGTAGCGGTTGTAGAGCGGGGTAGGCGAGATGCGGATCACGTCCGGCTCGCGCCAGTCGCCGAGCACGCCGATGCCGCGCAGGTGCTCGAACAGGGCACGGCCGCGCTCGCGGCCACCGATCACGCGCAATGACAACTGGCAGCCACGGCGCTGCGGCTCGGCCGGGGTGATGATGTCGAGCACGCTGGACAGGCGTGCGCGTACAAGCGCTTCGAGCATGCCGGTCAGTGCCAGCGATTTGCTGCGCAGCGACTCCATGCCGGCGCGCTCGAACAGGTCCAACGAGGCCCGCAGCGGCGCCAGGCCGAGGATCGGCGGGTTGCTCAGCTGCCAGCCTTCGGCGCCGATGGCAGGGGTGAACTGTGGTGCCATCTGGAAGCGGGTGGACTCTTCATGGCCCCACCAGCCGGCAAAGCGCGGCAGCGTGGAGTCACGATGGTGGCGTTCGTGCACGAAGGCACCGGCGACCGCGCCGGGGCCACTGTTCAGGTACTTGTAGTGGCACCACACGGCGAAATCCGGGGCGACGTCATGCAGGCGCAGCGGCAGGTTGCCGACCGAGTGCGCCAGGTCGAAGCCGATGCGCGCACCCTGCAGACGGGCGGCGCGGGTGATCGCATCCAGGTCGAAGGCCTGGCCGGTGCGGTACTGCACGCCCGGCCACAGCACCAACGCCAGGCGCGGGCCATGTTCGGCGATGGCACGTTCGATCGCGGTGAGCGAAATCGTGCCGTTGGCTTCATCTGGCTGCACTTCCACCAGGCACTCGGCCGGGTCGAACCCGTGGAAACGGATCTGTGCTTCCACCGCGTGGCGGTCGGTCGGGAATGCGCCGGCTTCCATCAGGATCACCGGGCGCTCGGCTGTCGGCCGGTAGAAGCTGACCATCATCAGGTGCAGGTTCACGCTCAGCGTGTTCATCGCCACCACTTCGCTGGGCAGCGCGCCGACCACACGGGCCAGCTGGGCACTCACCAGGCGGTGGTAGGACAGCCACTGCGTCGGGCCGGTGAAGTGGCCTTCCACCGCCAGTTCGCCCCACTGCTTCATCACTTCCTGCACGGCCGCCTGTGCACTGCGTGGCTGCAGGCCCAGCGAGTTGCCGACGAAGTAGGTCTGCTCGCCGCCGCCATGGCGCGGAATCAGGAATTCATTGCGCAGCGGGCGCAGCGGATCGGCGGCGTCCAGGGCAATGGCGTGGGTGCGGCTGAGCAGGTCGGACATGGTCGGGCAACAGGCTGCAACGGGGCTGCCAGTGTAGCGCTTGGCTGCGTGCCTGCCGCTGATCCTGTAGAGCCGAGCCCATGCTCGGCTACGGGGGGGGCGGCAGCCGAGCATGGGCTCGGCTCTACAAGGCGGTGGCTCAACCCGCCGCCGGCGCCGGCAATGGATCCACGTGCCCGCATTCGCTGCAGGTACGCAGCTCCAGGCTGGCGTGGTAACGCGCGAACACCTTGGGCAGGTCGGTTTCGATGTTCTGCAGCGCGAAATACTCTTCGTGCAGCTTGTGGTTGCAGCGCTCGCAGTGCCAGATCACGCCGTCCATCTCATGCGGCAGGCGCTTGCGCTCCACCACGAGGCCGATACCACCGGGTGGGCGCCGCGGCGAGTGTGGCACTTTCGCGGGCAGCAGGAAGATCTCGCCGGCACGGATCGGAATGTCGCGCACCGCGCCGTCTTCCTGCACCTTCAACACCATCTCGCCTTCAAGCTGGTAGAACCACTCCGGGCCTTCGTCGTAGTGATAGTCGGTGCGCGAGTTCGGCCCGCCCACCACCATCACGATGAAGTCGCCGTTGTCGATCATCTTGTTGCCCACCGGCGGCTTCAGCAGGTGGCGGTTTTCTTCGATCCAGGCGTGCAGGTTGATCGGCGAAGCGAGCATGGTGGTCATCCGTAAGGGATCAGTCGCGCTTGCCCTTGCGCGGGACGTAGGACAGGGCCTTTTCATACGCCGGCTGCAGCTCTTCCTGCGAACCGACGTCGATGCCCATCTCGCGCACGCGTCCGTCCTTCAGGCTGTAGACCCAACCATGCACCATCAGCTTCTGGCCGCGGGCCCAGGCGTCCTGCACGATGGTCGAGCGGCACAGGTTGGCCACCTGCTCGATCACGTTCAGTTCGCACAGGCGTGCGTGCTTGAGCTCGTCGGTCTCGATCGCATCGAGGATGCCGGTGTGCTTCTGCATCACGTCGCCAACGTGGCGCAGCCAGTTGTCGGCCAGGCCGACGCGGGTGTTGTGCAGGCAGGCATGCACGCCGCCGCAGCCGTAGTGGCCGACGATCAGGATGTGCTTCACCTTCAGCTGGTCCACCGCGTACTGCACCACGCTCAGGCAGTTCAGATCGGTGTGGGCGACCACGTTGGCGACGTTGCGGTGCACGAACACTTCGCCCGGGGCCATGCCGATGATCTGGTTGGCCGGCACGCGCGAATCGGAACAGCCGATCCACAGGTATTCGGGGTGCTGCTGCTTGGCCAGCTGGTGGAAGAACTCGGGGTCTTCCTTCTCGATCCGGTCGGCCCAGTCGCGGTTGTTCTGCAGCAGTTTGTGGATGTCTTTCATGTATGGGTCCCTGGCGTCGGGTGGGGGCTCGCCGCAGCCGTCCGGCTGCGGCGTCGCGGGAATCTGGGGCGTTCAGTCGCTGCGGGCGGCCTGTTCGCGGTGCCAGCGCATCCACTGCGCCAACTCGGTGGAAGCGGGGGTGCCCAACTGTTCCAGTTCGGCGATCACCGCGCGCTGGTTGGCATCGGGATGGTTCTGGCTCAGTTTGAGCTTCAGCTGCACCTGCTCGACCTGGAAGCGGAAGCCGGCGATGGCACGCAGCTCCGGGCCATGTTCGGCGCGCGAGGCATCGAACTGCCAGGTCTGGCCGACCCTGGCTTCGAAATGATCGCTGATCGCGCCGACCAGCCCGGCCAGCGCGTCGACGTCGTCGAAGGGCTGCAGCTGGCCGCGCAGTTCGGCGACGGCGTAGTTCCAGGTCGGCACCCGCGCCGCAGGTTCCTTGTCCGGATACCAGCTGGCCGAGACATAGCCATGCGGGCCGTCGACCAGCATCTTGGCCGCACCGTTGTGGCGCGACTGCGGGTTGGCGCGGGCCCAGTGGCCGCGCAGTTCGATCTGCTGCCCGTCACGCCGGTACAGCACCGGCATCCGGGTCAGTTCCGGCAAGCCATCGCTGCCGGTCGTGAGCACGGTGACGAACGGATCGCGCGCCAGCAGGCGATCCAGCCAGAGCAGGTCGGTCTCGGCGAAGGCGCGCGGGGTGAACATGCTGGGGTCAGGCGCGCCCGCCCAGCGACTGGATCATGCGGCCACGCAGGCCCTCGTCGCTGTCGGCCTGCGGCGGCTGCACTTCGTGCAGGCTGAAGCCGCGCACCAGCGCGTCTTCTTCGTCCAGGCCGTCGTACTCGACGAATTCGGCGTCGAACAGCTGCGAACGGGCGGTGTCTTCGCTGTCATAGCTCAGCGTGTTGCCGTCGCTGTCGAGCACTTCGGCGGTACCGGCCGGGCGCACGCGCAGGCGCGCCCAGATCAGGGTGTTGCCGAGGCTGGCCAGCCACCAGCTGTCGCGCGAGGCGGTGATGTCATTCATGGATGTGTTACCAGAGCGAGGCCAGCCAGAGCAGGGCGGCCATGCCCAGTCCGGCCAGCAGGGTCAGCAGCGATACCCAGGCCGGCGTCGCCAGCCCGGACAGCGAACGGTCCGGCTGCTGGCGGTAATCGCGGCGCAGCAGCCAGGCCAGGGCATCGGGCTTGAGGAAGGCGCCATTGCCGAAGCGCGCGGCAAGCGCCGGGTGGCGGTCGCGCACGTGCACCAGGGTCAGCGGCCAGAAGATCACGAATGCACTGAACCCGGCCACTGCGACGCCGACGAAACAGAGGGCGAAGAACAGGGTCATGGGGCAGTACCTCCGTGGTCGTATGGGGCTTAGAAGTCCGCGCTGCCCGGGGCGCGCGGGTAGGGGATCGCATCGCGGATGTTGGACAGGCCGCAGACGTAGACCACCAAGCGCTCGAAGCCCAGGCCGAAGCCTGCGTGCGGCACCGAACCATAGCGGCGGAAATCGCGGTACCAGCTGTAATGCTCGCGATCCAGGCCGAACTGGGCCATGCGCGCGTCCAGCACGTCAAGGCGCTCTTCGCGCTGGCTGCCGCCGATGATCTCGCCGATGCCCGGAGCCAGCACGTCCATCGCGGCAACGGTCTTGCCGTCGTCGTTCAGGCGCATGTAGAAGGCCTTGATGTGCTCCGGATAGTTGGTCACCACCACCGGGCGGCCGACGTGCTCCTCGGTCAGCCAGCGCTCGTGCTCGGTCTGCAGGTCCAGGCCCCATTCGACCGGGAAGTCGAACTTCTTGCCGGACTTCTGCAGCAGGCTGACCGCATCGGTGTAGTCGATGCGCTCGAACGGGGCATTGATGAAGTCTTCCAGCTTGGTGATCGCGTTCTTGTCCACGCGCTCGGCGATGAAGGCCAGGTCGTCGCCACGCTCGTTCAGCACCGCGCGGAACAGATACTTCAGGAACTCCTCGGCCAGGCGTGCGTCTTCGGCCAGATCGGCGAAGGCGATTTCCGGCTCGATCATCCAGAACTCCGCCAGGTGGCGGGTGGTGTGGCTGTTCTCGGCGCGGAAGGTCGGGCCGAAGGTGTATACCTTGCTCAGCGCCAGGCAGTAGGCCTCGACGTTCAGCTGGCCGGACACGGTCAGGAAGGTTTCCTTGCCGAAGAAGTCGCGGCTGAAGTCGATCGCGCCCTTCTCATCGCGCGGCAGGTTCACCATGTCCAGGGTGGACACGCGGAACATCTGGCCGGCACCCTCGGCGTCGGAGGTGGTGATGATCGGGGTGCTGATCCAGTTGAAGCCGTTCTCGTGGAAGAAACGGTGCACGGCCTGGGCCAGGCAGTTGCGGATGCGGGTGACCGCACCGAACAGGTTGGTGCGCGGGCGCAGGTGGGCCACTTCGCGCAGGAACTCCGGCGACATCGGCTTGGGCTGGATCGGGTAGGTGAGCGGGTCTTCGACCCAGCCGACCACCTCCAGCGCGCTGGCCTGGATCTCGAACGACTGGCCCTTGCCCTGCGACTTCACCAGGGTGCCGGTGGCGATGACCGAGCAGCCGCTGGTCAGGCGCTTGATCTCGTCGAAGTTGGCCAGAGTGTCGTTGGCCACGACCTGGATCGGGGCGAAGCAGGAGCCGTCGCTCACATTCACGAAGGCCAGATTCGCTGAACCGCGCACCGTGCGCACCCATCCGCGTACCGTGACTTCGCCGCCTTCCGGGATCTTCCCGGCAAGCGCATGTTCAACGCTGACCACCGTCATGACTTGAATCCTCTGCTGATCGACTCGATCTGTGAACACGGGAGTTTACCGGTTGCAGCGTTCTGCTTGCGAGGCATTTTTTCGGCCGCTGGCTCCCTATAATGCCCCTGTATTCCTGGAGTGAGCCTCATGGCCGTCAGCCTGACCCCCATCGCCTTCGAGCGCGTGCAGCGCTTCGTTGCCCAGACCCCCGGCGCACTGGGCCTGCGCTTCGGCGTGACCAAGACCGGTTGCTCCGGCTGGGGCCACGTGACCGACCTGGCCCGTGACGAACGCGACGGCGACACCGTATTCGACCAGGACGGCGTGAAGATCTATGTCGATGCCAAGAGCCTGGCCTTGGTGGACGGAACCGTGATCGACTTCGGCAAGCATGGCCTGAGCGAGACCTTCACGTTCAGCAACCCGAACGCCACCGCCGAGTGTGGCTGTGGTGAAAGCTTCACCACCGACGCCGACAAGGCCTGAAGCACGGCTTTGGCGCCCGCCGGGCATGGCCCGGCGCTACCCGCCTGGTAGGTGCCGACCTTGGTCTGCACGAAAGGATCCACGGATGGAACGACCGGTTTTCACCTATCACCCCAACGCCTACGCATTGTCCTTTGAGGACATCGATGGTGTCTGCGACTGCTGCGGCGAGCCGCGGACACTGCGCTACCGGGGGCCGTTCCACACCTGCTTGGCCCCGGACTACCTGTGCCCGTGGTGCATTGCCGATGGCAGGGCCGCCGCCAGCTACGGCGGCGAGTTCACTGCCTGGAGTGATATCGAGGGGGTGTCGCCGGACCCGGACGATCCGCCGCCGAGCATCGCCCGCCCGCTGCTGCTGGAAATCTGCGATCGCACGCCGGGCTACGCCTCCTGGCAGCAGTCGGTCTGGCTCAGCCACTGCGAACGGCCCTGCGCCTTCCTGGGCTACGCCGGCAGTGACGATCTGCTGCCGATCCTCGATCAGGTCCGGCCGGACGTGGCGGAGGCCAACCCGGGCGACGCCGACTGGGTGCTGGAACACCTGACCCGTGACGGAGAGATGGTCGGGTGCCTGTTCCAATGCCTGGAATGCGGCCAGCACCGCCTTCACGTCGATCTGGGCTGATACCGTCACTGTTCAGGCTTGGTTGGCACGACGGCCGGGCGGGGCGGGTTGCCCGGCTCCCCCATCTGCGCCATAATATGCGGCTTCCTGCCTACCCGGCGGGAATCCTTGCCCCACCGCGGTATCCACGGCGGGGGGCTGTCCGGCCGCAAGGCCACATCCGAAAGGTAGAAAAACATGAGTCGTCATTACGAAATCGTGTTCATGGTCCACCCGGACCAGAGCGAGCAGGTCCCGGCCATGATCGAGCGCTACAAGTCGCTGGTCGAGAACGGCAACGGCACCATCCACCGTCTGGAAGACTGGGGCCGCCGCCAGCTGGCGTACCCGATCCAGAACCTGGTGAAGGCCCACTACGTGCTGATGAACATCGAAGCCGATCAGGCCGTTCTGAACGAACTGACCGAGAGCTTCCGCTTCAACGACGCCGTGCTGCGCAACCTGGTCATCAAGCGTGACGAGGCTGACACCGAGCAGTCGCTGATCATGAAGAGCAAGGACGAGAAGGGTGACAAGCCGGAGCGCGGTGAGCGCCGTCGTCGTGACGACGAAGAAGGCGAGTCCAACAACACCGCTGACAACGAAGCCGGCGACGACGCCGCTTCCGCCGCCTAAGGAGCCTTCCCATGTCCAAGTTCTTCCGTCGCCGCAAGTTCTGCAAGTTCACTGCTGAAGGTGTGAAGGAGATCGACTACAAGGATCTCAACACCCTGCGCCAGTACCTGACCGAGAACGGCAAGATCGTGCCGAGCCGCGTCACCGGTACCAAGTCGAAGTACCAGCGCCAGCTGGCGACCGCCGTCAAGCGCGCTCGCTTCCTGGCCCTGATCCCGTACACCGACAACCACGACGTCTGATGCCCGGCGGGGCGGCCCGGTGCCGCCCCCGCTGTGCCAGCTATTCGGACAGCCTTTGTTGCGGGGCACTGCCTCGCTAACGAATAACTCATCTGGAGCAATACCATGCAGCTGATCCTCCTGCAGAAAGTCACCAACCTCGGCAACCTGGGCGACCTGGTCGACGTGAAGCCGGGCTACGGCCGTAACTTCCTCGTGCCGCAGGGCAAGGCCGTTCCGGCCACCGAGAGCAACAAGGCCGAGTTCGAAGCCAAGCGCGCCGAATACGAAGCCAAGGCCCAGGCCATCCACGCCGATGCTGACGCCCGCAAGGCCAAGCTGGAAGGCGCGAGCGTGACCATCCCGGCCAACGCTTCGACCGAAGGCAAGCTGTACGGCTCGGTCGGCGCCCGCGAAATCGCCGATGCCTTCACCGCTGCCGGCCTGCCGGTCAGCAAGAGCGAAGTCATCCTGGGCGAAGGCGCCTTCCGCAACATCGGCGAATACGACGTGCTGGTCCACCTGCACGCCGACGTCGAGACCACCGTCAAGGTCGTCGTCGTCGCCGAAGCCTGATCCCACGCCGCAAGGCCTGGCATCACCGCAGAACGGGCGCCCGCAAGGGTGCCCGTTTTGTTTTATGGCTCGGTTTCGTGGGGTCGGGCCAGGTCCGGCCGACGGGGCGGGGCTGGACAATGTTCCACGCCCATTCGTAGAACACGGCCACATCGGTATACTCAGGGCGTCACACCCGTTCCACGGGCATCGATCCCAACAGGATCAATGACTTGGAGGGTAAACGCAGGCCGCTTGCCGGCCCCAGTCCGGAACCCCTATGCGTCTTTCCACGATCAAGCTGTCCGGCTTCAAGTCGTTCGTCGATCCGACCACCCTGCACCTGCCGACCAACATGACCGGCGTGGTGGGGCCCAATGGCTGCGGCAAGTCGAACATCATCGACGCCGTGCGCTGGGTCATGGGCGAGAGCTCGGCCAGCCGCCTGCGCGGCGACTCGCTGACCGACGTGATCTTCTCCGGTTCCAACGCCCGCAAGCCGGTCTCGCAGGCCACCGTCGAGCTGATCTTCGACAACTCCGACCACACCATCTCGGGCGAGTACGCCTCCTTCAACGAGATCTCGGTCAAGCGTACGGTCAGCCGCGACGGCACCAGCAATTACTATCTCAACGGCACCAAGTGCCGCCGTCGCGACATCACCGATCTGTTCCTCGGCACCGGCTTGGGCCCGCGCAGTTACTCGATCATCGAGCAGGGCATGATCAGCCAGATCATCGAGGCACGCCCGGAAGACCTGCGCGTCTACCTGGAAGAGGCGGCCGGCATCTCCAAGTACAAGGAGCGCCGCAAGGAGACCGAGACCCGCATCCGCCACACCCGCGAAAACCTGGACCGCCTGGGTGACCTTCGCGACGAGATCAGCAAGCAGCTCGAGCATCTCAAGCGCCAGGCCAAGCAGGCCGAGCAGTACCAGGCGCTGCAGGAAGAGCGCCGGGTCAAGGATGCCGAGTGGAAGGCGCTGGAATTCCGTGGTCTCGACGGACGCCTGTCCAAACTGCGCGAAGGGCTGTCGCAGGAAGAGACCAGGCTGCAGCAGCTGATCGCTGACCAGCGTGATGCCGAGGCCCGCATCGAGACCTCGCGCGTGCGCCGCGAAGAGGCGGCCGACGCGCTCAACACCGCGCAGGCGGCGGTCTATCAGGTCGGCAGCACGCTGGCCCGCCTGGAGCAGCAGATCCAGCACCAGCGCGAGTTGTCGCAGCGCCTGCACAAGGCACGCGATGAAACCCAGCAGGCCCTGGCCGAACTGGGGCAGCACATCAGTGGCGACGAAGCCAAGCTGATGGTGCTGGCCGAGGCGGTGGAGGCCGCCACTCCGCAACTGGAAGAGCTACAGGAAGAAAACGAGATCAAGCAGGAAAGCCTGCGCGAGGCTGAAGACCGGCTGGCCAGCTGGCAGCAGCGCTGGGAACAGCACACCTCGCAGAGTTCGGAAGCCTCGCGCGCCGGCGATGTCGAGCGCACGCGTGTGGACTACCTGGACAAGCAGATTCTCGATGCCGACCGGCGTCGTGAAGCCCTGGCCGCCGAGCGCACCGGGCTGGACGTGGACGCACTGGAAGAAGCCTTCGAGCAGCTGCACCTCCAGCACGACACGCAGAAGACCGCGCTGGATGAGCTGAGCGAAGACGTCGAGCTGCGCAAGCAGGGCGTGACCGCTGTGCAGGAGCAGCAGCGCAATGGCCAGAACGAACTGGCGGAACTGCGCAAGCAGGCCAACGGCCTGCGTGGCCGCCTGGCCTCGCTGGAAACCCTGCAGCAGGCCGCACTGGGCCAGGAGCAGGGCGCGGCCTTGGCATGGCTGAAGGTGCATGGGCTGGATTCGGCAGCGCGTGTCGGCGAGCGCCTGGACGTCGATGCCGGCTGGGAAAACGCGGTGGAAAGCGCGCTTGGCCAATTGATCGAAGGCGTGCTGGTCGATGACCCGGCGAGCCTGGTCGACGCGCTGGGCGAACTGGGCGATGGCCATATTGCGCTGGTCGCCAACGGCGGTGCCGACTTCAAGGCTGCACCAACCTCGCTGGCGGCACGCGTGCGTGGTCCAGCAGCGATCCGTCGCCTGCTGGCGCACCTGCACGGTGCCAAGGATCTGGCCGAAGCCAAGGCACTGCAGGCCAGCCTGCCGGAAGGCGATTCGATCATCACCCAGGGTGGTGAGCGCCTGGGCGAGGGCTGGTTGCGTGTGTCGCGTTCCGGCGCGGCCCAGCAGGGCGCGCTGCTGCGCGAACGCGAGATCAATGAGCTGCGCGAGCAGATCGAGCAGCTGCAGGACCGCGAAGCCGAGCTGGAAGAGCAGCTGGCAGGCTTCCGCGAGCAGTTGCAGGCCACCGAGCAGCAGCGCGAAGACGCCCAGCGTGCGCTGTACCAGGCGCACCGCGCGGTGTCCGAGCTGGCCGGGCAGCTGCAAGGCCAGCAGGGCAAGGTGGACGCGGCGCGTACCCGCATCGATCGTATCGAAGGTGAGCTGAAGCAGCTGCAGGATACGCTGGAGGCCAACAACGAACAGGCGCGCGAGGCGCGTTCGCGATTGGAGAACGCGGTCAGCAGCATGGGTGACCTGGAATCGACCCGGCAGCGGCTGGAGGGTGAGCGCCGCCAGCTGACCGAGGCCCGCGACCTGGCCCGCGACGCCGCACGTGCGGTGCGCGAGCGTTCGCATGCGCTGGCGTTGACACTGGAATCACAGCGGGCGCAGCTGGCCTCGTTGAGCCAGGCACTGGAACGCATGGGCACCCAGCGCGGGCAGCTGGATTCGCGCCTGGGCGAGCTGCATTCGCAGCTGGACGAGGGTGATTCGCCGGTCGAATCACTGCAGGCCGAGCATCAGAACGCGCTGGAAGAGCGCGTGCGGGCCGATCGCGTGCTGACCGAGGCGCGCACGCTGCTGGACGGCATCGACGCGGAGCTGCGCAATTACGAACAGACCCGCCACCAGCGCGACGAACAGGCGTTGGCCCAGCGCGAGCGCATCTCGCAGCGCAAGCTGGACCAGCAGGCGCTGGTGCTCAGCGCGGAGACCCTGCAGGGGGCGGTGGAGAAGGCCGGGTTCGTGCTGCAGGATGTACTCAACGCACTGCCCGAGGACGCCCGCCTGGGCGACTGGGAGCAGGCCGTGCACCAGATCGATGCCCGCATGCGCCGGCTGGAGCCGGTCAATCTGGCCGCCATCCACGAGTACGGTGAGGCGTCGCAGCGCTCGGACTACCTGGATTCGCAGCACACCGACCTGACCACCGCGCTGGAAACCCTGGAAGATGCGATCCGCAAGATCGACCGCGAGACCCGCGGTCGCTTCAAGGACACCTTCGATCGCGTCAACGCCGGCGTGCAGGCGCTGTACCCGCGACTGTTCGGTGGCGGCCATGCCTATCTGGAACTGACCGGTGAAGACCTGCTCGACACCGGCGTGACCATCATGGCGCGCCCGCCGGGCAAGCGGGTGTCCAGCATCTCGCTGCTGTCCGGTGGCGAGAAGGCGATGACCGCAGTGGCGCTGGTGTTCGCCATCTTCCAGCTCAATCCCGCTCCGTTCTGCCTGCTGGACGAGGTGGACGCACCGCTGGACGAAGCCAACGTGGGCCGCCTGGCCAACATGGTCAAGGAAATGAGCGAGAAGGTGCAGTTCCTGTTTGTCAGCCACAACAAGGCGACGATGGAGGCCGCGCACCAGCTGTCGGGTGTGACCATGCGCGAGCCGGGCGTCAGTCGCCTGGTCAGCGTAGACCTGGAAGAGGCTGCGCGATTGGCGGGCGCGGCCTGACGTGCCATCCTAGTTACCTGAATGAACTAGCCGGAGAACCTATCGAATGTCCGACACGGCACTGTTGCGCATCGGCATCCTGGCCGCCGGCCTGCTGTTGATCGCCGCGATCTTCCTGTTTGGTCGTCCGAAGAAGAAGCCCCAGGGGCGCCGCGTGGAAGGCGCGGAACCGACCAGCGGCGAGCGCCGCGAACCGGTGCTGGGCGAAGACGGCGTCACCGTGGCCGAGGGCCGCGTGGAGCCGGGCATGGCCGCGGAAGGCGAGCAGGCCGAGCTCGGTCTCGCCGACACCGACCCGGGGGCCAGCGACCTCGGCAAGCGCGCCACCCAGGACTTCGACAAGATCGTTTCGCTTTTCGTGGCCGCCCGCGCCGGCGAGCAGCTGCGCGGCGAGGACATCGTGGTGGCAGCGGAGAAGACCGGTCTGGTGTTCGGCCACATGAACGTGTTCCACCGGCTGGTGGAAGGCCACCCCGAGCGTGGTCCGATCTTCTCCATGGCCAGCATCATGAAGCCGGGCAGCTTCGACATGGCCAACATCCGTGCCATGGAAACCCCGGCCATCGCCTTCTTCCTGACCCTACCGGCGCCGCTGACCGCGCTGGACGCCTGGGAGAAGATGCTGCCGACCGTACAGCGCATGGCCGAGCTGCTGGACGGCGTGGTGCTGGATGACAGTCGCAACGCCCTGGGCCGCCAGCGCATCGCGCACATCCGTGACGAGCTGCGCGCGTATGATCGCCAGCACCAGGCACCGCCGCTGACCAAGACCCCGCGCTGGTAAAACCTGATGTGCCGACCAACGGTCGGCACCCACCGCCGGCCGTCGATTGGTATCCCCGGGTAGATCCACGCCATGCGTGGATGGGGCGAACCAAGGTTCGCCCCCACCAACAGGGTCAGGCCGGTACGCCGGCCACCTTCGCGAACGCATTGCGGAACGCGGCCATCTCGTCTTCGGTGCCGACGGTCACGCGCACGCGCTGCGGCCAGATCGGCCAGCTGCGGCCGATGACCACGCCGTTGTCGGCCATCGCCCTGGCAAAGGCAGCACCGTCACGCTGCACATCCACCACGAAGCAGTTTGCTTCCGACGGAACGCAGCTGAAACCGCGCTTGCCCAGCCACGCGATGGTGGCCTGGCGTGCCTTGGCATTCTGCAGACGCCGCTGCGGGATCAGCTGCGGGTCGCGCAGGCTGGCCAGTGCCGCGGCCAGGGCCGGCGCCGGTAACGGGTTGTCGCCCAGGCGGGCCAGTTCGCGCAGGCGGTCGGGATGTGCGGCCGCCAGGCCCAGGCGCAGGCCGGCCATGCCGTACAGCTTGGAGAACGTGCGCAGCACGATCAGGTCATCGCGCTGCGTCACCTGCGCGATCAGGCTCGGCTGCTCGCTGTACTGCAGGTAGGCCTCGTCGATCAGTACGCGGGTGGCGGCTGGCTTGTGGGCCAGCAGCCAGGCAAGCTCATCGGGAGGGCTGATCGAGCCGGTCGGGTTGTTCGGGTTGCAGACATACAGCAGGCCGGTCGGTTGCGCGTGCGCCGCAGCCACCATCGCGCGCAGGTCATGTGCGCCGTCGTCGCGCAATGGCACTTTCTGCACTTGGGCACCGTGGGCCGCAGCCACCTCGCCCAGCGTCTCGAAGGTCGGGTCGGCCACCACCAGACCGGCCTGCGGGCCGGTCCATACCATGGCGGCGCGATTCAACGGTTCACTGGAGCCGGGATAGAGGCGCACATGGTCGGCCGGCAGTCCTGCCTGTTCGATGAAGCTGTCGCGTACCTGCCCGGCCAGCTCGAAACGGTAGCGGCCGCAGCTGGCGATGCTGTCCCGCGCGGCCTGCTGGGCTGCAGGCGAGGGGCCGTAGGGGCATTCGTTGAAATTCAGCAGCACCGCGTCTTTGCCTGATGCAGGGGCCGCTGTCGCAGCCGCAGCGGGTTGGGCATCGGCAAGGCGGGGCACGCCGGCGACGGCGAGGCCGGCACCGGCCAGTTGCAGGAAGCGTCGACGGGAAGCGGGCAGGGTCACAGGCGGGATTCCGAAGGGCAGCCAGCGCACGCTAGCGCTGGTGGGGATTGGCGGCAAGCTGGTTCTTCAGAGTCGAGTCGTGCTCGACTGCAGGCGCGCCAACCAAGGTTGGTACCTACCGGGGCGAGGGGCGAAGGTTGGCACCTACCGGGGCGAGGGGCGAAAGTTGGCACGTACCAGGGCGAGGGGCGAAAGTTGGCACGTACCAGGGCGGGGGAACACCCGTCGGGCATGGCTCGACGCCACAAGGGCGGAGGCGTTACCGGGCTTGACGGCCGGGCGCGGTAGAATCCCCGGCCATCCCAGAACCACCGGATCTCGATGAGCCCCAGCCCCGCCGAACGCGCCGAAGACCTTCGCCGGCAGATCGCCCAGGCCAACCGCGCCTACCACGAGCTGGACGCGCCGGAGATCCCCGACGTCGACTACGACCACATGGTGCGCGAGCTGGAAGCGCTGGAGCGCGAGCATCCGGAGCTGGCCCGTGTGGACAGCCCGACCCAGCAGGTCGGTGCGCGTCCTTCCGGCCGCTTCCCGGAGGTGCGCCACGCGGTGCCGATGCTGTCGCTGTCCAACGCCTTCAGCGACGAGGAAGTGGCCGACTTCGTACGCCGCATCGACGAGCGCCTGGGCCGTCGCAGCCTGCAGTTCTCCGCCGAGCCGAAGATGGACGGCCTGGCAATCAGCCTGCGCTACGAGGATGGCCATTTCGTGCTGGGCGCGACCCGCGGCGATGGCAGTACCGGCGAGGACGTGACCGCCAACCTGCGCGAGATCGGCGATGTTCCCAAGCGGCTGCACGGCAGGGACTGGCCGGACGTGCTGGAGGTGCGCGGCGAGGTCTACATGGCGCGTGCCGATTTCGAGGCCTACAACGAACGTGCACGTCAGCACGGTGGCAAGGTGCTGGCCAATCCGCGCAACGCCGCGGCCGGCTCGCTGCGCCAGCTCGATCCGAAGATCAGTGCGCAGCGCAGGCTGAGTTTCTTCGCCTACGGCACCGGAGAAGTGCAGGGCGGTGAACTGCCGGACACCCATTCAGGCACCCTGGCCCAGCTCGGTACGTGGGGTTTCCCGGTCAGCACACTGTGCAAGGTCGTGGAAGGCACCGACGGCCTGCTCGGCTACTACCGCGATATCGGTGAGCGCCGCGACGGCCTGCCGTTCGATATCGATGGCGTGGTCTACAAACTCGATGACCGTGCCGGCCAGCAGGCGATGGGCTTCGTCTCGCGCGCACCGCGCTGGGCCATCGCGCACAAGTTCCCGGCGCAGGAACAGAGCACGACGGTGGAGGCGATCGAGATCCAGATCGGCCGCACCGGTGCCGCCACGCCGGTCGCGCGACTGGCGCCAGTGGCGGTGGCCGGCGTGATTGTGTCCAACGCCACGCTGCACAACGCCGACCAGATCGCGCGCCTGGACGTGCGCGTCGGCGACAGCGTGATCGTGCGTCGTGCGGGCGATGTCATTCCCGAGGTGGTCAGCGTCATCCTCGACCGGCGACCGCAGGGCACCACGCCGTGGCAGATGCCGACGCGTTGCCCGGTATGCGGCTCGGAGATCGTGCGCGAGGAAGGTGCTGCGGCGTGGCGCTGCTCCGGTGAGCTGTCGTGCCCCGCGCAGCGCAAGGAAGCCATTGCCCATTTCGCTTCACGCCGCGCGATGGACATCGACGGCCTGGGCGACAAGTACATTGAAACCCTGGTCGATGCTGGCATCGTCAAGAGCGTGGCCGACCTGTACCGGCTCAGCCGCGATACGCTGCTGCACTTGAAGCTGGTGCTGGATTCGGAGGACCCGTCGGCACTGGCGGCGGCGCTGAAGCTGCACCTGCCCGCCGAAGGGAGTGGTGCCGTGCTCAATGCGGCGCTCAAGCTGGACGGCAACGATCCGGGCTGGCGCGCGCAGGCGCTGGTACAGCCGGCCAGCTTTGAATGGAACACGAAGAAGATCGCTACCAAGTGGGCCGACAACCTGATCGCGGCGATCGACGCCAGTCGTGCCGCCACGCTGGAGCGTTTGCTGTTCGCGCTTGGCATCGAACATGTGGGCGAGAGCACGGCCAAGGCGCTGGCGCAGTGGTTCGGTGACCTGGAACTGATCCGCCACCTGCCGTGGCCGCTGTTCAAGCGCGTGCCGGACATCGGTGGCGAAGTGGCGCGGTCGCTCGGCCACTTCTTCGAGCAGCAGGGCAACCAGCAGGCCATCGATGACCTGCTGCAGGTCGGCCAGGTCCGCATCAGCGATGTGCACGCGCCCAGCGCCAAACTGCGCGAGGGGCTGGATCTGGCGCAGCTGCTGGTCGAATCGGAGATCCCTGGCATTACCCGCCTGCGTGCGGAGAAGCTGGTCGCGGCGCTGCCCGGCGCGCAGGCGGTGCTCGACGCCGAGCATGGCCAGTTCGTCAACGCCGGGTTGCCGGACGACACCGCGCGTGGCCTGGCCCTGTGGCTGGACAGTGAGGGCCATGGCGCGATGCTGCTGGCGGCCGAGAAGGCGATGCAGCAGATTCTGGCCAAGGCACCGGCGCTGGCCGAGATCGTGGCCGGTCCGCTGGATGGGCAGACCGTGGTGCTGACCGGCACCCTGGCCCAGCTTACCCGCGATGTGGCCAAGGAGCGCCTGGAGGCGCTGGGTGCCAAGGTCTCCGGCAGCGTCTCGAAGAAGACCAGCTTCGTAGTGGCCGGCACCGAGGCCGGCTCCAAGCTGGACAAGGCGCAATCGCTGGGCGTGCCGGTGTGGGACGAAGAGCGCCTGCTGGCCTATCTGGCCGAACACGAATGATGACCCCGCCGGGTGCCCCCGCGCCCGGCATGAAACACGAAGGAACACCGATGCAGACCGCCCCGCTGGATTTCCGCCTGGCCACCCGTGCTGACGAGGAGCTGCTGATCGCATTGATGCGCGAGTTCTACGCCGAAGACAGGATCGACTTCGACGATGCGCGCGTGCGTCGCGGCGTGGATGCGTTGCTGGCCGATCCGCGCAATGGCGAAGTGCTGCTGTGGCTGGACGAGGCCGGCGAGGTGGTCGGCTATGCGGTGATCGCGATGGGCTTCAGCTTGGAACAGGGTGGCCACTTCATGCTGCTGGACGAGCTGTACCTGGCCCACCGGGCGCGCGGTCGTGGCCGCGGCAAGCAGGCGCTGGCGATCTGCGAACAGCGTGCGCGCGGCCGTGGCGTCAGCCGCCTGCGCCTGGAAGTGAATCACCACAACGAGCTGGCGCGTCGCCTGTACCTGGCCAGTGGCTACATCGACGACACCCGCGACCTGCTGACCCTGCCGCTGGATCATCAGCGTCCGGAGGGCATCCTGTGAGCGAGGCCCTGCTGCACGCGCTCCAGCAGCGCGCTGCGCTCAATGCGCTGGTGCGTCGCTTCTTCGCCGATCGCGATGTGCTGGAGGTGGAGACGCCGATCCTGTCGGTGGCGGGCAACACTGAGCCGAACATCGACAGCTTCCATACCGATTTCACCGGCCATGTCGATGCCGGTGGCCGGCGTCGATGGCTGCGCACCTCGCCGGAGTATCCGCTCAAGCGCCTGCTGGCGGCCGGCGTGGGCGACTGCTACGAGCTGGGCCGGGTATTCCGCAACGGGGAGGCTGGCGGCCGCCACAACCCCGAATTCACCATGCTGGAGTGGTACCGGGTTGGTTGGGATCATCATCGCCTGATGCAGGAAACCGCCGAGCTGGTTGGCCAGGCGCTGGCGCTGGTCGGGCGTAGTGCGACGCTGCGCGTGCTGAGCTACCGCGAGCTGTTCCAGCAGTACGTGGGCGTGGACCCGTTCGAGGCCGACGAGGCTGCATTGCGGGCCGCGCTGGGCGATGTGCACATCGACCCGGTAGGCCTGACCCGCGATGACTGGCTGGACCTGCTGTTGACTCACCACATCCAGCCGCACTTCGATGACGCCGTCATGACCGTGGTGCATGACTGGCCAGCCAGCCAGGCTGCGCTGGCGCGCATCCGCCCTGGCACGCCACCGCTGGCGGAGCGTTTCGAGCTGTACCTGGGCGCGGTCGAGCTGGCCAACGGCTACCACGAACTGAATGATGCCGGCGAACAGCGTGCACGATTCCAGCGTGACCTGCAGCGTCGCCACGCGCGGGGCCAGGTGCAGCCGGCTCTCGATGAGGCATTGCTGGCAGCATTGCCGTCGATGCCTTCCTGTGCCGGTGTCGCGGTAGGTGTGGATCGCCTGTTGATGGCGATGAAGCGCACGCCGCGCATCGCCGATGTGCTGGCCTACGATTTCGCCCACGCATGAGCGGCACCCTTTCCTGAACATCGGAGACTGAACGGATTTCCGCGTTTCCGCGCTTGCTTCGGTCAGCAGGATGATGCTCTTATCACGGCAGATGCGGGACACTGGCATCGGAATTCGTTCACTCCTGTTGGGGAATGCATTGGTCAAGTGGTTTGCGATCATCGCGGCACCGGTTTACTCCATCGCGTTGTGGGGCGCCTGGCTGCCATCGTCGGCGTCTGCCCAGCAGGCGGGCTATGACGGCGAAGTGGTGACCTGTGAATCCCGCGACATGGGGTGGGTGCACTGCGATATCGATGTCAGCAACGGCATCGATCTGGTCCGCCAGCTGTCCAGCAACAGCTGCATCCGTGGCAGCGAGTGGGGTACCGACCGCAGTGGCGTGTGGGTCACCCTTGGCTGTCGTGCCGAGTTCCGTGCGCGCCGTGCGGAGGGCGCAGCACCTGCGGCAAACGAAGGCAAGCGCCTGGTCCGGCGAGTGGTGCGCTGTGAATCCAACGGCCGCCCGCAGAGCTGCCCGGTCCGCCTGGACGGGGCGCCGGTTCGACTGCTGCGCCAGTTGTCGGTGCTGCCTTGCCGGGAGGGGCAGGGATGGGGTTACAAGCGCAATGAAGTCTGGACCACCCGCGGTTGCCAGGGCGATTTCGAAGTCGCTGACGAAGATGGCCGTTTCGTAGACGTACCACGTCGCCTGACCTGCGAATCGAAGTCGAAGAAGCGCCGGTTCTGTGGTGCCAGCATCTCGGTTGGCGCGGTGGTGACCGAGCAGTTGTCCAATACGCCCTGCGAGGAAGGCAGCACCTGGGGCTGGAACCGCAACGGGGTCTGGGTGGACGGCGGTTGCCGCGCCGAATTCTCGGTGAACTGAGCCTGGGCGGGCTCCAACCACGCGGGGTGTGGCCCTACAATGGGTCCATGAACACTGCCTCCGATATCGACTACGCTCGTTACGACCATATCCGCCCGATCCTGTGGACCGGCGATGCCCTGCAACTGCTGGACCAGCGCAAGCTGCCGTTCGTGGTCGAGCATGTGGTCTGCCATGACAGCGACGAAGTGGCCGCGGCCATCCACGCGCTGACCGTGCGCGGTGCACCGGCGATCGGCATTGCGGCCGCCTGGGGCGTGGTGCTGGCGGCGCGTGACGTGCAGGCGGCCGATGGCGTGCAGGCACTGCAGCAGCTGGAACCGGCGCTGCAGCGGTTGAATGCTTCGCGTCCGACCGCGGTCAACCTGGCCTGGGCGCTGGCGCGCATGCGCCGTTGCCTGAACGCTGCCGGCCCGGACTGGAAGGCATTGCTGGCCGCGGAAGCGCAGGCCATCGCCGAGGAAGACCTGGCCGCCAACCGGCACATGGGCGCGCTGGGCGCGGGCCTGATCGACGCCGGCAGCGGCGTGCTGACCCATTGCAACACCGGCTCGCTTGCCACCGCCGGTTTCGGTACCGCACTGGGCGTGATCCGTGCCGGCATGGCCCAGCATCGCATCGCCCGCGTGTTCGCCGGCGAGACCCGGCCGTGGCTGCAGGGCGCGCGCCTGACCGTGTGGGAGCTGCAGCAGGATGGTATCGACGCCACCCTGATCGCCGATTCGGCCGCCTCGCACCTGATGAAGACCGGTGCCGTGCAGTGGGTGATCGTCGGTGCCGACCGCATCTGCGCCAACGGCGATACCGCCAACAAGATCGGCACCTACCAGCTGGCGATTGCCGCGCGCCACCACGGTGTGAAGTTCATGGTCGTGGCGCCGTCCTCGACGGTGGACATGGAGACCGTGGACGGCAGCCAGATCGAGATCGAGCAGCGTGACCCGGGCGAGCTTTACGGCGTGGGCGGTACCCGCACCGTGGCCGAAGGCATTGCCGCCTGGAACCCGGTGTTCGACGTCACCCCGGGCGAGCTGATCGACGCCATCGTGACCGAACGTGGGGTCATCCTGAACCCGACCCCGGAGAACATGCGGGCCGCCTTCGGCGGTTGAGGCGGGGCTGGTTCGAGGATGTCTGTAGAGCCGAGCCCATGCTCGGCTCCGCCGGGGAATCCGCCGCAGCCGAGCATGGGCTSGGCTCTACAGGGGCGGATGAATCCCTAAGTTCCTGATTTATGCCGGTAAAATCCCCGTAAAGGGAGGCGGAAAACGACCCGTTGTGGTAGTATCCACAGGTTGAATCGAGGTTCCGGCGCGACCCCCTCCCGCAGAGGGCTGCGCC
Organism: Stenotrophomonas maltophilia; assembly: GCF_013464485.1. Lineage (GTDB taxonomy): Bacteria > Pseudomonadota > Gammaproteobacteria > Xanthomonadales > Xanthomonadaceae > Stenotrophomonas > Stenotrophomonas maltophilia_AW. The sequence goes on from NZ_RAUX01000032.1 coordinate 27,211, forward strand.
GGACTGGACCGCTACCAGACAACGGAACCCGAATGGCAGAAACCGCCAAGGAAATCATCCAGGTCAACCTGGAAGACGAGATGCGCAAGAGCTACCTCGATTACGCCATGAGCGTGATCGTGGGCCGCGCGCTCCCGGATGCGCGCGACGGCCTCAAGCCGGTGCATCGCCGCGTGCTGTTCGCGATGAACGAGTTGAACGCGCACAGCAACAAGCCCTACTTCAAGTCGGCGCGTATCGTCGGTGACGTCATCGGTAAGTACCACCCGCATGGCGATCAGTCGGTGTACGACACGCTGGTGCGACTGGCACAGCCGTTCTCGCTGCGCTACATGCTGGTCGATGGCCAGGGTAACTTCGGTTCGATCGACGGCGACTCCGCCGCGGCAATGCGATACACCGAAGCGCGCATGTCGCGCCTCGCGCATGAGCTGATGGCCGACATCGACAAGGAAACCGTCGATTTCCAGCCCAACTACGACGAAAAGGAATTGGAGCCGACGGTCATGCCGACCCGGTTCCCGAACCTGCTGGTCAATGGTTCGGCCGGTATCGCGGTGGGCATGGCGACCAACATCCCGCCGCACAACCTGAGTGAATCGATCAACGCCTGCATCGCGCTGATCGACAATCCGGAAATCGACGTCGACGGCCTGATGGAGTACATCCCGGGCCCGGATTTCCCGACCGCCGGTATCATCAATGGCACCGCCGGCATCGTCGCCGGCTACCGCACCGGCCGTGGCCGCGTGCGCATCCGTGCCAAGGCCGATATCGAAGTGGCCGACAACGGCCGCGAATCGATCATCGTCACTGAAATTCCTTACCAGGTGAACAAGGCGCGTCTGATTGAAAAGATCGCCGAGCTGGTCAAGGAAAAGAAGATCGAAGGCATCAGCGAGTTGCGCGATGAGTCCGACAAGGACGGCATGCGCATCTATATCGAGATCAAGCGCGGTGAATCTGCCGAGGTTGTGCTGAACAACCTGTACCAGCAGACGCAGATGGAATCGGTGTTCGGCATCAACATGGTGGCGCTGGTCGACGGCCGCCCGCAGTTGATGAACCTCAAGCAGATGCTGGAGGCCTTCGTCCGCCACCGCCGTGAAGTGGTCACCCGCCGCACCGTGTTCGAGCTGCGCAAGGCGCGCGCCCGTGCCCACGTGCTGGAAGGCCTGACTGTCGCGCTGGCCAACATCGACGAGATGATCGAACTGATCAAGACCTCGCCGAACCCGAACGAAGCCCGCGAGCGCATGCTTGCACGCGTGTGGGAGCCGGGCCTGGTCGGTGCGATGCTGGGCGCCGCCGGTGCCGAAGCCTCGCGCCCGGAAGACCTGCCCAAGGGCGTGGGCCTGATCGAGGGTGGCTACCAGCTGACTGAGATCCAGGCCACCCAGATCCTGGAAATGCGCCTGCACCGCCTGACCGGGCTGGAGCAGGACCGCCTGACCGACGAATACAAGCAGCTGCTGGAAGTGATCGCCGGGCTGATCCACATCCTGGAAGATCCCGACCGCCTGCTGCAGGTCATCCGTGAAGAGCTGGTCAGCGTCAAGGCGGAGTTCGGCGACGAGCGTCGTACCGAGATCCGCCACAGCGAAGAAGACCTGGACATCCTCGACCTGATCGCGCCGGAAGACGTGGTGGTCACCGTGTCGCACGCCGGTTACGTGAAGCGTCAGCCGGTGAGCGTGTACCGCGCGCAGCGCCGTGGCGGCCGTGGTCGTAGTGCGGCGGCGACCAAGGAAGAGGATTTCATCGAACAGCTGTGGCTGGTCAACACGCATGACACGCTGCTGACCTTCACCAGTTCGGGCAAGGTGTTCTGGCTGCCGGTCTACCAGCTGCCGGAAGCGGGTTCCAACGCCCGTGGCCGTCCGATCATCAACTGGATTCCGCTGGAACCGGGCGAACGCGTGCAGGCCGTGCTGCCGGTGCGCGAGTACGCCGATGGCCAGTTCGTGTTCTTCGCTACGAAGAACGGTACGGTCAAAAAGACCCCGCTGGGCGAGTTCGCCTTCCGTCTGGCCCGCGGCAAGATCGCGATCAACCTCGACGAGGGCGATGCGCTGGTTGGCGTCGGCCTGACCGACGGTGAGCGCGACATCCTGCTGTTCGCCTCCAACGGCAAGACCGTGCGCTTCGGCGAGGACAAGGTCCGCTCGATGGGCCGTACCGCCACCGGCGTGCGCGGCATCAAGATGCCGGCCGGCGAGGAAGTGGTCAGCCTGATCGTGGCCGAAAGTGCCGGTGGGGTCGAGGACGAGAACGAGGACGACAGCGGTGTCGAGGAAGCCGTCGCCAATGGCGATGCGGTGATCGACGGCGCCGACGACGCCAGCGTGCAGTACATCCTGACCGCCACCGAGAACGGCTACGGCAAGCGCACCCCGCTGCCGGACTACCCGCGCAAGGGCCGTGGTACGCAGGGCGTGATCGGCATCCAGACCACCGAGCGCAACGGCAAGCTGGTGGCCGCAGTGCTGATGGGGTCGGATGACGAAGTGCTGCTGATCTCCGATGGCGGCACCCTGGTGCGTACCCGTGGCTCGGAAATCAGCCGCGTCGGCCGCAACACCCAGGGCGTGACGCTGATCCGCCTGTCCAAGGACGAGAAGCTGCAGGCGGTGGAACGCATGGATGCCTCCATCGACGAGGGCGAGGACGAGGTGGCTGCCGCCGCACCGGCCGCGACCGACGGCGCACCGGCTGCGGCCAGTAGCGAGGACGCCGCGCAGGAGTGATCCTGCCGCGAAGCCGAGGTACCCGACGACGCCGGCCCTGTGCSGGCGTCGTCGTTTCTGCGGATCATCCGATTTGGCGGGTCATCCGATCATGGCGGTAGAGTCGACTGTTGGTCGACTGCTCTGCACATGACGATGAAACGCCCGCGCTGCGCGCGAAAGTCGACTAACAGTCGACTCTACCCAGTCGACGATCGCCCAGTCGACGATCGCCCAGTCGACGATCGTCCAGTCGACGATCGTCCAGTCGACGATCGCCCCCTTCAGGTCCACCCAGAAAATACGCGCGCGCTTCACGCAGGCGGTGGGATAACGGCGCATGCTGCCCCCGGAGATCGACGATGTCCGCCACGCCGCAGTCTGCTCCCCCCGTCCATGCGCCACGCCATCCGCTGGTGACCGTGCTGTCGCTGCTGCTGGTCGTGCTCGGCCTGGTCATCGGCGGCCTCGGCGCGTGGCTGCTCAGCCTGGGAGGTTCGGCGTACTACGCCAGCGCCGGCGTCGGCCTGCTGGCCAGCGGCATTCTGCTGTTCGGCAATCGCCGCAGTGGCGCGCTGCTGTACGCGCTGGTGTTCATCGGAACGCTGCTGTGGACCTGGTGGGAGTCGGGCAGCGACTACTGGCGGTGGGTACCGCGATTGGGTCTGGTGACCGCACTGGGCATCGTGCTGGCGTTGCTGGCGCCGACATTGCGTACTCCAGTTCCCAAACGCCTATCGCGTGCAGCGGCTGCTGTGCTGATGCTGGTGTTCGTGGTGGCGTTCGGCCTCGCGTTTGCGCCGCATGGTGAAGTGGATGGGCAGCAGCCGTTCCCGGAAGGTGCGGTCAGCGCCGGCCTGGAACCGACCCGTGATACCACTGGCCTGCAGCCGGCCGACCTGCCCGCCGACGGCGATTGGCCAGCGTGGGGCCGCAGCAACGCCGCCACTCGCTACTCGCCGCTGCAGCAGATCACGCCGGCCAATGTCGCCACCCTGCAGCTGGCCTGGCAGTTCCGCACCGGCGACCTGCCGAAGAAGCGGTGGGGCGCGGAAACCACACCGCTCAAGATCGGCAGCCGACTGTACCTGTGCACCGCACGCAACCGCTTGATCGCCCTGGATGCCGGCAGCGGCAAGGAGCTGTGGCGGTTCGACCCCAAGGTCAAGGATGCTTCGATTCCATACACGGCCGCCTGCCGTGGTGTGAGCTACTACGAACAACCGAGCGGGCCGACCGTGGCCGATGTGGCGCTGGCCGATGTGGCTGCGGATCTGGCCCTGCCAGCGCCGCCACCCACGGTCACCCGAAGTGCCGCGCCCGGCAGCCGCCCGGCGTGCTGGGCGCGCATCATCGAAGGCACGCTGGACGGTCGCATCATCGCGGTGGACGCTGACAGCGGGCGTCCCTGCGCCAACTTCGGCAACAACGGCCAGGTCGACATCACCTTGGGCATGGGCGAGGTGCCACCCGGTTACGTGTCGATCAACTCGCCGCCGGCCATCGTACGCGGCGTGATCGTGACCGGTCATCAGGTGCTGGACGGGCAGCGCCGCGACGCGCCGTCGGGCGTGATCCAGGCCTACGACGCCATCACCGGCAAGCTGCGCTGGGCGTGGGACATGGACCAGCCCGATCGCAGCGGCCTGCCGTCGCGCGAGCAGACCTATACGCGCGGCACGCCCAACATGTGGACCACGGCCACCGGGGACGAGGCGCTGGGCCTGGTCTACCTGCCGCTGGGCAATTCTGCGGGCGACTACTGGAGCGGCTCACGCACGGAAAACCAGAACCGCTATTCCACCTCGCTGGTGGCGATCGACGTGACCACCGGCAAGCCGGTCTGGCATTTCCAGGCGGTGCGCAAGGATGTGTGGGACTACGATCTGGGTTCGCAGGCCAGCCTGATCGACTACCCGACGGCCGCGGGCAAGGTGCCGGCGATCCTGCTGCCGACGAAGCAGGGGGACCTCTATATCCTCGATCGCCGCAACGGCCGGCTTTTGACCGCCGCCGAAGAGCGCAAGGTACCGGTGGGCGGTGTCGAACCGCAACAGCGTTCGCCCACCCAGCTGTTCTCGCTGTACCACACGCTGCGTCGCGAGCATGACCTGACCGAGCGCGACATGTGGGGGTTGACCCCGATCGACCAGCTGGTCTGCCGCATCCAGTTCCGCAAGGCCTACTACGAAGGCTTCTACACGCCGCCGAGCAGCGAGCGCCATTCCATCGAGTACCCCGGCTACAACGGTGGCTCGGACTGGGGCAGCGTGTCCATCGATACGCGCCGCGGCGTGATCGTTGCCAACTACAACGACATGCCCAACTACAACCGGCTGGTGCCACGCGCGGAGGCTGACCGGCTGGGCTGGCTGCCACGCGAGAAGATCCGGTTCGACAAGGGGGGGGGCGAAGGCGCGGGCGACCCGCAGGTGGGCACACCGTACGCCATCCAGGTCAATGCGGGCTGGCGACTGCCGTTCACCGGCCTGCTGTGCAAGCAGCCGCCCTATGGAGGCATCCGCGCCATCGACCTGCGCACCGGTAAGCTGCTGTGGGACCGTCCGTTCGGCAGTGCGCGCGGCAATGGGCCGTTCGGCATCCGTTCCGGCCTGCCGATCGAAATCGGCACGCCGAACAATGGTGGTTCGGTAGTCACCGCCAGCGGCCTGATCTTCATCGCAGCCGCCACCGATGATCTGCTGCGTGCCATCGACCTGAAGACCGGCAAGGAGCTGTGGCATGCCAAGCTGCCAGCCGGCGGCCAGGCCAATCCGATGGTGTACGAGCAGGGCGGACGCCAGTACGTGGTGATCATGGCCGGCGGCCACCATTTCATGGAAACGCCGAAGGGCGATTACGTGATGGCCTACGCGCTGCCAAGATAGATCCGGCAGGATAGAACCGACTGGGTAGAGTCGACTGTTAGTCGACTGCACTTCTCTCCCCAGCTGGAAAGCCCGCGCTTATCGCGATAGTCGATTGGCAATCGACTCTACCCGGGCGACTCCACATCTCCGGGTGCAGTATCGAGATGATCCCTGATCCTGGCATTGGTAGTGTACCGATGCCGGGAATCCATGCAGACGGGCATTCTCGAGTTCATGCCCAGTCCCCAACTTCTTGTCGGCCGTCGTTCCATCGTTGGCAATGTCTACACCATCACCATCGTGTGCTGGAACCGCCATCGGGTTTTCGATTGCCCGGTCAACGCCGACCTTGCCATGCAGCTCCTCGAATCGATGGATCGGGAGGGCCTGACTGCGTCGCTTGCCTGGGTGATCATGCCGGATCACATCCACTGGCTGGCTCAGCTTCGCGGCCACTCCCTCGGCTACTGCGTGCAGCGTTTCAAGGCGCGCAGCAGTTTTCTCATCAACCGGCAGCGAGGGAGCCAGGGTGCAATCTGGCAGGCGGGTTATCACGACCATGCGATCCGAAGAGAAGCATCGCTACGTAGGCATGCGCACTACATTCTGGCAAATCCCATTCGCGCAGGCCTTGCTGCGCAGATCGGTGAACACCCATACGGGTGGTGTCGCTGGCCGCTGAACGAGCTTGAGTTGGCTTACGAGGACGAATGCTGAAACGGCCAACTGGGCAGATTCGACTGGGTAGAGTCGGCTGTTGGTCGACTGCTCTTCCCGATCACACTGGAAAACCCCGCGCTTCGCGCGACAGTCGACTAACAGTCGACTCTACCCCGTCGATTCGCCAACGTATCAGACTTTCGCTACCACCTTGCCGATCTGTTCGTTCGATTCCAGGCGACTGCGTGTCTCTGCAGCCGACTGGGTAGAGTCGACTGCTCTTCCCGATCACGCTTGAAAGCCCCGCGCTCACGAGTGCCTGGGCTTCGCGCATTCGATCATCCGCATGCGCTGGAGCTTCCGCGATGCCGATGGCATCGTGCTGACCGTGCCGGTGTCCAGCCGCTTCATGGTCAACCAGGCCGAGCCGCTGCTGACAGCGGCCGTGGGTGGTCTAGGGGTGATCCTGCAACCCTACGAAATGCTTGCCGCCGCGCTCGCGCAGGCAGTGATCCACCGCGCAGGATCTACTAGCATGGCCACAGGCCCCGTATGCGGAAGGAAGCGCCATGCCACTACGTAGTCGTTCTGCCTGCCGCGCGTTGCTGTTCTCGTGCCTCGTCGCTCTGGCTGTCATTGCGTCGGCGCGTCCTGCGCCAAGCGCACGGCAGGCTGCCGAAGATTGGCTGGTTGCCTTCAACGCAGGCAGTCTTGATGCGCTGCAGGCATTCGCCGACCGACATGCGAAGAAGGAAGGTGGTGGCCCCAGTGACTATCTCGAGTTTCGTGAAAGCAGCGGTCCGCTGCGCGTACTGGAAGCCAGCGGTAGTGCTCCTGCCGAGGCGAAGTTGCTGTTGCTGGGGCAATTGAACGAGCGGGCGTTGCTGCTGACTGTCGAGATGGATCCTGCCAACCCGGCGCACCTGAAAAAGTTCCGGATCGAAGGCACCGAAACACCAGACAAGTACAAGCCGGAGCGTGTTGCGTTGGCGGCGCTGATGGCGGATGCCAGGACGCGGCTGGAGGCGCTGCGTACACAGGACGCGCTGTCGGGAGCGCTGCTGGTGGCGCGCAAAGGCGAGGTGCTGCTGGACTGGCGCGGTGGCGATGCAGACCGGGAGGCTGGCATTCCGGTGGACGCGGATACGCGCTTCCGGTTGGCGTCATCCAACAAGATGTTCACCGCGGTGGCCATCCTGCAGCTGGTACAGGCCGGCAGGCTGGGCCTGGACGATAGGATCGGCGAGCGCCTTCCGGACTACCCGAACCAGGGCGTCGCCGATGCGGTGACCGTTCGCCAGCTGTTGACCCACACCAGTGGCCTTGGCGACTTCTTCGGCGATGATTTCGAGCAGTATTCGTCCTCGCTGAAGACGCTGGATGACTACGTGCAGCACTTTGCCAAGGATGCGCCGCATTTCACGCCCGGCAGCCAGGACAGCTACTCCAACTATGGCTTCATCGTGCTTGGGCGCATCATCGAGGCGGTTTCAGGGCAGTCGTACTACGCCTATGTGGAAGACCACATCCTGCGTCCGGCTGGCATGACCGGCACCGGCTTCGAGCCGGAAACAGTGAAGGTGCCGCAGCGCGCCGTCGCCTACACGAAGACGAACGGTCAATGGACGCGTGAAACGAAGTCGCTGCCCTGGCGCGGCATGTCCTCCGGCGGCGGTTACAGCACGGCCACGGACATGCTGAAGTTTGCCGAGGCATTGCGCGGCGGAAGGCTGGTCTCGCCGGCACTGCTGCAGCAGGCCACCACGGCGCAGAATCACATGCGCTGGTATGGCTTTGGCTTCGTGGTGCAGGGCGAGGGCAGGGAGCACCAGTATGGCCACGAAGGCGGTGCGCCCGGTTCCAATAGTGCCATCGTGGTGTTGCCTGCACAGGGCTATGTGATCGTCGGCCTCGCCAATGTTGATCCGGATGCGATTGGCAACATGGTCAACTACATCGCGCGGCGGTTACCGTTGCAGTGAGCGCGGGCGTTTCGATCTTTCCGCGAACGGCAGTCGACTAACAGTCGACTCTACCCAGTCGAGATCACCCAGTCGAGATCACCCAGTCGAGATCACCCAGCCAGCGTCACCCGATCGTCGCTATCCGGTCGGCGCAGGCACCCGCACCATCTTCGTCATCAGATGCTCCACCACACCCGCAGGATCGGCGGTACGACCCACATGCGTGCTGGACATCTGCACGATCGAGCTGCGCTTGGCGGTGAGGAAGTGGAAGCGCGCACGCGCGGGCAGCTGCGCGATTGGTCCGGCGCTGGCGTCGCCGCGGCAGATGGCCACGATCGCATCCAGCCATGGCTGCAGCGCATCCTGGTCCAGCGCCGGCGCAAAGGCGCGCAGGCGCGCAGGATCGATCCCGATGGCCGCCTCCAGATGACGCGCGCCAGGACAGGACACGATCACCCCGACGTTGATGAACTCTTCGCGTTCCACCCGCGGCACCACGCGGATGACCGCATAGTCATACGTGTGCAGCGTGGGCATGGATGGCCTCCTGCACGAACACCGCACGCACTTTCAGGCGATGCTTGAGATAGTCGATGTAGCCTTGGCGGTAGGCCTGCGGGCTGTCGAACGCTGGCTCATCCACCAGCCAGCTGTCCGGCACCAGGCCGACGATGCGCTCGATCTCGACATTGGTCAGGCGTGCAGCCAGCTCGGCGTCTACCTCGGCGATGCGGTTGGCGAACGACAGCAGCACATGGTCGCGGATCAGCACGAACGGCTTTTCGCAGGCATCTCCGGCATTGGCCCAATCATGATGGAAGTACATTGCCGCACCGTGGTCGATCAGGTACAGCTTGCGGTGCCAGACCATCAGGTTGGGATTGCGCGTGGTGCGGTCGACGTTGCTGGTGAACGCATCAAACCAGACGATGCGCGAGGCCAGGTCGGCATCCACCGGCATCGCCGCCGGGTCGTAGTTGATCGCGCCGGGCAGATAGTCCAGGCCCAGATTCAGGCCCTCGCTGGCGCGGATCAGTTCCTGGATCTCAGGGTCCGGCTCGGTGCGAGCAAACTCCCGATCCAGCTCCACGAACAGGATTTCCGGAATCGGCAGGGCCAGCGTGCGCGCCATCTCGCCGGCGATCAGCTCGGCGATAAGCGCTTTCGGACCTTGGCCGGCGCCTCGGAACTTCAACACAACCATGCCATCGTCGTCGGTTTCGACCACGGCGGGCAGGGAGCCACCTTCCCGCAAGGGGGTGATGTAGCGGAGGGCATGTACGGTGCGCATGGGCGCATTCTATCGTGGGCCTTCGGTGGGAGTGTCCGTGCGTCCGCTGCCACTTCACGCGATGCTGCTGCGGCAGGGCGCAAGATCCACGCGCGCCAACGTTGTTCTTCGGGGGCAGGGTCTCTGCCCGGTGCCAATCGCTGCGAATTCGGAGGTACAGGGATGAGCGACGAACTGAATGCGGCGCTGCCGCCCTTGGATGATGCCAAGGTCGAAGAGATGATCGGCAAGGTCGTGCTGGTCGGGGTCACCCGCTATGGGGGCGATGGCCAGGTGCAGGCACTTGAACAGTATGCAGGCACGGTGCTGCGCATCAGCGCCGACGAAGGCGTGGTTCTGGCCGACGAGAAAGATGGCCATGAGCGCTACCTGCCGCCGATGCTCGACCAGTACCAGCCAGCCGAGCCCGGCGAGTACCGCATGCGCAGCAGCGGCATGATCGTGATCGACCCGGACTATCTGGCCACCTGGGATCTGCACGCCCAGCAGTAGTGCCAGGCCATGCCCGGCAGGTGCCGCCCACCCGCGGCGCCTCCTGGCGCGGCTTACTTTGCTCCATCCGGCCACTAGCCCTTCCGGCCCATTCACGACACCCCCCGCGGTGCTAGATTCGGAACCTTGCCTGACCACGGGCGCCCATTCACACCCCAGGGGATAAGGATGCTGATCCGTCGAACCTCTCTGGCGGCGGCCGTTGCCGTTGCCACCGTCGGCCTGTTGGCCGCTGGCCCGGCGCTGGCCGATTACGCAAAGCCGCCGGAACACCTGCTCAAGGTGCTGAAAGCACCGCCGCCGCCGGCGCCGAACGTGGCCCCGGGCGGACAGCGCCTGCTGCTGACCACCGCGCAGACCTATCCGTCGATCAGCCGCGTCGCGCAGCCGTACCTGAAGCTGGCCGGCGTGCGCCTGGAGCCGAAGAACCGCAGCCGCCATGACACCCCGGGTGGCTATGGCATTCCGGCCTGCGTGGCCGACTTCACCCTGGTCGATATCGCCAGCGCCAAGGAGACCAAGGTCAACCTGCCGCAGGGCTGCGCCACTGGCGCGCTGTGGTCGGCCGATGGCAGCCATTTCGCCTTCCAGAATGCGGTCGATACCAGCGTGCAGCTGTGGGTGGGCGACGCCGCCACCGGGCAGGTGAAGCAGATCCCGAACGTGCAGCTGAACCCGATCTTCGGCAACACCGTGCAGTGGCTGGGCGGCAGCCAGAAGCTGCTGGTGAAGCTGGTGCCGGCCAACCAGGGCCCGGCGCCGTTCGACGGTGGCGTGCCGACCGGCCCGGATGCGCAGGAATCGCTGGGCAGCAGCGGCGAGAGCAGCACCTATGAAGCGCGCGATACGCTGACCAGCGTGCATGACGAAAAGCTGTTCGCCTACTACGGCGCCTCGCAGCTGGCCGTGGTCGACACCGCCGCCGGCAGCGTGCGCCCGGTCGGGCAGCCGGCGCTGTTCAACGAGGTCAGCGCCGCGCCCGATGGCGTGCATGTGCTGACCGAGTCGATCAAGGCTCCGTATTCGCACGCGGTGACCTACCAGCGCTTCGCCAACGACGTGGCGGTGCTGGACATCACCAGCGGCAAGGCCACCCCGATCGCCAGCCTGCCGCTGGCCGACCGTGTGCCGGTTCACGGCGTGCCGGAAGGCCCGCGCGGTTTTGACTGGCGTGCTACCGACCCGGCCACCCTGGTCTATGCCGAAGCGCTGGACAAGGGCGACTGGAAGGTCAACGTGCCGCACCGTGATCGCGTGCTGATGCTGAAGGCCCCGTTCAACGGCAGGCCGACCGAAATCACCCGCACCGCGCAGCGTTTCGAAGGCTTCGCGTGGACCGCCGATGCGGCTGTGGCCTTCCAGTACGAGAACGACGAGAACCGCCACTGGATGCAGACCCGCATCGTCGATGTGGACCAGCCAAAGAAGGAAGGCCGCCTGCTGTGGGACATGTCCAGCGATGAGCTGTATGGCAACCCCGGCAACCTGGTCTTCACCCGCCTGCCGAATGGCGCGCAGGTCGTGCGTCGTGAAGGCAACCATGTATTCCTCAGCGGCCGTGGCGCTTCACCGCAGGGCGACCGCCCGTTCCTCGACCGCCTGGACCTGGGCACGCTGAAGAGCGAGCGCCTGTTCCGCAGCAGTGCCGATGCCTACGAGCAGTTCCTCGGTTTCAGCGCCACGCCGGGCCGCTACCTGACCTGGCACCAGTCGGTGATCGATCCGCCGAATGCCTTCATCCGCCAGCAGGGCGAGGCGGTGGCCGATGCGAAGGCCGGCGAGGCGCAGTTCGCCTCCAGCGCCACTGCGCTGACCAGACTGGTCGACCCGACCCCGGAAGTTCGCCAGATCAAGAAGCAGCTGGTGACCTACAAGCGTGCCGATGGCGTGGACCTGTCGTTCACCCTGTACACGCCGCCAGGCTACAAGGAAGGCCAGCGCGTGCCGGCGATCCTGTACGCCTACCCGGCCGACTTCGCCAACGCCGCACAGGCCGGGCAGGTGTCCGGTTCGCAGCAGACCTTCACCCGCCTGCAGCCGTACCGCCTGATGCTGCTGGCCGGCTACGCGATCATCGACAACGCCTCGTTCCCGATCGTCGGCGACCCGAAGAACGCCTACGACACCTACCTGGAGCAGCTGGAAGCCGACGCCAAGGCCGCCGTGGACAAGGCCGTTGACATGGGCGTGGTCGACCGCAACCGCATTGGCGTGACCGGCCACAGCCACGGCGGCCTGATGACCGCCAACCTGATCGCCCACACCAACCTGTTCAAGGCCGGCGTGGCCACCAGTGGCTCGTACAACAAGACCTTCACCCCGTTTGGTTTCCAGAACGAGCGCCGCTCGGTGTGGCAGGCGCAGGACGTGTACCTGAAGGCGTCGCCGTTCTTCTATGCCGACAAGATCAAGCTGCCGCTGCTGCTGGTCCACGGCGAGGATGACGCCAACCCGGGTACTGAGCCGTTCCAGTCGCGCAAGCTGTACCAGGCGATCCGTGGCAACGGTGGCACCACCCGCCTGGTGATGCTGCCCAACGAGCCGCACTGGTACACCGCGCTGGAATCGAACGAACAGTTGGTGTCGGAAATGCTGAACTGGTTCGACACCTATGTGAAGAACGCCAAGTAGCGTCGAGCCTGCTCGACGGCGTTGCAGAAGGCCGCCTCCGGGCGGCCTTCTGCATCCGGTGGAACCGGTCCTACGCTGGGCTGCTGTTTGAAAGGGATGGGGAGGCCTCATGAAGACTGGATTGCTGGCACTGGCTGCGCTGTTGGTCTCTCCGGTTGCCATGGCGGTCCCGCCACGGATGAGCGTGCACGTGACGTACGACTGGTCTAGCTGGGGTTCGGTATCGGAGCGCTGGCTCATCCAGCGCGATGCCTATGGCATGACCACCCGTGTGCAGGTGGTGGATGCGCCTGACGTGAAGGCGCGCCTGCCTGAGCTGCTGCCGGTCGACGCCATGGCGGCCTTCGAGGCCGCGCTGCAGGCAGCACCACTGACACGGGAAGCCACAGTGAATCTGATCAGTTCGCGGCTCGACCGGGCCGCGATACTGGCGCTGGACCCGGGGCTGCGCAGCCTGCAGCCGGGCGCATGCTCGTTCGTCCAGCAGCGTGCGTTCGCCCGCCAGGCGCTGGCCACCTTGAGCCTGCAGGCACGTGTCGCACGCCATTTTGAAGGTCTCTGGACCGACGATTACCCGATGATGACCGTGGTGGTGACCCGGCCGGGACGCCCGGATGTCGTACTGGTATCGACATCGCAGGCGACGATGATGCTGCCCTGGAAGCGCCTGCCGTCGGCGGAGTTCGATCAACAGGTGTTGGCCGGCGCGCAGGAAGAGTGGCGCCCGGCATTGAGCGAAGCGGTGAATGCGCTGTTGCCGGAAGGCGACGCGACGCGCAGTCGATTCCAGATGGGGTGGCTGCAGGACCGGTTGCGCAGTGACCTCGCACTGGAGTCGCTGGACTGTGGTGCCTGGCGCAGACGGCGCGCAGAGTGATCCATCAGGCGTGCACTGCAATCAACTGTGGAGGCTCGGTAACGGCGTGTTACCGGCACATTCCCGCGTCAGACAAATGAGCTAGGCTGACCCTGTGAGTTTGTCCCGGGTCGGTGCAATGAAAGCCATCCTTGTTGCTGCAACGTTGTCCTTGGTCCTGGTCTCGACTGCAGGTGCGCAGCCACTGCCCACCGAGCTGGTGCAGCTGGGGATCATCGCCGGTATGCCCTACGCCAAGGCCAAGCGCCTGCTGGATGCTGCGGGATGGCAGGTGAAGCCGCTGCAGGGCGCGCCGGAATCGCTGGAGGGCTTTCCGGAAGTTGGATGCCAGAAGGGCGGAAAGCAGTGTGCAACGACCTTTGAGAAGGGCGATCAGCAGGTCGCGGTGCGGCTGGGCACTACCCTGGCAGGGCAGCCGTTCGTGCAGGGCGCTGACTGAGCGTCTGCCGCGCTCAGGCCAGTGGCAGCCGGTCCAGCGCGTGCGACAGGCGATCATGCAGGTCGCGCACATGTTCGGCCTTGGCGTGGGTCCGCGTGGTATCACCAAAGCTGCGCAGATAGGCGCAGGCGGCGAAGCCAGCGCTCTTCTTCTCGTAGTCGGCAATCCAGGCCAGGCGGTCCGGGTTGTTGGCCTGCTCGGCTGACCACGCGGCCACCGGTGGACGGATGCGGTACTTCAGGCCGACGCGCCAGGGTTTGGGTGTCAGCCGTGCGCGGAAGCAATGCTGCAACCGGCACATGCGCGCGTACAGGGTGTCGGCGCCCAGTGCCTTGAAGAACGCCTGCAGCTGTTCGTCCTCGGGTGGGAACGTGGCGTGCATGGCCAGCACGCGCAGTCCGGCCGGTGTCCGGTAGGCGCGCAGGTGCCAATCCGGATGCTGCTCGCTGAAGGCCGCGACCCGCTGCAGGGCCACTCCCTCGGCGCCACCGGCCGCGGCCAGTCGGCGCCTGCGTTGCATCAGCAGCGCGGTATTCACCAGCACCACTGCCGCCACGCCCAGCACCAGTCCCACCAGCCAGTGCCAGAGCAGGGTGCCGATGATGGCGCCGGCAAACAGCAGCACCGCCGCGATGAGGGCGGGCATCACGCAACCTGCCGGGGGCGGCGCGTGGTCGATGTCGGCGAACAGCACGTCCGGGGTGTTCAGGCACAGCGCACCGTAGCTGTTGCGGGTGATGACGACGTCGCCATCGCGCTGCACGATCTGCTCGCGGATCGGCACGCCTTCCACACCGTAATTGCTGCGCACCTCGCGTCGCGGCAGCGCCTGCCCGGCGAGGATGGCATTGAGGGCTTCATTGGCGCGGCGGTCGGCGTGCACCTGCGCCTCGGCAGGGCCTTCGTCGGACCAGCCGAAGCGGCGCACCACCACCGGCCGGCCACGGAAACGGGCCTGCAGGCGAGCTTCGGCCCAGTACGCGGGAACGATCATCATCGTGGGATGCTCCATCTTCCATGGCAGGTGCCGAAGCGAGTCTGGCACAGCGGCGGGGCGCCCGCATCCGCCTGCTGCAGTGGGCCGGGCGGAGTGATAGATTGCGCGCTTCGCATGCACTCCACCAAGGACGGAGCGATGTACATGATCCTTCGCGGCCTGCTGGCCCTGGCCTGTGCCGGGGTGGTGGGCGTGGCCGCCGCCGCACCAGCGGGGCCGCAGATCCTCACCGAGGATGTCGGCCGTTTCTATGCGATTTACGACAGTACCGAGGGAAAGCCCAGCGTGGCCCAGTTGCGCAGCTACATGGCCGAGGGCTCAACCGGCCTGGCCGAGCTGGCCAAGGCGCGCCGGGTCACCGCCGAACGCATCGCCGAAGCCATCGCCAACCAGCCGGCGCTGTACGCGCAGGGACGGAACTGCCTGGCCGAGCTGCCGGCGGTGAAGCAGCGCCTGGTGCAGGTGTTCGCCAACCTGCAGGCGATCTACCCGCAGACCACATTCCCTCCGGTGACCATCGCGGTGGGCCGCGGCCGGCCGGTCGGCCTGACCTCGAAAAGTGGCGTGATCATTGGTCTTGAAGCGTTGTGCGCGGCCGACTTCATGAATCCCGTTGTGCAGGATCGCTTCGTGCACGTGATCGCACACGAATACGTGCACATCCAGCAGACCGGTCTGACCGACTTTGAACCGGGTGATCCACGCGCGACGGTACTGCGCATCTCGCTGGGTGAGGGCATTGCCGAGTTCATCGCCGAACTGATTTCCGGCAACGTCGGCAACGGGCGCCATGCGGCGTGGACGCGTGGCCGGGAGGTGCATATCGAAAGCGCGTTCGCGCTGGACCTGGACAGTACCGATCTTTCGCCGTGGCTGTACAACTACACGCCGGGCTCGCAGGAGCCCTATGACCTGGGCTATTGGGTGGGCTACCGCATCGCCAAGGCCTATTACCTGCAGGCCAAGGACAAGCGTGACGCCGTGCGTACGCTGATCCAGCAGGACAACCCGAAGGCGATCCTGTCGGCCAGCGGCTGGACGCCGGGCATGTGGATGCCGGCCAAGGTGACCGGTGTGGCGGCGCGGTCGGCTTCGCGATGACGCTACGGTACGGCGCTAGACTGCGGGCCTGGCTTCCTGGAGAACCCGCATGCGTGGACCCGTGCTGCTTGCCGCTGCCATCGCCGTTTGCATGGCGCAGGGTGCGCCGCTGAAGGCGGCCGAACCTGCGGCGGTCAATCCGCTGCTGCTGAAGCCTGTCGAACAGCTGCGCCCCGACGAGGTTCGTTTCATGCAGCAGCGCTTGGCCGACTGGCCGCAGCTGCAGCACTATCGCGACGCCAACGCACGGTTGCCTGTCGCAGTACCCGGGCAGCCGCGCGTAGTGTTCTTCGGCGATTCCATCACCGAAGGCTGGGGCAGGGAAGGCGGCGCCTCGTTCTTTCCCGGCAAGGGCTGGCTCAACCGTGGTATCAGTGGCCAGACCACGGCGCAGATGCTGTTGCGCTTCTCGCAGGACGTACTGGCGCTGCAACCGAAGGTGGTGGTTATCCTGGCCGGAACCAACGATCTTGCCGGCAACACGGGGCCATCCACCCAGGCGATGATCGAAGACAACCTGCATGCGATGGCGGACCTGGCACGCGCGCACGGCATCGGCGTAGTGATGGCGTCGGTGCTGCCGGTCAGCGAGTATCCGTGGATGCCGGGCATCACGCCTGCGCCGAAGGTGCGCGCACTGAACGCTGCGCTGAAGGGTTATGCCGAGGCGAAGCAGCTGGTCTATCTGGACTACTACACGCCGATGGCCAATGCGGCCGGTGGCCTCGATCCACAGCTGGCCGAGGACGGTGTGCATCCCACCGCGAAGGGGTATGCGGTGATGGCGCCGTTGGCCGAGGTGGCGGTCAAGCGCGCGCTGGATCAGGCAGGCTCGCCAGCAACCACTCGCAGAAACTGATCACCAGCGGATCGGCTGCGCTGTCCTGGTGCACCAACCAGCTCCAGCGCGGGCCGCGCACGCGCGCCTCATCCAACGGCAGCAGCAGCCCTTGCTCGCAGGCGCGAGCCGCCAGCAATTCGCTGACCAGGGCAATGCCCAGGCCCTGGCATGCGGCATCCAGTAGCTGTCCAGGCTCGGAGAAATTCATGCCTTCGCGGCGCTGGCCGACATCCGCTCCGCCTTGTACCTG
This sequence comes from Stenotrophomonas maltophilia, assembly GCF_013464485.1. Lineage (GTDB taxonomy): Bacteria > Pseudomonadota > Gammaproteobacteria > Xanthomonadales > Xanthomonadaceae > Stenotrophomonas > Stenotrophomonas maltophilia_AW. The sequence continues at coordinate 44,353 of NZ_RAUX01000032.1, forward strand.
CCACTGGCTCCAATCCATTTCGCGCTCGCCATGCAGGGTCAGGCGTTCATGCACGGGCGTGGCCAGCAGGTCTGGATGACAGGCCGGGTAGAGACGGTCCTGCAGCAGCACGCGGTGCTGGCACTGCGCCTGGGATTCCAGGTCGTCGCGCACCGCCACGTCCAGCGTCTGCGTGGTCATGTCCGGTGCGTCCTCGCTGGTCAGCAGCCACACGTCAACGCCGGGATGCAGGCGATGGAACCCGGCCAGGCGCGGCACCAGCCAATGGCGAGCAAAGGCCGGGCTGGTGTTGACGATCAGTTGATTCGGCTTGCGGTACTGATCGAGCCGGCGGATGCCGCTGGCCAGCTGGCGCAGCAGCGACTGGGTGGTTTCCAGCAGATCCAGACCGGCGTCGGTGAGGGTGACGCTGCGGCCCTGGCGGAAGAACAGCGGCTGCTGCAGGGCGTCTTCCAAGCCGCGGATCTGCTGGCTGATGGCCGATTGGCTCAGGTGCAGTTCCTCGGCCGCGCGATGGAAGCTGCCGAGCCGGGCGGCGGCTTCGAAACCCCGCAGGGCGTTCAGCGGTGGCCAGTGCTTGAGCATTTCAGATAAGCAGAACTGTTCAGATGATGGCTGAATCTATCGTTTGTTCTTATGGGTCGGCAAGCGCAGCATAGCGTCCATCCCACACCGGCCCTGGAGCCTGTCATGAGCAACCGACGTCACTTCCTCACCCAGCTGGCGGGCGCCGCCGGTCTTGGCGGCCTGGCCGCCCTGGGTCTGGCCGGCCTGCCGGGTCGCGTGGCGGCGGCGCCGGGCGCAGGCATCTGGCGCATGCCGGACGAGCACGGCCCGCAGGAACGCGTGTTTCTGGCCTTCGCTGCGCAGCCGCGCGTGTGGGGCGCGCAGGCCGATGCGGTGAACACCGCCGTGGCGAGGCTGGCGCGCACCATCGCCCGCCATCAGCCGGTCAGCGTGCTGTGCCGCCCGGCGCAGTTGAAGCAGGCGCAGGATCGCTGCGGCCGCGACAACATCGAGTTCCTCGAGGTGCCGCTGGATGACATCTGGGTGCGCGACTACGGCGGCTGCTTCGTCACCAACGGCCGGGGCGGGCTGGGCCTGGTCGACTTCAACTTCAACGGCTGGGGTGGCAAGCAGAGCGCGCGCAACGATGGTGCGGTGGCACCCTGGCTGGCGCAGGTAACCGGCGCAACGCTGCTGGAAAGTGACCTGGTGGGCGAGGGCGGCGGCATCGAAGTCGATGGACATGGCACCGCCATCCTCACCGAGAGCTGCTGGGTGAACCGCAACCGCAATCCCGACTGGTCGCGCGCGGATATCGAAGCCGAGCTGAAGCACCACCTCGGCCTGCGCAAGATCATCTGGCTGCCCGGCATCGCCGGTGAAGACATCACCGATGCGCACGTGGATTTCTATGCACGCTTCGTCCGTCCGGGCGTGGTGATCGCCAACCTCGACAACGATCCGAACTCCTACGATTACGCGCTGACCCGTGAGCACCTGCAGATACTGTGCGGGGCCACTGATGCCGATGGCCGCCGCCTGCAGGTGCATACGCTGCCGCCGCCGCTGGACGGGCGCGACAACGCGCATACCCGCGACAACGATGACCTGGCGATGGGCTACATCAACTACCTGCCGATCAATGGCGCCGTGGTCGCACCGCAGTTCGGAGACGACGACGCCGATGGATTCTGCCGTGAACTACTGGAAGACATGTATCCCGGCCGCGTGATCGAACAGGTGGATATCGATGCCATCGCGGGTGGTGGTGGCGGTATCCATTGCGTGACCAAGAACATGCCGAAGGTGGGCTGACGCGCCTCAGGCATCGTCCTGCTTCAATGCGGCATCGGCCGCCAGCAGCGCCTCGGCGGCCGCACTGAGCGGCGGCGACGGCGGGGCGACCACGCCGATCGCTTCCATCATCTTCGGCATACCGAGGAACTGCCGCGCACGGCGGTCGTAGATGCCGGTGACCAGCAGCGCGCGCGTGGCGATCTTCTGTTCGGCGCCGATCAGCACGCGTTGCTCCATGATGCCGCGCGAACCGACCCAGCCGACCAGCCGCGTTTCCAGGGTGAAGCGCTGGAATGGCTTGAGTTCGCGGCGGAACTGGATGGTGCCGGCACCGACGATCGGTGCCCACTTCTCGCGTAGCGCCACCCGGCCCAGGCCCATGCGCAGGATCAGGTCCAGCCGGCCCAGGTCGAAGATGTTCCAGTAGCGGCCGTTGGTCATGTGCAGGTTGCTGTCCAGGTCATTGGGCAGTACCCGGAACTGCAGCCGCGAGACCCCGAACGGCGCCTCCAGCTTGGGCCGGAACAGGCTGCACAGCAGCAGATGGAGCAGGCGGAACCAGAGATTCATGGTTATGACGACTGTTATAGAATCGCCGGTACGCTAATCTATGACGACTGTCCTGGCAAGGAGCCTGCCGTGAGCCCGCGCCCCTCTGATGCGCCACAACGCGTGATTGATGCTGCGGCACAGATGCTGGCGCGTGTGGGCCTCAATGCCACCAGCATCCGTGAGGTGACCAAGCTGGCCGAGGCGCCGCTGGGTTCCACCTACCACCACTTTCCCGGCGGCAAGCAGGAGCTGCTGGCGCGCGCCACTCATATGGCCGGCGACAAGATCGAAGCGCTGCTGGTGGAGCTGCTGAAGGGCGGCGCAGTGCAGGGCCTGCAGCAGTTCCTGGCGATGTGGCGCGAGCGCCTGCTGCGCACCGATTTCCGCGCTGGCTGCCCGGTGCTGGCCGCTGCGGTTGAGGAGCCGGTGGAGGCCATGCCCAGCCAGCCGCGTGCCGCTGCTGCCGAAGTGTTCGCGCGCTGGCAGGGCCACCTGGCGGCGGCGTTCGTCGCCGAAGGTCACAACCCGGCCGCGGCGGCCGGCCTGGCCAGCCTGGTGATTGCCAGCGTGGAAGGTGCGGTGGCGATGTGCCGCGCGCTGCAGGACATCGGCCCGTTCGACCAGGTGGCCGCGCAGTTGCTGAAAGCCGCTGCGCCGCCTTGATCCGGCTGCACGGTCGCGGGAGACTCGGCGCAGGCCCTGACTGGACGCCGCCATGGACGAATCGCACTGCCGCTACCTGATCGAGCACTACCTGCTGGCCTACAACCGCTTCGACATCGATGCCATGCTGGCGGTGCTGGCGCACAACGTGCGCTTCGAAAACCATAGCGGTGGCCAGCTGACGATGGTCACCGAAGGCATCGATGCCTTCGGCGAACTGGCGCGGCAATCGGCCCAGATGTTCCACGAGCGCGAGCAGCGGTTGCTTGAGCTGACGTTCGAGGATGATGTGGCGCTGGCCAGCATCGGCTGGCGTGGCGTGTTCGCGCAGGACATGCCCGGTGGTCCCCGCGCAGGCACGGAACTGGCCCTGCAGGGACGCAGCGAGTTCGCTTTTGAGGACGGTCGCATCGTGCGGATCATCGACCGCAGCTGAGGAGCGGCTGCACAGGTCCACCGTCTGGACAGCGGACCTGCCCGCGGTAGAATCCGCCCACCACCGCTTACGCGTGCCCGGCAAGGATGTCCGCATGCAGTATCAGGTTTTCGAGCTTCCACGCTGCACGATCCGCGGCATCCGTTGGCGCCGATGAAACGCACCCGTTTCTTTTCACGCAGCCCGTTGAAGTTGCCGGTGAACCGCGGCAGTGAAGTCGTGCGCGCGCGGCAGCATCTGCAGCAACGCGGCTGGCCGCGCCTGCAGATGGCGCTGATCGTGGCCCTGACCGCTGCGGCCGGTTTCCTCGCCTCGCATCTGCTGCGTCTGGCCGGTATCGACGCAATGCTGCTTCGCTACCCGATGGCCGTGCTGTTGGCCTATGGCGTGTTCCTGCTGCTGATGTGGATCTGGATCCGCTGGCGCTGGGACAACGTGCTGGATGGCCTGTCGCCGGATGTGGGTAGTGGCAGCCCATCGCCTCGCGGAAGTGCCGTGGAATCACCGTGGAGCGGCGTCGGCGGCCGTTCCGGAGGTGGCGGCGCGTCAGCTTCGTGGAATGAGTCGGCGCGGGTCAGCGGCGGCGATGCCGGTGAGCTGCCGTTGACCGGCCTGGCCGAAGACGAAGCGGGCCTGCCGTTGCTCGCGATCCTCGGCATCGTCGCGCTGGTGGCGACCGTCCTGCTGGCCAGCGTGTGGGTGGTGTGGGCGGCGCCGGTGCTGATGGCCGAGCTGCTGGTGGACGCCGCCATCGCCGGTGGCCTGTACCGGCGCATGCAGGGCATGCAGGAGCAGGGATGGTGGCGGGTATGCGTGACGCACACGATCTGGCCGCTGCTCGGCCTGCTGCTGTTCTTCGCTGTGCTGGGTTGGCTTGCGCAGGCGCTGGCGCCAGGAGCGACCCACCTGCTGCAGGTCATTCAAGCGCTGTAGCGCCACGTTCCCGGCTGATATCCCAACCTGCTTCATTTCTTCGAGGAGCTTCATGCGACAGCGCATTGCACGGAAGCACATCCTGACGACAGCGGTCGTCCTGTTCGTGGCTGCTGGCGCAGCGCTGATGGCCAGCGTGCGCCCACAGTGGCGGCAGGATGTCAGCCCGCCTCCGATCAACCTGGGAACGGCACGGATGCAGGCCGAGGTGATGGCAGAGCTCATCGACCTGCGACCGACACCGCCAGGAACGCCGCCGGTACCGCCGATTCCAATGAAGGCAGTCTCCTCCGCGATGCTGACCGGCAACAGTGGGTTCGCGACCGCGGAGGTGCCACTGGCAGATGTCGCGCCAGCACACTTCGAGCCGCGCGACCGGGAGCCCGACATGCCATTCGCTGTGATGGAATGGACTGCGCCTGCCTGCGGTGAAGGAGACCCCGCCCCGGTCTGCCAGGTTCGTCACAACGTCGTCGAGTGGCGCGATGATGACAGTGCGGCGTCCTTTCAACTTCAGCAGCATCTGGAGGCGATGCTGCAGGTTGCGAACCGCCGGGCTGTACGCGTACCCGACCTCGCGTTTGAGCTTGCGCATGTGCGAGCGCAACGGATGACGTGGGACGAGCTTCAGCAACGGCGCGCACGCGGCGTCGAGGGATGCACGGGTGGCCCGGGCAAGCCGGATCTGGGCGTTGTCTATCTGCAGCGTCCTGTGTTCAGCCTGGACGGGAACTGGGCAATGGCATCGATCGCCTCGGATCTGTGCAGTGGAGGAACGGCGATGCGCGTCCTCTACCTTCTGCACCGCAGCAAGGGCGGATGGGAGCGTGTTCGAGTGGAGCCTGTCCGCTATATGAGCTTTGGCCACGGCCTGTGGCCCGCGTTACCGGAGTCGTGATGACAGATACCTCGTTCAAGCCAGACCGTGACTGCCAACAGCGGATCGCCTGGCGGCGCATTGCATCGTTGGCGGCGGCGCTGTCGGCTTTGGCTCTCATGGCCGGAATCTGCAGCCTGCGCCCGAGGTGGCAGCAGGAAACCGGTCCGCCGCCGGTCAACCTGGGAACCGCGCAGATGCAGGCTGAGGCGATGGCGCTGGTGATTCGGCAGGGTCCTCCATTCCGTCTTCCAGCCCCGCCAGTGCCGCAGCCGACGCCGGTTCTGCCATTGCCGTCGAGCGGCGTGCCCACCGCACCGCAGACGCCGTCCGCCCCCGTCGATCGATGGCGCCCGCAGGAGCAGCCGCAGTTGACCGACCCGGTGGGGCAGGACATCTACGTGATGGAGCAGACGTTGCCCTATTGCTGGCCGGGCAGCAGTGCCTCCACCTGCCAGGAGGTGGATGATCTGGTCCTGCCGCTGGACGACCGGTGGCCGCCGCAGATCCACGCGCTGCGGTTGCAGCTGCAGGCGGATCTGGTTCCTGCCAATCGCCGTCCCGCGCCAGTACCCGCAGCCGCATTGGCCGGTGCGCAGCGGATGGATGCCGAAGGTCTTCGAGCGCTGCGGGAGCGCGGGTGCGCATCAACGGCGCAGCAGCCGTCCCATCCGTATGATCAGTTCGTCCATCTGACCCGGCCCGTTTTCAGCGGCGATGGGCGGTGGGCCATGATCGCCGTCGCCTGGGATTCGTGCTCCGTCGATTTCGTCTACCGGGAGCTGGTCGTACTGCATCGGGAACAGGGACGCTGGATGAGCGAACCCCCGGAACGAGGTCTGGGCGGCGTATGGGATGGCCGCGTACTGCGGCCCTGGAAGTACGCCCATTGACGAGAGGGGCAGAGGGCGCCGGATCACACCCGGCGCCGCCTGCGGTCATCAGTCAAAGCGCAAGCGCACGCCTGCATAGACGCCACGACCTTCGCCCGGCGTCGAGCGGGCGACATCCTTGCCGGCATCGTCGTAGCCCGGTGTGACCGTGGCGGCGTAGCGGCGGTTGCCGATGTTGCGCATCTCCGCCCAGGCCTGCCAGCGGCCACCGGGTGCGTCGTAGCCGATGCGGCTGCCGAAGATCACATGGCTGTCGGCCCAGTAGCTGTTGGCGTAGTCGACGGCGATGCGCGAGGCGTATTCGGTATTGAGCGCAGCGTACAGGCCGGAGGCGTGATCGAAGCGCAGCTCGGCTTGATAGGCGTGGCGCGGCAGGCCGGGCAGGCGGTTGCCGCCGAAACGCGCGTCGTGGCGGTAGCGGAAATCGCTGAAGGTATACGCCTGGCGCAGCGACAGGCGGCCCGGTGCAGCCTGCCACAGCGTGCTGTCCAACCCGGCTTCGATGCCGCGGTGAACGGTGGGGCTGGCGTTGTTCTCGGCGATGAACAGGTTCGGCACCGGTTGCAGTTCAACGCTCAGCAGTTCGTGGTTTACGTGCGCGTAGTAGCCGGTCAGTTCCCAGCGACCCAGCGCTGTGTCACCGCGTGCGCCCAGTTCCAGCGTGGTGGCGGTCTGGTTCTGCATTGGCACCGGCGCGCGCTGGCGACCGCTGGACGGGCCATTGCCCGGCCCGAAGTACTGGTTCGAGCCCCAGATCATCGACCACGGGTGCGGCGCCTCCACCGAGCGGCTGAGGTTGCCGAACCACTGGGTCTGGGTGCTGTGCTGCCAGGTGAAGCCCAGTCGCGGCGCGTAGTCCCAGTCGTGGCCGCGCAGGCGGCCGCCGCTGCTCGGCCAGGTCACCTGCACATCGCGACGGGTGTTGATCAGTGCCAGCCCGGTCTGCAGGCGCAGGCGGTCGTTGAAGGTGAGGGTATTGCCGACGTGCAGCGTGCTGTCGGTGCCGTGGTGGCGGAAGTCACGCGTGCGCGTACCGGCGGCATAGCCGTTGCTGGCAAAGCGCAGCGACTCGCGCACATCGGCGTCCAGATCGTGGGTGACGCGCAGGCCGACCGTGGTCTCGCTGTCCAGGCCGAACAGCAGGTGGCGGCGGCGGTAGTCCAGCGTGGCATTGAGGTTGGCGTAGTCCAGCTGCTGCCGGTACAGGCTCTCGTTCAAGTCCATCGGGTACGTGTGATAGACCAGCCCGGCCTGCAACGAGGAGTCCTCATCGATCTGCAGCGTGGTGACGTTGCCCACCCAGGTGCTGCCCGGCTGCGGGCGACGCGCATCGATGGCCAGGTTGGCCGGGTTCGCGGCGCGTGGATCGTTGCGGATCTGATCGCGGGTCAGGCGGCCGGGCGTTTCATGATTCGTTTCGCGATAGCGCACGAAGAAACGCGTCTGCAGGTCGGGCGTGATCTGCCAGCCGATGTTGGCCATCGCACCCTTGCCGTCGCCGCGCGCGTGGCGCTGATAGCCATCGAATTCGGTATCGGTGTAGGCCAGGAAGTAGTCGACATCACCACTGACGCCGCCCCAGCTGATGCCGCGCTTCTGGTAGCCACGGCTGCCGGCTTCGTAGTGCAGCTGCACGCCCGCCGAATCACGACCGCTGCGGCTGACGTAGTCGATGGCACCGCCCAGCGCCAACGCGCCGCGCTCGAAGCCGTTGGCGCCGCGCAGGACTTCCACGCGCGACAACCACAGCGGTTCCAGCAGCTCGTAGGGCGTGCCACCCGGGCCGGTCAGTGGCAGACCGTCGATCGACACGGCGATACCCGAAGCATGCGCGCCCGGGCCACGGTTGATGCCCGAGCCACGGATCGAGATCTTGGTGCCCTCGTTGCCCGGCGACTGCGCACTGATGCCCGGCTGGTAGGCCAGCACATCGGCGCTGCTGGACAGGCGGCTGTCGGCCTTGGCCACGTCGATGACGTTGCTCGCGCCGGGTACGCGCTTCAGCGCCTCGCGCGCCTGGGCGCTGGCATCGGCAGCAGCGGTGACCTGCACGGCATCCAGCGTGGTGGCCTGCGGCGCAGCAGCGGCGGTGGTGGAGAGGCCAAGGGAAACGGCCAGGAACAACAGCGACGGGGTGGGGCGGTACGACGAGAGCGACATGCGGAAATGCTGTAAACCACAAAAGTGGCACGCAAGTTAACAGGTTGGTGGCGTCACGTCACCCATCGGCGGCGTATGGCCGCCCGCGCTCCTTGTAGAGTCGAGCTTGCTCGACTGTCTTTCGCTTTCTGTAGAGTCGAGCCTTGCTCGACTGCCTCTGTGTCCCGGAGTCGAGCACGGCTCGACTCTACAGAGCAGGCTTCGCCAGCGCCTTGGCCTTCGCATACAGCCGATCAGCCGCTTCCTTCTCACCCAGCGTCGCATGGCACTCGGCCAGGCTGTCCCAGGCATTGGCCGAATCCGGATACAGCTCGGTGTTGAGCGCGAACACCTTCACTGCCTTGCGTGCACCGAGGCTTTCGCGGATCGCGTAACCATCGGCATTGATCGCGCGTTCCAATTCACTGGCAGCAACCTTGTTGCTGTCGCGCAGCCAGCGATGCACAGCTTCGGCCGCGCCAGCGCTGTCATCCAGCGCATACGCGATCAGCCGCTCGGACAACGCCGTATGTGGGAACTCCTCCGGCGCGGCCACCGCCATCGTGCTCTCCACCAGCGTGCTCGACCAGACATTGCGTGCGCTGCCGTTGGTCAGGTACACGAACACCCAGTAACCGCTGGCCAGCGTGCCCTTGTAGGCCAGCCGCGCACGCACGCGGGTGCCACCATCGTGGCCGACCTGGGTGTAGCCGTCGCTGCGGGTGGTATCCCAACCGGTGGAGAAGAAATTGCTGCCACCGCCGGCCAGTTTCTGCGGCTGCCAGAGTTTTTCCAGGGTCGCCGTGCGCAGCAGCTTGCCGGTCGCCAGCGCCTGCAGGAAACGGTTCATGTCGCCCACGGTGGTCTGCAGGTCGGCGTGTCCCCAACCGTAGTTCGGCCAGGGGTCTTCATTGGCCGGCTGCAGTTGGCCGTCCTTGCCGATGTAAGGCACTGCCGCGCGCGTGGCTGGCACGCTGGTGACGCCCCATGAGGTGCTGGTCATCTTCAGCGGTTGCAGGATGCGTTCGCGCGCGATGGCCGGGTAGGGCTTGCCGTAATGCGCTTCCAGCAAGGCGGTCAGCACCAGGTAGTTGGCCTGGGTGTACTGCACGCGGCTGCCGGTGGCGAACTGCATCGGTGCCGCGCCGGCCACCTTCAGTGCAGCGCCAAGGTTAGGCGCCACTCCGGTGTAACCCTTGCTCACCCAGCGGTTGTCCACCCGGTCGTAATACTCGCCGATACCCGAGCTGTGGTTGAGGAAATCGCGTACGTGAATCGCCTGCCATGCCGTCGGTAGGTCCGGAACATAACGGCTGGCCGGTGCGTCCAGATCCACCTTGCCCTGGTCGACCAGCTGCATCACCAGTGTGCTGGTCAGCAGCTTGGCCATGGATTGCGCGGCGAAGATGGTGTCGACAGTGGCAGGCACATGGGCAGCGGGATCGCGTTCGCCGCTGGCGCCCTGGTACAGCACCTGGCCATTGTGCGCGACCAGTACCGCCTGGCCGGCGATGCCGTAGCGCTCGCGGTTGGCCTGCAACTGGGTGTCGAGCTGATTGGAAAGATTGCCGGCAGTTTCAAGCGCCGAAACGGATGGGATCGCAGACAGCGTGCAGAGCAATGCAGCAGCAAAGGTGCGGTACATCGCGATGGTCCGTCAGCGGTGATGGCGCATCTTGGTCACGGCGGGAGTTGGGGTCAAGCCGGGCAGGTTCTTTGTTCCACGCAGGAACATAGGGGGAGCAGGAATGAAGCAAGGCGGAAGCCCCTGGTGGCAGGCCTGTCGCGATTGCCCCTTCTAGTACGCTGGGCCTTCAGATACAACGTCGGGCCGAAGCGCGGCGATTCTGGGCCAGGCCCCAGCCGGATTTACCTGTCCATTGAAGGTCTGTTGACCGCGTCACCGCCTCGTACCACTGTGACCGCCGGATCGAGTGAATCTGTGGTTGCCTGCAACTGGAAGCAAATAATGGCCAAGCCCCGAGAATTCAAAAAACTGGTGGCATACCTGCAGAAGATTCCTGCGATGTCCGAGCCCATCCACTGGCAGCGCTGCGACGATGGAACTTGGTCTGTTGGCTTTTCACTTGCCTTGGAGCACCCGCTGGCGTGGAGCACGGTGCAGGAGTTGGCGTATGTGCTCAACACGCTTTCTGTGTCGGAGCTTCTCCCCACTCGTTTCCTGCCCACGGCGCCACCGCCCTATCTCAATGGTCCTGCATGCTGGTATCTGAGCTGGCGCATCGAATCGACGCTACCCGGCATCAAGCCTGATGAGGTGCTTGAGTGGCTTGAAGGGCGGTTGCCACAGCCGGTAGACGACGAATCGAAGTGGATACCATCCATAGTTGAAGACTGCGAATCGCCTGATGATGAAGCGTGAGCAGGGTAGGGTGGACCGTGCCGACCACGGACTGCCGTGGTCCATGACGCATCAGGTGTTCGGTCGTGTCACTCCACGTTGACGAGATTGCCCCGTACGGAGAGGACAATGGACAACGATCAGGACTTTGCACTTTTCATCGAGACGTTCGGCGAAGCCGGTGAGCACGCGTCGGTTCCAGAGACCAGTTTCACCAAGTGGACGGGCATCTTGCCTGAATCGCTCTTGAGCTATTGGCGTCGGGATGGATGGGCGAACTATGGCAATGGACGGCTGTGGACGGTGAATCCCGAGGACTACGAAGGCCTGATGCACACGTGGTTGGCTGGTACTCCATTTCCCCTGATCGATACCTACCATGTGTTTGCCAGAAGCGGGTTTGGACGGCTCTACCTGTGCGGCGAAGCATCAGGCGCTGGCGTGAGCATCGATCCGATCCGCAGTGAAGTATTTGCTCTTCAGAACTGTTTGAGACCCAAGTCTCTCGCACGGCAGGAGGGGGGCATCAAGGCGTTTTTCGCTTGCGCGGAGCTCGAAGACTTTGATCTGATGGATGGGGCCGAACAGCTGCCTTTTGATCGGGTTGTGAGTACTTGCGGGCACTTGATGGCGGATGAGATGTATGGCTTTGAGCCAGCACTGGTTTGCGGTGGCGAAGTCGCAATTGGCAACTTGCGCAGGCTCAAGCTTCAGCCGCACCTGCATATGCTGAGGGAGTTCGCCGCGCCTGCATTTCCACGCTATGCGAAAAATGTGAAGCCACTGGCCCGGAAGTGATCCGACCAAGTCGAAACTTGTAGAGCCGAGCCCATGCTCGGCTGCCTTCGGGTCAGGCTTCGCGTTCCCGGAAACATTGAGCCGAGCATGGCTCGGCTCTACAGGTGCCTTCCGGTAGTGCCGGCCGCTGGCCGGCACCCTGCGATCAGCCCAGGATGCCCGGCAGATCCAGCCCCTTTTCCTTCGCGCAATCAATCGCGATCTCATAGCCCGCATCCGCATGGCGCATCACGCCGGTGGCCGGGTCGTTCCACAGCACGCGGCCAATCCGCTTCGCGGCCGCTTCGGTGCCGTCGCAGACGATCACCATGCCGGCGTGCTGCGAGAAGCCCATGCCGACGCCGCCACCGTGGTGCAGCGACACCCAGGTCGCGCCACTGGCGGTATTGAGCAGGGCGTTCAACAGCGGCCAGTCGGAGACTGCATCGGAACCATCGGCCATCGCCTCGGTTTCGCGGTTCGGCGAGGCCACGCTGCCACTGTCCAGATGGTCGCGACCGATCACCACCGGCGCCTTCAGTTCACCGTTGGCGACCATCTCGTTGAAGGCCAGGCCGAGGCGATCACGGTCGCCCAGGCCGACCCAGCAGATGCGCGCCGGCAGGCCCTGGAACTTGATCTTCTCGGCGGCCATGTCCAGCCAGCGGTGCAGGTGCGGGTTGTCCGGAATCAGTTCCTTCACCTTGGCATCGGTCTTGGCGATGTCTTCCGGGTCGCCACTCAGCGCCGCCCAGCGGAACGGTCCGATGCCGCGGCAGAACAGCGGACGGATATAGGCCGGCACGAAGCCGGGGAAGTCGAACGCATTGGCCACGCCTTCTTCCAGCGCCATCTGCCGCAGGTTGTTGCCGTAGTCCACGGTCGGCACACCCAGTGCGTGGAAGCCGAGCATGGCGCGGATGTGATTGGCCATCGACGCGCGTGCAGCCTTCTCCACGTCCTTCGGCGCAGACACGCGCTTGTCGTCCCACTGCTCGACGGTCCAGCCCTGCGGCAGGTAGCCATTCACCGGGTCGTGCGCGGAGGTCTGGTCGGTCAGCAGGTCCGGCTTCACACCACGCTTGAGCAGTTCGGCCAGCACGTCGGCCACGTTGCCGAGCAGGCCCACCGACTTCGGGGTGCCGGCCTTGCACGATTCGTCGATCAGGCGCAGTGCTTCGTCCAGGTTGTCAGTCCAGGTGTCCAGGTAGCCGGTGCGCAGGCGCATGTCGATGCTGCTCTTGCGGCACTCGACGGCCAGGCAGGAGGCGCCAGCCATCACCGCGGCCAGCGGCTGTGCGCCACCCATGCCACCAAGGCCGCCGGTGAACAGCCACTTGCCGGTCAGGTCGCCGCCGAAGTGCTGGCGGCCCATCTCCACGAAGGTCTCGTAGGTGCCCTGCACGATGCCCTGTGCGCCGATGTAGATCCAGCTGCCGGCGGTCATCTGGCCGTACATGGCCAGACCCTTCTTATCCAGCTCGTTGAAGTGGTCCCAGTTGGCCCAACGCGGCACCAGGTTGGAATTGGCGATCAGCACGCGCGGCGCATCGGCGTGGGTGCGGAACACGCCCACCGGCTTGCCCGACTGCACCAGCAATGTCTGGTCATCGTCCAGGCGCTTGAGCGTTTCGACGATGGCGTCGAAGCTCTCCCAGTCGCGCGCGGCGCGGCCGATGCCGCCGTACACCACCAGTTCCTGCGGCCGCTCGGCCACGTCCGGGTGCAGGTTGTTCATCAGCATGCGCAGCGGCGCTTCGGTCAGCCAGCTCTTGGCGTTCAGCGTGGTGCCGGTCGGCGCGGCGATGGTGCGGGACGGGTCGTTGCGGGTCATGCGGCGCTCCGGTTCGTAGCGAATTCAAGGCAGGCATTGAGCACCTGCGCCAGGGTGTGGCGCAGCGGTGCGGCGTGGTCGGGGTCGAGCGGGGTGGGCCAGCTGTGTTCGTCCACCTGGTCGGGCAGGGGTTCGTGCATGTAGCCACGGCAGGCCAGCTCCATCTGCAGGCTGTGCACGCCGCCGGCGATGTTGCTGTAGTGGCGGGTGATCCAGCCGCCCTTGAAGCGGCCGTTGCGGACCTGGCTCATGCCACTGATCTTCAACAGGTTCTCCACCACGTCGCTCAGGGCGTTGTCGCAGGACGTGTCCGGTGCGCCGGACGGGCCGGCGGTGCCCAGGTTGAACTGCGGCAGCTCACCGTCGAACAGATGCGGGATGTGTGAGCGGATCGAGTGCGCGTCGTACACCACCACGGTGCCGTGGCGTGCACGCAGGCGCGTGATCTGCGAAGCCAGTGCATCGTGGTAGGGCAGGAAGTACGTGTCGCGGCGACGGGCGATTTCTGCTTCGTCCGGTTCGCGCCCGGCGTGGTACAGCGGCTGGTTGTCGAAGGTCGTCAGCGGGCACAGGCCGGTGGTGTTCTGGCCCGGGTACAGCGACACGCCGCTGGGATCGCGGTTGAGGTCGATCACCGAACGCGAGATCGCTGAGCGCACCGTGGTCGCGCCCATGCCGCGCACGAAGTCATACAGCTCGTGCACCCACCAGTCGGCATCGCGGCGGGCCAGCCACGGCGAGTGGTAGTCGCCGATCAGGTCGTGCGGCAGCTCGCTGCCGGTATGTGGGAAGCTGACGATCAACGGGGCGTCGCCCTCGTGCACCGTCAACCATTCGGGATGGGCGTTCATACCTGCGGTTCCACGGTTGGCAGCAAGTCGGCCAGGCCCTGCGCCAGCGCGCCACTGCGCACCAGATTCGTGGCGGTCACCATGTCCGGATGGAAATAGCGGTCTTCTTCCAGCGTCGGCACCTGTGCACGCAGGGTGGCGCGCACGCTTTCCAGCGCCGTGCTGGAGCGCAGCGGCGCGTGGAAGTCGCAGCCCTGCGCAGCGGCCAGCAGTTCGATGCCGATCACGTTGGCGGAGTTCTCGGCCATCTGCATCAGGCGGCGCGCGCCATGCGCGGCCATCGACACATGGTCTTCCTGGTTGGCCGAGGTCGGAATCGAATCAACGCTGGCCGGGTAGGCGCGCTGCTTGTTTTCCGAGACCAGCGCGGCGGCGGTCACCTGCGGGATCATGAAGCCGGAATTCAGGCCCGGGCGCGGGGTCAGGAACGCCGGCAGGCCGGACAGGGCCGGGTCCACCAGCATCGCCAGGCGGCGCTCGCTGATCGAACCGATCTCGCACACCGCCATCGCCAGCATGTCGGCGGCAAAGGCGACTGGCTCGGCGTGGAAGTTGCCACCGGACAGCGCTTCGCCGGTGTCGGTGAACACCAGCGGATTGTCGGACACGCCGTTGGCTTCGATTTCCAGCGTGGTCGCGGCCTGGCGCAGGATGTCCAGCGCCGCGCCCATCACCTGCGGCTGGCAGCGCAGGCAGTACGGGTCCTGCACGCGCACGTCGTTGTCACGGTGCGATTCGCGGATGTCCGAACCCTGCATCAGCGTGCGCAGGGTGGCGGCGGTGGCGATCTGCCCGCGCTGGCCGCGGATGGCATGGATGCGCGGGTCGAACGGTGTGTCAGAACCCTTGGCTGCTTCCACCGACAGCGCGCCGGTCACCAGTGCGGCCTGGAACACGGTCTCGATCTCGAACAGGCCCGCCAGCGCATACGCGGTGGAGAACTGGGTGCCGTTGAGCAGCGCCAGGCCTTCCTTCGCGCCCAGTTCGATCGGCTGCAGGCCGGCACGTGCCAGTGCGTCGGCTGCCGGCAGGCGCTCGTCACCAATGAAGGCTTCGCCCACGCCCAGCATCACGCTGGCCAGGTGCGAGAGCGGTGCCAGATCACCCGAGGCGCCCACCGAGCCTTGTGCCGGCACCACCGGCAGCACGCCCTTGACCAGCATCGCTTCGAGCAGCAGCAGGGTTTCCTCGCGGATACCCGAAGCGCCCTGCGCGAGGCTGACCAGCTTCAGCGCCATCATCAGCCGCACCACGCTGGCCGGCATCGGCTCGCCCACGCCGGCAGCGTGCGAGAGCACGATATTGCGCTGCAGGGTGGCCAGGTCCTCGCGCTCGATGCGCACGCTGGCCAGCTTGCCGAAGCCGGTGTTGATGCCATACACCGGCGCGCCCTTGGCGACGATGGCGGCCACGGTTGCGGCACTGGCGCGCACCACCGGCAGCGCGCCGGGGTCCAGTGCCAGCGGTGCACCGCGATAGACCTGCCGCCACTGGGCGAGAGTGACATGGCCGGGGCGAAGAACCAGGGTGTTGCTCATGTGTTGCTCCAGGAGGCAGGCAGGTCGGGCTGTCCGCGCACCACGCGCGCGTGCAGCGGGTTGAATCCAATGCGATAGACCAGGTCCGCGGGCGCATCGATGTCCCAGATCGCCAGGTCGCAGTCCAGGCCCACGGCGAGGCGGCCGATGCGATCGCTGCGTCCGAGCGCGCGCGCCGCTTCACGGGTGAAGCCGGCGATGCACTCATCCACCGTCAGGCGGAACAGGGTGGCGCCCATGTTCATCGCCAGCAGCGGGCTGGTCAGCGGCGAAGTGCCCGGATTGCTGTCGGTGGCCAGCGCCAGCGGCACGCCGGCCGCACGCAGCGCCGCGATCGGCGGCAGGGTGGTATCGCGGGTGAAATAGAAGGCACCGGGCAACAGCACGGCGACGGTGCCGGCGGCGGCCATCGCGGCGATGCCGGCGTCATCCAGATGTTCGATATGGTCGGCCGACAATGCACCGAAGCTGGCGGCCAGTTCAGCACCATGCTGGTTGCTCAGCTGCTCGGCATGGATCTTCACCGCCAGCCCGTTGGCGCGCGCCGCTTCGAAGACCTGCCGCGCCTGCGCCGGCGAGAAGGCGATGTTCTCGCAGAACACGTCCACTGCTTCGGCCAAGCCTTCGGCGGCGATGGCCGGGATCATCACGTTGCACACCTCGTCGGTGTACTCCTGTGCTTCGCGGCCCGGCGGAATCGCGTGCGCGCCGAGGAAGGTGGTCACCACGTTGACCCGGCATTCCTCGCCCAGCGCACGTGCGACCTGCAGCTGCTTGCGTTCGTCTGGCAGGGTCAGGCCGTAGCCGGACTTGATCTCGAGGGTGGTCACGCCCTCGGCGCGCATCGCCAGCAGGCGCGGCCGGCTTTCGCTGGCCAGCTGTTCCGGCGTCGCAGCACGAGTGGCGCGCACGGTGGAGACGATGCCACCGCCGGCACGGGCGATGTCGGCATAGCTGACGCCCTGCAGGCGCTGCTCGAACTCGTTGGCGCGGTTGCCGGCATAGACCAGGTGGGTATGGCAGTCGATCAGGCCGGGCGAAATCCAGCGGCCTTCGCCATCGATGCGAGTGGTTGGCTGCAGGTGGGCATCGCTGCCGGCGGCACCCACATGGACGATGCGGCCGTCGGCGCAGGCCAGTACCCCATGGCGGATGACACCCAGCCCCTCGCCGTCGAGGGTGATCAGGTGAACGTTGGACCAGAGGGTATCGACGTGCATGGCATCCACAACGCGGCTGTGCTTATATGTCTATACAATATAGGCGTCCATTTCGGGTTGTCCAGCCATGTCCGATTCGCGTTCCCCGCACTGTTTCCATGCCGCCCACGCCCTGCTGGCCGACGGCTGGGCCCGCGATGTCCGCCTGCAGGTGCAGGACGGCCGCATCACGGCGATCCACACGGGGCAGGGCGCCCAGCACGGCGACACCTGCGTCGGCATCCTGGTGCCGGGCCTGCCCAACCTGCACAGCCATGCCTTCCAGCGCGGCATGGCCGGGCTGACCGAGATCGGCGGCGGTGACGGTGACAGCTTCTGGAGCTGGCGCGAGCTGATGTACCGCTTCCTGGCCCATCTGCGCCCGGACGCGGTGCAGGCCATCGCCGCCCAGGCCTACATGGAAATGCTGGAAAGCGGCTTCACCCGCGTCGGCGAATTCCACTACCTGCACCACGACGCCGATGGCCATGCCTATGCCAACCGCGCCGAAATGAGTGCGCGGATTGCCACTGCGGCCGATCAGACCGGCATCGGGCTGACCCTGCTGCCGGTGTTCTATGCACATGCCGATTTCGGCGGGGCGCCGCCGAATCCGGCGCAGCGCCGGCTGATCCACGATGTGGACGGTTTCGCGCAGCTGCTGGACGCCGCGAAGCCGTCGTTGGCCGCACTGCCCGACGCGGTACTCGGCATTGCCCCGCACAGCCTGCGTGCAGTCACCGGCGAGGAATTGAGTGCATTGCTGCCGCTGACCGACGGCCCGGTGCACATCCATATCGCCGAGCAGGTGCGTGAAGTCGAGGCCTGCCTGGCCTGGAGCGGCCAGCGTCCGGTGCAGTGGCTGTACGACAATGCGCCGGTGGATGCGCGCTGGTGCCTGGTGCACGCCACCCACATCACCGACGATGAGCGCGCCGCCATCGTGGCCAGCCAGGCGGTGGCCGGCCTATGCCCGATCACCGAAGCCAATCTGGGCGACGGCCTGTTCCCGATGCAGGCGTTCGCGCGCGAGGGTGGGCGCTTCGGTGTCGGCTCCGATTCCAATGTGCTGATCGATGCGGCCGAAGAACTGCGCCTGCTCGAGTACGGCCAGCGGCTGACCCTGCGCGGGCGCAACGTACTGGCCCCGGACGCCACCCGCAGCACCGGTCGCTTCCTGTTTGAAGGCGCATTGCACGGTGGTACGCAGGCGCTGGGCGTGGCCGCTGGCCTGCAGGTCGGTGCCAGTGCCGATCTGGTCGAACTGGACGCCGCGCACCCGGCGCTGCAGGCGCGACAGGATGACGCATGGCTTGACAGCTGGGTGTTCGCCGCACGTAATGGCGCGCTGCGATCGGTCTGGCGCCATGGCCGCCAGTGCGTGGCCGACGGCCGCCACCTGCAGCGCCAGGCGATCACCACCGCCTTCGCCGCCGCCCTGAAGGGCGTGCTGGGCTGATCGCCTCCGCCACCGGGACCCCATTACGTGAAGGCCAGCAAGTCCGCCACGCTCAACCAGCGTATCCGCAGCGATCTGGAAAGCCGCATCCTCAGCGGAGAGTGGGCGCCGGGCTTCCGTATTCCGTACGAACACGAGCTGATGGAGCAGTACGGCTGCTCGCGGATGACGGTGAACAAGGTGCTGACCGCGCTGGCCGAGAGCGGCATGATCGAACGCCGCCGCCGCGCGGGTTCGTTCGTGGCGCGGCAACCCCCGCACCTGGAGCAGGTGGCGCTGGAGATTCCCGATATCGCGATGCAGGTCGGCTCGCGCGGTCATCAGTACGCCTATCGTCTGCTGCAGCGCGACCTGCGCCTTGCCGATGCCGGCAATGCCGGTGAAGTCGAGCTGGCCGGGCAGGAAAACCTGCTGGCGATGCGCTGCCTGCATCTGGCCGATGGCCGTCCGCTGGCGCTGGAGCATCGCCTGATCAGCCCGGTGGGGGTGCCGGAGGTGTTGGAGGTCGACTTCAGCACTACCGCGCCGGGCAGCTGGCTGCTGCAGAACGTATCGTGGACCCGTGCCCAGCACCGCATCAGTGCCTGGGGCGCGGATACTGCCACCGCCAAGCTGCTGGACGTGAATCCCGGCACCGCCTGTCTGGTGATCGAGCGCTTGACTTGGCGAGGCGAACAGCCGATCACCCGCGTGCGCCAGGTGTTCCTGGGGGATGCCTGGGACCTGGTGGCGCGCTTCGCGCCTGGGGCGCGGTAGGGTCGTATCCACGCGTGGCGTGGATCTACCAAGGGGGCGCGCATCGGGATTCAGTAGATCCACGCCATGCGTGGATGCTGGTTCCAA
This sequence comes from Stenotrophomonas maltophilia, assembly GCF_013464485.1. Classification (GTDB taxonomy): domain Bacteria; phylum Pseudomonadota; class Gammaproteobacteria; order Xanthomonadales; family Xanthomonadaceae; genus Stenotrophomonas; species Stenotrophomonas maltophilia_AW. Next base: position 63,512 of record NZ_RAUX01000032.1, read on the forward strand.
TCAATACGTGGCGCATTGCCGCCAGCGCACCGGCTCATCCACGCCGGGGCGGGCGTTGAGCTGGATGCGCACGTTGCGCAGGGCGGGGTAGTGCAGCACTTCCTCGCAGACCTGCGGCCAGACCTTTTCCAGTTCGCCGGTGCGGTTGATCGCCAGGGTCTGGCGGGTCAGCCAGACGCCACTGGCGATGCCGGGCTTGCCGGCCAGCGCGCGCGACAGATCCGTCTGGAAACGGTCCAGCGTGGCCGCATCCGGATTCGGGTTGCTGCGCGCATCGAGGGTTCCCGGCGGGGGCAGAGGTGCCATGGCGGCCGGCATGGTCACCGGAGCGGGTTCGCGGGCCGGTTCAGCGGCCACGGTCGGGGTGGCCGGCGCCGCAGCAACAGGCTCGGCACGGTCCACATGCAGGCCCTGCAGACCCACGCCCACCAGCAGGCCCAGCGTCACCGAGCCCAGCGCGGCGATGGCGATCCGGCGCAGCGCTTCGTGGCGCGCACCAGCACGCACGCGCGTGTCGATGTCACCCGGCAGATAGGGCTGCAACAGCGGCCACAGGCGCGGGCCGTCCAGCACTTCAACGGCCTGCTTTTCGGCGGCGGCGCGACCGTCGCGTTCGATCCGCCCTTCGGTCAGCAGTACGCCGCCCCTGGCGCCGGCCAGCCGCGCGGCGGCACCCAGCTCATTCACCGCTGCAGTGCCGATGCGGTAGGCCAGGCCGTGCTTGCATGACACCAGCCACTGGTTGGGGCCATCGCTGAGCAGGAAGTCGCTGCTTGGCTCGCGGGATTCCTCTGCCGGGTCGTTCAGTTCGCGCAGACCGCGCTGCTCGCGCAGCATGCGCTTGACCAGCACCGAGAACTCGCGCCAATGCATGCCGGCCAGCGCCTGCAGGCCGAGCTGCATCTCCTTCTGGCGCCGCTTGATCCACCACAGATAGACAACGGCCAGGGAACACACAAGCAGGGCCGACAGCAGGGCCAGGATCCAGGGGAGCATGCAGGAGGTGCGCGGAAGGGGCGAATGCGGAAGACAACAGTGTAAAGGCCGCACTGTCCGGCTGGGTCAGGAGGTTCCTGACAGGAAGCGTGATGGAACGCTCAGAATGGTGTACGGCGGGCATGAAAAACCCGCCAATCCTGAAGCCGTGAGGGGAGGGAACAAACGGCAGCCGAAGCGATTGGCGGGTTGCTCGCGATTGTCAACCAAAATTTATTGCATTGCAACAAAGATCGTCAGGGCACGCTGTCCGGCGATTGGTGGCTCCCCGGCGCGGGGGCATCAGCGCCCGAGGCGGCGCGGTTCTCCAGCTTGGCCAAGCGCGCATGCAGGGCATCGATGCGGGCTTCAAGCGCGGTCACTTCGTCTGCAGTGGGTACGTGCAGGCGCTTGAGCACGCCCTGTACCTGGTCGTCGAAGGCCTTTTCGACCTTGTTCCAGGTGCCGGAAGCCTTTTCGCGGGCCTCGTCAAGCGAGGTTTCCACGTTGTCGCGCCAGCCCGGTCCCTGCTCGGCGTTGCGTTCGCGGCGGCGGGCTTCCCAGGCTTCGCCTTCCTTCACCAGGCCGTCGAAGAAGCGGCTGCCTTCGGCCTGCGCACGGCCAAGAGCGCCCAGGCCGGCCAGCCAGACCTGCTGCGCCGAGTCACTCAGCTTGCGCGAGAAGCGCTCGGCCTGGTCACCGAACGAGGCGTCGTCGTTGCGGCGGTCATCGTTTTCGTACTGGTTCATCGCACTTCCCGTGGGAGTTGGGCCTGTCCCGAGAGTAGCGCGCGTTGGCGTTGCACGGCCGTGACGGCCGCCGCCGGGGTTCAGCCCAGCTTTTCCTTCAGCACGCGCTGGATCTCGCCTTCGACCATGCCCTTCATCGCCGACAGCAGGAAGCCCAGCTTGGCCGTCACGCGCACGGCGCCCGGCTGCAGTTCGATCGCGCCGTCCACGCCGCTGCCGGAGAAGTTCAGTACGTCGGCGGTCCAGGACGACTTCAGGCCGAAGCGCTCGGACAACTTGGCGGCAACCTGTTCGATCGCGGCGCGCGCCTGTGCGTCGGGCAGGGCGTGGGCGTGGCGGACATCGATGGCGGACATGCAGGCTCCTGGCGCAGGGCGGGGATGATCAATGAGGGCGAGCATTGTGCGCATCGAGGGCCTCCGCGCCAAGCACTCATCGTGGGTTCTTCTTCGTTGGCGGCCAACCTGCTAGGCTGCGCCGCGTGCAGAACCTGCTTGTTCACTTCAGTCAACAACAACAGCCCGACCAGCCGCTGCGGCCCGGGGTGCAACGCATCGTGCGCCAGGCCAACGGCAGTGTGCGGCTCGGTGACGCCGGCCACGGCGCGCTCCTGCTGGCGCAGTTCTGCATGGACGATCGCGGCCTCTGGCTGCAGGTCGGCAACGGTATCCGTGGCATCCACGTGAATGGTCGACCGGTGCGCCGCATGGCCCTGCTGCGTGCAGGCGATGCGGTGTATGTGGACGGCGTGGAGATGGTGCTGCAGGGCGAGGTCGAGAGCCTGTTGCAGGCGCCTTCACCGAAGAACGACGACGGCAGCGATGAGCAGCAGCGGCTGCTGCGTGGTGTCGGCGGTCTGCATCATGGCCGCAGTTTCACCCTGTCGCGGGCCCGCCTGGTCGGTCGCGGCAGTGAGGCCGACATCGCCATCGACGATCCGGCCTTCGCCGAACAGCATGCCCGTGTGGAAGTGCATGGCGAGCGCGTGCTGCTGCGTGACCTGGGCAGTGCCGACGGCACCCGGGTCAACGGTGTGGCCGTGCGCCACTGCTGGCTGCAGGCGGGTGACCAGGTAGTGTTCGATGGCCAGCACCGGTTCGTGCTGGAAGTGCCGCATGACCCACGCCGACGCCCGCTGCCGGATGAAGACGAGTCCAGCCAGGACGCCGAGCAGGCGCCGGTGCTGCCGGCCGTGCCGCGCAAGGTCCGGCGCTGGCCGTGGCTGCTGGTCAGTGCGCTGCTGCTGGCTGCCCTGCTCAGCCTGCTGCTCTGGTTCGGCGCGCGCTGAACCCTGCGTCCGCCGGGTCCGCTCTGGTGGGTGCCGACCTTGGTCGGCACGCTCCTTCGGTGGGCATGACGCCTGACGGCGTACGCCGACCAAGGTCGGCGACCGCCGGAGCATTGCTGCGGGCCAATGGATTCCAATGAAACCAAATTTCCCTTGCGCCACAAGGCCGCAAGGCTGGTGCACTGCGGCATACTAGGGGTCTTGCCCCACAGGTGTGACATGACGCGCGCGTTCAACTTCAGTGCCGGCCCTGCAACCTTGCCGGAATCGGTCCTGCGCCAGGCGCAGGCGGAAATGCTGGACTGGCACGGTACCGGTGCCTCGATCGTGGAAATGAGCCATCGCGGTGCGGAGTTCATGTCCGTGGCGGCCGAGGCCGAGGCCGACCTGCGTCGCCTGCTCGATATCCCCAACGACTATGCGGTGCTGTTCCTGTCCGGTGGCGCCACCACCCAGCAGGCGCTGATCCCGCTCAACTTCGCCGCCCCCGGCCAGCGTGCCGACTACGTGGTCAGTGGCCACTGGGGCAAGACGGCGGTCAAGCAGGCCGGTGTCTACGTCGACGTCAACATCGCCGCCAGCAGCGAGGCCAACGGCTATCGCGAACTGCCGGCGCGTGCCGACTGGCAGCTGTTGCCCGATGCCGCCTACGTGCACATCACCGCCAACGAAACCATCCACGGTGTCGAGTTCCGTGATGTGCCCGACACCGGCAACGTCCCGCTGATCGCCGATTTCAGCTCGTCCATCGCCAGCGAGCCGCTGGACGTACGCCGCTACGGCGTGATCTACGCCGGTGCGCAGAAGAACCTGGGCCCGGTCGGCATCGCGGTGATGATCATCCGCCGCGACCTGCTCGAGCGCAGTGGCCAGCCGCGCGCGGACATCTTCGATTACCGCTCGCACGTCGCCCGCGATTCGATGCTCAACACACCGCCGACCTGGAACTGGTACCTGGCCGGCTTGGTGTTCAAGTGGATGCTGGCCGAAGGCGGCGTGGCCGAGTTCGCCAAGCGCAATGCCGCCAAGGCGGCGCTGGTATACGGCGCCATCGACGGCTCTGGCGGCTTCTACCGCAACGAGGTCGCACACGCCGCCCGTTCGCGGATGAACATCCCGTTCTTCCTGCCCGATGCCGAGCTCGATGCCCGCTTCGTCGCCGAAGCCAGGGCCGCCGGCCTGCTGGCGCTGAAGGGGCACAAGGTGGTCGGCGGTATCCGTGCCTCGCTGTACAACGCCATGCCGCTGGCCGGGGCCGAGGCGCTGGTCGCCTTCATGGCCGATTTCCAGCAGCGTCACGGCTGAGCAATGAACGGCGCGCACCGTTGGGTGCGTGCCCCGCAACAAGGAACTCCGATGGCAAGCAGCAAATCCAGCAAGAAGGCGCCGAAGAAGGCCGAACCGGCCAAGGACAGCGCGCCCACCAAGGCGAAGGGCAAGGCCAAGGCCGCCTCGAACCCGGCACCCACCCTGGCGCCGCTGGCACTGGCCGATGTGCGTTCGAAGATCGACCAGATCGACCGTGACATCCAGAACCTGATCGCCGAGCGCGCGCGCTTCGCCCATCAGGTCGGCAAGGCCAAGGGCAAGCTCGCCGCCGCAGTCGACTACTACCGCCCCGAGCGCGAAGCGCAGGTGCTGCGCATGGTGGTGGATCGCAACGAAGGCCCGCTCAGCGACGAGCTGCTGGTGCACGTCTACCGCGAGATCATGTCGGCTTGCCTGGCCCAGCAGGAGCCGCTGAAGATCGGCTACCTCGGCCCGGAAGGCACCTTCAGCCAGCAGGCCGTGCTCAAGCACTTCGGCCGCTCGGCGCTGGGCCTGCCGATGGCCAGCATCGAAGAAGTGTTCCAGGAAGTGGAAGCAGGCAACGCCGATTTCGGCGTGGTGCCGGTGGAGAATTCGGGGCAGGGCACCATCCAGATCACCCTGGACATGTTCCTGACCTCCAACCTGAAGATCTGTGGCGAAGTGGAACTGCGCGTGCAGCAGTACCTGATGTCGCGCAGCGGCCGCATCGAGGACATCGAGCGCATCTACGCACACCCGCAGTCGTTCATGCAGACCTCGGCGTGGCTGCGCGCCAACCTGCCGAAGGCCGAGAAGATCCCGGTATCCAGCAACGCCGAAGGTGCGCGCCGTGCGCGCAACGCCGACGACGCGGCGGCCATCGGCGGTGAGAGCGCCGGCCATGTGTACGGCCTGAAGAAGGTGGTCACCAAGCCGATCCAGAACGATGCCGACAACACCACCCGTTTCCTGGTGGTGGGCCGCAACATCTTCCCGACCTCCGGTCACGACCGCACATCGGTGCTGGTGTTCATCCATGACAAGCCCGGTGCGCTGTTCGACGTGCTCAGCCCGTTCGCCCGCCACGGCATCAGCATGAACCGCATCGAGTCGCGCCCGTCGCACCACGGCAAGTGGGAATACGGCTTCTTCATCGACCTGGCCGGCCACATCGACGACGCGCCGATGCAGGCGGCGCTGGCCGAACTGGAAGCGCACTCGGCGCAGATCAAGGTGCTGGGCTCCTATCCGGTGGCCGTGCCCTGAGTGCTGCTGCGGCGGCCACGGCCGCCGCTCCCTGATGCATCGCCGGCGCTGCCGGCGTTTACGGAATGATCGAACGATGAGCAACGCGCAACACTGGATCGCCCGCAAGGGCCAGCCGCTGCAGGGCAGCCTGACCATTCCCGGCGACAAGTCGGTCTCGCACCGCTCGGTGATGTTCGCCGCCCTGGCCGATGGCACCTCGCATATCGAAGGTTTCCTGGAAGGCGAAGACACCCGCGCCACCGCGCGTATCTTCAGCCAGCTCGGCGTGCGCATCGAAACCCCCAGCCCGTCGCAGCGCATCGTGCACGGCGTCGGCATCGACGGCCTGAAAGCACCGGATGCACCGCTGGACTGCGGCAACGCCGGTACCGGCATGCGACTGCTGGCCGGCCTGCTGGCAGGCCAGGCGTTCGATTGCACGCTGATCGGCGATGAGTCGCTGTCGGGCCGCCCGATGCGTCGCGTCACCGGCCCGCTGTCGCAGATGGGCGCGAAGATCCACACCCAGGACGACGGCACGCCGCCGCTGCAGGTGCATGGCGGCCAGTCGCTGCACGGCATCGACTTCGCCTCGCCGGTGGCCAGCGCACAGATCAAGTCGGCGGTGCTGTTGGCCGGCCTGTACGCGCAGGGCGAAACCAGCGTGCTGGAACCGCACCCAACCCGTGACTACACCGAGCGCATGCTGTCGGCGTTCGGCGTGGACATCGAATTTTCACCGGGCAAGGCCCGCCTGCGTGGCGGCCAGCGCCTGCGCGCGACGGATATCGTGGTGCCGGCTGATTTTTCCTCGGCGGCGTTCTACCTGGTGGCGGCCAGTATCATTCCCGGTTCCGAGCTGCGCCTGAAGCAGGTCGGCCTGAATCCGCGCCGGACCGGCCTGCTGCACGCGCTGCGCCTGATGGGCGCGGACATCACCGAAGAGAATCCGGCCGAGCAGGGTGGTGAACCCGTTGCCGATCTGGTGGTGCGCTACGCTCAGTTGAAGGGCGCGCGCATTCCGGAAGCACTGGTGCCGGACATGATCGACGAGTTCCCGGCGCTGTTCGTGGCCGCCGCCGCCGCAGAAGGCCAGACCGTGGTGAGCGGCGCGGCGGAGCTGCGGGTGAAGGAATCCGATCGTCTCGCTGCGATGGCCACCGGCCTGCGCGCGCTGGGCATGCAGGTGGACGAAACCGAAGACGGTGCCACGCTGCACGGCGGCGTGCGCCTGGGCAGCGGCACCATCGAAAGCCACGGCGACCATCGCATTGCCATGGCGTTCGCCATTGCCGGCCAGATCAGTGACGGCGAAGTGCGCATCAACGATATCGCCAACGTCGCCACGTCCTTCCCGGATTTCGATGGTCTGGCGCGCAGCGCCGGATTCAACCTGGCCTGATCGTGAGACTCTTTAGAGTCGAGCTATGTTCGACTCGAGGGTGAAGATTGCGATGAGCCGAGCATGGCTCGGCTCTACAATCGAGGCGACAGACAAAAGGACGGAGGCCGAAGCCTCCGTCTAAGCATCACGAACCCCTCGTCCGCGATCAACGCTGCTCGGTACGGAAATCCACCGGGACCCGCACCACGCTTGCTACTGCACGGCCTTCCTGCATCGCCGGCTGGAACTTCCAGTTCTGCACGGTGCTGAGCACCGCACGATCCAGGTCACGGCTGCGCTCGCCGCTGCGCGAAACGATCGCAGCGTTGGCGACATTGCCGCGGGTATCGACACTCAGGCTGGCGATCACGCTGCCCTGCACGCCACTACGCAGCGCAGCGGCGGGGTAGGTGGGCATGCGGTTGCTGGCCAGCGGGCGGGCCTCACGATTGCGCACTACCGGCGCGGCCTTCCGCGAAGCGCCAGCCGGGGCTGCCTGCCGCGCGGCAGGGGCCGCTGCATCCGTCACCACTGCCTGCTCGGGGGCCGGAAGCATGCGCTCGCCAACCGGTGCCGGTGCCACGTCTTCCTGGTTCGAATGACGCAGCCAGAGCAGGGCGGCCGCAAACATCGCCACGATCAGCGCGATCCACATCCAGGGCGACGTGGGCTTGTGCTGCAGGCTGGAATTCTGCTGCAGCTGCGGCGAATGAAGGTCTTCGTGGGTGGTGGCAGTCATCGCTAACTCCTTCCGTCAATGGACGACGTGGGAAGTGTTGCGCGAGCCATGGACGAGAAGTGTCAGCGTTGCGTCAACGCCACCGGCAGGGTTCAGTTTGCCTGCCGGGAAGCGTTCAGTTACTGCGTCTTGAAGTCGAACGGCACTTCAATACTGCCGGGAACGGCCTGGCCATTGTTCTGAGCCGGGGTGAAGCGCCAACGGCGCACGGCGTCGGTGGCGGCACGGTCGAGCTCGCGTGAACCGCTGCGCTGGATCACCGTGGCGTTGTTCGGATAGCCGGTGGCGTCCACGTCCACCCGCACCACCACGGTGCCGGTCTCGCCTGCACGCAGCGCGGCGGCCGGATAGGCGGGCGGCGGTGATTGGCCAGCGATCGGCATCGGCTGGCTGCTACCGGTGGCCGCCGGCGCAGGGCCCGGTGTGGCCGGGGCTGCTTCAGCGATGGGCGCAGGCGGCGGGGCGGTTTCGACCAGCTTCGGCGCTTCTTCCTCGACCGGGGCCGGCTTGGCATCGGGCATGTCGCTGGAACCGGCGGCAGCGGCCAACGGTTCCGGCAGGGGCTCGACCTGGGCGGTTTCCTGCGAGGTCTGCGCTGCCGGATCGGCGCGGAAGAACTCCTTGTCGCGGCCGGTCAGCCAGACCAGCACGAACAGCAGCACGCCCACCCCGAAGGCGATACCGGCGATCTTCAGGGCATTGCGCGGAATATGCACAGTGAACGACTTGGCGGACGACGAGCGGGGTGCAGACATGGACCGGACCAGTACGGAATGGCTCGATTCTGCCACGGCGGGAATGAACCGGGCGGCAGAAATCCGTATAACAAGCGATAATCCCATCCCTGATACCCACCACGACACCTGCCATGCTTGATCCAGCCCTGCTCCGCCACCAGCCCGCCGACCTCGCCGAACGCCTGCGCACCAGCCGCGGCTTCGAGCTCGACGTGTCTGCCCTGGAGTCCCTGGAGGCTGATCGCAAGCGCATCCAGGTGCGGACCCAGGAGCTGCAGAGCCTGCGCAACAGCCGTTCCAAGGCGATCGGCCAGGCCAAGGCCAAGGGCGAGGACGTTTCGGCCATCATGGCCGAGGTTGCCGCCTTCGCCGACGAGCTGAAGGCCTCGGAAGTGGCGCTGGACGAGCTGCGCGAGAAGATCGAAGCGATCTCGATGGGCATTCCGAACCTGCCGGCCGATGACGTGCCGGCCGGTGCCGACGAGAACGACAACGTCGAGCAGGCGCGCTGGGGTACCCCACGCCAGTTCGACTTCAAGGTGCTCGACCACGTTGAGCTGGGCGCCCGCAACAAGTGGCTCGATGGCGAGACCGCCGCCAAGCTGTCCGGCTCGCGATTCACTGTGCTGCGCGGCCCGATCGCGCGCCTGCATCGTGCCCTGGCCCAGTTCATGCTCGACCTGCACAGCGGGGAGCATGAGTACCAGGAGACCAACGTGCCGGTGATCGTCAATGCCGACAGCCTGTACGGCACCGGCCAGCTGCCCAAGTTCGAAGAAGACATGTTCATCACCCAACTGGGTGAGCAGAAGCGTTACCTGATCTCGACCTCGGAAATTTCGCTGACCAACATCGCGCGCGACGAGATCCTCGACGCCGAGCGCCTGCCGCTGCGCATGACCGCCCACTCGCTGTGCTTCCGTTCCGAAGCCGGCAGCGGTGGCCGCGACGTGCGCGGCATGATCCGCCAGCATCAGTTCGAGAAGGTCGAGCTGGTCTCGATCAGCCGCCCGGAAGACAGCGACGCCGAACACCAGCGCATGACCCGCTGCGCCGAAGTGGTGCTGGAAAAGCTGGGCCTGCCGTACCGCAAGGTGCTGCTGTGCACCGGCGACATGGGCTTCTCGGCCATCAAGACCTACGACCTGGAAGTCTGGCTGCCGTCGCAGGAGACCTACCGCGAGATTTCCTCGTGCTCGAACTGTGGCGACTTCCAGGCCCGCCGCATGCAGGCCCGCTGGCGCAACCCGGCCACCGGCAAGCCGGAACTGGCGCACACCCTGAACGGCTCCGGCGTGGCGGTCGGCCGCGCGATGATCGCGGTGATGGAGAACTACCAGAACGCCGACGGCAGCATCACCGTGCCGGAAGCGCTGCGCCCGTACATGGGTGGTCTGGAATCCATCGCCTGACCACCGGCTCAGGTGGGTGCCATGCTTGCATGGCACCGAATCCACGCCATGTGTGGATGAATTTCGCGATTACCGCATGGCCCGCACCTTCTCCAAAGGCACCCATCCCGGCTCGCCCGTCTCCGGCACGCACCACGCCCAGCCATTGAGCGTGCGCTGCCCACGCAGCAGCTGCCCGGGATCCACATCCAGCTCCCGCGCGCAGTAATCCTCGGTGGCAAACGCGTCACCCTGCGCAGTGCGACCGATCACCGGTGCCGGTACGAATCCGGGCTGCTGCCCCTCGGCCTCGCACAGGAACCAGTCCTCCCAGCCCTCCGGGCCTTCATAACGTTCGCCCACCACCAGCGTCTGGCCGCGGCGCAGGGTGATCGGGTGTGGAAATTCGCTGCGGTGCGCAGTGGTCACGATGTAGTTCATGACCCACTGTACCGTTTCCGCCGGGCATGGCCCGGCGCTGCCATCCCGATCCGGTAGCGCCGGGCCAWGCCCGGCGGGCGGGAATCGGTCCGCAAAAAAACGGCCCCGCATTGCGGGGCCGTCAGGGTGGGCCGGGATGGGGGAGGGGATCCCGGCCCGCGTTCAGCGCCTCGACGAGGAGAGAGCGGCGCCGAACGATGGAACGCGTTACGCGGCGACCGCTTCAGCGGCCTCGTGCGACGGCAGTGCCGCCAGCGCGCCGGCGATGGCGTCTTCGCGGTGCTGCGGCGAGTAGGCGATGCCCTCGGCACGCACGAACTCGATGTCGTTGATGCCCCAGAATGCGAACGTCTGGCGCAGGAACGGCTCCTGGAAGTCGGCCGGCGAGTCGGTGTAGATGCCGCCGCGGCTGCTGACCACGATGACGCGCTTGCCGCCGGCCAGGCCGATCGGGCCGTTCTCGGTGTACTTGAAGGTGCGCCCGGCCACGGCGACGCGGTCGATCCAGGCCTTCAGCGTGGACGGGATGCTGAAGTTGTACATCGGCGCGCCGATCACCACGATATCCGCCGCCAGGAACTGCTCGAGCACCTGTTCAGCATCGGCCGCTTCTGCTGCGTCCGCCTTGGCGAGCGAGCTGCTGCGCAGATGCGGTACCGGATTGGCGTCAAGATCGCGATAATCGACCTGCAGGCCTTCGACCTGCTGCTTGAACCGGGCCACCACGGCGGCGGTCAGGTGGCGGGAGACGGAGTTCTCGCCAAGCACGCTGGCGTCGAGATGCAGAAGCTTCATGGCAGTCACCTATGTTCTGGAAGGAAGAAGCGGGTAGGCCCCGCCGACGGAGAGAACGATAGGTTGTTGCAAAGGCGGGATAAAGGTGATTGAATGCCACTTATTGTTCTAGATATGGAACTCGGGCATGCATGACCTGAATGATCTGTACTACTTTGCGATGGTGGTCGACCACGGCGGATTTGCCGCCGCCGAGCGCGCGCTGGGCATCCCCAAGTCGCGCCTGAGCCGGCGCATCAGCCAGCTGGAGACCGACCTGGGCGTGCGCCTGCTGCAGCGCTCCACGCGCCGTTTCGCGGTCACCGACGTCGGCACCAGCGTGCACCGCCACGCGCAGACGATGCTGGCCGAGGCGCAGGCTGCGCGCGAAGTGGTGGACCGCCTCAGTGCGGAACCGCGTGGCGTGGTGCGTGCCAGCGTCCCGGTCTCGCTGGCGGAGATGCAGCTGCCCAAGCTGCTGCCCAAGTTCCTCGAGCAGTACCCGAAGGTGCGCCTGCAGCTGAACATCAGCAACCGCCGCGTGGACATCATCAATGAAGGCTACGACGTGGCCCTGCGCGTGCGTTCGCGCCTGGACGACGACGGCAGCCTGGTGATGCGCAGCTTCGGCCAGGTGCAGGAACTGCTGGTGGCCAGCCCGAAGTACCTGGACCGCGCTGGCCGTCCGAAGGACCCGGAAGAGCTGACCCAGCACGTCACCCTCAGCATCAGCGAAGACGAAGCACGCCAGCGCTGGGAGCTGCACGGGCCGGAAGGCGAAGTGCGCAGGGTCGACCTGCAGCCGCGCGTGGCGGGCTTCGACTTCCCGCTGCTGCAGAGCATGGTGAAGGACGGTTTCGGCATCACCATGCTGCCGGAGACCGTGTGCGCCGATGCGGTGCGTAACGGCGAGCTGGAAGTGGTGCTGCCGGACTGGTCGCTGCCGCAGGGCGTGTGCCATGCCGTGTTCGCCTCGCGCCGCGGCCTGCTGCCGGCAGTGCGCGTGTTCATCGACTTCCTGGCCGAGCACCTGCCGCCGCAGCTGGAGGCCTCGCGCCTGGATTGCGGTGGCGCCTGCGAGAAGGCCAAGGAGCGAATCAAGGCCAGTGCGCTGGGCGCGTTGGCAGTGGATGCGGGCTGAGAGGGATGAACGGTAGCGCCGGGCCATGCCCGGCGTTGCTGTATCCGGCGCCGATCACTTCCGCCCGAACAGCCGGTCCCAGAAGCTGCGTCGCGGCGCTGTCACCGGTTCTGGCCGATCCGGGATGACCGGCGCTTCCAACACCGCCATCAGTTCGGCGCTGCGTGGCTTCTTCAGAAAGCGCGCGTACTCCAGATAGCTGGTGACCCTGCTCATGTGCAGGCGCTCGGGCATCGCCGGCAGTGCAGCACCCTGCAGCAGCACCCGCAGCGCTTGCGGCCGATCCAGACGGATCGCCTCAAACAGCGCGGTGCCACCGCACCCGGGCTCGATCTGGTTGGCGCGTTGCGGTGCGTCCTTCAGCAGAGCACGCAATGCGTCGGCATCATCGCGTTCGACGGCGGCCACCAGCCGTTCCAGCGCTTCAGCTTCTTCGGGTGGAAGGCTGTCGCGATAGACCTGGTCGGCGATCTCGCGCTCGTCGCGACCGTCGCCGCCCTGGATGCACAGGAAGTCGGTCACCAGCGCCACCGGAATGCCGGAGGTATCCAGCGCCCAATAGCTGGGATAGACACCGTCGCCCCAGCCGCTGGTGAATACGACCAGACCGTGCGGTGAGTCCTCGCCCCATGGACGGTATTCGGCGCCTTCATCCAGGCCGTCGTGATCAATCAGCGCTTCCGACCACGCGCTGCCTTCGTCGCCATCGGCCTGTTCGATCAGGGCCAGCAGCGCCCGCTGGGTGTCGGTATCCATGAAGCAGCCGATGCCGGCGTCGACCGGATAGCCGATGAAGCTGTCCTCATCCAGGCCGGTCAGGTCCTGCGTAGTCCAGCGCGCCATCTGCCAATGGAGGGCAGATGCAGTGAGGGCTTCGCGGGGCTTGAACCAGGCCACGGCCAGTGCCGGGCGGCCGCTGTGCACGATGATCTCGACCGGATGACGGCCGGCCGGAGCGGTGTAGTCGGCCAGCGCCGGTGCCTCGGCTTGGACCAGCGGGTCGCAGACCACCAGATGCCCGCTGCTGACCGGCAGGTGGCCGGCAAGGGTGCGGTGCAGGGCCACAGCAGCCAGCTGGGTGTCGTCCAGCAGGGTGGTGCGCAGGTTGGCCAGATCGAGATGGGCCATGGTGGCTCCGATTGTGGTGCAGGCCCCACCGTGCCGCATGCGCAGGACAGGGGCAAGGTGGTCTTGGGTAAATGCCCTTCACGTGCGAGAATACGCCGCTGCCCGGGCGACCGGGACCCGATTGGAGAGATGGCCGAGCGGTTTAAGGCACCGGTCTTGAAAACCGGCGAAGGGTCAAACCTTCCGTGGGTTCGAATCCCACTCTCTCCGCCATAACGCAAACGCCCCGGAAGGGGCGTTTTGTGTTTCTGACAGACTGTGGCCCCTTGGACATTCAAGCTGCTGGCTTGCACGTGAGGTCACCTGCTCACCCCCGACGGCCCACCCTTCGGCTTGTTATGGCACAACGGATAACTCGAACACGAGCGGAAAGCCCCATGCGGCCCATTCCGCTCCACGAACACCCCCACCTTGCATACCGGGCAGCGTTCTTCATTGATGACCACGCCCGACAGGCTCGTCACTTCCACCACGCCGTCCTGCACCAGCTCATCCAGGAACGGCGAGTGCCTGCCCTGCAGGGTGAACATCGCTACCGAGCGCCGCGCACGCGTCAGCGCCACATAGAACAACCGTCGCTCTTCGCCCAGGGGGAAGGCATCGCCTTCGGGCATCGCCAGCGAAAGTACCGGATCATCCGAGCGCAGGCTCGGGAAGCCACGATTCACCATGCCCGGCAGAATCACATAGTCCGCCTCGCGCCCCTTCGAACGATGCGCGGTCAGGAATTCGATCTCCATCGTGCTGCCAAACGCGGTCTTCCAGTCCGCAGGCAAGGCACTGCGCTCATTCCGGTAGCGACCCAGAATGAACACCGTCACGCGACCGGTGCGGCCGCGAGGCAGCGCGCCGGACAGCAGTTGCTGGTGCAGCGTGGCCAGGTACTGGCGAACTCCGTCCTGCACTTCCTCACGGCGGGCCAGCTGGAACGCCTGCAGCACCGGACCCACCGCCGGCGTCGCCGAGCGAACCGCCTTGGCCATCTGCGCTGGATTGCGGCGGATGAAGCGGCTGGAGACATCGCACAGCGCTTGTGGGCAGCGGAAGGTCTGTTCCAGCTTGAGTACCTGGCCTTGTCCCATCCACTCCGGGAAGCCGGTCATCACTGAAACATCGGCACCGGCGAAGCGGTTGATCGACTGCCAGTCGTCGCCCACGGCAAACAGATGGCGGCCGGGTTGACTGACCAATGCGCGGCAGAGGCGGGCACGGGCGCGTGAAGCATCCTGGAATTCGTCGGCCATCACCAGCTCGTAGGGTGATTCATAGTGGCCCTGTTCCAGCAGCCCTGCGGCCATGTTGAGCATGTCTTCGAAGTCGATGCCGCGCTCGTCGGCCAGCGCGTTGTCCCACGCCTGGAAGACCGGCCCGGCGATCTCCAGGAAGCGCCGGTGTCGTTCCTTGAACTGGTCTTCGGGCATCTGCCGCAGGCGCCCGGCCATGTCCTCCAGCGTCAGGCAGTTGCTCTTGGCATGGGCGATGAACGTGCGCATCAACCCGATCAGGTCCGCGTCCGGCATCGGCTTTGCGCCCTGCTCGGGAAGCGCGCGGTCCGGGTTCGGGTCCAGTTCGACATCAGACTCGCCAAGCGCCTGGGCCAGGTGCTGCAACGCGTGGCCGCTACGAAGGCCAAACGAGGTCGTTTCCACCAGTGAGGTGCCGCGCGCAGCATGCTGCTGGCGCTTCCAGTGCATGCCTTCACTGTAGTTGGCAAAGTGCTTCGGCGGCTGACCGTCGGCATCCAGCGCAAAGTGCTCGTGATACAGCGCGGCGTCGGGATAATAGAAGTCCGGGCGATACTGTCGGTGGGTGTCGGTCGCGGTATCGAACTCATAGCGCCGCTCGTAGTCGTAGGCCACGCCGTTGTAGAACAGCCAGTCGGCGATGACGCATTCTTCCAGGCTCTTCACCCGTTCGCCCTGCAGCGTGCGGATGTAGGGCGTGCCGTCGCGGTCGTAGCCATCGGCCAGCATCTCGGCGCCGAACGGGGGAAGGTCGCGGCCGAACACCAGGCGGAACATGTCCCACTGGGTGCGGAAGTGGCTCGAGCGGTCCTTCAGGTCGTCCACCAGTTCGGCGAGCTTGTTGAAGCCCTGCGTGGCGTCAGTGGCCCAATCCGGGATATCGGGCTTGCGCCCCGTGGCCTTGGCGATGATGGCCAGGCCCAGCGCATGGAAGGTCCGCGCTTCCACCACGGCATCGCCCATGCCGAGCCGCTGGAACGCGCGCTGCGCACGCGCTTCCAGTTCCTCGGCCGCGTCCTTGTTGAAGGCGAGCATCAGCACGCGCTCGGGTTCGACGAAGCCGCGATCAATGGCGTAGGCGGCCTTGGCAACCAGGGTGGAGGTCTTGCCGGAGCCGGCCGAGGCCACCACCTGTACCCGGTTGTCGAAGCAGATGACCGCGCGCGCCTGCTCTTCGGTCAGTGGCCTGCTCTCGACATGGTCCAGCAGGTCCTTGGCCAGCACCAGCTCGCGCTGGGTCATGGCCTCGTTGGCCTCGGCCCAGGCAGCGGGCCAATCCCGATGCCAGTCATTGAGCGCTTCCAGCGCGGTCAGATGGCGGCTGGAGCGCAGGTCGTCGTGCACGCCCGCATCGAGAAACAGTCTCTCCAGCTCATCTGGGGAGAGTGGCAGAGCCGGCCGCTCAGCCAGCAGCGCCTGCTGTTGCTCGTGGGTGATCCAGCGGCGGCTGGCGTGACCCCGATCGGTCAGCGCGTCCGCCGCGCTCAGCCATGACTGGATCTGCTCCAGGATCTCCTCAAAGAGCGCCTTGCGCCCGCGCGTGGTGCGCGCAAAGAGCACGTTCTGGACAGCAGCCGAGAGGTGGGACGCCTGGCGGTTCGGCAGGCCATCCACGGACAGCGTTTGGCCGTCCTCGGTCTGCAGCGCCACCTTGGCCCAGAACACGCCCGGAAGCACCCGCACGCGCTGGTCGTGATCCATGCGCTGCGAGTACTGCCGGCCCCCAATCAGAAGCTCGACATGCTCGCCATCCAGCCGCAGTCGCCAGTCCGGCGAGCGGGTCACACGCTGGCCCCATCCCGAGGGGCGCCATTCCATAGACATCCAGATACTGCCTTGCGTACGTCACTGGGCGTAAAGCGCCCTTACAGCCCCATGATAAGGGGGCTTGGTGCCGTGCGCAGGACGTCTGGCTGGGCAGGCCAGCTGCCAGCGGTGGCGTTGCACCACCGCTGACGTAACAGGCGTCAGGCGTTCACATCCACCACGATCCGTCCGCGCACCTTGCCCGGAATGATCTGCTCATAGACGTCCAGCACTTCGGCAAGCCCGATCTGCTGCACCGTGCTTTCCAGTTTCTGCGGGTCCAGATCGGTGGCGAGGCGATCCCAGGCGCGCTGGCGAACCTCCTGCGGCGCATTCACCGAATCCACGCCGGCCAGGGTTACGTTGCGCAGGATGAAGGGCAGCACCGAGCCATGCAGTGCATCGCTGTGGGCGAGGCCGCAGGCCGCCACGGCGCCGCGGTACTTCGTCTCGGCGATGGCATTGACCAGCGTCGGGCCGCCGGCTACATCCACCACCCCCGCCCAGCGCTCGGCACTGACGGGTCGGTCGCGCGGTTCTGAAAGCTGCGCACGGTCGATGATCTCGGCTGCGCCCAGGCTATGCAGGTACTCGGCGTGTTCCGGGCGTCCGGTGGCGGCCACGACCCGGTAACCCAGCCTGGAAAGGATGGCCACGGCAATCGAACCCACGCCGCCGTTGGCTCCAGTCACCAGCACATCGCCCTTTTCCGGAGTCACGCCCGCGTCCTCCAGCGCCAGCACGCACAACATGGCGGTGTACCCGGCAGTGCCGATGGCCATGGCATCGCGGGTGGTGAGGTTGCCGGGAATCCTGTTCAGCCATTCGCCGCGCACGCGGGCGCGCTGGGCCAGGCCACCGTGGTGGCCCATGCTGAGATCCCACCCGTTCAACACGACTCGGTCACCAGGCTGGAAACCGGCATTGCTCGATTCCAGCACTACGCCTGCCAGATCGATGCCCGGAATCAACGGGAACGCCCGGATCACTGGACGCGTGCCGGTGAGGGCGAGCGCATCCTTGTAGTTGAGCGTGGAGTACTCGACCTGCACCAGCACGTCGCCGTCCATCAGGGCCGCTTCATCAAAATCGACCAGTTGCGTGGAAACGCCGTCGTCGGTTTTACGGGTCAGTAGTGCCTTGAAACTCATGGAAGGGCCTCACGTTCAGTGGATGGGCCCATGCTAGGCTCGCACCGTTATCGCAACAAGAACGATGTTTTTTCATAGGTACTATGGTTTTCCGGAGTATGCATGCGTAGCAGGCGTTGGGATGGCAAGAGCGGTTGTGCCGTGGAAGTCACGTTGTCGGTGATGGGCGGCGTGTGGAAGCCGATCATTCTTTTTCACTTGATGGCCGGCAAGCGGCGTTTCATGGAGTTGACGCGGCGGGTACCCAACGCCACCCAGTCGATGCTGACCAGCCAGCTGCGGGAACTGGAGGCCGATGGGGTCGTGATCCGCCATGTATATCCCGAGGTGCCGCCCAAGGTGGAATACGAGCTTTCCGAATTCGGGCGCACGCTGGTGCCGGTACTGCTGGCGATGCGGGAATGGGGTGAAACCTATCGCGGTTACCAGAGCGCGCGTGGGGAGAGCTGAAGGCTGGGCGCCGGCGAGGTCGGAAGTGCGGTGAAGTTTCTGCCGCAGCGATTCATGCGATCGTGCTCTGTGCCGCGCAGACCATTGGCCCTTCGCTCATGACGGGGGCAGCGGAGATGGAGGCACCTCCCCACAGCTCACCACGACAGGCTTCAACTCGCGGCCATCGGCGGGTTGACGCAGGTGGAAGCAGGCGCTGAATACACGCTTCTGTCCCACTGCTCCATTCTCTGGGTTGTCTGGCGTATATCCGGAAAGGACCACCTGGTAGTACGCGCCCGCCTGCAGCGGCGGGGCAGGGCTGGGTCCGGAGCCATAGGGTATGCACTGGTCGGGTGCGAGCGAAGGCTCGGGAATGGGCTCTTCAATGAAGACGCGTTCCCACATCGGGTAGAGACCCTGCCCAGCAGCGCTCAGTCCGATGGAGGCAATCCCAGGCGGCGCGGATCGAATCTCGCGCGTGTCAGGAACACCAAAGCACAGCCTGCCTTCAGAGGTGCTGACCGTGGCCTCCTGGTAGCGCCCGGGAGGCGATGAACAGCTGGTCAGCGTTGGCAGCAGTAGAGCCAGCAGCATCCATGCTTGCAGTTGCTTCATAGGGTTCCCCTTTAGGGTCTTCGCTACCTGTCTTCCATTCGCACAAGTTGTTACCCGGCAGAGAGCGCGGTCGAACAATCCGATACGACGGGCTTTATAACCTTTCCGCTCACTTCCACCATTTGGAAGCAGACACTGAAGACACGGGCCTCGGCTTCGCCCTTCCTGCCGGGAACACCTGGTGAGCACTACCTGGTAACGTTTGCCCGTCAGCAGTGAGGGGACGGACGCCACGCCCTCGCCGTACTTGATGCATTGACTTGGAGGCAGCGTCGGCTCGCTGGTCCCATCACGGAGAAAGTCATGCTCCCACATTGGCAGGCCATTCCTACCTGGTTCCGTCACTGACACGCCGGTGATAACTGGCGCGTTGACGCGCGCCTCTTTGGTGTCGGGTACTCCAAAGCACGGCATGCCATCGCGGCTATGTATCGTCGCCTGCTGATAGTGCCCGGGCGGTGACGAGCAACTGGCCAGCATCGAAGGGAGCAGTCCCAGAAGAGCCAGCGGCAGTTGCATTCGCGTCATCGGACCTTGCTCTTCAGGACGTGCACTACTCGTCCCCTGTGCGTTAGCGTTGAGGTACGGAAGAGAGCGTGGTCGCACAATCCTCCTGCACGGGCCTGATCAGGTGTTTGCTGGTGTCCTCCACTACATGAAAGCAGGTGCCGAAAACGCGCTTTTGTGCTTTACCTTCATTCGCCGGCATGTCGGGTGTGCCTCCCGAAATGACCACTTGGTATCGCACGCCTGACTGCAGGGACGATGCGGCCGTTCCGCCTTCACCATAGAGGATGCACAGCTCCGGTGAGAGTGCGGGCTCGGTAGAGTCGGGGCCAAGGAAGATGCGTTCCCATACGGGCGAGTTGCCCTTCCCAAGCTCTGTGACGGAAACGCTGGTGACAAGCGGTGGTCGGGAGCGCGTTTCGTGAGTGTCGGGGACACCAAAACACGGTACACCATCGCGCGCTTGGACTGTTGCTTCCTGATAGCGTCCACTGGGAGAGGAGCAGCTGGCCATCACCGGGAGCAGTAGTGCCAATTGAGCTACAGGCAGTTGCAACTTCATCATTGAGTTGTCCTCGGTAGATTGTCCTCATTGCTGCGGTCGGCAAGGAAACCTGAAAGGGCGCGCTCCAACTGCTCGCTGATGCCAGCTGTCGTATGATAGCGGCGGTTGTTCATCTTCTCCTGCGAATTGCGGAAGATGACAAGGAAATAGTCCGCCAGCATGTCGCCCTGAGCTTCCATGTTGTGGTTGTGGAAGCGTTTTGATTCGTCGAGGATATAGTCGTAGCTCATGCTAGGTCTCGGTCCTCTAACCAGCTTGACGTTGTAGCCGAGCTGATACTGCCAGACATGCGTCATCTCGTGGATGAAGAGCTGCTGGTATCCTATGTCGACAGCTGAGTAGTCGTCGAAGTAAATTTTCTCTGGAAAGTACATCTCCCCATTAGGGGTAACCGCTGTTTTCTCGTGCTGGAATCCAAACAACAGCCAGTAGCCATGGTTGTGAACCTTCATCCGGCTGTAGTCGACCGAGTCGCCAAACACCAGTCGCGCCATCTCGATCTCGCCGAACGTAAGGCTCCGCTCATGACCGGGGGCGCTCACCTCCACGACCGAAACGCCCATGTCCTGTGACGTGGTGATCACACCCTCGAGATCGAATATCTCGGGTGCATCATCGGTGCCGGGCGCCATGCGCACACAACACCCTGTCAGCACCGTAGGCGGACGTAGTTCCGCACGCACCAGGGCTTGGCTCTGCGCGGTCGATATCCGCGCCGTGCCGCCCTGTGCATCGGTGGTGCCGGAGAAGGCCCTGCCATCATCCAGATACAACGTATAGGGCAGTTCGGCCAGCGGGTTTCCTCGACTGCTGACAAATCGGATTGCCTGGTCGAAAGTGCGGGGAGATGGCGAGGCTGCGGGTTGCAGGGCGGACGCGAGTTCGGTCGGGCCGGCATCACCTGCAGGCGTCCGGCCGCCGCCGCCGTTGGTGATGACGTACACCCGGGTCTGTTGGGTAGACAGGACACGGCAGCCACAGGCCAGCGCGCTGCCATGCGGTGCAACAGGCTGGCCGTCGATGGTGGTCGTGATATCGCCTTCGACGATGGCGAACTCGCCCTGATGCAGCGTCGGGCAGGTCGCTTTGTCACCGACGCGGGCAACGCTCATGCCGCCAATGTCGGTTCTGCTTGAGCCGGTGATCACGCGGCCGCCGCTGGAGGTCGGGTCACCCACCACAATCCAGTTCCTTGCCATGATTCGCTTCCGTTCCAGAACGAAATTCAGGATGCGATCCAGTTCGGCGGCGCGTGCGGCCGTGCAAAGGTCATGCATGCGGGGAAAACCAGCTGTGGCAGGGTGTTTCAGCTTTCGGCGCGTGAAGGACGCGACGCTTCTGCGTCAGGAAATTTGACGCGAGCGGCTCGATTGCGACGTGCGGCTCTGTCAGTTGCGACAGTTCCTGAGCAAGGCGCGTATGCCTGCAACGGAACGCGCAGTGGCCAATCTGGAAATGGCGGGCAACCGTGAAGTGTCGCGTTTGCCTTGCTTGCGAGGGCGGCGGCCGATAGGGGAGGTGATCGAACCGAGCGCCATCCGCTATCCATTCGCCATCTTTTGACGCACCCGGCGCGACAACGAGCAAGTGCGGCATTTTCCTACTTCTCAGCAGCGAAGCAACGCGCCAACGATGGCGCTGCCAAGGCGCCCGCCCTGGCCGGGATTGGCGTCCCGAACTTACATGTCGCGCGGCGTCGCGGTTGTAGCGAAAGCTGCAATCGTGACAATGCACCTTCTGCCAGCCCATGGTGGACGGTGCGTGGGGATCATTGATCCGCCGGCTTCTTGCGGCATGTATCCGGCACGCCAACCCGCACCGTCCGCCACCTTGCGTCTGCAGGTGGCCATACCTGTGAGGTTGCCGTCATGTCCGACCTGCTACCCGACTATCCCCGCCTGCATGCTCTGCTCGGCGATGCCGTGCAGGATCTTCCCAATGCGTTGGCCGAGAAGATGGAAGATGCCCTCAGCGATGCGGCCGAGTCCATTTCGCCCTCCGCGTTCTTCGCCTTCCTGGACCGCTACGGCAAGCAACGTCGCGCCGACGGTCAGGCGTGGACGGAAACCCGTCTCACGCCCGCGCGTGCGTTCGATCTGGCATTGGCCACGCGCAGTGCGTCAGGTATCACTACACTCAGCGCCGTGCTGCATGCCGCACATGTCGCGCGTGAGAACGATGACCCGCGCAGCTGTCCATCCGCAGCGTTGATCGATGGTCTGTTCGACGCCTGCGAGGCGCTGTCGCTGCAGGTCGAGCGCTGTCTTGTTCCCTGACATTTCTGTAACAGGTGATGGCGGGCAGGGTCGGGAAAGCCTGTTTGCGATCCTGCGTCCTGCTCGCCGCTCGTTCAGATTCAGGCGGTTCCCGTGTCATCTTTTCAGTCAGTGAGCCCGCAGCACATGGCCGTGACGTGTCTGCACTTCATCGAATGGCCGAGGTGCCTTTCAGGTGCTTTAGAAACGCATCGGAAAGAGTACGGACGATTCGCCTGATCTCCGAAAGCTCCATCGGGCGCTCCACGGGAGGGTGCGAAACATCGGCGTGCCGTGCTGTCGGTCCTGATGACATGCTGTTACAGGTCTGAGTAAGCTGCGAAATCTTCCTTCTGCTGATTTCGTGTTTCATCTCATCCAGTAGCTGCGGGTAGGACGTTTTGATGAATTCGTAGATCTTGTAGAGTCCCTCATAGGTTTCCGAGTTCGACTGGCCCCAATAGAGCATCAACTTCTTTATGGTTCCGATGTTCTCGATTGATGCATTTTCAAGACCCGGCAACGCTTGGGGTGTAGCGCCGAATCCACCTAGATTCGTATTCTTGATGATGAGCCTGAGCGGCGTAGTTGGCGTCCGCTTTCCTGCTTCGCAGTACTCAACGTGCTTGTCTATTTCGATAAGTCCAGAGTGTCCGCAGGAGACTGCAACTCCATTCATCAGAACAACGATCTCCAACGCAAGGTCGGTGTGATGGTCGTAGTCTGTGAAGGTCTCCGAACCGGGAATGGACGCTTCCCGCTCCACGGTGCCGTCTACGTGGACGACTTTCAGCGACCACCACGGGCACGTTCTGGGTAGGCATTCAATCGAGCTTCGCGGGCCTTTGATGGAGAATGCCCAAGTGCGTGGATTCATGATTTTTTCCGGTTTCTCTAGAGAAGAATTCCAGGAATCAGGAGGCGCGTTCGCTCTGGCTTATGCGCATCTGCATGGGTCTGATCGGTCCCAATGGAGCTGGTCAGCGCACCATGGGCGGCGGAATCTCAGACACCACCTCCGGTACGACCTCAGGCACCAGCGAGAAGCGGTAGCGGTTGTCGTACAGCTTCACTTCCAGCTGCTTCCGGCCGCGCCGTTCAAGCGTGTAAAGCTTGCCGGCCCACGGGCTGCCGAGCAGTGCCATCGGGCTGATGTCGCCCAGCCGCGACGCATCCAGATGAACCACCACGCGGTCGTCCAGGTACGCGACCTTCACCGAACTGAAGAACGTGGCGTAGTGACCGCTGCTCATCGCGGCGTAGCCGGTCAGTTCCGGGTGCGCCACCAGGAACACGAAGTGGCTGCTGAAATCGACGTTGCCGAGATCGGGATCGCTGTCGCGCTGCGAGGACGGCCACTGCGGGCCCATCGTATCCAGCGCATCGGCATGGGTGATGGGGAAAAAGCGGATATCGAGATAGCCCGGTCCGCCCGAGTCCACGCGGGCCTGGCCGTCCTTCACCGCTGCCGAGGACAGCAGATTGTTGTGCACCAGTCCCGGTGGGGTGCTCATGCGGAACTCGCTGCTGGCCTGCACCTCCTGCGGGGGATTGAAGAACGCGCTGACCTGTTCGTTCTGGCAGGCGGCAAGCAGGGGCAGCAGCGCCAGTGGGAATGCACGCTGCACCAGGGTACGGATCCGTGTCATTGCATCAGGCCTCATCCATGGGGAGGCCATTAGATCACGCCGGGTGCAGCCAGGTCTGGGCCCGGCGCGACAAGGGCCGTCGCTTAGAAGGTATAAGCGGCCTGCACATACACCCGTCGCGGCTCGCCCGGGAAGTGCCCGTTGCGTGCGATGAACCCGCTGGCGGCATACGCCTTGTCGAACAGGTTCTTGACGTTGGCCTGGAACTGCCACTGCTTCCAGGTGGTCTTCCAGCTCATGTCGAACACGGTGTAGGCCTTCACCGTCTGCCCGTCGAGGCTGACGCGCTCGCCCACATGGTCGGCGCCGAAGCCGATGGCGGAGTTGATCGCGGGCAGGTCGTAGCGCGTCCACAATCCCACCTTGTTGCGCGGCGCATTGGCGAAGCGGTCGCCGGAGGCGTTGGTGATGCCGCCCGGGCCGGCGTCCTTCACCCGCGCGTCGTTGTAGGCGTAGGTCAGGTTCATAACCCAGCGCTCGGTGACGTCGGCCAGCAGGTCCAGCTCCATGCCGGTGCTGCGCACCAGGCCCAGCGCGGCCAGCTGGTTCACGCCGCCGATCACCTCGCCGGTGGCCTGCACGATGTTGCTGCGGTCGATGCGGTAGGCCGCCATGTTCACGCTCACGCGCTCGGCCAGCAGCGATTTCAGGCCGATTTCCCACTGCTTGCTGCGCTCGGCGTCGAACGGGCCGCCGGCGGCCGGGTTCTGGTTCGCTGCGCTCTGCGGCACGAAGCCACTGGCTACGTTGGCATACAGATTCAGCCCCTGGCGAACAGTGAACGTGCTGCCGAGCCGCCAGCTCAGATCGTTGCCATCGACGCGGCTGGCGCCGAGACGATCCTCATCCTTGAAGCCATCCCAGCGCAGCCCGGCCAGCACGTGCCAGCGCTGGCCCAGTGCGAGTTCGTCCTGCAGGTAGGCGCCGTAGCGTGTGCTGCGGGTGGAGGTGCTGCGCCAGGGCAGGGCGGCCAGGTTGTAGTCGTGCCAGGTGCTGGCGCCGTACATCGGGTTGAACAGGTCGATGCCGCGTACCGGGCCGGCGCCACGCGCGAGGTCGGCGCTGTTGGCGGTCTGCGCGGTGAAGTCGGCGTCGAGCTGGTACACATCGGCGCCGAACAGCACCTTGTGGCCGATGCGGCCGGTGTCGAGGCGCAACACGGCATTGCCGCTCGCGGTAAATGCCTCGTTGTCGCGGACCTGGTTGCGCAGCTGCCGGGTCATCCACTCGGCCACGCCATCGCGGTCGCGGTCGATCAGCCCCATCGGCTCATGGTACATCTGGTGCTCGTTGTTGCTGAACCAGCGTGCGGCGACATCCACATCCAGGTTGTCACGCGGCGCGAAACGGTACTGCGCCAACGCCACCTTCGCGCGCATGTCGAGGAAGTCGCTGGCCTCGTTATGGTTCCAGCGGCGGTCGGTCAGGAAGGTGCCGGCATCGTTCACCGGCACGCCGCGCAGGCGGTTGCCGCCCAGGTTCTGGGTGATGTCGGTGAACTGCAGCACCAGCTCGCCGGTCTGGCCGACATCGAAGGCCAGCGAGGCATCACCGATCACGCTTTCGCTGTCAGCGTTCCAGCGCAAGCCCTGTTCGGTATCGGCATACAGCCCGGCGCGGTAGCGAACGCTGCCGTCGGCGTTCAACGGGCCGGTGCCTTCGATGGAGCCGGCGCGGAAATCCTTGTTGCCCATCTGCACTTCGATGCGGCGCTCGGCGCTGGCCTTCGGCTTGCGCGTGACGTAGTTGATGACGCCGCCGGCATCACCGCCACCATAGAGCGCCCCGGCCGGTCCCTTCAGGACCTCCACGCGTTCGATGTTGAACAGCTGCGGCACCGAGAAGCCTGCGTACGGGTCGCCGCGCAGGCCGTCGTACAGCACGTTCTCCTGGCGGAAACCACGCAGGGTCACGCCGGCGTAGCTGAAGAAGCTGATGCCGCTGATGCTGCGGTACAGGTCGGTGACCTGACGTGCCGCCTGGTCGTCGATCAACTCCCGTGGCACCACCTGGATCGATTGCGGAACGAGCTCCAGCGGCGTGTCGGTGCGGGTGCCCACTGCGGCATCGTCCACCCGGTACAGGGTCTGCGCACGGCCGCGCACTTCCACCTTGTCCAGCGCTGTAGCGGCTGGAGGGGAGGGTTCGGCGGCCTGGCAGAGGGTGGTCAGGGGTAGCGTCAGCGCCAGGTACAGGGCGTGCGGGCGGAGCAGGGGAGAGGGCATGGCGGGCGGGGAGGTGGCTGCAAATGAGAAAGATTAGCATTTGCAATACTTCGTGACCTATCTCCCGAATGCGCTATGGACGTGCGCCGGGGGCGGTGTAAGGGGTGCCGGCCAGCGCGACCAGCACGCCGGTGGCGCCACGCACCATCAACTGAAGCATCGCCTCGCGCGGATCCTCGCCCAGCGCGTGGCTGGCCAGGCCCCTTTCGTAGGCGGCCACCACCGAGGCCAGCAGCATCGCCGCGCCCAGCCGGGCCTCGGCATCATGGGCTGGGCGACCGGCCGCGGTGGCCATCAACTGGGCCAGATCGTCGGTGAGCTGCGCCTGCAGGCGCCGCGCGTGCGCGACCAGCACCGGGCTGTCGGCCACCGTGGCCCAGAACGCTGCGGCGCCAGCGTTGATCCGCAGCAGGGGATGGCCGCTGTGCAGCAGGCTGCACAGCAGCGACTGGAACGCGGCCAGGGGCGTCATGCTGCTGCGCTCGGCCATGCCTTCGCGCAGCAGCGCGCGCGCCTCTTCGTCGCGGTCGAAGACCAGGTCTTCCTTGCTGGCGAAGTAGTTGAACACCGTCTTGCGCGAGACGCCGGCGGCCTCGGCGATCTCCGACATCGACACCGCTTCGAAGCCACGCTCGATGATCAACCCGGTGGCGACGTCTGAAATCAGCTGTCGGGTCTCGGCTTTGCGCTGCTCTCGGCGGCCAGGGGGCGGGGTCATGGGCGGTTCACTTGTGGAAACGTACACCGAGTGTAACATCGTGATCGCCAGAGCGCCGGCCCGGTGCTCACGAGGAAGTCCCAATGCTGTACGACGTCGTCATCGCCGGTGCGGGCCCGGTTGGCCTGTTCCTGTCCTGCGAACTGGCCCTGGCGGGCTGTTCGGTGCGGGCGCTGGAACAGGCCGAGTCCCCCGGATCACCCCTGAAACGCTTGCCGCTGGGCCTGCGCGGCTTGAACGCCCCCACCCTGGAGGCGCTGGATCGGCGCGGCCTGCTGGACGCGGTTGCCGCGTCCCAGGTGCTGAAGCCGGACAAGGGCGCACCCCCGCCCGGCACGGCGCACTGGCTGGCGCAACCGCGGCCGTTGGGGGGCCACTTCGCCGGCATTCCGTTCGCGCTGGACAACGTGGACAGCGGGCGCTGGAACTGGCGGCTGCCAACGCCGGTCGGCACGCAGATGGCGATCGAGCTGCAGGCGCTGGAAGCGGTATTGACCGAGCGCGCAGTCGGGCTGGGCGTGCACATCGATCGCGGCTGCGCGGTACAGGCGGTGCAGGTGGAGGAGGATCAGGTCGCTGTGCAGACGACCGCACACGGCACCGTCCACGGCCGCTGGCTGGTCGGCTGCGATGGCGCCCGCAGCACGGTGCGCAAGCAATCGGGTTTCAGCTTCGAAGGAACCGATCCGGAGTTCACCGGCCACTCCCTGCTCGTCGAGCTGGAAGATCCTTCGATGCTCACGCCGGGCCGCCAGTACACCGCGCACGGCATGTGCAATTTCAATCCCCCCGGTGTGCTGGCACTGGCTGATTTCGATGGCGGCGCTGGCCATCGCACGGCGCTGGACCTGCCGTCGGCGCAAGCGCTGCTGCGGCGCGTGTCCGGTCGCAATGCAACGATCACCGCGCTGCACCTGGCCACCACCTGGACCGACGCCGCGCGCCAGGCCAGCGCCTATCGCAACGGTCGCGTGCTGCTGGCCGGTGATGCCGCACACATGCATTCACCGTTGGGTGGGCAGGGGTTGAACCTGGGCATCGGCGATGCAATGAACCTGGGCTGGAAGCTGGCGGCCGTGGTCCGTGGTGTTGCCGGCGAGGCGTTGCTGGACAGCTATCAGGCCGAGCGGCATCCGATCGGCGCAAAGGTACTGGACTGGTCGCGTGCGCAGGTTGCGCTGATGCGACCGGGCGCCGGTTCGCGCGCGCTGGCGGCCGTCATCGCCGATCTGGCCGACACCCGCGATGGCGCGACCTATCTGGCCGAACGGGTCTGGGGTGTTGCGCAGCGGCTGGACCTGGGCGAAGGGCATCCGCTGGTCGGCCGCAGCGTGCCGGACTTCGTGCTGGCCGACGGCCGTCGCACCGGCGAGCTGCTGAGGGCCGGGCAGGGGGCGCTGCTCGTGTTCGATGTGGAATCGTTGCCGTGCAACGTCATGGGTGATGCACCACCGCACCCTGTCTGCGTGGGATCGGTGCCGGATGAGGCGACGGGCCTGGGCGCGGTTCTGGTGCGCCCTGATGGCATCGTCGCCTGGGCCTGCGATGCGGGCGCCGACCCGACCGGATTGGCTCACGCGCTGCAGCGCTGGTTCGGGACGGCGGCCGTCCGCTGACCTGCACGATGGCGGCGCAGCCGATCCGGGCTGCGCCGGCTGCGCTTACAGATCCTTTTTCTTGCCGCTCAGGTCCAGTGGTTTGTCGCTGCCCTTGCGCTCGCTCGACCACACTTCCATGCCCTTGTTGCAGCGGCTCTCGCGCGCGGCCACGTCGCGCGGCAGATCCTTCAGATGCGGCGATTCCTGGCAGGCCGGATGCATCGCGCTGTCGTCGTAGGTGGCACAGCCACCCAGCGGGAGCAGTGCAAGGACGGTGATCGAGGTGCGCAGCAGGGGCGGCAGGTTCATGCGGAAGTCTCGGGGTGGTGCCGGAGTGGCCCTGCCATTCCAGGCTGTGACCCCGGGCACAGGCAATCGGACTGATTGCACTTGTTATTCTGTAACAATAGCGCGATAGTCCGGCGCTCGGCGCGATCAGGCGATGCAGGCCATCAGCACCACGCACAGGGCCAGCATCAGCACGAACACCCGGCGGCTCAGCGCGAGGCAGGCCAGGTAGGCGGCCAGGGCCCAGGCGCCCAGCAGGGCGCAGGCCAGCATCCACACCCCGATCACCATCAGTGATCCACTCGCCAGCGCCGATAGCGCAACCGCCTTGAACGCTGCAACGCCCAGCACACTGCCGAGAATGCCTGCCTGCAGGGCGATGGCATCGTGACGTGCAGGGGCGGGCGCGTGAAGCATGGTGGCTGGATGGGTCCAAGCGTGAGCGGCGCACGTACTGTGCCCGACTGTATATCCACGCCATGTGTTCTTCGTGGGCCCAACGCGGCTCAGTCGAATTCGCCCTCGACCGATTCCAGTCGCTTCCGGTACGCCGCGCGATGCTGGTACAGGCGCTGGCATTCGCTCGACCGGTAGATGCGGCTTGCCGGTTCGTTGGCGACCGAATCGCACATCCGCGCAATGTGGTTGCTGGCCGCCAGTTCAGTGACGAAGAACACCGCCGTGATACCGGTGCCCAGCAGCACCACATACAACAGGCGGCTGAGCCAGCGCGTGCGCTTGCGCTCGAAGTGCTGCTGGAGGGTCAGGTCGAAGCGGATGATGCTGAGCACGATCCAGATGATGGCGACCAGGAAGCACAGCGTGGGCAGCAGCCCGCGCCAGAGCCCGGCCTCGTACACCGTTTCGCTGTAATGGACTGCTGCCCCCGCGCCGGCAATGGCAATCGCCAGTGCCCAGTTGCGGCCGAGCGAGAGCAGGTCATCGAGCAGTTTTTCGCGGTTCCTGGTCGGTGCTGCTGCCACGTGGGTTCCTTGTGCCTGCTGTGATCGGGAGCGGATTGCCGCCGATCACGCAGATGGTGGAGCATCGCTGCCGCGATGAGAAGCCTGCCTGTTCAGCGGCTACCTGCGCGCGCAGCGATCCAGCGCCTGTAGCGACGGGTCCGGCACCTTCCCGCTGCCTGCGCCAGCAGCAGCGCCCACACCGGTGAGATGCCGGGCGCGGTGGGGCGGCGCCGGCTCAGCCGGCCCAGCTGGTACTTCACCGCCGCCATGTGTGCGCTGGCCGCCAGCGGCTTGCTGCGCCAGTCAATGGTGCGCAGCATCGGCACCGCGTCGTGCCCCTGCTGCCAGTGTTTGGGCAGGTCCGGTTCGATCGCCAGCGCGGTGGCGATGCCCACCATCGCAACACCACTGTCCAGCACCTGCTGGGCCACCGCGTGGCGACGGATACCGCCGGTGACCATCAGCGGCATCGTCGCCACCGTGGCGATCTCGCGCGCAAACTCGAGGAAGTAGGCTTCGCGTGCGAGGCTGCGCTCATCGCGCGCGGCGCCCGTCATGGCCGGTGCTTCGTAGCTGCCACCGGACAGTTCGACCAGATCCACACCCAGCGGCGCCAGCATCTCCACCACCGCGCGCGCGTCCTCCGGCGAGAAGCCGCCACGCTGGAAGTCGGCGGAATTGAGCTTCACCGCCACCGCGAACGTGGGCGACACCGCAGTGCGCACCCCTTGCACGATCTCAAGCAGCAGGCGCGCGCGGTTCTGCAGGCTGCCACCCCAGCGATCATCGCGGTGGTTGGAGAGCGGCGACAGGAACTGGCTGAGCAGATAGCCGTGTGCGGCGTGGATCTCCACCCCGCTGAAGCCAGCACGCTCGGCCAGCTCGGCACTGCGGATGAAGCGCGCGATCACCTCTTCGATGTCGGCCCCGGTCATCGCCCGCGGCGGTGCGAACTGGCTGGACAACGCCCCCATCTGCAGCGGCACCGCTGAAGGCGCCAGCGCCGGTTGGCCGAGCGCGGCCGGCATCTGCCGCCCGGGATGGTTGATCTGCATCCACATCTGCACTCCGCGCGCGCGGGCCGTGTCCGCCCAGGCGATGAAGCGATCAAGGTGGTGGTCGTCTTCCAGCACCACACCGCCCGGTCCGGTCATGGCACGGCCATCGACCATCACATTGCCGGTGATGATCAGCCCGGCACCGCCGTCGGCCCAGCGCTGGTACAACTCCAGCAGCGCGGGCGAGGGCGCGTGGTCGGCGTCGGCCAGGTTTTCCTCCATCGCGGCCTTGGCGATGCGGTTGTGGATGACGGCGCCCGAAGGCAGGGCCAGCGGCGAGAACAGGGACATCGGACAGCTCCGGGACAGGGGAATGGCGCTACGCTAACCTTCAAGTTTGATTGAAGGTCAACCGGTTCCGATGTCGAGGATTCAGGCCCATGAAGATCGGTGAGCTGGCGCGGCGCACCGGCCTGGCCGCGTCGCGCATCCGCTTCTACGAGGATGCCGGGCTGTTGGTGGTGCAGCGCCAGGCCAACGGCTACCGCGACTACCCGGAGCAGGCGGTGCTGCTGCTGGAGCTGATCATCGGCGCGCAGCGCGCAGGCTTCAGCTTGGAAGAGATCCGCGCGCTGCTGCCGCCGGACATGGGCCAGTGGCAGCACGATGCGCTGATCACGATGCTGCGGCGGAAGGTGGCCGATATCGAGGCCCTGCAACTGCGCCTTGCGCAGAGCCGGGCGCACCTGCTGGCCTTGATCGAGGATATCCAGGCGCGGCCGGACGGCATTGATTGCGCGGCCAATTCACGGCGGGTACTGGACCGCGTACAGCGTGGCGAACTGGCACGGCCCACGCTGGCAGCCGGCGATGGTGCGTTGCTGCGACCGGGCCGCCACCGCCGCAACGGCAGCGACTGACGACCCGGCGCGATGCTCAGTGGCTGCCGGCGACGGCGTGCTTGCGCTTCCTGTCCAGCATCACCGCCACACCCCACAGCAGCAGGCCGCCGAGGGCGGTGGCGGCGCCGACGTAGCCGGTGCTGGCCGGGCTGAAGCCGGCGCTGATCGCCATGCCGCCCAGCCAGGGGCCCAGCGCATTGGCGGTATTGAACGCGGCATGGTTGGAAGCGGCGGCAAGCGTCTGTGCTTCGCCGGCCACGTCCATCAGGCGGGTCTGCAGCACCGCCGCCAGCGCGCCCATGGTGCCGACAGTGATGATCATCGGGCCGATCGTCCACACCGACTGCGCCGCCAGCGGATACAGCAACAGCATCACGATCGACCACAGCAGCACCACGGCGGCGGCCTTGAAGTGGAACTTGTCCACCAGCCAGCCGCCGGCGATGTTGCCGATGATCGCGCCGATGCCAAACACGCCCACCGCCAGCGGCATCCACGATTCGGCCACGCCGGTGACCTGCACCAGGGTCGGTGCCAGATAGGTGAACACGCAGAACATGCCGGCGAATCCGACCGCGCCAATGGCCAGCGCCAACCATACCTGGGGGGTGTTGAAGGCCCGCAGCTCGCGCATCGGCGAGGTGCGTACCTCGTCCGGGTCGGGTAGCAGGAAGCGGGCGATCATCATCACGGTAGCGATGGCCAGCACGCTTACCAGCGCGAACGCAGTGCGCCAGCTCAACTGCTGGCCCAGCCAGGTGGTCAGCGGGTTGCCGATCAGGATCGCGATCGACAGGCCCAGCAGCACGCGCGACATCGCCTGGCCGCGCTGCCCGGCTGGGCTGATCGCCGCCGCAACCAGCATCGCCACGCCGAAGTAGGCGCCGTGCGGTAGGCCAGCGACGAAGCGCGCCACCAGCATGGTGCCGTAATTCGGCGCCAGCGCGCTGGCCAGGTTGCCTACCGCATAGAAGCCCATCAGCGCCAGCAGCAGCTTGCGGCGCGGGAAGCTGGCACCGACGAAGGCGAGGATCGGTGCACCGACCACCACGCCGATGGCATAGGCGCTGATCAGGTGGCCGACCTGGGTTTCGGAGATCGACAGGCCACGGCTGATCTCCAGCATCAGGCCCATGCTGGCGAATTCACTGGTGCCGATGGCAAAGCCGCCCAGGGACAGGGCAAGGATGATCAGGGTGCGCTGGCGGGGCGTCAGCCGCGCAGCCAGGGAAGAGTTGGGGCTCATGCGGGGGCGCGATGGGGCGGGG
Organism: Stenotrophomonas maltophilia; assembly: GCF_013464485.1. Classification (GTDB taxonomy): domain Bacteria; phylum Pseudomonadota; class Gammaproteobacteria; order Xanthomonadales; family Xanthomonadaceae; genus Stenotrophomonas; species Stenotrophomonas maltophilia_AW. The sequence continues at coordinate 95,983 of NZ_RAUX01000032.1, forward strand.
AGCCGCCCATTGTACTGTTGCAGCGCAGCAGCGATCAGCGTCCGCTGCCAAGAATCAGCGTTTGGCAGGTGGTGCCGACTGCGGCCCAAGGTGGGTCAGGCCAGCGTGTACATGTCGCTCCAGAGAAGGAAGGCTTCCGGCGTCATCTGCGCTTGGAGTTCGGCAAGCACGATGTCACGCACCCTGATCAGCGCCTGCGTGGAGGGGGCCTCGCCGCAGGCCGGGGCGCCTGCACCGGCCTCGTCAGCCAGCTGAACCAACGTACGTGCCGCCTCCATCAACGACAGCAGGCGGGGGGATGCCGGATCGGGCACTGCGGTGGATGCGCTGCGGGAGCCGAGGGCGGCCAACGCGGCGGCGTACTTGCCACGCAGGCGGTCGGCCACCTCCGGCGGCAGCTGCAGCAGCCGGCGTGGATGGGCGTTGTCGGCGATGTCCGCCAGTTTCACCTTCAGTGCCCGTGGGTGCTGGCGGATGCCTGCGTAGTAATGCTGGGCATCGGCGGCGCTGTGCCGGTTGAGCAGGGTCACGATGTCGCGGATCGGTGCAGGAAAGGCCTGCAGCTGCGGCGCGTACTGTGGGCAGTCCTCCACCACGTCGTGCAGCCACGCTGCCGCCTTGGCGGTGTCATCGTCATCGATCGCGGCGGCCACGCGCGCCACATGTTCGATGTAGGGCTGTCCGGCTTTGTCCTGTTGCCCGGCGTGGGCTTGGCTTGCCAATGTGCGTGCTTGTACGACCCAGTCCATCGTCGCCTCCTGCTGCTGGAAGTTGAATTATCGCCCAATCGCGGCGGCGCCGAGGTTGACCCGCTGCAGAGGGCTGGGTAACGTGCGCATGCCTGCAGCACGCAGGCGCCTGCCGAGTGTGGTTTTTCATGTTGGAGAGTGTCGTCATCGGATAACCCTTCCCGTGTGTCTGCCGGGAGCGGTTATCGAATGCGTGGTTCCGTGTCCGGGCGCCGTTGGCCGCCCGTGTCGTCCGCATTTCCGATTACGCAGGATCTCTCTTTTCATGAATATCTCCCGAGCGGAGCAGAGGACGCTGCACGTCCTCGCCCAGGGCGGCTGCATTGCATTCATCCGTGATGGCTCAGGCCGTGTCCGCAGTGTTGAATGCTTCAACCGTGAAGGCTTGATGCTGAGCGATTGCACCCTGGCCGTCTTCAAGAAGCTGAAGAACAAGCGCCTGATCAGTTCGCATGACGGTCGTCCCTACCGGATCAACCGCGCCGGGCTGGTCGCGGTGCGCCCGCAGCTGGACAATCGCTGATGCACGTCGTATCGACTCTTTTCCCTTCCCGCGGGCCCGCTGGCCGGGTCCGCCGCACTGCACGAGGTGCCTTTTGAATTTCATCATCCGCGCTGAAACTCCGGCCGACATCGACGGCATCCACGTGCTGACGGCTGCGGCCTTCGCCACGGCCGAACACAGCAGCCACACCGAGCAGTTCATCGTCGACGCACTGCGCGCACGCGGTGAACTGGCGGTTTCGCTGCTGGCCGAGCACGAGGGTCAGTTGCTCGGCCACGTGGCCGTGTCGCCGGTGGCGGTGTCCGATGGCAGCGGCGGCTGGTACGGCCTGGGCCCGATCTCGGTGCTGCCGGCGCGACAGGGGCAGGGCATCGGTGCCGCGTTGATGCGCGCGGCCATCGACGCCCTTCGCCAACAGCATGCGCGCGGCTGCGTGTTGCTGGGCGAACCGGCGTACTACGGCCGGTTCGGCTTCCGCGCCGAGCCGGGGCTGGTGCTGCCGGGCGTGCCTGCCGAGTATTTCCAGGCGCTGTGCCTGCAGCCGCCGCTGGCGCAGGGGGAGGTACGCTACTCGCCGGCGTTCGACGCCAGCGCCTGACCGCAGGCGGTCAGCCCGCGTGCCGCAGATGGATCAACGGATACGGGCGGCCCTGTGAATCCACAGGTGAGCGTCCGGTTTCGACAAAGCCCATGCGCAGGTAGAAACCCACGGCCTGCGCGTTCTGCGCGTTGACGTCGGTGCTCAGCTGCGGATGCAGGGCCAGTGCATGCTGCAGCAGCTGCCGGCCGATGCCGGTGCCACGCACGTCCGGGTCGATGAACAGTGCTTCCATGTGGCTGCCGTCGATCAGCATGAAACCCAGTGGGCGATCCTGAGCATCAGCGGCGACGGTCATCGGCGCCTGCGGCAGAAAACCGGCCACTTCTGCATCGATGGCCTGGCGATCTTCGGCGCTGAGGAAGTCGTGGGTGGCGTCGACGGCGCGACGCCACAGGTCGACGAGGGCGGCGCCGTCGTCGGCGCGCGAGGGGCGCAGGGTGGTCATGGGTCACCAAGGTGCTTCGGAAGAATGTGCAGTATGCAGATTCCGGGCGATGGCTGCAGGCGTGGATTCATTCCCCGTTGCGATGGCGGATGAAGGGGCTGAACGCGGTTGCGTCCGCACGAAGCACGACGCACTCCTCGAAGTCCTCGCTGTTGTTGAACGGCACGCTCGGCCATTGTTGCCAGTGCGCCAGCCGTTCACGGTAGTTGCCGGTGGCGGCCTCCAGCGCGGCATTGTGTGCCTGCACACGTTCGGGCGGAAGCCCGGAACGCACACCATGCACCACGTGCGGCTCCATCACCTCGAAGCCGACGTAGCGCAGGCTGTACATCAACGGCCACAGCAGCAGCCGGGTGTCGCCCTCGCGGCCGTCCACCGCGCATGCCCGCGCCGATGAGCCGGTGGTGACGCTCAGCAACGCGCGCTTGCCGCGCATCATGCCGTGCTCGTGGCGCTGCCGGCTGTTGTAGATCGGTCCGTAGACCAGCACGCGATCCAGCCAGCCCTTCAGCATGGCCGGCGCCGCGAACCACCACAGCGGAAACTGCAGGATCAGCAGGTCGGTGGCCCGCAGCAGGCGCAGGTGGCGCTGCACCTCGGCCGGCAGCTGTCCCTGCTCGGCGCTGTGCCGCTGCTCGCGCTGCGCATCGAAGCGGCCGGGCCGCAGGCGCTGCGGATGGTGACGCGCCGCTTCCAGCGGGTCGAAGGCATCCGCGTACAGGTCGATCATGTCCACCTGCAGGCCTTCATGTTGCAGCTGCTCGGTTGCCTGGGCAGCCAGATGGGCATTGAACGAGCGCGGTTCGGGATGGGCCAGCAGGATCAGGGCATGCATGCGGAAAGGGCGTGATGGAGTGTGCGACCATCCTCGCGAGGCCGGCGCACCCCGGCAATTACGCACCTTGAGGTAACCATGGCCTTTCCCGGCGATGTCTATGCGGCGGACTGCTCGGCGCGCGATGCGTTGGCGCTGATCTCCGGCAAGTGGGTGATGCTGCTGTTGCCTGCCTTGGCACAGGGACCGATGCGCAATGGCGCGCTGCTGCGGAAGATCGAAGGCCTCTCGCAGAAAGTATTGACCCAGACCCTGCGGCAACTGGAGCGCAACGGCCTGGTCGAGCGCTGCGACCGGGGCAGCAAGCCGCTGCACGTGGAGTACCGGCTGACCGAGGTCGCGCGCAGCCTGGTCGACACGCTGGCTGCGCTGGACCGTTGGGCCGAGCACAACTTCCCCGCACTGGATGCGGCCCGCGATCGCTTCGACGCGCGTTAGCGACGCCTGCACGAGCCGGGGCGTACACTAGCGCCCCGGCGGCCATCCTGGCCCAGCAACGACGCGAGAACCGCCATGACCGACACCCTGGGTGTACCGGTGCACGACACCGATGAGCACTGGATGCGCCATGCACTGGCGCTGGCCGAACGCGCGCAGCGCGAGTTCGACGAGATTCCGGTCGGGGCGGTGCTGGTCGGCGCCGATGGCCAGCTGCTGGGCGAGGGCTGGAATCTCAACATCGCCTCGCACGATCCCAGCGCGCACGCCGAGATCGTGGCCATGCGGGCAGGGGGCAGGCTGCTGGCCAATCACCGGCTGCTTGGCAGCACCCTGTACGTGACCCTGGAGCCGTGTGCGATGTGCGCGATGGCGATCGTGCATGCGCGCGTCTCGCGCCTGGTCTACGGGGCCAGCGACCCCAAGACCGGGGCGTGTGGCAGCGTGTTCGATCTGCTCGGCGACGCCCGCCACAATCACCGCGTCGAGATCCACGGCGGCGTCCTGGCCAAGGAAGCCAGCACGCGCCTGACCAATTATTTCCGTGCCAAGCGGGGCAAGCCGCCGCTGCTGCTGGAAGGCCACGCCGACGAGGGCTGAACGGCGAACGGGTATGATGGGCGCCTCTTTCCCTATCCGGTAGGCCGCGCGCCTGCCCAGCAACGAGGCGACACAATGGCGGACAACGGCGCGGCCAACGAACGACTGATCTGGATCGACCTGGAAATGACCGGGCTGGATACCGATAACGATTCGATCATCGAGATTGCCACCGTGGTCACCGATGCCCAGCTCAATGTGCTGGCCGAAGGGCCGGAGTTCGCCATTCATCACCCGGTGGAAACTCTGGAGGCGATGGATGAGTGGAACCGCAACCAGCACCGCCGTTCGGGCCTGTGGCAGCGTGTGGTGGACAGCACCACCACGCTTGGCCAGGCCGAGGCGCAGACGGTGAACTTCCTGGCACAGTGGATTCCGGCTGGCCTGTCGCCGATGTGCGGCAACTCCATCTGCCAGGACCGCCGCTTCCTGCACCGCCAGATGCCGCGCCTGGAGAAGTACTTCCATTACCGCAACCTGGACGTGTCCACGGTGAAGGAACTGGCCAAGCGCTGGGCGCCGACCGTGGCAGCCGGGGTCGGCAAGAACAGCAACCACACCGCGCTGAGCGATGTGCACGACTCGATCGCCGAGCTGCGCCACTACCGCCAGTTCATGGGCGCGCTGTCGGGCCTGCCGACGCCTTGACCGGCACTACGCGCCGTTCAACTCCGTGGCGCTAAGATCGGCGCCATGAACGAGCCCATCCTGCTCCCCCGCGACATCGCCCACGATGCCCGCGACTGGTCCGACCTGCAGCGGGCGGTAACCCTGCTGGAAGCGCCGACCCTGACCGCGCGCATGGCCAACCTGGTCGGCACGCCACTGGAATTCGCGGTGAAGGCGCTGCCCAAGGCGGTCTCCGGCCGTATCCATGGCGCGGTGCAGGCGGCGCTGTCCAAGTCGGCGCAGGCGGCGCTGTGGAGCATGGACAACAGCCCCGGCAAGGGCGCCTCCACGCGCTGGCACAAGCTGGCAGCGGCGACCTCGGGCGCGGTTGGCGGGGCCTTTGGCTTCGCTGCACTGTTCATCGAGCTGCCGGTGTCGACCACCATCATGATGCGCGCGGTGGCCGACGTGGCCCGCAGCGAGGGCTTTGACCTGTCCGAGTTCAGTACCCGCCAGGCCTGCCTGGAGGTGTTCGCGCTGGGCGGCAACTCGCCGCGCGATGACGCCAGCGAGACCGGCTACTACCTGGCCCGCGGCTTCACCACCGACGTGATGCGGCACCTGTCGGCCGAATTGGCCGGGCGCGTGGTGACGGGGCGCGACCTGACCCTGGGCGTGGCGCCGAAGGAAGCCGGCAAGCTGCTGGCGAAGATGGTGGAGAAGGTGGCCGCCCGTTTCGGCGTGGTGGTCACCGAAAAGTTCGCCGCACAGGCGGTGCCGATCGTGGGTGCGGCAGCCGGTGCAACGCTCAACACCATGTTCACCGATTACTACCAGGACATGGCGCGCGGCCATTTCATCGTGCGCCGGCTCGAGCTGAAGTACGGCGAGGATGTGGTGCGGGCGTGCTACGACCGCATTGCCCATGGCGGGGCGTTGATCGAGCCGACGCTGTAACCATGCAGCGTAGCCGGTAGAGTCGACCGTTGGTCGACTGCTTCTGGGCGAGCCGTGATGAAAGCCCGCGCWGCGCGCGATAGTCGACCAACGGTCGACTCTACCGCGGCTGCGGCATTCATCCTTGCCTGAGCGGCACAACTGTTTTGCCAGACTGCGTCTGTTGCGCCGCGCGCGGCACCCCCACTCTTGTGGGCAGTCCCCCGCACGAGATGCCGCCATGTTGTTCACTCCCTATCGCCTGGGCCCGCTGCGCCTGCCCAACCGTATCGTGATGCCGCCGATGACGCGCTCACGCGCGGCCGCCGGCAACGTCGCCACCGCCGAGATGGCGACCTATTACGCGCAACGTGCCGGCGCGGGGCTGATCGTCAGCGAAGGCACGCAGATCAGCCCGCAGGGCCAGGGCTATGCCTGGACGCCGGGTATCCACAGCCCCGAACAGGTGCAGGGCTGGCGCCAGGTGACCGATGCGGTGCACGCCGCCGGTGGCCGCATCTACGCGCAGCTGTGGCATGTGGGCCGCGTTTCGCACGTGGCCCTGCAGCCGGGTGGCGCCGCGCCGGTATCGTCCTCGGCATTGCTGGCCGAAGGCGTGAAGGTGTTCGTCGATCCCACCGGTGCTGGCCCCGAAGCGGGCGTGGGCGAGATGATCCAGCATTCGATGCCGCGTGCGCTGGCCGCAGATGAGATTCCGGGCATTGTTGCCGATTACGCGCAGGCCACACGCAACGCGCTGGCCGCCGGCTTCGACGGCGTCGAACTGCATGGCGCCAATGGCTACCTGATCAACCAGTTCATCGATTCGCAGGCCAATCAGCGCACCGACGGCTATGGCGGTGCATTGCAGAACCGTCTGCGTTTCCTGCGCGAGGTGGTGCAGGCGGTGGTCGCAGTGGCCGGTGGTGACCGCGTAGGCGTGCGCCTGGCGCCGTTGACCACGCTGCAGGGCGCGGTTGACGATACGCCGCAGGCGACCTACCTGGCTGCAGCGCATCTGCTGGGCGCGCTGGGCGTGGGCTACCTGCACATTGCCGAAGCCGACTGGGACGATGCACCACTGATGCCGGTGGCGTTCAAGCAGGCACTGCGCATGGTCTACCCGGGCACGCTGATCTACGCCGGCAAGTACACCGCCGAGCGCGCCGAGCAGGCGTTGGCTGAAGGTTGGGCCGACCTGATCGGGTTCGGCCGGCCGTTCATCGCCAACCCGGATCTGCCTGAGCGCCTGCGTACGGGTGCAGAACTGAATCCACCGGATCGAGCGAGGTTCTTTGGCGGTGACGCGGTTGGGTTCACCGACTACCCGACGCTGGAGGAAAGCGTCACTGCCTGAATCTGGMGGCTGCCGGCCAGCGGCCGGCACTACCAGGGCGCACGAGGTGGGGGTAGTGCCGGCCGCKGGCCGGCATTGCCAGGGCGCGCGAGGAGCGGTAGTGCCGGCCGCTGGCCGGCATCCCGAGGATGGATCAGGGCTTGTCGCGCACCAGCGCGTCGGCCTCGACCACGCCGCCATCCTTGCCGTGCAGGTACAGGTGCATGTCCTGCTGCGGATACGGAATGTTGATGCCGGCCTTGTCGAAGCCCAGCTTGATCTGCTCCAGCAGCGTGACCTTGGTGCCGAACCAGTCGCCCGACTTCACATAGCAGCGGATGCCAAGGTTGATCGCATGCGCGCCGAGTTCGTACACCACCACGTCCGGTGCCGGCGCCTGCAGTACACGTGGGTCGGCCTTCATCAGTGCCAGCGCGGTATCGCGCGCGAGCTGGATGTTGTCCTCGTAGCCGATACCCACCACCAGTTCGACGCGGCGGGTCGGTTCGGCGGTCAGGTTGATGATCGGCGCAGCGGTGATCAGCGTGTTCGGAATGGTCGTGTGCTGGTTGTCCGCACCGGTGATGACGGTCTGGAAGATGCGCACTTCGCGCACCGTGCCGGTCTGGCCGGCCACGGTCACCACGTCGCCCACGCGGAACGGACGCAACGTCACCAGCATCACGCCCGAGGCGATGTTGGACAGCGAATCCTTCAATGCCAGGCCAACAGCCAGGCCGGCGGTGCCGAGCACGGCCAGCAGCGGGGTGATCTGCACGCCCAGCGTGCCGATGGCCAGCACCACCACGATCACCAGCGATGCGGCATACACCACATTGCGCAGGAAACTGCCCAGCATCGGGTCCACGCCCATGCGCGCGGTCGCGCGCGGCATCGCGTTGGACAGGCGTCGGGCGATCCACATGCCGACCAGGAACACCACGATCGCGGCCAGCAACGGTACGCCGTAGGTTTCCAGCAGATGTTGCCAGTCGAGTGAATGGAACCAGGGCGTGGTGGCGGGCGTTGCGGGTGCGGCGGCGATCATGCGGACGTCCTTTGCTGCGAAGGGCAGGGCGTCCCAAGGACGCCAGAAACACGAAGCCCCGCAGAGGCGGGGCTTGCGTGCAGCAGCAGTATGGGCGGACGCCGATGAACACGACGTCAGCCTGCGGCTTTCAGTGCATCAGCCGTTGGCCTTCAGCTTGGCCAGGCGCAGCCAGGTATCAACCACGGTGTCCGGATTCAGCGACACCGACTCGATGCCTTCCTGCATCAGCCACTCGGCCAGATCCGGGTGGTCGGACGGGCCTTGGCCGCAGATGCCGACATACTTGCCCTTGGCACGTGCCGACTTGATCGCCATCGACAGCAGCTTCTTCACCGCCGGGTTACGTTCGTCGAACAGGTGGGCGACGATCGACGAGTCGCGGTCCAGGCCCAGGCTGAGCTGGGTCAGGTCGTTGGAGCCGATCGAGAAGCCGTCGAAGATCTCCAGGAACTCATCGGCTAGCAGTGCGTTGGACGGCACTTCGCACATCATGATGATCTTCAGGCCGTTCTCGCCCTGCTTCAGGCCGTTCTGTTCCAGCACCTCGATGACCTTGCGGCCTTCTTCCAGCGTGCGCACGAACGGAATCATCACCCACAGGTTGTCCAGGCCCATCTCGTTGCGCACGCGCAGCACGGCCTTGCACTCCAGCGCGAAGGCGGCCGAGAAGCTCGGGTCGACGTAACGGCTGGCGCCGCGGAAGCCGATCATCGGGTTCTCTTCGTGCGGCTCGTAGTTGCTGCCGCCGATCAGGTTGGCGTACTCGTTGGACTTGAAGTCCGACAGGCGCACGATCACCGCATTCGGTGCGACCGAGGCGGTCAGGGTGGCGATGCCTTCGGCCAGACGGTCCACGTAGAAGCTGACCGGATCACCGTAGCCGGCGATCTTCTCGTCGATCTTCTTCTTGGTCGCCGCGTCCTGGCGGTCGTATTCCAGCAGCGCGTTCGGGTGGATGCCGATGTGGCTGGCGATGATCATTTCCAGGCGGGCCAGGCCGATGCCGGCGTTCGGCAGCTGGCCGAAGTCGAAGGCACGTTCCGGGTTGGCCACGTTCATCATGATCTTCAGCGGTGCCGGCGGCATGTTGCCCAGATCGGTGGTGGTGCGCTCGAAGCCGAGCTTGCCCTCGTAGATGAAGCCGGTATCGCCTTCAGCGCAGCTGACGGTGACCAGCTGGCCATCTTCGATGACCTTGGTGGCGTTGCCTGAACCGACCACGGCCGGCACGCCCAGCTCGCGCGCGATGATCGCGGCGTGGCAGGTACGGCCACCGCGGTTGGTGACGATGGCCGAGGCGCGCTTCATCACCGGTTCCCAGTCCGGGTCGGTCATGTCGGCGATCAGCACGTCGCCCGGCTGCACGCGGTTCATGTCGTCCAGGGTCTTGACCACGCGAGCCACGCCCGAGCCGATCTTGGCGCCGACGGCGCGGCCTTCGGCCAGCACGTTGCCGCCCTTTTCGGTCAGCGCGAAGCGCTCGATCTGGGTGGCGTGGCTGCGCGACTTCACCGTTTCCGGGCGCGCCTGCACGATGAACAGCTTGCCGCTGACACCGTCCTTGGCCCACTCGATGTCCATCGGGCGGCCGTAGTGCTTTTCGATGACCAGCGCCTGCTTGGACAGTTCCTGCACATCCTCGTCGCTGATCGAGAAGGTGTTGCGCAGTTCGGCCGGGGTGTCCTCGATCCTGACGCGCTCACCCGGGACATCCGAGTACACCATGCGGATCGCCTTGCTGCCGAGCGAGCGGCGCAGGATTGCCGGCTTGCCGGCCTGCAGGGTGGGCTTGTAGACGTAGTACTCGTCCGGGTTGACCGCGCCCTGCACGACCATTTCGCCCAGGCCGAACGAGGAGGTGACGAACACCACGTCGCGGAAGCCGGACTCGGTGTCCAGGGTGAACAGCACGCCGGACGAACCGACGCCCGAACGCACCATCAGCTGCACGCCGGCGGACAGGAACACGTCTTCATGCTTGAAGCCGTGGTGCACGCGGTAGGCGATGGCACGGTCGTTGTACAGCGAGGCGAACACCTCCTTGACCTTGTGCACGACGTCGTCGGCACCGGTGACATTGAGGAAGGTTTCCTGCTGGCCGGCGAAGGACGCATCCGGCAGGTCCTCGGCGGTGGCCGACGAACGCACGGCAACGGCCACGTCGCCACCGCCGTTGTCGGCGCTCAGCTTGGCGTAGGCGGTGCGGATGTCCTGGTCCAGCTGCGGCTGCAGCGGGGCATCGATCACCCAGGTGCGGATTTCCTTGCCCGCTGCGGTCAGCGCGTTGACGTCCTCGACGTCCAGCGTGGCCAGCTTGTCGAAGATGCGCTTGGACAGATCGTTGTGCGCGATGAAGTCCTTGAAGGCTTCAGCGGTGGTGGCATAACCGCCCGGCACCGAAACGCCCAGACCGGCCAGGTTGCCGATCATCTCGCCCAGCGACGAATTCTTGCCGCCTACGCGGGCCAGATCGGCCAGACGCAGTTCGTGCAACCACAGGATGTTCTCGTTCAAGCGCGATGCTCCGTTTGGCCATCGCCCGAGGCGGGCTGAGTGGCCGCGTCCGTAGGAAGAAGCCGATATGATGCCGGGCAGAGCACCGTCGGCACAAGCTTGTGCTGGCGGCCTTTTTAAGCTTCGTAGGGGGTAAAAGCGCGCATGTCGACCATCCGTCCGGTGTTCTACGTTTCCGATGGAACCGGTATCACCGCTGAAACCATTGGGCATAGCCTGTTGACCCAGTTCTCCGGGTTCAGCTTCATTACCGACCGGATGTCGTTCGTCGACGACCCCGAAAAAGCGCGTGAAGCCTGCGCCCGGATCCAGGCGGCGGGGGAGCGGTACCAGGTCCGGCCGATCGTGGTGAACTCCTGCGTGGACCAGAGCCTGAGCCTGATCCTGGCCGACAGCGGGGCGCTGATGCTGGATGTGTTCGCGCCGTTCATCGAGCCGCTGGAACGTGAGCTGGCCAGCCCGCGCTTGGCCCGGGTCGGCCAGGCCCACGGCATGGTCGATTTCGACACCTACCACCGCCGCATCAACGCGATGAACTTCGCCCTGACCCATGACGATGGCATCGCGGTGAACTACGACGATGCCGACGTGATCCTGGTGGCGGTGTCGCGCGCCGGCAAGACGCCCACCTGCATCTACCTGGCCCTGCATTACGGCGTGCGCGCGGCCAACTACCCGCTGACCGACGAAGACCTGGAAAGCGACCGCCTGCCGCCGCGCCTGCGCAACTACCGGCGCAAGCTGTTCGGGCTGACCATCGACCCGGACCGCCTGCAGCAGATCCGCCAGGAACGGCGCCCGAATTCGCGCTATGCCAACCTGGACACCTGCAAGCGCGAGGTTGCCGCGGCCGAAGTGATGTTCCAGATGGAGCGCATTCCGACCCTGAGCACCACCCACACCTCGATCGAGGAGATCTCCAGCAAGGTGCTGGCCACGCTGGGGCTGCAGCGCGAGCTGTATTGAGCCGCGCGCCACGCTGCCGGCCAGCGGCCGGCACTACCAGTGGATGCTGCGCCCTGTAGAGCCGAGCCCACGCTCGGCTGCCCTTCGGCCAGAACCCGGTGGCCCAGCCGAGCATGGGCTCGGCGCTACAGCGGTGACAGCGACCGGCGGGTTGGCTGTGGCTCGAACCGCCCCCACGTTGAAGCACCAACGTGTAGGATCGACCCATGGCCCGAGCCTTGCCCCGTACCGAACGCATTCCCCGCCTGAGCCGGCTGAGCTGGCTCATGGGCCTGTACGCGGAAAACTACCGCCATCTGGTGCGACTGTTCGAACCGGCCGGACTGGTGGCGGGCAGCTACATTTCCTCGATTGGCGACGGCCTGGATGTACGCCTGGACGTGATCGAGTGCCACCGCTACACGGTGGAACTGCGCCTGACCTACGATCTGGCTGACCCGGTCACTGGCGAGCCGGATCCGTCGGCCTACGTGCGCCTGTACAGGGACGCGCGCCAGGCCGAGACCACCCACTGCTATGTGGGCCGTCGCTGGCAGGACACCATGGGCCTGTACCCGCCGCCGGCGGAGCTGATCAGCCACCGCATGCGGATGAACACCTTCCTGGGCAAGTGGCTGGAATACCTGGCCGAGCGCGGCCACGGCGTGGCCACCCTGCGCCGTGATCCCGATGGTGCCGGCACGCCCACCGAGCGCCGCCTGTCGCTGGTGCGCTGATCGGCCATAATCCACGGCCGACCTGCCGCTGGATGCTGCCCCATGCCGTATACCCCGATCGTCGCCACCCTGGGCTACGTGCTGTCGCCCGATCGTCGCCAGGTGCTGATGATCCACCGCAACACCCGGCCAGGTGACCACCACCTGGGCAAGTACAACGGTCTGGGCGGCAAGATCGAGGCGGACGAGGATGTGGCCGCCAGCATGCGCCGCGAGATCCAGGAAGAGGCCGGCATCGACTGCACGGAAATGCGCCTGCGCGGCACCCTCAGCTGGCCGGGTTTCGGCAGGCACGGCGAGGACTGGCTGGGCTTCGTGTTCGTCATCGATGGCTTCGAAGGCACCCCGCACAGCGGCAACCACGAAGGCACGCTGGAATGGGTGGACCTGGACAAGCTGGACACGCTGCCGATGTGGGAGGGCGACCGCAACTTCCTGCCGCTGGTGTTCGACGCCGACCCGCGCCCGTTCCACGGCGTGATGCCGTACAAGGACGGCCGCATGGTCAGCTGGTCCTACAGCCGGCTGTGACCCGACGAATCGGCTGGGTGCCAACCATTCCGGTGGGTGCCAACCTTGGTTGGCAGGCTCTTCTGGCTGATTAATACCCGGGCAATATTGACAACCACAAATTACCCGGGCAATATTCGCGCATCGCTTCTGATGCCATTGCCATGCCTGCGTCCCGACTCCCTCCCTTCAGCTGCTTCGACGGCCATCGCCTGGTCGCTTCCGGTACACCGGAAGTGGCAGCGCTGGCACTGAAGCAACTGCGCGTCGACAACGCTGCCGGTCCGCTGCTGGTGTTCGACAACGCCACTGGCCGCACCCGTGATTTCGATACGCGCGGTAGTGACGCAGAGCTGCTGGCGCGGGTGGCCGACGCGCTCCCATCGGCCGTGGAAGCGGATGCCGAAACCGCTCTCGCAGGCGAATCTGCCGCCCCACGTGGCCGTGGACGCCCGAAGCTGGGCGTGGTCGCACGCGAAGTGACGCTGCTACCGCGCCATTGGGCGTGGTTGGCCGAACAACCAGGTGGCGCCTCCGTGGTCCTGCGCAGGCTGGTGGAAGCGGCCAGCCGTGCGGGTGCCGACAAGGACCGGCAGCGCCGCGATACCGAGCGTGCCTATCACTTCCTGCAGGCCATTGCCGGTGATCTACCCGGCTTCGAGGAAGCCATCCGCCTCCTGTTCGCACAGGACCGCGTGGGCCTGGAAGCGGCGTTGCACCGCTGGCCCCGGGACGTGCGCGATCACGCCCTGCAGCTGGCCTTCGATACCCCACCAGTTTAAGTACTGACGACCGACCCAGGGCGCCGTGGTTGAACGGCGGTGCCGCTTGATCGCGGGCGACTGCCTGCTTCCCTTGTGCTTGCTTTGCTGGCGGAAACGCCGGGCAGGGCAGCGCCTTGCCCAGAGAAACCCGATGAGCCTTCCTGAACACGCGACACCTCCGGCTGCGCCACCACTGTCGCGCACCTACCTGGCGCTGCTGCTGCCCATGCTGTTGACCAATGCACTGCAGCTGGCCGCCGGCACGCTGGACAACGTCTACCTCGGCCATCTGCTTGGCACGCAGGCGGTGGCTGCCGCCGCTGCGTTCTTCCCGGTGTTCTTTCTACTGATGGCGCTGGTGTTGGGCCTGGCGACGGGCGCAATGGTGCTGATCGGCCAGGCCTGGGGCGCCCGCCAACCGCAGCGGGCACGCGCGGTGGCCGGCTGCGCGGTGGCGCTTGCCCTGCTGTTGTCGCTGCTGGTGATGGCCATGGGCGGCCTGTTCGCGCCGCAGATGCTGGCGGCACTGGGGACGCCGGCGCCGATCCTCGGCGAGGCCATCGTCTATGCACGGGTACTACTGCTGAGTGCCCCCGTGTTCTTCCTGTTGTGGCTGGCGACGGCCGTGAGCCGCGCAGTGGGGGACGCGAAGACGCCGCTGCATGCGCTGCTGCTGGCGACCATGCTCGGCCTGCTGTGCACGCCTGTGCTGATCGTCGGCTGCGGCGGCCTGCCGCGGCTGGGCGCGGCCAGTGCCGCGGTGTCGGCGGCATCTGCCTCGTTGCTGGCGCTGGTCTGGTTGCTGTGGCGCTGGCATCGCCTGGGGCATCCGCTGGCACCAGGCCATGAACTGCTGCGGGCCATCCGTTTCGATGGCGTGATCATTCGTTCGATGCTGTGCATCGGCGTGCCGTCCTCGCTGCAGATGCTCAGCCTGGCCGTTGCCGAGATCGTGCTGCTGGGTTGGATCAACCGCTATGGCTACACCGCCACGGCGGCCTATGGTGCGGTCAACCAGTTGATGAGCTGGGTGCAGTTGCCCGCGATGTCGCTGGGCATCACCGCCACCATCCTGGCCGCGCATGCGATGGGGGCGGGGCGTGCGGCACGATTGCCCGCCATTGCCCGCACCGGCGTGATGCTGGGCCTGGCGATGCTGACGGTCGTGGTGCTGCTGGTGATGGCGCTGGCACCGTGGCTGACCGGCCTGATCCTGGCCGCGCCGGACGTGCGCCAGCTTGCCACCTGGCAGTTGCGCACGGTGGTGTGGGGCGTACTGGCGATGGGCGGTACCACGGTGCTGGTCGGCGTGATGCGCGGCAGCGGAACCGTACTGCTGCCGGCGTTGCTGGGCATGGCCGCGGTATTGCTGCTGGAACTTCCACTGGCGATGTGGCTGCAGGTGCGGTACGGGTTGGCCGGCCTGTGGTGGGCGTGGCCGCTGGGACTGGTGGCGATGCTGGTGCTGCAGGTGTTCTGTTTTGCTCGCTGGCGGCGGGTGCAGGCTGGGTAGTGCCGGCCGCDGGCCGGCAATMCGGGRTGGRCGGGGCAGCCGGCCMGCGGCCGGCTCTACCACTCGGTCAGGCGGGCAGCTTCAGCGCCGCTGTGCCAGCAGCAGGTGGAAGTGCTTTTCGCGGATCTGGCCATCATTGCCGGCCGCGGATTCCCGGTGGCTGCGCCAGGCCGAGACGCGGAAGCCCGATACCCGCAGTGCGAGCTCCACGGCGTCCAGCTCATGCAGCTGGAAATCGGCGGCAAACGGCAGGCTGCGCATGAAGGCCGCGTCGCCAAACGCCAGGCACAGGCGGCCACCGCGGCGCAGCACCCGCGCCAGCTCATCCAGCACCGGGGCCAGGTTCGGCCAGAAGTACAGCGTGTTGACCGCCAACGCCGCATCCATCGTGGCATCGCTGACCGGGAGAGCGTGGGCATCACCATGGCGCATCGCCGCTCGGTCGGCCAGGCCGGCATTGGCCAGCCGCTGGCGGCCCGCCTCGACCATGGCTGCCGACAATTCGATGCCCAGGTACTGGCTGCCCGGCGCCTGCAGAAGCTGTGGCGCAAAGGCCGCATTGCCGGGGCCGATCTCGAGCACGCATTCGTCAGCCGTCACTGCCAGCAGGCCGATCACCGCCTGATTCAGGGCGCTGTTGCTGCGGTTCATCGAGTCGGCCACGGCCAGCGCGGCGTCGCCATGAGGCTGCCGCAGCTGTGCGGCCAGGGTGGAAGCATCCAGCATCGTCATCGTCCATTGCAGAGTTCCGGACGTGGCGGCGGCGGGTCCGCCGCTGACCATAGCGCTGAGCTCACGCCTTGGGAAGTAGGAAAACCCCACTTCCGGGTGATGAGGAAATGTCCAGCGTCGCGGTCAGTGAGATCTGGTTGTCCACAGGGGGTGTGGATTACGCGTGGGCAACTTTGTGGATAAGCCGTGACAGGCGCCACCCCCCTAGGCTGTCAAGATGGGTGGCGAAAAATTCACCGCAGGTGAGGGTGGGTGACGGAGCGGTGAAGAATCGCCGCAGCCGACGCTGTCACCCACGGCAGCGCTCGCGGTAACCTGTGGGCCTCGATGCTCCGTGAGACCCCATGAAACGTCACTTCTCGATGCTGCGCGAATTCCAGCTGGCCGACTGGTTCACCCTGGCCAATGCGTTCTGCGGCACCGGTGCGGTCTTTGCGGCCATGCGCTTCCTGCAGGATGGTGAGCGCGGCTACCTGCTGTTCGGCATGGCGCTGATCCCGCTGGCCTTCATCTTCGACGCCCTCGACGGACGCATCGCACGTTGGCGCAAATCCAGCTCCACCCTCGGCCGCGAGCTGGACTCGCTGTCCGACGTGATCTCCTTCGGTGTGGCACCGGCGGCGCTGGCCTATGCCTGCGGCATGCAGGGCGGCTGGGACTGGCTGGTGCTGAGCTACTTCGTCTGTTGCGGCGTCAGCCGCCTGGCCCGCTACAACGTCACCGCCGAGGCGCTGGCCGGCGACGAGGGCAAGGTCAAGTACTTCGAGGGCACCCCGATCCCGACCAGCCTGGTGCTGGTGATCGTGCTGGCCATCGCTGCCGGCACCGATGCCATCGGCCAGGACATCTGGTTCGGCCAGTGGCAGATCGGCCCGTGGCAGCTGCACCCGATGGTGCTGTTGTTCGCTCTGTCCGGGTCGTTGATGATCAGCAAGACCCTGCGCATCCCCAAGCCATGAGCCAGCCCAGCGGAGACCTGCGATGACCAGCTCGGCCCACGACGCCGGCAGCAGCGATTTCGAAGCCCTGGCCCGGCAGTACTTTGGTGCCTGGGGGGATGCCCTGCGCCATGCGGGTACGCCCAGCGCACCGTCCGGCGACGACCCCGGCAGCTGGCAACGGCTGTTCGACTGGTGGGGCCAGCTGCTGCCCGAACAGGGGCAGGGTGCGCCGGAAGACGCCGTTCGCCGGTTCCGCGAACAGGCGGGCAGCTGGTACGGCACGATGCAGGACGTGGCCGCACGCTTCGCCGGCCGCGATGCCAGCAGTGCCGACGTGGCCCAGGCCTGGCGTGAAGCGGTGCAGGGGCAGGGCGACGGCATGCTGCAGTGGATGCTGCAGGGCGCCCGTGGCAGTACCCATGCCGGCGCTGCCGTTCCTGAATTCGCTGCCTGGCTGCAGCAGTTCCAGCTGCAGGCAGGACCGTGGCTGCAGAGCCCGGCGTTCGGGCCCGGCCGGGAACACCAGGCGCGCTGGCAGGCCCTGCTGCGCGCGCAGGAGGACTACCAGCAGCATTCGCGCGCCTACGTCGAGCAGATCAAGCAGGCGCTGGACGGGGCCTTCGCGTTGTTCGAGCAGCGATTGGCCGAGCACGAACAACCGGGCAGTCAGCTGACCAGTGCCCGCGCGATGTTCGACCTTTGGATCGAAGTGGCCGAGGAAGCTTACGCCAAGGTCGCGATGTCCGAGCCATTCCAGCAGGTGTATGCCTCGCTGGGCAACGCACAGATGCGCCTGCGCGCGGGCCTGCAGGGCGAGGTCGAACAGATGAGTGAACGTATCGGCCTGCCGACCCGCAGCGAGATGGATGCCGCACACCGCCGCATCGCCGAGCTGGAGCGCAGCCTGCGCCGCCTGCAGGCACAGGTAGCGGTGCTGGCGGGCACTGCCGCGGTGGATCCGGTGGCACAGCCGGCACCGGCAAAGGTGAAGCCCGTTGCGCGCAAAGCTGCGAAGAAGGCCGCGCCTGCGAAGAAGCCAACCGCGAAGAAGGCGTCGGCGAAGAAGGCTGCCGCACGCACCACCGCACGGGCGCGTGACCGATGAAAGGACCGCTGGGCTTCAACGCCGATGACCTGATGCAGGAAACCCTGGCCATGCAGCGCAAGCTGATGGAAGGGCTGAAGCTGCTGCCGCAGGTGGAGGACGTGGACTATGGCGTGACCGCCCGCGAGGAAGTCTGGCGTGATGGCAAGGTGGTGCTGTACCGCTTCGTCGGTGAGCAGGCGCCCATCCGGCGCACCCCGCTGCTGATCGTCTATGCGCTGGTCAACCGGCCGTACATGGTCGACCTGCAGGCCGATCGTTCGCTGGTGCAGAAGCTGCTGGCGCTGGGTCAGGACGTGTACGTGCTGGACTGGGGCTACCCGGATCGCTCGGAGCGCTTCCAGACTCTGGAGGACTATCTGCTGCGCTACATCGATGGCGCAGTGGATGCGCTGCGCGCGCGCAGCGGTGGCCCGGTGGACCTGCTCGGCATCTGCCAGGGCGGCGTGTTCGCGCTGTGCTATGCGGCACTGCGCCGGCAGAAGCTGGGCAAGCTGATCACCATGGTCACTCCGGTCGATTTCCAGACTGCCGACAACATGCTCTCGCACTGGGCACGGCAGGTGGACGTGGACCTGCTGGTGGACACACTGGGCAACATCCCGGCCGACCTGATGAATGCCAGCTACCTGATGCTCAAGCCGTTCCGCCTGAACGTGCAGAAGTATGTCGGCCTGCTCGACATTCTCGATGACAAGGCAGCGCTGGAGGATTTCCTGCGCATGGAGAAGTGGATCTTCGACTCGCCGGACCTGGCCGGCGAAGCGTTCCGTGACTTCATCAAGCAGTTCTACCAGGGCAACGGGCTGGTGAACGGCACCGTGCGAATCGGCGAAGAGGCCGTGGATCTGTCGCAAGTGACCCTTCCAGTGCTGAACATCTATGCCGAGCAGGACCACCTGGTGCCCCCCGATGCCTCGCGCGCGATGCGTGGGCGTCTGGGCACCGGCGACTACACCGAGTCCAGTTTCCGTGGCGGGCATATCGGCATTTACGTGTCCGGGCGCGCGCAGCGGGAAGTGCCGACGACGATTGATGACTGGTTGAAGGCGCGCGACCAGTAGAGTCGGACCATGCTCGACTGACTTTGGGGGGATGATGACGTACCGGATCTTGTTGATTCTTGCAGCACTGCTGGCAGCACCTGTGGCCCAGGCAGCACCCAGTTCTGATGCACGGCGGGAGATCGCCCAGCTGATCGCCAGCCTGGATGGCTCCCAATGCCGGTTCCAGCGCAATGGCAGCTGGCATGATGGCAGCGATGCGCGCGCGCACCTGCAGCGCAAGTACGACTACCTGCTGAAAAAGGACATGGTGGACAGTGCCGAGCAGTTCATCGAGCGCGCCGCCAGCCAGAGCAGCATGAGCGGCAAGCCGTACCGTATCCAGTGCCCGGGGCAGCCTGAACAGACCGCCGCGGCCTGGTTTGGTGCCCGCCTGCAGGCGCTGCGCCAACGCACGCCGTAGATTTGGCCCGGACGTAGCGTCGAGCCACGCTCCAGGGCAGTTGGCCGTTGCGGACGCGCAGCGAAGACTCAGTCGGCGGTAGGGCTAACCGAAGGCGAAATCTGCAACGAGCCCTTGTAGGGGGTGTGCACCACTTGGATGGTGACATCGGGCATGCCCGGCTTCATGCCCTCCGGTACCCGCCTGGAGTAAGTGAATTCCTGGGGCGTCATCACGTCCATCCTGCGCCTGATCGGCGATGCATGGTCAGGAAGAGTGATCTGGTATCTGCCATCACCCGTGAACAGGAAATAGCCGCTTCCTCCGCTGGCCGCGCGCGACTGTGCCGTCTCTGGATCGAAGTACTCAAACCGGTTTCGGCAGGCGTCCCAGCGTGAAATCCCCACGACGGCCGGGTACTTCCCGGAGTGATCGACCTGGGTGTCGCCATTCTCATGGACTGCGGTGGTCAGCCAGAGTGTTCCAGCCAAAGCGGCGTAACGTGGATCAGTCAGGGCGCAGTCGGTGGGCGACGCGCTGACGGAGAAGACAGGAAGCAAGCAAGCCAAAGCCATGATGACTGGGAGGCGCATGATTGTGGTCCAGGATTTGTTCTAGCCATCGTCAAAGATGCATCTGGCGCTTGCCA
Organism: Stenotrophomonas maltophilia; assembly: GCF_013464485.1. Taxonomy (GTDB): domain Bacteria; phylum Pseudomonadota; class Gammaproteobacteria; order Xanthomonadales; family Xanthomonadaceae; genus Stenotrophomonas; species Stenotrophomonas maltophilia_AW. The sequence continues at coordinate 115,944 of NZ_RAUX01000032.1, forward strand.
TGAAGAAAGTCCGAAAATTCCATAGCCGCGTGCTGGTCGCCATCCTTCGGTTCGGCTTGGTGCGCTTTGGGTGGTGTGAGCATTCCGTAGACATGGATGAGGTGTAGAGTCGGGCCACGCTCGACCGCCTTCGCGCATTCCGGGGAGACACCGCCATGAACACCGCGCCCAAGACGCTGTCACGTTCATTGAACGACCGCATGATTGCCGGCGTGATGGGCGGCATCGCGCATCGCTTTGGCTGGAATGTCACGCTGGTGCGGATTGTGTTCGTGTTGGTATCGATCGGATCGGCCGCCTTTCCCGGCATCCTGGTCTACCTGATCCTGTGGCTGCTGATTCCCAACGAGGCCGATTGAATATCTCACCCCGGCGTCGGCCGCTCTGGCTATGTGCATTGCAGATGGTGGGCGCAGTCTGGACGTCACCCAATTCCCTGCTCGGCCTGATGGGAGGCCTGGCGGGCATGCTCGGTGGCGCGACACTGCGCTGGAGTGGGCCTGACAGTGCATTGGTGTTCGACCGCTGGCCATGGGGCCCGGGCGGCGCCATTACGCTGGGCAATGTAATCCTGCATACCGGCCATGATCTGGGCGTCTCCTGCCGCACCTATGCGCACCAGGCCGGGTGGGGTGTGGAGCCTTTGATCCGGCTGGACGATCACGAGCGCGCGCACGTCTACCAGTACATGGTGCTGGGGCCGCTGTACCTGCCGGTGTACCTGCTATGCGGCGGGGTGAGTGCGCGCAACCCGTTCGAGCGTGCGGCGGATCATTACGCCCGGTTTGGGCACGGCTGGTGGCCGTAGGTTTCCAGCCAACGGCGCAGCCCCTCGTGGCTTGGTCGCGGAATCCCTGCTTCCTGGGGGCTGGCCGGGTGGGTGGGGCTGGCGGGGACGCCGTGAACCCATCCATGGGGGCTTAGCCGCGGCATCCATGCCGCGGATACCCCSCCCCCCCCCCC